>NZ_BAGJ01000097.1 GCF_000308775.1 Nocardia testacea NBRC 100365
CACCAGCAGCAGCACCCTCTTGGTGCCGAGTTCGGCGTGGCCGAAAAAGGGTCGAGTCCCGTCCCTCCTTGGCCGAAGGTGCTCAATGGTCGCGCTCTATGGACGGCCTACCGCACATCGCACATCGCAAGTCTCGAGGCCTGAACGGCGGGACCTTCGGGGGCCTCGACCCCGCGGCGCCGAAGGCGCCGCCAATAAACACAGCACCTTCGCGAGTGAGCCCACCCACCTCACCTTCGCGAACGAGTGACTTCCAAGAGCTCGCCCGGCGCCTCGGCGCGTAGCCGACAGGCGGCGAACACACGTCCGGGGCCGGCCGGACCACAGCCCGGCCGGCCCTGGACGCGCACTACATCGAGGCGATCAAACGGTCCACTCGCTCGTCCACCGAGCGGAACGGGTCCTTGCACAGCACGGTGCGCTGGGCCTGGTCGTTCAGCTTGAGGTGGACCCAGTCGACCGTGAAGTCCCGGCCGGCCGCCTGGGCGGCAGTGATGAAATCACCGCGCAGTTTCGCCCGGGTCGTCTGCGGCGGGGTGTCGACGGCGGCGTCGACCGCTTCGTCCTCGGTGATCCGCTTGGCCAGACCCTTGCGCTGCAGCAGATCGAACACGCCGCGGCCGCGTTTGATGTCGTGATAGGCCAGATCCAGCTGGGCGATCTTGGGATCGGACAACTCCATGTTGTAGCGATCCTGGTAGCGCTGGAACAGCTTGCGCTTGATCACCCAATCGATCTCGGTATCGACCTTGGCGAAATCCTGCGACTCCACCGCGTCCAGGGTGCGGCCCCACAGATCGACCACCTGATCGACCTGCGGATCACGATCCCGATTACGCAGGTGCTCCACGGCACGGGCGTAGTACTCGCGCTGGATGTCCAGGGCGCTGGCCTGCCGGCCACCCGCCAGCCGCACCGGGCGGCGGCCGGTGAGATCGTGGCTGACCTCCCGGATGGCCCGGATGGGATTGTCCAGGGCGAAATCGCGGAACGACACCCCGGCCTCGATCATCTCCAGCACCAAGGCGGCGGTGCCGACCTTGAGCATGGTGGTGGTCTCGGCCATATTCGAATCGCCCACGATCACGTGCAGGCGCCGATACTTCTCGGCGTCGGCATGCGGCTCGTCCCTGGTGTTGATGATCGGACGCGAGCGGGTGGTCGCCGAGGAGACACCTTCCCAGATGTGCTCGGCCCGTTGCGACAGGCAGAATGTGGCCGCCTTCGGCGTCTGCAGCACCTTGCCGGCCCCACAGATCAACTGCCTGGTCACCAGGAACGGCAGCAGCACGTCGGAAATCCGGGAGAACTCGCCGGCCCGCACGACCAGGAAGTTCTCGTGGCAGCCGTAGGAGTTGCCCGCCGAATCGGTGTTGTTCTTGAACAGGTAGATGTCCCCGCCGATACCCTCCTCCGCGAGGCGCTGCTCGGCGTCGATGAGCAGCTCCTCCAGTACTCGCTCCCCGGCCCGGTCATGAGTGACCAGCTGGACCAGGCTGTCGCATTCGGCGGTGGCGTACTCCGGATGCGAACCGACGTCGAGGTAGAGCCGGGCGCCGTTTCGCAGGAACACATTGGAGCTGCGCCCCCAGGAAACCACCCGGCGGAACAGATACCGGGCCACCTCGTCGGGACTGAGCCGGCGGTGTCCGTGAAAGGTGCACGTCACACCGAATTCGGTCTCGATCCCCATAATTCGTCGCTGCACACTATCGAGGTTACAGCGCGGAGGGATTCCTGCGGGTCAGTGCGCAAAACCCGATGTATACGGCTTGGCAACGATTGGGCTGTGTTTGTTTGCCCCGCCTCCGGCGGGGCGGGTCGGGGCCCGCCCCCGATTCTTCCCTCCTGCGCTCAGTCGCTGCGCTCCTTCGCTCCGTCGGTCCAGAATCGGGGGCGGGCCCCGACCACGAACGCAGACCATCCGGAATAGACAGAAGGTGCATGCTGTCGTGCACCTGGACCGGCCTGAGGAGACTCACAGCACTGCAAGTGCACAAAGGTCACCGATCCATGGACGGCCAACCGCACACGCCCACCCGGAAGGCGTGCGCGGACATACGCCATGACCAGCCTGAGCACCTTCACAACCCCGTAAGTGCTCGACAGCCACCGATCCAGGCCGGCAGGCCGCCCGCGCTCGGTCGCTACGCTCCTTAGCTCTGTTCCTCCGGGTCGGGGCACAGACCCTGACCATGACGCCGACCGTCGGGACTGGACAGAACGTCGTTGCGGGCTACCTGATGACCAGCCTGAGCACGCTCACAGCACTGTAAGTGCTCAATGGTCGCCAATCCGTGAACGGCCAACCGCACATCGCGCATCTCACATAAACGGGTCGCGCACCGTTGCCCGGTGCGCGACCCGTGAATCTCTCCTCCGGCGCGGAGCCGGCCTGTTCAGTCCGGCTTACCGCCGGTTTCCGGCTCCGCCGAGCCTGCCTCACCCGACGAACCCAGCAGTTCCTCGAGGGATGCGCGGCCGATCCGGCGGAACGCCCGCCGCGGCCGTGCCTGTTCCAGGGTGGCGACCTCCAGCGAACCGACGCCGAGGGTCCGCTTGTCCTTGTCCGCGCCTTCGCTGGACTGCAACGCTTCCACCGCGACCCGGATCGCCCCGGCCAGGTCCAGACCCGGCCGGTAGGACTCTTTGAGCGCGCTGACGATGGGTTCGGTGGTACCGCCCATCACCACGTACTCACGCTCGTCGACGATCGATCCGTCGAAGGTGATCCGGTAGAGGACCGATTCGGGCTCCTGTTCCGGATAGCTCACCTCGGCGACGCAGATCTCGACCTCGTAGGGTTTGAGCTGATCGGTGAAGATCGAGCCCAGCGCCTGGGCGTAGGCGTTGGCCAGCGCCCGGCCGGAGACGTCGCGGCGATCGTATTGATAGCCGCGCAGATCGGCCTGCAGGATGCCGCCCCGGCGCAGATTCTCGAATTCGTTGTACTTGCCGACGGCAGCGAAACCGGTGCGGTCGTAGAGTTCGCTGACCTTGTGCAGGGTCGCCGACGGGTTCTCCGCCACGAACACCACACCCTCGTCGTAGGCGAGCACCACGACACTGCGGCCCCGGGCGATACCTTTGCGCGCGAGCTCGGTCTTGTCGCGCATGATCTGCTCGGCGGACGCATACAGCGGCAGGGTCATGCCCGGGCGCTCCCTTCCTCTGCGGCCTGACGGTCGGCGGCGATACCGCGCGCGATCTCCTCGAGCCGGGATTCGGCCACCTCGACGGCGCCCTCGTCATCGATCAGGATCGCGGTCGGGTAGATCCCGCGCAGCAGATCCGGACCACCCGTGGCGGTGTCGTCGTCGGCGGCGTCCACCAGGGCCTCGACCGCGATCCGCAGGGCACGGTCCGCGTCGATCCCCTTGGAGTACAGCTTCTTCAGCGAGGTCCGCGCGAACATGGAGCCGGACCCGACGGCGGTGAAACCGAACCGCTCCTCGCTGCGCCCGCCCACCACGTCGTAGGAGACGATGCGCCCGGCCCGGTCCGGATCGGTGGCCTGCTGGTCGTAGCCGACCAGCAGCGGCACCACCGCCAGGCCCTGCATGGCGGCCGGCAGGTTGTCGCGCACCATCTTCGACAGTTTGTTGGCTTTGCCGTCGAAGGTGAGGGATACACCTTCGATCTTCTCGTAGTGCTCGAGTTCCACCGCGAACAGGCGGACCAGCTCGATGGCCATGCCCACGGTCCCGGCGATACCGGTCGCCGAGTAGGTATCGGTGATATGGACCTTCTCCACATCGCGGCCCGCCAGCAGATTGCCCTGGGTGGAGCGCCGGTCACCGGCGATCAGGACCCCGCCGCGATAGGACACCGCGACCACGGTGGTGCCGTGCGGTGCTATATCCCCCGCGGCACCGCCGCCGGGGTTTCCGGCGGCGGTGGGCTGGCTCAGGGCGTCGAATCCGCTTCCCGGCAGGAGATCCGGTGCGTGTTGACGCAGATGTTCGGAAAAGGACGAGAGGGCGTACCCCAGATGGAGACGCAAGGGGTCACCTGCGGTCACTGGCCACCTTTCTGCACGTAGGCACGAACGAAGTCTTCGGCGTTCTCTTCGAGCACATCGTCGATCTCGTCGAGCAGGTCGTCGGTGTCCTCCGCCAGCTTCTCGCGCCGCTCCTGACCCGCGGCGTCTACGCCGTCGACGCCTTCGTCATCGTCGCCGCCCCCGGCGCGTTTGGTCTGCTCTTGTGCCATCGCAGCCGACCTCCTCTGTTTCCACCGACCGGCCGCGCTCGCGTGCCGGACGAATCGTGAGCACCTCTGTGCTCGTTCTTCAACACTACCCAGCCGGGACGACACGTAGTCGGATTACGTCCCACCCCGGTGGGCACGGCCTGCCGGGGCACTTCCGGTGAACACTCAGGTGGTGAGCTGTTGCACCAGGTCAGCGGCGGTATCGACACCGTCGAGCAGTTTCCCGACGTGCGCTTTGGTCCCGCGGCGGGGCTCCAGGGTGGGGATACGGACCAGCGAATCGCCACCCAGGTCGAAGATCACCGAGTCCCAGCTCGCGGCGGCGATATCGGCGCCGAACCGGCGCAGGCATTCGCCGCGGAAGTAGGCCCGGGTATCGGTGGGCGGTTTGGTCATGGCGTCGAGTACCTGCTGTTCGGTGACCAGCCGTTTCATGGACCCGCGCGCCACCAGGCGGTTGTACAGGCCCTTGTCCAGGCGTACGTCCGAGTACTGCAGATCCATCAGATGCAGTTTCGGCGCCGCCCAGCCCAGGCCCTCGCGGCTGCGCATGCCCTCGAGCAGGCGCAGCTTGGCCGGCCAGTCGAGCAGGTCGGCGCATTCCATCGGATCGCGCTCCAGCAGGTCCAGCACCATCGACCAGTTGTCGAGCACATCGCGCACCCGCTCGTCGTCGTTGCCCTGCTCCTCGACGAATTTCGCGACCCGTTCGTGATAGAGCCGCTGGATCGCCAGCCCGGTCAGTTCCCGGCCGTCGGCCAGGGCGACCGTGGCGCGGAGGGTGGGATCGTGGCTGATGGTGTGGACCGCGGTGACCGGGCGGGCCAACTGCAGATCGGACAGATCGGCACCGGATTCGATCAGGTCCAGCACCAGCGCGGTGGTACCGACCTTCAGATAGGTCGACATCTCGGCCAGATTGGCGTCACCGATGATGACGTGCAGCCGGCGGTATTTGTCGGCGTCGGCGTGCGGTTCGTCGCGGGTGTTGATGATGCCGCGTTTGAGCGTGGTCTCCAGCCCCACCTCGACCTCGATGTAGTCCGAGCGCTGCGAGAGCTGGTAGCCCGCGTTGTCGCCGGACTGCCCGATCCCGACCCGGCCGGACCCGCAGATCACCTGCCGCGAGACGAAGAACGGGGTGAGCCCGAGAATCACCGCGTTGAACGGGGTTTCGCGGCTCATCAGATAGTTCTCGTGGGTGCCGTAGGAGGCGCCCTTGCCGTCGACATTGTTCTTGTACAGCTGCATCCGGGGCGCGCCGGGCACGCTGGACGCGTGCCGGGCGGCCGCCTCCATCACCCGTTCCCCGGCCTTGTCCCAGATCACCGCGTCGAGCGGGTCGGTGACTTCGGGCGCGGAATACTCCGGATGCGCGTGGTCGACGTAGAGGCGGGCGCCGTTGGTGAGGATCATATTCGCCGCGCCGACCTCGTCGGCATCGATCACCGGCGCCGGACCGTTCATCCGGCTCAGATCGAAACCGCGGGCATCGCGCAGGGGCGACTCGACCTCGTAGTCCCATCGGGTGCGCTTGGCGCGCGGCACCCCCTCGGCCGCGGCGTAGGCCAGAACCGCCTGGGTAGAGGTGAGGATCGGGTTGGCCGACGGCTCGGTGGGCGTGGAGATCCCGTATTCGACCTCGATACCGATGATGCGCTGCATGAGTTCGAGCGTAGGCGACGGACGGCGAATCATCCGTCGAGTGGTACTTCCGGCCGATGCCGTGGCGTAGCCCGCGACCACATGCTCTGACCATGACCCGCACCATCACCGACGCTCTCACCCCCGGACCGAATCAGCCCCGCCCGGCCCGGCTCGCGGCACTGGATGTGCTGCGCGGAATCGCCATTCTGGGCACGCTGGGCACGAATATCTGGATCCTGACCGACCCCGAGGGCCTGAGCGGATATCTGCACCGGATCTCGGCCTCCCCCACGGACGGCTGGATGTGGGCCGAGAAGGTGCTGCAGCAACTGGCCCAGGGCAAATTCCTGGGGCTGCTCACGGTGATGTTCGGTATCGGCCTGGCCATCCAGCAGAGCTCGGCCCGCCGGGGCGGACGACCCTGGCCGGGCGGTTACCCCTGGCGCGCCGCGCTGCTGTTCCTCGACGGCCTGCTCAATTTCCTCCTGATCGCCGAATTCGACGTGCTCATGGGCTACGCCGTCACGGCCGCGATCGTGGCGTTCCTGCTCACGCGCAGCGGGCGGGCCCAGGGCCGGTGGCTCTACACGATGCTCGGTGTTCATCTCTGCCTGATCGCGGTCTACGTCGTCTCACTGGTGACGGCTGAGCCCGCCGCGCCGTCGCAGCGGGCGGCGCTGTCCCCGAACCCGTACGCCGACGGCTCGTTCTGGGATCTGGTGCTCTTCCGGGCCGAGCACGCACTGGCGTTCCGCGCCGAAGCGATCGTCATCCTGCCGCTGTCGATCGCGCTGTTCCTGGTGGGTGCCCGTCTGTTCCACGCGGGCGTGTTCCGGCCCGAAGGCGCGCGGCTGCGGCGCCGGCTCCTGTTCGTGGGCTTCGGTGTGGCCGCGCCGATCGATCTGCTGGCCGGTCTGGCCGGCGGCGGCGATTTCGTGCTGATCACCCGCTATGCGGTGGCGCCGGTGGTCTCGCTGGGCATCCTGGCGCTGGTCGCCGAGTTCTACGTGCGCCGCTCGCGGACCGGTTTCGCCGGACGCCGGTTGAGCGAGATCGGCCGGGCGGCGCTGAGCTGCTACATCCTGCAGAACCTGGTGGCGTCGATCCTGTGTTACGGCTGGGGGTTCGGGCTCGCCGCGCGGTTCGCGCCGGAGGCCCGGGTGCCTTTCACCGTCGCCGTCTATGTGACCGTGTGCGCGGTGATCGCGCTGTTCGCCCACTGCTGGCTGCGCCGGTTCGAACGCGGTCCGGTGGAGTGGTTGTGGCATTCGAGCTACCGGCTCCTGAATCGGGCATAGCCGCCGCGCTGCGCTGATACGCCCGCCACAGTGAGCAGACACACCCGGTCACGGTACCGCTCCGCGCCCGGGTAGCTGCCACCATTGACCCGGCCGTACCGGCAGATGCCCGGCCCGTCTATCCGGGCCGGGCGCGCAGCTTCGACGGAGGACGCGATGGGGACCGACAGCACCGGCGACGCACCGGGCGCACACGCCGTACCGGACGACACGGGAGACACCGACACCCGCGCCCGGGTGCGCCGTCGCATCCGTATCTGGGCCGGCCCGATCGTGGTGGTGACGCTGCTGATGGCCCTGCTGTCCACAATGTATCTGGGCTATGTCGTCAACCCGGAGAAGAACCTGCACGATTTCCCGATCGCGCTGGTGAACCAGGACGACGGCGATATCCGCGACGGGCAGCAGATCGATATCGGCGACCAGATCACCGCCGCGCTCACCGAGCGCGTCCCGGCGGACAAGGTGGATCTGCGGGTGACCGGTATCGGCGAGGCGCAGCGCCTCCTCGACAACGGCGAGGTCTACGGCGCGATCATCCTGCCCAGCGATCTGTCCAAGCGACTGTCGATCCTGGGTGCGGGCAGTGTGGTGCCCGGCGATATCCAGCAGCCGGTGATCACCGTGGTGACCAATCCGCGTACCGGGACCTTCGCCACCCAGATCACCCAGCTCATCGCCCGGCAGGCGCTCACCCAGGTGAACGCCGAGGTCGGCAAACAACTCACGGCAACGGTCGACAGCGAACTGAGCTCCGGCCCCGGCGGCGGCACCCAGCTCTCCGGCGCGTCCCGGCTGATGCTGGCCGAACCGATCGATGTGCTCATCGAGCAGTACCGGCCGCTGCCGGACGGGACCGGGCAGGGCCTGTCCGCGTTCTTCTACACCCTGCTGGTGGTGCTGGCCGGGTTCACCGGCGCCATGATCGTGCACACCATGATCGATTCGGCGCTCGGATTCGTCCCCACCGAATACGGGCCGTGGTTCGTGCACCATCCGACCTCTCCGCATTCCCGGGTCCGCACCCTGCTGCTGAAGTGGGGGGTGATGGCCGTGGTGGCGCCGATCGCCTCCGGATTGTTCGTCGGGATCGCCACCCTGCTGGACGTTCCGCTCGAACACGGCCTGGCGCTGTTCCTCTTCGGCACCCTGGCGATCCTCGCGGTCGGGGTCACGGCGCTGTCCGTCCTCGCGGTGTTCGGGTCGGCGGGCCTGCTGATCAACCTGATCCTGTTCATCGTGCTCGGACTGCCCTCGGCCGGTGCCACCATCCCGCTGGAGGCCACCCCGCACTACATGGCGTGGCTGGCCGCCTTCGAACCGATGCACCAGATCTACCTGGGTATTCGCGCCATCCTGTACTTCGACGCCCACGGTAACCCCGGACTGGCGCGGGGGGTCGGGATGAGCCTGGTCGGGCTGGGTATCGGCCTGGTACTCGGTCTCGTCTTCACCATCCTCTACGACCGCAAGGGCCTGGAACGCCGCAGCAGCCGCTGAGCCGCGGCGCGGGGGGCCCGGCGACACGGGCCGGACTGCGCAAGATCGGTCAAGCGCACCGGGTGGCCGACCCGACAGACTCGACGGGTGAGCAACCGACGGGACCGACTGCGAGAACTGCTGGACGCCGTTCTCGACGAAGACAACACCACGCTCGGGCAGATGGCCGCCGGCGCGTACTCCTCGCGGTACCACTTCGCCCGGCAGTTCAGTCGCGGTACCGGCGAGTCACCGGTGGGTCTGCGGCGGCGGGTGCTGCTGGAGCGCGCGTGCTGGCAGCTGGGCGGTGGCGCGGCGGTCACCGAGGTGGCCTTCGCCGCGGGTTACGACACGGTGGAGGGGTTCAGCAGAGCCTTCACCCGCGCGTTCGGTCATCCACCGAGCGCGACCCCGCCGCTGACGGGCCGGACACCGCGCTGGCTGCCCGCGGCGAACGGAATCCATTTCCATCCGCCCATGTCGCTGTGGGTCGAGGGGGAACCGAGAGGACGATCCGATATGGACCCGACCGCCCTGCTGCTGCACCATGACCTCGAGGACACCGCCCTGCTGGTGAAGGCGGCCACGGGATTGACCGAGGAGCAGTACCGGCGCGCCCGGGGCAGCACCGGGACGGTGCTGCCCTGGGACGGCCCCGAGGATTCGGTCGCGGCGGTACTGCACCATCTGATCCGCAGCAAGGAGTGCTGGCTGGCCTCGATCGAGGGCGCCGACACTCCGGTGGCCGGCGGCGACGATCCGGCCGCGCTCGCGGCCCGCCTCGAGGAGGTGGGGCCCCGGTGGCTGGATACCGTCCGCGAGATCGATCGGCGCGGCGGCTGGGGCGACACCCTGATCGATGCGCTGTGCGAGCCGCCGGAAAGTTTCGTTCTCGGCAGCGTGATCGCGCACGTGCTCACCTACTCCGCGTATCGCCGCCAGCTGGTGCGGTACTGGATACGCGGCACATCACCCGATGATTCCGTCGGCTGGGGCGACCCTATCGACTGGCTGCGAAGGAGAGAGTGAATGACCACCCCGGCGACCGGGCCCCGGACCGTCTACTACACGGCGACCAGCCTCGACGGCTTCATCGCCACACCCGACCACTCCCTGGACTGGCTGCTGTCCCGGGAGGCCGACAACGACAACGGCCCCATGGCGATGACCGAGTTCATGGCCGGTGTCGGCGCGATCGTGATGGGCGCCAACACCTATCAGTGGCTGCTCGACAACGAGGCGGCGCAACCCTGGCCCTACGAGGTCCCGACCTGGGTCTGCACTCATCGCGAGTTCCCCCCGCGCACCGACGGCGAGGTGCGCTTCACCCAGGACCCGATCGAGCTCGTGCACAAGTCGATGACCGAGGCGGCGGCCGGCAGGAACCGGTGGGTCGTCGGCGGCGGCGAACTCGCGGGACAGTTCGCCGATCGCGGTTTGCTCGACGAGGTGATCGTGTCGATCGCCCCGGTGACCCTGGGTGCGGGCGCGCCGCTGCTGCCGCGCCGGCTGGAGCTGCGGGTCGACGAAGTGGCCGGCAATGGGGAATTCGCCTGCGTGCGCTACACGGTCGTCGCGCCGAACGGATGATCGGCGAGGTGCGGTCCACCCCGAGGGGCGACCGCACCTGCCGGCGGACGCGGGTGGGCGCACCCGCCGGCGACCCGTGCGTCCCGACGCGGAGGTCGCGCCGTGACGCACGGGCTGCACGACGGTGGAGGTACTCGTGGTCGAGGCAGTCGGGCAGGCCCATCAGGGAGCCCGCCCACAGCCGGAGACACGCGAAAGCCCACAGCTGGATCGCGAGCGAAGGTATGCAGACGCACGGCCGGAACGAAGGCGAGAGCCCGCGGGCGACGCACGACCGGAACACAGGCGGGGGTTCGCCTACCCGGAGGAAACCGAGGCCGTCCAAGAGGCGAAGGCGCTGGGGTTGCGGGTCTGCAGCAGGACCCGTCCGGGGCCCACGAAGTCGAAGACCAGGCCCTCGCCGGATTTGAGCGATTGCAGGGAACGGCCGGAGACCGCGCGCCGGATGGTGAACCGGATCGACAGATCGTAGGCGACCACATGCCCGGTATCGATGGTGACCGGCTCGCCGGGCGCCAGATCGATGACATCGATGGCCCCGAATACGCCGACCACGACCTCGCCCTGGCCCGCCGCGCGCAACCCGAAGCCGCCCTCACCGCCGAACAGGTTGGCGAATCCACCCCATTTGCTCTCCACCCCGACACCGGCCGAATTCGCGATCCAGCCCCCGCGACTGATGAAATACGGCCGGTCCGGGGCGATCTGGAGGGCCAGCATATCCCCGGGCAGCGACGGCGCCACATCGACCCAGCCACCCTGCTGCGGCGCGGTGAAGGTGGAGACGAAGAACGATTCGCCCGAGAGCATCGACCGCTTCAGGCCGGCCAGGATGCCGCCCTCGGCCTTGGCCTCCAGACTCACCCCCGCCGAATGCGCTACCATGGCACCGGATTCCACCCGGACCGGCTCACCACCCGCCAGGACACACCGGGCAACCGTCGACGACGGATTGTGCCGCAGTTCAACTTTCATGAGCCGACACTACCGCCGCCGCGGTGCGACCGTCGGGTACCGGTAACGGGGGCACGCCGCCCGGGCGGCACGGCGGGCGGTCCCCGCCGCCATTCTCGATCCCCGTCCTGCGCGGCCGTCGGTTCCGCCGCGCGAGAGCCGATCGACTCTGCGCGACGATTCCGGATCCGTCGCGACGGCACCGCCCCGGAACTTGATCCGGGGCACCGCGAGGCTCCGGCGTGGACCGCGCGTTCTCCGCACCCGGACGGCCGTTCCGGCGTGCACCGGCACCGGACGCGTCAGAGCTACGCTCCGGCAAACCGCCGCGGGCTCAGCCCAGCGAATCCAGCGCATCGGTATCCCGGGCGATGATCGCGCGCCCGGCGGTGAACACGAGCGGACGCTGGATGAGCCGGGGATGCCCGGCGAGCGCCTCGATCCAGCGGTCCCGGTCCGCCTCGGTCCGGCCCCACTCGGCCATCCCCAATTCCTTCGCGATGTCCTCACCGATGCGGGTGATATCCCACGGTTGCGCGCCGAGCCGGTCGAGCGCCGCGCGCAGTTCCGCCGCGGTGGGCGGATCGTCGAGGTACCGGCGGACCGAATACTCGATTCCGGCGGCATCCAGATGTGCCACGGCGGCGCGGCTCTTGCTGCAGCGCGGATTGTGCCAGATCTCGGTTTCCGGAGTGCTCATGGCTGTGAGCGTAGCCCGCTACAGGTGCATCCATTCCGGCCACACCTGCGACCACGGCCGCCGCGGCTGCGCGCATTTCCAGAGGGTGACGTCGCGGGTGTTACCCAGGAAGCCGAGCCGGGTGTCGACGTGGCCGATCGGTTCGAGTGTCGCGAACTGCGCCCGCAACAGGTCCTCGTCGCCGCCCACGCACACCAGGGTGCCGGCCGTGTCGGGAGGTGCGCCGAAATATCCGAAACCGCGCGAGGGACTGTGCACCGGGGGCAGCTCGGTCCGCGCCAGCTGATCCAACGCGCCCGCCTGCCAGTAGCTTTCCGTGATCACCGCCGAACGGGCCCGCTCCGCGGGAGGCAGCGAACGGTAGGCGGTCACCACCGCGTCCGCGAGTTCGGTCCACCCGAATTCGCCGTACAGCCCGATGTTCAACGCGGCCTCGGTATCGTTCGCGGGCGGGGCGATCGCGTCGGGGTCCTGCCAGGGCGTGGACCCGGCGATCAGGGCGAGCGATACCGCCACCAGCGCCGCCCCCGAGCCGAGCAGCGCCCGCCGGCGCGGCGCCGACTCGACCTTCTGTACCGCCGCCACCAGGGCGACCGCGCCGGCGGCGAACACCACCGCGTACATTCCGGCCAGGTAGTAGACACGGCCACCGGAGATCAGGAACACCGCGAGCAGCAGCAGTGTGGCGGCCCCGAGGAACCGGTACGGACGCAGCGGCTCGTACCGCAGCAGCGCCCACACGCCGTAACACAGCAGCACCGCGCCCAGCGCTCCCGCGAGCAGTACGGCCAGGGGCACGAAGGTCACCGGTCCACCGGAGTACTGCTGTTCCGCGCGGACCACCGCACCCAGGGCCAGCTGCGGCCAGCCGTGCCGGGCCTGCCACAACAGGGAGGGAACCGACACCAGCAGCGCGATCAGCCCGCCCACCCACAGCAGCGGCCGCCGCACCAGGTCCCGGGGGCCGAAAACCAGCGAACTCGCCACCACGGCGAGCCAGAAGAACGGGATCAGCCATTTGACCTGCATATCCAGTGCGGTGATCGCGCCGGCGACCAGCAGCAGCCCGTCCCGGCGGGTACGGACCCAGCGCACCACCAGCCAGGTGATCAGGACCCACAGGGCGGAATCGATCGCGTTGGTGGACAGGTTCTTGGCCTGCATGAGCAGGAACGGTGAGGTCACGTACGCCACGGCGGTGAGCACCTGGGCGCCGCGACCGCCACCGAGTTCCCGCGCGATGAGTGCGGCGACCACGATCGCGATCACGGCCGAGACGATCGCGGGCAGCCGCAACGCCACCAGCGAACCCGGTGCGACGGCATCCCCCAGCGCCGCGAGCAGGGGCAGTACCGGCCCCTGATCGGCGTAGCCGAACGACAACCGGCGGCCGGCGGCCAGGAAATACAGTTCGTCGCCGAAATAGCCGTAGCGGGTCGCCGAGAGCACCAGCACGACGGCGGCCACGGCGGCCACCGCGAGGACCGGAACGGTGGCGAAGGGGTGGTCGGTATGCGTATCCGGCCGCGGCGGGGCGGGATCGGTCATCGTGGTCACGGGATACTCCTGGGCTTCGTGAACCGGGCCCTCGGAACATATCCGCGGCGCGGCCGCCGCGGCGTCCACCTACCGGTGGAATCCGGGCGCAACAGGCCGCCCGCGTGCGGCGTACCCGCGGTACGACCACAGGTGGACCCCGGCGACGACCGAGGCCGCGCTCCCAGGGGAGCGCGGCCTCGGTGACTGTGCCGGTTACAGGTACTGGCCGGTGTTCGACTCGGTGTCGATCGCCCGGCTGGCACTGGCGTTCTTCCCGGTGACCAGCGTGCGGATATAGACGATCCGCTCGCCCTTCTTACCCGAGATTCGGGCCCAGTCATCCGGATTCGTGGTGTTGGGCAGGTCCTCGTTCTCGGAGAACTCGTCCACGATCGAATCGTAGAGATGCTGGATCCGCAGACCCGGGTTACCGGTGTCGAGCACCGCTTTGATGGCGTACTTCTTGGACCGGTCCACGATGTTCTGGATCATGGCGCCGGAGTTGAAGTCCTTGAAGTACAGGACCTCCTTGTCACCGTTGGCGTAGGTGACCTCCAAGAAGCGGTTGTCCTCGCTCTCGGCGTACATCCGGTCCACCACCCGCTCGATCATCGCGCGGACGCAGGCCACCTTGTCGCCCTTGAACTCCTCCAGATCGTCGGCGTGCAGCGGCAGCTCCTCGGTGAGGTACTTCGAGAAGATGTCCTGCGCGGATTCGGCGTCCGGCCGCTCGATCTTGATCTTCACGTCGAGGCGACCGGGCCGCAGGATCGCGGGATCGATCATGTCCTCCCGGTTGGAGGCGCCGATGACGATGACGTTCTCCAGCCCTTCCACACCGTCGATCTCACTGAGCAGCTGCGGTACCACGGTCGTCTCCACATCCGAGGAGACACCGGAACCACGGGTACGGAAGATCGAGTCCATCTCGTCGAAGAACACGATCACCGGCGTCCCTTCCGACGCCTTCTCCCGGGCCCGCTGGAAGATGATCCGGATATGGCGTTCGGTCTCGCCGACGAACTTGTTCAGCAGCTCGGGACCCTTGATGTTCAGGAAGTAGGACTTCGCTTCCTTGGCATCCTCGCCCCGCGCCTCGGCGATCTTCTTGGCCAGCGAATTCGCCACCGCCTTGGCGATCAGCGTCTTACCGCAGCCGGGCGGACCGTAGAGCAGCACGCCCTTGGGCGGGCGCAGCGCGTACTCGCGGAACAGATCCTTGTGCAGGAACGGCAGCTCCACGGCGTCGCGGATCTGCTCGATCTGGCGGCCGAGACCACCGATGTCCTCGTACCCGACATCGGGGACCTCCTCCAGCACGAGATCCTCGACCTCGGCCTTGGGGATGCGTTCGAACGCGAAGCCGGCCTTCGTATCGACCAGCAGGGAGTCACCGGGCCGCAGCTTGCGGATCGGGGAGTCCGGATCCTCCAGATCGTCGGCGTCGGCCAGTTTGGCCAGGGGGCCGGACAGCCAGACCACCCGCTCTTCGTCGGCATGCCCGACGACCAGCGCGCGGCGGCCTCCGTCGAGGATCTCCCGCAGCGTGCCGATCTCCCCGATCGCGTCGAACATCCCGGCCTCGACCACCGTCAGCGCCTCGTTGAGGCGGACGGTCTGGCCGTAGGCCAGCGTCGTGGTGTCGATGTTCGGCGAGCAGGTCAATCGCATCTTGCGGCCGGAGGTGAACACGTCGACGGTCTGATCCTCGTACACCCCGATCAGAATCCCGTAACCGCTGGGCGGCTGACCGAGCCGGTCGACCTCCTCGCGCAACGCGACGAGTTGCTGCCGCGCTTCCTTCAGGGTATCCATCAGCTTGGTGTTGCGAATGGTCAGCGAATCGATACGGGCTTCCAATTCCCGTGTGCGATCCGGTGAGTCGGCGAGTTGCCTCCGGAGTGCAGCCGCTTCGGCGCGTACTGCCTCGAGTTCTCTCCAGGCCGCCGAATCCGAATTCTCGATGGGGCTCATGTGCTGCTCCTCCCAGTCCCGGTCTATCAACGCTACCGGGCGCGGCCCGTTTGCGCTGTCCGACACGATTTCGTCGTGATCACATCTGGTCCGCGGCCATCTGCAGGTCACACCATGTTAGCCTCCCCTAACCCAACTATGGTGGGCATGCTCACCGACTAGCCGAAAGGTTGCCAGATATGCAACTTCCCGCACGGACACGGCGATTGTCCCGCGTCGCGGCGGCTACCGCCGCGGCCGCCGCCCTGGCGCTGGGCCTCACGGCCTGCGGGTCCGACGACGACGGCGATACCGCCGCCGCCGGCAGTGTCGCGGCCACCACCAGCGCCGCGGCGCACGACCACGGGGACGATCACGACCACGGCGAGACCGCGCCCGCGCCCACCGCGCAGAGCCTACAGTCCACCCTCGAACAGATCACAAACCCGGATGTCCCGGTCGACGAGAAGGTGAAGCTGATCGACGACGGCGAGAACCGCCGGGGCCTGTTGGAGCAGCTCAACGCCGCCCTGCAGACCTATCGCGGCATCACCTTCCAGGTCGGCGAGATCACCGTGGACGGTGAGACCGCCACCGGGCAGACCACCATCACCAGCCCATCCGGTCAGAGCGCGCCGCCCATGCCGCTGACCTGGGAGCACGACGACGACACCTGGAAACTGTCCGATGCGAGCGCCTGCGTCCTGTTCGGGTTCGCGCAGATCCCCTGCTCCCCCGCCTGACCACCCCGGACCCGCGGGACCACGGAGAGCCGGTGATCCGGCCGCCGTGGTCCCGCGGCCGCCCGTAGCGCCCGGCTCAGCCCTTCGACGGCCGGCGCTGCGGTTTCGGGGTCACCACCCCTTCGGCCAGCCGGCGCGCGCTCACCAGGAAGGCCGTATGGCCCTGCATCCGATGCTCGGGCCGTACCGCCAGCCCCACCACGTGCCAGCCGCGCACCATCGACTCCCAGGACCGCGGTTCGGTCCAGCACTGCTGTTCACGCAAGGCCTCCACCAGCCGGGAGAGCTGGGTCACCGTCGCAACGTAGACGATCAGCACCCCGCCGGGCACGATGGCCCGCGAGACGGCCGGCAGCGCGTCCCAGGGCGCGAGCATGTCCAGCACCGCGCGGTCCACCCGCTCCCCCGCGTAATCGGCCACATCGCCGACGGTGAGCTGCCAGTTCGCAGGGCGTTCGCCGAAGAAACGCTCCACATTGCGGACAGCGTGCTCGGCGTGGTCCTCGCGGATCTCATAGGACACGACCGCCCCGTCGGGCCCCACCGCGCGCAGCAGGGAACAGGTCAGCGCGCCCGATCCCGCCCCCGCCTCCAGCACCCGGGCGCCGGGGAACATATCGCCCTCGTGCACGATCTGCGCGGCGTCCTTGGGGTAGATCACCGCCGCCCCACGCGGCATGGACATCACGTAATCGGTCAGCAGCGGGCGCAGGGCCAGATACGGCGTGCCGTTGTTGGAATGCGCGAGGGTGCCCTCGTCGGCGCCGATCAGGTCGTCGTGGGTGATGGCGCCGCGGTGGGTGTGGAACTGTTTACCCGGTTCCAGCAGCACCGTGTACAGCCTGCCCTTGGCGTCGGTCAGCTGCACGCGGTCGCCGACGACGAATGGCCCGGTCCGTCTGGCCGTCATGGATCTCCGTTCACGATGAGGACTGCGCCCGGGCCGATCACCGGGCGCGGCACCGTGTCGGTGCCGCCGGATAGCCTGCCAGGTATGTCAGCGCCACCGAGCACGCCCCCGGCCGGTTCCGGCCTCGAGCCGGCACCCGCCTCCGCCCGACCGGCGTTGTCCCCTTCGCGCGCAGCCGATTTCAAACAGTGCCCGCTGAAGTACCGGCTCCGCACCATCGATCGCATCCCGGAACCGCCGAGCCGCCAGGCGGTGCGCGGCACCGTCGTGCACGCCGTCCTCGAAGACCTCTACGCCCTGCCCGCCGCCGACCGCGATCCCGACCACGCGACCGCGCTGGCCGAGCCGGCCTGGACCCGGGTGCTGGCCGAACGGCCCGAGGCGGCCGAACTCCTCGCCGCCGGGCTCGACGTCGCACGCTTCCTCGACGAGGTCCGCGCTCTGGTGCGCACCTACTACCGGCTCGAGGACCCCCGCCGTTTCGAACCCGAATCCTGCGAGACCCGGCTCGAGGTCCACCTGCCCGACGGTGCCCCGCTGCGCGGTTTCGTGGACCGGATCGACGTGGCGCCCACCGGGGAACTCCGGGTGGTGGACTACAAGACCGGCCGGGCACCCGGCCCCACCCAGGAGACGCGGGCGCTGTTCCAGTTGAAGTTCTACGCGCTCATGCTGCTGCGCACCCGCGGGGTGGTACCCACCCAGCTCCGGTTGATCTACCTGGCCGACGCCGAACTGCTCACCTACACCCCCGACGAGGAAGAACTACTCCGCTTCGAACGCACTCTCACCGCCCTGTGGGACGCCGTGCGGGCGGCGGGCCGTACCGGAGATTTTCCGCCGAATCCGAGTTGGCTGTGTGATTACTGCGCCTACAAAAGCCTGTGCCCGGCATTCGACGGAACGCCCCCGCCCTACCCCGGCTGGCCGGCGGACGACGAATCCCCGGCCGAATCCTTCGCCGAATCGGTATCGGATTGACATCCTCCCGGCCCCGAAGGGCCACCGGTCCACCGCGATCACCTCGCGGCCGTCCCAGCAGGGTTAGTACTCCACCATGGTCCGGAACTCACTCGGCGGAAGACGCGGAGGTCGCTCACTGGGGGGATGGTACAGCGATGCGCTGGTGATACGTCATGAGAGCTATCACCGACGCCGGCAGGTCCACGCCGCCGAGAAGTACCTCGGCAGCACACGCCCGGGGCCGAGGTATGGACCTCGGCCCCGGGCGGCGAGACGTGCGGGCGATCAGAAGGCGCGGCAGGAGCGGATATCGGTGGCCAGGATGGCCCGCGCTCCCAGTTCGGCCAGTTGATCCATCAGCTCGTTGCCCTTCCTCCGCGGCACCAGCGCCCGCACCGCGACCCAGCCGGGGTCGGCCAGCGGGGCGACCGTCGGGGACTCCAGGCCCGGGGTGAGTTCGGCGGCGCGTTCCAGCAGGTTCTTCGGGCAGTCGTAATCGAGCATCAGGTACTGCTGAGCGAACACCACACCCTTGACCCTGGCGATCAGCTGGTTACGCGCCCGGTCGCGCTGATCGGAGCCGGCCCGTTCGATCAGCACGGCCTCGGAATCGCACAGCGATTCGCCGAAGGCGACGAGATTGTGCTGGCGCAGGGTCCGGCCGGAGCCGACCACATCAGCGATCGCGTCGGCCACGCCGAGCTGGATGGAGATCTCGACGGCCCCGTCGAGCCGGATCACCTCGGCCTCGATCCCGCGGCGGGAAAGATCGGCCAGCACCAGGTTGGGGTAGGAGGTGGCGATCCGCTTGTCCTGCAGGTCCTCGACCTTCCAGTCCTGGCCCTGCGGGGCGGCATAGCGGAAGGTCGAACCGCCGAATCCGAGCGAGAGTCGTTCGTGCACGGGTGCGCCCGAATCCAGCGACAGATCGCGGCCGGTGATCCCCAGGTCGAGCTCACCGGATCCGACGTAGATGGCGATGTCCTTGGGCCGCAGGAAGAAGAACTCCACCTGGTTGGCCGGATCGAGCACGGTCAGATCGCGGGAATCGGTGCGTTTGCGGTAGCCGGCCTCGGTGAGGATGGCGACCGCGGATTCGGAGAGTGCGCCCTTGTTGGGTACTGCGACGCGCAGCATGGTGGTCCTTTCGGTCGGGGGAACGGTCGGGGCGTCTACAGATGTCGGTAGACGTCCTCCAGCCGCAGCCCGCGGCCCACCATCAGAACCTGCACCCAGTAGAGGAGCTGAGAGATCTCCTCGGCGAGCGCCTCGTCGCCCTCGTGTTCGGCGGCCAGCCACACCTCGCCGGCCTCCTCCAGCACCTTCTTGCCCTGGGTGTGGACGCCCGCGTCCAGCGCGGCGACGGTACCCGACCCGGCGGGGCGGGTGGCTGCGCGATCCTGGAGCTCGGCGAACAGGGCCTCGAAAGTCTTCACGGCAGGACATTGTTTCAGATCGCCGCCGCGCGACTCCGCCCGAGTGGGCGCCACCGTGTCGTGGCACCCACTCGGACGATCACGCGCGTACCGCTCACGCTGTATCCATCGCGCATGAGCGAGGGCCCAGCGTGGTCACACCACGCCACCACCCCCGGGCCCGACTCGCTCACGCTCCGGCGAGCAGGGCCTCGAGTTCGGCGACAGCGGTGCGCAGGTGCCCAGCGAACGCGTGCATCTCGTCGGCGACGGCCGCGGGGGTGGCCAGGTACAGATTCCACCGGTCGGGCAGCAGCACGTAGGCGATACCGATGCACTTCGGGCTGGTGGACCCGAAACCGAAGTAGCTGATGTTCACCGACGGCGCGGAGCTGGTACTCAGATAGTCGTCGCGCAGAACGGTCCAGCCGGGGCTGGAGTACAGCGGGATCGGATCGGTGACGCCGAGTTCGGCGCCGCGGCGCCGCTGGATCCATTCGAGTTCCCACAGATGCTGTTCCGGCGCCGCACCCGACTGGCACTGTTTCGCCCGTTCCACATGCGCGGTGGCGGCGGCGCGGGCGGCAGCCAGTTTCGCGGCGGGCTCGGCCGCCGGGTCCGTCAGGGTGTCGGCGAAGGTCACCATCTCCGGAGTCACCACCCGCATCGCCTCTGTGCGGCCGTTGCGGTACTGCCGGGTGGCGATGGATTCGTAGGTGGCGCCGGTGAGCCCCTTGCTGCGCCGATGCGCGAGCTGGTAACTCAGCTGCGCGAACGCGTCCGGGGAGATGCCGAGCTGTTTGGCCCGTGCGGTGCCGAAATCGGGGAACGAGACGACCGTGGTGGCGTTGTCGGCGGCGTACTGCGCGAACGCCGCCCCGGCCGCGATCACTTCGGCCTGCTGCTCCGCGTCGAGCCGGAACTCGATCTGCTCGGCCGGCGGCAACCCCTGCCCCCGCGCCCCGGACCGCTCGAGGTGTTCGCCGACGGGTGTCTCCAGCAGGGTATCGACGAAGGACAGAATGGTGGTGCCGTCCAGGCCGCAGTGTTCGACATTGATCCCGGCCCGGCCGTCGGCGAAGACGATGAACGAGATCGATTTGTCGAACCACCGGTTGGCGCTGTCACCGTGCAGCAGGGTGTCGGCGGCGTGCAGGTCGTCGCGCGGGGCGAAATCCTCGAGGCAGACGGCGAACAGCGCCGTTTCGACGGTGTCGAGCGCTTCGGCATTGTGCGAATCGGTCAGCAGCCGGGTGCGGGCGCGGGCCCAGTCGGCACGCGCCGCGGTGGTCAGCTGTCCCACCGAGGTCCCGGCCGGGGCCGGCTCGGTGGCCGATTTCAGGATCGCGCGCAGCCCGGCGGTCACATCCTCGAACGCGTACGGGTCGCCCTCCGGTCCGATGACGTCCAGCCGGAACATGGCCCCGCGGTGCAGCACCAGGATGTGCCGGGCGGTCGACGGGCCGGGTTCGGCGTCGCTGTAGGGCACCCGCACGGTGTCCTGCTCGAGCCCGGGAATCCGGGTCTCGGAGAACAGGTACTTGTTCTGCCACATGGACAGACGCTGCCCCCGCTGGGTGACCGGCGGGATCTCCTCCCGGTCCAGGGCCAGCTTGTAGTCGACCGCGGCGGCGACCAGCGCGGCGGCACGCTCGGCCTGATCGGCCGCGGTGGAACTCGCCAGCGCCGAATCGTCACGGAAAAGGAAGAAGAAGTTGGCGTTCAGGGCGATCCGATCGCGCCGGCCCAGGTAGCGCGAGGACCAGAACCGGTCGAGCCAGCTGCCCACGCCCGGGGTCTCGTCGTATTCGCGCAGCGCGTCGTGCAGGACGCGGCCGGGGCCGCCGGGGCGCAGCAGATCGGCCACGGCCGCCTCGGTGGCGGCCAGCTGCTCGGCGGTCAGCAGCGGGGTACACCACTGGACGAAACGCGCGCAGCTGTCCTCGAGGGTCGGCAACGGGACCCTCGGGAGCTGGTCCTCGGCGGCGAAGGTGGGTTCGGTCAAGTCGTTCTCCGGTTCGGTCGTCGGTCGTCGGGTTGCGCCCGGCGGTCAAGCATTGGATATGGGCGCCGAAAGAGGCCGGGACACATAGAGATTGGCATACAGCCAACCCTCGTTCTCCAGGCCGGTGGTATCGATGCCGTTACCGGCCAGCGTACTCAGTACCTGCTCCCGCTCGGCCGCCGAGGCGAACCTGCGCTGAGCGAATTCCCCGGGCATCCGCTCGGTGCGATAGCCCAGGGCCGCCAGCTCCGCCTCGATGGGTTCGAAACCGTACATGCGCAGCACGAAGTGGGCCATCCAGGGGCGCCGGTCGGGATGGGCGGTGGCGATCCGCACGATCGTCTTCTCGGTGACATACCCGATACAGCCGGTCGAAACGACCAGATCCGCCGAGGCGAGGATCTCGCGTTGGGCGTCGCCGGGATCGGTGGCCTCGAGGTCGGCGTGCACCACGGCGTCGAGCAGGCCCGCGGCGTGGGCGTAGTCCAGCGCCGGCGCGGAGGCGTCCATACCGAGGAAGCGCACCCCCGGCAACGCATCGGCGGCGGCCAGCCGAGCGCGGTCGCGCGCGATCAACCCGTCCGTCCCCGCCTCCGGGTCCGCATACGATCGGGCCAGTTCGGCGAGGGTGGTGTCCCAGCGCAGCAGGGCCGCGTTCACACCGTAGGAGCAGCCGATGTCCAGCACGGCCGGCGCCGCCCCCTTCGCCGCGCCGCATTCGGCGATCTGCCGCCGCAGATGCGGTTTCGCCAGTTCCGGGATGCGGTAGTCCAGCTCCGCCATCCGCGCGTAGTAGTCACGCGGATCGGGCCTCGAGTAGATGTCGTCGAAGGATGCTTTCCCGGTGGTGTGCAACGGAACTGGCACGGTGTGTTCCTCTCCTCGGGCGGTACCCACTCGATCGCGTCCGATCAATCGAGCAGCCGGTCACCCCGGACGGCATCGGCCGCCGCGAGATGATCGGGGAGCACCCGTCCGAACAGTTGACGGGTGCGTTCCACGGTGCCGATGACACCGGGACGGTCGCTGTAGGCGAAGATCGCCGTATGCCGCGCGGCCGCACCCTCCACCGGGGAGACCCGGTGCAGCGAGAAGCGGCCCTGGAAGAGTTGCAGATCCCCCGGGCGCAGTATCAGGCGGCGGATGAGACGCTCACCCGAGCCGGTGAGGACCGCGTGTACATCCGCCAGGTTCTCGGCCTGCGGGGAGCGGATACCGGGACAGTATTCGAAGACACCACCCGCCTCGGGGGTGGCGGTCAGCATGCTGACGGTGAACTCGTTGGTGTCGAAATGCCACGGGTGCGATTGCCCCGGCGAGACCACATTCAGGACCAGCCCCGCCAGGGGGTCGGCGAATTCGTGCAGCCGGTCCCGGCCGAAGCAGTCGGCGAGGAAGCGCTGGAACAGGTCGTCGGTGTAGAGGCGGTGGATGAGCGCGTCGGCAGGAATGCGGTCGCGTGGTACGAAGGCGTTACCGCGTTCGAACACGATCCGGCCCGGGTGGTCCTCGGGTAATTCGGTGTCCAGCGGGATGTTGTAGGCGTTGACCCGCTCGGTTCGGTAGTAGGCGTGCGGCGCCATTCGCTCTCCCTGCTCGGCGAGCAGGGCGTGCAGTTCGGGCCGGATGAACTCGCGCAGGACGGTGCAGCCGTCCGCGGCGAGATCGGCCCGGGCCGCCGCCACCGCGGCACGCCGGCCGGGGTCGCCGGGATCCGCGAGCGGGTAGCGGGATGTGTCGACGATGTCGTTCAAGGTCACCGTGGCGGCCATAGCGATATTGTTATCGGACTGTCTGCGACACGCCCGGTGTTTGCCGGAGATAGCGGGTGAGCCCGGTCACGGACCGTTCGGTCTTGTTGTTCCGCAACATTGTTCACCGCAGCTGATCGTCCCTGATCACAGTGGTGGTGAGGGAGACCGGGCACGCCGCTGCCGGGACCCAGCGGGACCTGTGGCGGTCGAAGACCCGCGAAACGGAAAGAGCTGACGGTTCAGGGCACGGCGGGATCGCCCGCGGCGACCGCGCGGCAGGTCCGCAGCACCTCATCGAGGTCGGCCCGGGACAGCCCGATCAGGCTGTCGCGGTGCACGCGTGAGGGGTGCACCGCGACGGGGATCTCGCACGGAACCACCAGCACCCCGCACCCCGCGGCCGTCGCGGCCGCCACTCCGGTGACGGAATCCTCCACGGCCACACAATCGCCGGGCTCCAGGCCGAGCAGCTCCGCCGCCCGCAGATACACGGCCGGATCCGGTTTCCCGTGCGGGACCTCGTCACCGCAGACCGAGACGTCGAACCGATCGCGGCCCAGGGTCTCCAACGCCAGCTCGGTGAGTGACCGTTTGGTATTGGTCACCAGCGCGGTGGGCAGGCCCGCGGCACGCACCATCTCCAGCGCCTCCACCGCTCCCGGCCGCCACGGGATCGGCCCGGTCATCAGTTCCGTGACCCGCTGTTCCAGGAAATGCCCCGCCGCCGTCACGGCCTCGGGCTCTGGGGGCAGACCGAGTTGGGTGAACATGATCCGCAGCGCGTTGGCTCCGGACGCCCCGATGAGGGCGTGCCGGATCTCCTGGGTCATCTCGCGGCCCAGTTCCCGGGCCAGCTCCCGCACCCCGATATCCCAGAGCTTCTCCGAATCGAGGAGGGTGCCGTCCATATCCCACAGCACGCCGGCAACCCGGTTCATCTGTACGGCCTTTCGTCGCGGTCGGTCACATCGCCTCTCCCGGAAACCGGGCGCCCCGGGCCGACCCTATCGGCAGCGTGGCCGGGTCGAAGGTCTCGGGCGGCGGTTCACTGCAGCTGGGACGCGGTGATCACCAGCTGACCGCCCTCCGGCACCACCTGGAACGACCGGTTCTCCGACTGCACCGACCCATTGCTCATCGTGTAGGTGATGGTGGCCACGGCCGAGCCTGTACCCGAGGGCGTCACCGCGCCGATGCTGACGGCGGAGATGGTCGACCAGAAGCGGGTGTACTCGGCGTAGCCGCCGGTAGTGGCCTGGTACGCGGGCGAGAGCTGGGACCAGGCGGCGGATGGATTGCCGGGCAGCAGACCGTAGTACCCCCGGACGAACTGTTCGACGCGCGCCGCCGAGGGCGGACCGGTCTCGGCAGTGGTGGTGGGCGGGGCGGTGGTGGTCGCCGACGGCCGGGCGGTGGTCCCGGCATCGGATTCCGAGGTTTCGGGAGCGAAAGCCTGTGAGGTGCCCGGAGCGAGCGCGGCCGGATCGTCGGAGTCGCCGCCGCCGGTGAAGTTCGCCAGCAGCAATCCCACGATGACCACCAGGACCAATGCGGCGGCACCCGCCAGCACGGCCGTCCTGGCGCGGTTCCCGGAGCCACCACCGGCCGGTGGGCGGTGCGGTGCCGACGGGTGGGCACCGGCCGGGACGGCGGCGGGACCGGCCGCCGCGGCGGTCGAGCGGGCACCGCGGAACGCCGGCGGGGTTCC
>NZ_BAGJ01000096.1 GCF_000308775.1 Nocardia testacea NBRC 100365
TTGGCAATGGCCGAATGCGCGGCGGTCGGATCCACCATCCCCGGCAGATCGACGATCGACCGCAACGCCACCAGCACCGCCGTCGCCTCGATCGAGGTCAGCCGCAACGGCCGCTCGATACCCGCGGTAAAGGTGACCTGCACACTCTCCTCCGAAAAGGACAGATCGATCAGGTCACCGGGACCGTAGCCGGGCAGCCCGCACATCCACAGCTGATTCAGGTCGGCCATCAACTGCTTGGTCGTCACTCCCAGATCCGCCGCGGCCTCGGCCGCGCTGATCCCGGGATTGGCCACGAAATACGGGACCATGTTCAGCAGCCGCGACAGCCGCGCCGACAACCGCGTACTCACAACGCCACCTCCGTCCGGTCGATCACCGAACGCAACCGCGCCACCACATCGGCCCGCAACTCCGCCGGTTCCAGCACCAGCGCATCGGCCCCCAACCCGGTGATCAACCGGGCCAGCCAGGACTGCGACCGGATCGGCACCTCCAGCACACTGCCCGGCCGGTCACCGATGGTCCGGCTACCCACCACCTCGCCGATCCGGCGCAGATCCCGGCCCCGGCCCTGTGCCACCCAGATGGTCGCCGAACCGGTGACCGGCGCGCTACCGGTTACCCGGGTCACGATCTCCCGCAGGTCCGTCCCCGCCGGCGGATGCACGGCATTGCGCGGACCGTACGCGGTGATCTCCTCCCCGATCCGGGACAGCCGGAAAGTCCGCACCGCGTCCCGGTCGCGATCGTGCCCCACCAGATACCAGCGTCCCCGCCACGTCACCACCCCCCACGGCTCGACATCCCGCATCAGATACGGCGCGTTACTGGCGCCGCGATGCTCGAACCGTACCGCCTGCCCGGCATCGATCGCCGCGAGCAACTTACCCAGCACCGGCTCGGACCCGCGCGTCCGCGCCGGCACGGCGGGAATGGCCGCGAACGCGGTATCGGTCTCCACGTGCACACCCCCCGCCCGCAATTTCAGCAGCGCCCCCGCCGCGGCCGCCGCCAGCTCCGGCGACTCCCACATCTGCAGAGCCACCGCCACCGCCGCCGACTCCTCACTGGTCAGATCGATATCGGGTAACTCATAGGCATCCCGGTTGATCCGGTAACCCTCCACCGTCGAGAAACGACCGGACGGGCCCACCTCGAGCGGTATGCCCAGATCCCGGAGCTCGTTCTTGTCGCGCTCGAACATCCGGCTGAACGCCTCGTCGCTGGCGCAGTCCTCGTAGCCCGCGACACTCTCGCGTATACGCTCCGCAGTCAGGAACTGCCGAGTCGACAGCAGCGCGATGACCAGATTCATCAGGCGCTCGACCTTGGATATCGCCACGCGAAGCAGAATAGTGCAGTGTCTATCGGCGCCGCCTGCGGCGTCGCGGGGTTGAGGCCCCCTTGGTCTCGCCGTTTCGGCCTCGAGACTCGCGCTTCGCGCATGCGCTTCGAGGCCGAAACGGCGAGACGGGCCTCAACCCTTTGAGGTGTCTCGTAAGACTCGACACATGGGGTTGCGTCGGCATTCGAGGGCCTGATCGGATGCCGACTCGACCGCTCAGGCGGCCTGGCGTCTGAGCGCTTTCACCAGCAGCAGCACCCTCTTGGTGCCGAGTTCGGCGTGGCCGAAAAAGGGTCGAGTCCCGTCCCTCCTTGGCCGAAGGTGCTCAATGGTCGCGCTCTATGGACGGCCTACCGCACATCGCACATCGCAAGTCTCGAGGCCTGAACGGCGGGACCTTCGGGGGCCTCGACCCCGCGGCGCCG
>NZ_BAGJ01000095.1 GCF_000308775.1 Nocardia testacea NBRC 100365
GTCCCCGGCCACCAGCTTCTCCGGTCCGGTCCCGGTGCCGGTACCGATCAGACCGTCGACTTCGGCCCGGACCTTCTGGACGTAGGTCTGGACATAGCCGGACAGACGGTTCGCGAAGGCGACGTACTCGTGCGGGACCCGCGACACCGGCAACCTCTCAGAAATCAGAAACGCCGGTCATTCTATTTTACGGCGTCCAATCGATGTTCACCGGCTATCGATACCGGTAGAAGCAGCCGACAACAGAAGAAAAGCACCGCTCGGCGCCCGCAGTGCTCAGGTACGGGCCGGTGCCGGATCAGGCAACCGGGAAGACCTCACCGCGGTGCTCGAGCCGGTGGCGCGGGGCCGTTCGCCTACCGTGCCACCCATGGGGTTTCGAGATATCGAGGCAGCGTACGAATCCGGCGGGCGCAGGCCGGGGCATCGCGCCGGGCATCCGCGCCCGGGCCGCGCCGATGGGGCGTGGGTGTCCGATGGCGCGCGGTGGGTCCGGGCGGCAGCCGTCCTGCTCGCAGGCCTACTCATGGCCGCGTGCACCGGGGAATCACCCGCCCCGGCGGCAGCCGCCGATCCGCTGGACACCATCGTGCACGAGACCTTCACGGCTTTGCGCGAGGCCCACGGGATTCCCGGTATCGCCGTGGGGGTGATCCACGGGGACCGGACGCGGCTCTTCGGATTCGGCACCACCGCACCCGGCGGTGACCGCCCGGTCACCGAGCACACGATCTTCGAGGTCGGCTCGATCAGCAAGTTGTTCACCACATTGCTGGCCGGTTCCGCCGCGGCCCGGCAGCGCCTCGACCTCGACGCCACTCCCGGCCGGTACCTGCCGCAGCTCCGCGATCGCCCGATCGACAGCGCGCGGATCAGAGATCTCGCGACCTACACCGCGGGTGGTCTGCCGCAGCAGTTCCCAGCCGAGGTGACCACAGAAGCCGAGATGTGGCACTACTTCCAGCAGTGGCACCCGACCTACCGGCCGGGTACCACGCGTCTCTACGGAAACCCGGGCATGGCCCTGCTGGGACAGGTGACCGGCGCGGCACTCGGCCGGTCGTTCGAGGACGCGATGCGCAGCGAGGTGCTCGAACCGCTCGGCCTCCGGCACACCTACTTCGATGTGCCGGCACCGCGCCAGGACGACTACGCCTGGGGGAATGCGCAATCGGGTGCTCCGGTGCGGGTATCTCCCGGCCCCGGGGATACCGAGGCCTACGGTCTGAAGACGACCGCTGCCGACCTGCTGTCCTTCGTCGCGGCGAATATGGACCACCGGCGAGCTCCGCTCGGCATGCGCGGGTCACTGAACGCGACCCGGCACGGCTACTACCGGGTGGGCCCGATGACACAGGCGCTGGGGTGGGAACGCTTCGACTACCCCACCTCGCCCGAGACGCTACAGGCCGGTAACTCGGCCGAGATCGTCAACCGGCCGCAGCCGGTGACACCGGCCGGGGGACCCGCCGGCCCGGTATTGTTCGACAAGACCGGGTCCACCGGCGGATTCGGTGCCTACGTCGCTTTCGTACCCGATCGTTCCATTGCCGTCGTCGTGCTGATGAACCGGAACATCCCGATACCCGCCCGGGTCGCCGCCACCCACCGGGTGATCGAAGCGCTCGACTCCCGGTAGCGACCGCCTGTGGTGGGCACTCACCGACTCGCGACCGGGACACCGGTTTTCAGGGGCACGGGCCGGCCGCGAACACTCAGTGCTTGCGTTTGGAGGTGGTGGGTTTGCTGGGTTTCTTCTTGCTGTTGTTCTTGCCGTCGCTGTCGGGCTCCCATTCATAGCCGGGAGTTCCTTTCTCGCAATAGGAATCGGCGACCTTGGTATCGGTGGCGTCGAATTCGCACCACCGGTCGCTGCTGCAGGCGACCGAACCGAGGCCGGCCGCGAGGGCGATCACCACGGTGCCGGTGACAGTACGCAGACGGGTGCCGGAATACATGCTCTCTCCTGGATCTACGAGGGAAGGGAGACCGCGCGGTGGCGGATCAGGGGGTGAGCCGGAGGCGGGCCACGACGGCGCGGTGGTCCGTACCCGCGAGGGTGAATGTACTGATGTGCTCGGTGGTGCCGCCGGATACCAGAATATGATCGATTCCGATCAGCGGACCCCAGGTTCGGTCGGCCGGATAGGTGAGCAGCCGTCCCGCGCCGGCCTGTTCCGCGGCGGCGGCGAAATCGCCGCTCACCAGGCGGCGGAAGGCCGCGTGGTCGCTGGTCGCGTTGAAATCGGCGCCGACCACCGCCGGGCCCGGTGATTCGCGCAGAACGGCGTCGACGGCACTCATCTCCTTCGCCCAGACGGCGGCGTCGGCGGTCGGCGGGAGCGGGTGGAAGGCGTGCACTGCGACAGGTCCGAGAGCGGGATGGATGAGCGTCACGGACAGGTTGCCGAGAACGAACCCCTGATGCCGCACCGGATCCGACAGCGGGTACCGGCTGTAGATACCGGTGCCGCCGCCCCCGGGCCCGGAATCCAGGTAGCTGTGCGGGAGCAGCGTGCCCAGACCTGCCGCGCTCAGCGCGTCGACCGCCTCGGGGGTGAGCTCGTCCACGGTGAGCACATCGACACCGCGCTCCCGGACGGCGGTCACGAGCGCGGTCGTATCCGCCCCACCGAACAGGAGATTCGATTGGAGCACGGTCAGTTCGGCGCCGGCCGCGGCCCGACTGTCCGGAACGAACAGCGGCAGCTGGGTCCACAGCACCCCGGCGAGCACGACGACCGCCGCCGCGGCGCTGCGCCATCCGCGCGCGGCCAGGAACAGCAGCAGGGCCGCCACGGCGCCCAGCATCAGATACGTCGCTCCCGCCGCCAGCAGGATCAGTTCCCGCCGCTGCCAGCCCCCGAGATAGAGGGCCAGGCCGAAGGTTCCGGCCAGCAGCGCACACCACCCCGCGCCGAGCAGCACCCGGCGGACAACTCCGTGCCTCATATCCGCAAACCTATCGGGCGCGCTCGAGAAAACCTTGCGAAGTCCTTGCGGCGGCGGCCGCCCGGCCCCCGCTCCGGCAGTTCGGTGTGCGGAAGGCGGATCACGCCTGGTGGCCCGTTTCTGACGATCCGCACGGTGAATGGCTCATATATCCCGGCAGGCGACCGACCCGACTGCGGCGCCGGCACCGCGCCCGGTTACGCGGCACTCCGGCGCTCGAACCGTACCCGAGACCATGGTTGCGGAACCGGTGCGCGGGGGCAACGGAAACGAACGGGACGGCTATCCGCGCTCGGCGTTCAGAGGGCCCCACCGGCATCGATCTGCTGAGTGGTCCCGGTGATGTAGCGGGCGTCGTCGGAGACCAGATGCAGGACCGTGGCGGTGATGTCCTCCGGCTCCAGGGCAACCACCGGGAGCCGGTTCAGGGCGCGGGCCGCCTCTTCGAAATCGGCGCGGTCCGGGTTCGGCAGATCCGGCCGGAACAGGCGATAGGTGGCGTCGTTGAGGATCATGGGGGTGGCGACGGTCGTCGGGTGCACGGTGTTCACCCGGATATCGTGCGGGGCCAGCTCTTTGGCGAGCACCTTCATCAGCATCACCAGGCCGGCCTTGGACGCCGCATAGTGGGCGGTGTTCTCGTTGGCGTGGTATGCGGCCAGCGAACTCGTGATCACCACCGAGCCGCCCCGGCCGCCCTCGATGATGTGCGGAACGGCGGCCTTGAGCGATTTCCACACCCCGGTGAGGTTGATATCGATCATGTCCTGCCAGACGTCTTCGCTCATCTCCAGCGTCGGTGCCGGACTGGAGATACCGGCATTGGCGACGACGATATCGAGCCGACCGAATTCCGCCACTCCCGCGGAGACCGCCGCGGTCAGCGCGGCGAGATCACGGACATCGGCGTCGCGGGCGACGATGCGGCGACCGGCGGCCTCTACCAGGCGGACGGTCTCCGCGAGGTCGGCGGCATCGGCCAGCGGATACGGGACGCTGGCGACCTCGGCCGTGGTGTCGACGGCGATGATATCGGCGCCCTCCTGCGCAAAACGTACTGCGTGCGAGCGCCCCTGGCCCCGCGCGGCACCTGTGACGAATGCTGTCCTGCCATCCAATTTGCCCATGGGATACTCCGTATCACGCGCCGTATCTGCACCTTTGCCGTAGATCGACAATATGACACCGACTGTCGAAAGTCGATGGGCATTGTGCCCACCTACGGCAACCCGGGCGCAACCTTCCACGCGGGAAGTGACCTATGATCTTGGTGCCCGCAGCGCAGCGGACCGGCCGAAACAGTTCCCCGGGCCAACGTCTCTGCCTCGCTCTGGCGTTGGCTGCCGATATGCTTGGAGCACGCCATGAACACGCCGCCCGACCCCGTGCCGTCACCTCTGGGCCCCGGTCGAGGCGATGAAGAGCGATACCCGCTGTACTGCGCCGAATTCACCGCCGACCCGCACCGCGCCTACCAGGAGATGCGGGAACGCCACGGCACCCTGGTGCCGGTGGAGCTGGCGCCCGGCGTCCCCGCCACCCTGGTGATCGGATACCGAGCGGCGCTCCGCATTCTCAACGACCCGGACCGGTTTCCCGCCGATCCCCGCCACTGGGAGAAGACCGTCCCCGCCGACTGCCCGGTGCTGCCGGTACTGCAGTACCGGCCGAACGCACCGCGCAGTGCCGGCGCCGAGCACACGCGCTACCGGCGCGCCGTCACCGCGGCGCTGGCCGGAGTGGATCTACACCGGCTGCGTGAGACCGTCGAACGCTGCGCGGCACCCCTGATCAACAGGTTCTGCGAGTCCGGTTCGGCCGATCTGGTCGCCCAGTACGCCTTCCCGCTGACCTTCGAGGTCATCAACGCAATGCTCGGCTGCCCACCCGAGATCAGCGATCGCGCCGCCGCCGCGACCGCCGCCATCTTCGACGGCGTCGACGCGGAGAAAGGGAACCTGTTGTTCGGCGAGGCGGTGCAGGAACTGGTGGACGCCAAACGCACCGCACCGGGCGACGATGTCACCACCCGGCTGCTGCACCACTCCGCGGCGCTCGACGCGACCGAGATGACCCATCAGGTGGTCGCCCTCTACGGCGTCGGCATGGGGCCGATGCAGAGCCTGATCATCAACACCCTGTGCCTGATCCTCACCGACGACAGGTTCGCCGACGAGATGCTCGGCGGCGCGCTGGCGACCCGGGACGCGCTCGACGACGTGCTGTTCGACGATCCGCCGCTACCCAATGCCAGTGTCACCTATCCGCGGCAGCCCACTCTGGTCGACAACGTCTGGTTGCCCGCCCATCAGCCGGTGGTGATCGGTCTCGCGGGATGCAACAAGGATCCGGAGATCGGGACCGGTCACCACGCCGGCAACCGGTCGCATCTGGCCTGGGGTGCCGGACCGCACGCCTGCCCCGCCCAGCCGACCGCCTATCTGATCGCGCAGGAGGCCATCGACCAGTTGCTCGACGCGCTGCCCGAACTGCGGCTCGCGGTCCCGGTGGCGGAACTGGTCTGGCGACCGGGCGCGCTGCACCGCACCCTCGCCGCGCTCCCCGTCACCTTCCCGCCCGCACCACCGCTGCCGGTGGGCTGAGCGGGTTCGACGAGCAGCCGGGAGGGCTCATCGGCCCACAGCGTCGGGTAGGTGGCCGCGGGCGTAGGCGACCGCGTCGTCGGTGTGGGTGAACAGGTGGTCGGGGCCGGGGAGGGCGCCGAAGGCGGCGAGGCGGTGGTGGTGCTCGGCGCGCAGACCGGACATGAGCACAGTGATACCGCGGCGCCGGAGTTCGATGATGGCGTCCTCGAGGGCGAGAATTCCGGTGGTGTCGAGGGCGGTGAGGTGCGACATGCGCAAGATGACGACGCGGACGTCGGAGACGTGGGCGAGTTCGAACAGGAAGCGATGGGCGGCCGCGAAGAACAGGGGGCCGTCGAGGCGGTAGGCGACGATGTGGTCGCGGAGCAGGTCATGTTCTTCGGTGAGGTGGTCGCTCTCGTCCAGGGGAAGTCGGCGCAGGCGTGCTTCGCGAGCGACCGTGCGCAGGGCGATCAGGACCGCGATCCCGACACCGACGGCGACGGCGGTGACGAGGTCGAAGGCGACGGTGGCGGCGAAGGTGATCACCATGATCGCGGTGTCACCGCGGGAGGTGCGAGCGATCGCGGCCAAGGACGCGGTTTCGACCATCCGCACCGTGGTGGCCAATAGCACACCGGCGAGAGCGGCCAGCGGGATGTGGGCGACCAGGGGGGCGGCGAGGTAGAGCAGGGCGGCAAGGACGACCGCGTGGGTGAGGGCGGCGAGGCGGGTGCGCGCGCCGGAGCGGACGTTGACCGCGGTGCGGGCGATCGCGCCGGTGGCGGGGACACCACCGAACAGTGGTGCGGCGATATTGGCCAGGCCTTGGCCGAACAGTTCGCGGTCGGGATCGTGGCGGGTACCCACCGACATCGAGTCCGCGGCGGTGGCCGACAGCAGTGATTCCAGGGCGGCGAGCGCAGCGACGGCCAGCGCGGGCGCGATGAGCGACCCGAGCCGGGTGGGGTCGAGGAACCCGAGGGATGGAGCGGGTAACCCGGCGGGCAGTGCCCCGATGCGGATGAGGTCGAGCCCGGCCGCTCCGGCGACGACGGTGGCGACCACGATCGCGACGAGCGCAAAGGGCAGTTTTGGCAGGTAACGTCCGCCGACCAGGACGGCGGCGGCGACCAGCAGGGCGGTCACCGGTGGGACGGGGTCGGGATGATCGAGATAGTGGGAGATGGCGTCGGAGGCCAGCTGCCACATCTTTTCGCCCTCGGCGTCGGCGATTCCGAGGGCCGGCGGGACCTGCTGCAAGGCGATCACCACGGCGATGCCCGCGGTGAATCCCTCGATTACCGGGGCAGGCATGTAACGGACCGCGCGACCGACTCCGGCCAGCGCGAGAACGACCAGCATGACACCGGCCATCAATCCGACGGCGAGGACACCGGGGCCGCCGTGTTCGGCCACGATGGGCAGCAGCACGACCGTCATGGCGCCGGTGGGGCCGGAGACCTGGAAGCGGGAGCCACCGAAGACAGCGGCCACGACGCCGGCGATGATCGCGGTGGCCAGCCCCGCGGCAGCGCCGAGCCCGGAGCTGATCCCGAAACCCAGGGCCAGCGGCAGGGCGACCAGGGCGACGATGACACCGGCCAGCAGATCCGGGCCGGGGCTACGCAGCGCGGGTGTCCAGTCCGCCGGGGTGGGCAGTAGCGCGCGCCGGGTCACGATGCCCCGGCGGCCCGCGCCGGAATGTGGGCCAGACGGTTCTTCAGCGCCGCGAGTTGGTCACACAGTGGTGCGGGCAGGGTGTCGGAGCCGATGCTCGCGTACCAGTCCTCGATCGAGGCGACCTCGTCGGCCCATTCGTCGTGGTGGACCTCCAGCGCGGCGTAGACTCGGCGTTTTTCGGTATCGGAGAACCCGGACAGGTCCAGTGAGTGCGGCAGCGGGACGTAGCCGACAGCGGTACAGTCCGCGGCGGCGGTGCCTTCGATCCGTTCCAGCGCCCATTCGAGCACCCGGATGTTGTCCCCGAATCCGGGCCACAGGAACCGACCGTCCGTATCGCGGCGGAACCAGTTGACCTGGAATATCTTCGGAAGCTTCGCCGGGTCCGCCGTGTCGCCCAGGCGCAGCCAGTGCGCAAAGTAGTCACCGACGTGGTAACCGAGAAAAGGCAGCATTGCCATCGGATCCCGCCGCACCACACCGACCTGTCCCGCGGCCGCAGCGGTTGTCTCCGAGGACAGCACCGAGGCGGTGAACACTCCGTGAGTCCAGTCGAAGGATTCGGCGATCAAGGGGATCGTGGTGGCGCGGCGGCCACCGAAGAAGATCGCCGAAAGCGGGACCCCGGTGGGGTCGTCCCATTCCGGGGCCACCGACGGACACTGTTCGATCGGGGTGCAATACCGCGAGTTCGGGTGCGCGGCCGGACCGGTCGCCGACTCGGGGGTCCAGTCGTTGCCGCGCCAATCGGTCAGATGCCACGGCGGAGTGTCGGTGAGTCCTTCCCACCACACGTCACCGTCGTCGGTGAGGGCGGTGTTGGTGAAAATCGAATTGCCGTGCTCGATGGTGACGATCGCGTTCGGGTTGGTCTTCGCGCCGGTGCCCGGCGCTACACCGAAGAACCCGGCCTCCGGGTTCACCGCGTACAAGCGCCCGTCGGCGCCGAACCGCAGCCAGGCGATATCGTCGCCGACCGTTTCGGCCTTCCATCCATCGAGCGCGGGTTCGAGCATGGCGAGGTTGGTCTTACCGCACGAGGACGGGAACGCCGCCGCCACATAATGGGTACGGCCTTGCGGTGAGGTGAGTTTGAGAATCAGCATATGCTCGGCCAGCCACCCCTCGTCGCGGGCCAGAACCGAGGCGATCCGCAGCGCGAAGCACTTCTTGCCCAGCAGGGCGTTGCCACCGTAGCCGGAGCCGTAACTCCAGATGGTGCGATCCTCGGGGAAGTGTGCGATGTACTTCGTGTGGTCGCACGGCCACGCCACATCCGGTTGCCGCGGGCCCAGGGGCGCGCCGACCGAGTGCAGGCATTTGACGAACTCCGCTGTCTCGCCGAGCTTGTTCCACACCGGTGTCCCGGAGCGGGCCATGATCTGCATCGAGACCGCGACGTATTCCGAATCGGTGATCTGCACACCGTATTTCGGGTCCCCGGCGTCGAGTGGACCCATGCAGAACGCGATCACATACATGGTGCGCCCGGCCATCGCGCCGCGATAGTGCTCGGTCATCACCGTGCGCATATCGACCGGATCCACCCAATTGTTCGTCGGCCCCGCGTCGCGGCGATCCCGTGAGCAGATGAACGTGCGGTCCTCCACCCGCGCCACGTCTTCGGGATCGGAGACACACCAGAACGAGTTCGGCTTCGCCGACAATGCCACGAAGGCGCCCTTGTCCACCAGGCGCGCGGTCAACCGATCCCACTCCTGCCGGGTCCCGTCGCACCACACGACATCCTCCGGTGCCGTCAGATCCACCACCTCGGCCACCCAGGCCAGGATCTGCGCATGACCGGTGGGCGCGGCCACCGCTGCTGTCCCGAGCATGTGATCGGTCTCCACCACCATCTCCTCCGTGAACAACTAGATGACTATGTAGGAAATTATGCAATCAAGCAGGATGATATCGCCGGCGACCCGGCATCTGCCGTGGGGGCCTCGGACGACCGGCTGTCAGGCGGGCTGTTCCAGAACCTCCGCCTGGCCCGCCACCACCCCGGTCAAGATGGCCCGCGCAGTGGTCAGCAACTGTGCCACCTGCGGCGAGGTCAGCTCGTAGATCACCGACAAACCCTCCCGGCGGCTGGTGATCAGACCCGCCCGCCGCAACACGGCCAGCTGCTGGGACAAGTTCGCCGCCTCGACATCGATATCGTTCAGCATCTCCGATACCGCGTGCTCACGCCGACTGAGCAACTCCAGCACCCGGATTCGCACCGGATGCCCCAGTGTCTTGAAGAACTCCGCTTTCATCTGATAGAGAGGCCTACTCGAACCCGGCATCGCTCCCGCCTTCCGGTCGCCCTGCTATTTGCACAGATTAGCAAGCAGAAAATTCGCGTGTCCGCGGGGTTCGTATCGCCGCCCACCGCTACCTCATGGCCGGAGCCGACGTGGTGGTGCGCCCTGGCCGGAAGCGCGGGCTATCGCGCGACCAGATCGGGTGCGCAACGACCGGGAGCCGGAACGAATCGCGGGATGTAGCGGAACATCACCGCGGCGCCGGTCACCGAGACCACACCCAGAGCCGCCACCGCGACACCCAGCGCGACCACGGTGGCCGCGGCCCCGGCGGCCAACGGCCCGAGGAACATCCCGAAATCATGGGTGAGCCGCCAGGCCGCCAGGAATTCCGCGCGGGTGGCGGCCGGGGCCACATCGGCGCCCAGGGTCATGATCACGCCGTTACCGAAACCGTTGCCGATCCCCATGATCACGGCCACCGCACCGATGGTCCACACATCGCCGGCCAGCGGCAGCAGGAAATAGGACAGCGCGATGATCAGCAGCGACGGTACCGCGATGAACCGGCGGCCGTAACGGTCCATCAGCTGCCCGGCCGGATACGAACACAGCAGATCGAACGCGGCGCCGAGACCGAACACCAGCGACGCCGACGCGGCGTCCAGGCCGATATGGTCGGCCCACAGCGGAAGCGCCGCCTCCCGGGAAGCGCGGGCCGCGCCCATGAGCAGTGATCCGGTGCCCAGTGTCGCCAACAGCCGCCGGTGCCGGCGCAGGATCGTGCCCAGCGACACTCCGCCGGCCGGGGCGTCGTGGGCGCGCGGCGGATCGGGCACCCGCGACATCAGATAACCGGAGACGATCACGCCGGCCAGCTGTACTGCGAATCCGCCACGGGTCCCCACCCCGAGGATCACCAGCGCCCCCGCGAAGGGGCCGATGAGAAAGCCCAGCCGCCACATCAGCGCGAAGGTCGCCATGGCCCGGGCCCGCATCTCGACCGGGACCACCTCGGCGAGATAGCTCTGCCGCGCCAGCCCCCACACCGCGTTGGAGACCCCGGTGAGCACTGCGCCGACCGCCAGCACCGCGGGCGTCCAGGCCAGCAGCGACAGCAGTACCCCGGTGCTGCCGATCAGCGATCCGGCGATGATCGACCGCCGCTCGCCGAACCGGGCCACGACCCGCCCGGCCGGAAGATCGCCCAGTACCGCGCCGAGCCCGACGAGGGCCACGATCACCCCGGCCACGCCCACCGAGGCGCCGAGATCCCGGGCGGTCAGGGCGATCACGGGGGAACCGGCGCCCTGGCCGATACCGAACACCGCGGACGGGAGGAAAACTGTGGGCAGCAGCGGACGCAGCCTTATCCAGGTGGATGTCATACGTTCGGGTCGGCCGCGCTACCCGACCACCTTGCCGTCCGGTCCGGCGTTCTCCGGATAGGTGCCGTTGGCATAGGGATTGAACTCGTTGGTGTAGAGGTCCTTCGCGGACGGCTTCCCGCTCTCCAGCTCACCGTTGCGGACCAGCCAGTCGATCCACAGCTGGATCTCCTGCTCCCGCGTGACACCGCCGGGCCCGGCGACACCGGTGCTCTTCCAGTAGTTCGCTTTGTCGGGGCTCTCGCCCTCACGTCCGCGGCGGGTGATGATGTCCTTGAACTTCGCGATCACCTGATCACGCGGGGTGGTCTGGGCCCAGCGGATCGCGCGGGCGGTGCCCTGGGTCAGATCCGCGACCGCGTCGCGGTTACGGGCCAGGAAATCGTCGCGAACGATATAGGTGCCGTAGCTGAACGCACCGAACAGGTCGCCGTCGGTGAACAGCGGCCGGACCCCGCCCCGGGCCACCGCCTCGTCCCGCCAGATATCGAACAGCGCGACCGCATCGATCTGGCCCTGCCGCAGCGCCTGTTCCGCATTGACCGGCGGTACCACGGTCAATTCGACCCGGTCGATCTCGTCGTTGGACAGCCCCTGCCGGGCCAGCCACTCACGGGCCACGAATTCGTGGTGTGCGCCGAGGGTGTTCACCCCGAACTTCTTGCCGATCAGATCGCGGGCACTGCGGATCGGGCTGTTGTCCAGTACGTAGTACCCGGTGAAGTTTTCCTTGTCCGAGCCGTAGTAGCTGATCACCGAGGTGATCGGAGAACCCGCGGCGGCGAGTTTCACGACGGCGCCGTTGAACGCTCCGCCGATATCGGTGGCGCCGGTGGCCGCGGATTGGATGTCCTGCGGGCCGCTGGTCGTATTGCCGACCCAGTCCAGCGCCACCTTGTCGAAATAGCCCAGATCGGCGGCGAGCTCGGGATAGGTCACCTGGCCGGCCCAGCCCTGGTACCGGATGAGGGTCCGGCCGTCCTCGGTCGTCCGGGCTTCCGACGAGGTGCCGCATGCCGACACCAGAGAGACGGCCGCGAGCAGCGCGAAGAGCAAGGCCGGCACACGTTTACGCATGGCGTGATCATGACGACGCCGGCCGTCGGCGACGAGATTTGCACTACCCGCGATTCCAATCGTTGTCCGCCGGATGGCCCGGGTGCAGCCTGGCATTCGTCACTGTGACCCGCGCTGCGCCGAGGTGGACGCGGTCGCCGAACGAGGGATTCGAATGACGGATGTGCACGAGCTGAGCACCGATGTACTCGTGATCGGTGGTGGCCCCGCCGCCACCTGGGCGGCGCTGCGTGCGGCACGCGCCGGCGCGGACGTGATGCTCGCCGACAAGGGCTACTGCGGGACCAGCGGCGCCACCGCTTCGGCCGGCACCGGCGTGTGGTACGTCCCGCCGGACCCGGTCGCCCGCGAGGCCGCGATCGCGAGCCGCGCGGACCTGGGCGGCTATCTGGCCGACCGGCGCTGGTCGGAGCGGGTTCTCGACGAAACCTACGAGCGGCTGAACGAACTCGCCGACCAGGCGCGGTTTCCCTTCCCCGTGGGGCCGGACGGAAAGCAATTGCGCAATGGACTGCAGGGGCCGGAGTACATGCGGCGGATGCGGATCCGGGTACGCCGGGCCGGTGTGCGGATCCTCGACCACAGCCCGGTCACCGAACTCCTGGTCGACACGGCGGGCGCGGTCGCCGGGGCCGCGGGCTACCGGCGCCAGGCCGGCGAAAGTTACCGGGTCCGGGCCGGTGCGGTGGTGCTGGCGACCGGCGGGTGCGCTTTCCAATCCAAGGCGCTGGGCTGCGATGTGAACACCGGTGACGGCGCGCTGTTCGCGGTCGAGGCCGGGGCCGAACTGTCCGGGATGGAATTCTCGAACGCCTATGGCATCGCGCCCGAGGGCACCTCGGTGACCAAGACGGCGTTCTATCATTTCGCCACCTTCTACCGCGCCGACGGCAGTGTGCTCGAGGGCGCCGGCGGCCGCAACCGCTCCCCCATCGCGGCGGAACTGTTGCGCGACAAGGTCTACTGCCGCCTGGATCAGGCCGACGAACCGGCCCGGGCCGCCATGCGGCGGGCCCAGCCGAACTTCTTCCTCACCTTCGACCGGCTCGGCATCGACCCGTTCACGGAAAAATTCCCGATCACCCTGATCGCCGAGGGCACCGTCCGCGGCACCGGCGGTATCCGGCTCGTCACCGACGAATGCGGTACCAGTGTGCCGGGCCTCTACGCGGCCGGCGACGCCGCGACCCGTGAACTGATCTGCGGCGGTTTCACCGGCGGCGGCAGTCACAATGCCGCCTGGGCGATCTCCTCGGGTACCTGGGCGGGTGGCGGCGCCGCCCGGTACGCCCTGTCGCTCGGGGCCGGTGCGGCAGGGCGCCGGGTGACCGGAATCGGCGAGGCGGGTGCCCGGCCCGAAGGCCGCCGGATCGATTACGATCCGCGGCAGGTGGTGGCTGCCGTCCAGCGCGAGGTACTGCCCTACGACAAGAACTATCTGCGGCGCGGCAGCGTACTCACCGAATCGCTGACCGTCCTGGACGCGCTCTGGTCGGAGATCCGCGAATCCCTCGGCGGCGACGGCGCGGAGCGGGTGCGCACCCGGCAGGCCGCGGCGATGACCGCGCACGCCCGCTGGATGTACCGGGCGGCGCTGGCCCGCACCGAAACCCGGGGCATGGCGAAACGGCTGGATTTCCCCGACCAGGACCCCGGTCTGCATCATCGGCTGATCACCGGCGGGCTGGACCGGATCTGGGTGCGGCCGGAACAGGTGGCGATCCCCGCGGCGGTGGCGTCGTGATCGAACTCGTGTCCGCGCAGCGCTGCATCGCCTGCGACAAGTGCATCGCCGTGTGCCCCACCAATGTGTTCGACCGCGGTGTCGACGGCATCCCGGTGATCAGCCGGCACAGCGACTGCCAGACCTGTTTCCAGTGCGAGGCGAACTGCCCGGCCGACGCCTTGTTCGTCTCCCCACGCACCACCCCGGAACCGGAATCCTCGATGGCCGGTGACCAGGAGGAGCTGGCCCGCAACGGGCTGCTGGGCAGCTATCGCGCGCAGATCGGCTGGGGCAAGGGCCGCAAACCCGGCACGCTGCGGGCGGTCGGGCCCGCGCTGCAGCCCAACGGGTCGCCGCTCACCAGCTGATCGACCGGACCTACCGGGCAGGTGCGGTGCCTACGGGTTCCTGCCCGGCGGCGCCCTCCATGTCCCCGTACCGGTGCGCTACTACGACTCCGTACTCGCGGCGATCGCCTCGCTCTGGATCCGGTCGAACTGCGCGCCCATGGCCTCGGCCAACGCGGACGCCGCCGAGAGTGGACGCACCATCACCATGAAATCGTCGATTTTGCCGTTTTCGTCGAAGTGCAGGAAATCGCACCCGGTGAGCCGCTTACCGGCGACCGTCGCTTCGAATACCAACGCGTGGTCGCGGCCGCCGGGATCGGCGATCTCCCGGATGTAGCGGAAATCCTCGAACACCCGCAGCACACCGCGCAGAATGGCCGCGGTGATGGGTTTACCCGGGTACGGCTTGAACGCCACCGGGCTGGTGAACACCACATTGTCGGCCAGCAATGCTTCGATGGCGGCGGTATCGCGCTCCTCCACGGCCTTGCGGAACGGGTGCATCCGGAACCTCGCTACTCGATGCGCCGGCCGGGTCTGCCCCGGCCGGTCCCTCGCGCACGCTAGCCAGGTCCGGGATTGTTGTCCACGATTCACCATGTCCGCCGTGACCCGATCGCCTCGAGCCGTGGCGCCGAGCGAACCCGGGCCCCGGCACGCTCGGCCGCCGAGGTCTATCGCTGGGTGATCGCGACCCCGACCGACCCGTCCGCCCCGCGCAGCAGTTTGTGACCGCGGATCATGAGCTTGCCGATCAGGCCGTATTTCCGGCCGACCACCTCCCGGGTGCGCTCGGTACCCGCGGCGTCCAGGATCTCGGCGGCGCCGGGCAGTACCTCCCCACCCTTCGTGCGACCCCTGCTGTCCGAGACCTGCAGGGTCACCTCGGGGTTGCGGCGGATCCGCTTGACCTTCCAGGAGGTCGGGTTCGTCCACACCAGGAGGCGGTCGCCGTCGGGGGCCACCCAGACCGGCGTCCCGACGGGCGAGCCGTCCTTCTTGTAGGTGGTCAGCGAAACATATTTGGCCTGCGCCAGCTGGTCCCAGCTCATTGCTACACGGTAGGCCGACCGTGGTCGCGCGTCACGGATTGCGTACCGGGATTTCCACGGCCGGTTCTTCGCTCCCGGCCGGCTGTGGGCGGGCCCGCAGGATGAGCGCCCCGAGCAGGGCGGCCGCCACGGTGAACCCGGCACCCACCCATGCCCCCACCGACACCGCGTCGGTGAACGCTGTCTTCGCGGCGTCGGCGTACCCGAGTTCGAATGCCGCGCCGATGGATTCCCGGGCGGCCCCGGGCGCGTCGGCGGGCATCCGCGCGGTGAAGACGCCGGCCAGTACGCTGCCCAGGATGGCGATACTCAACGCCATGCCCACCTGCTGCAGGGTGTCGTTCAGGGCCGAGCCGACGCCCGCGTGCCGCAGCGGAATGGCGTTCATGATGGCGGTGTAGGCGGCCGGGCCGGCAAGACCGCCGCCGATACCCATGACCAGCATGGCGGCCAGGACCCACAGATAGCCGGTACCGGCGGCCAGTATCGCGAAGGCGGCGGCCATAACCGACAATCCCGCCACGATCAGCGTCTTGTTAGCGAGGTTCTTGCCGAGGGTGGCGCCGAGCCCGTTGCATACCGCGCCGGCCAGCGCGTAGGGCAGCAGGGCCAGACCTGCTTTCATCGGCCCGTACCCGAGGACGAACTGCAGGTACTGGGTGAGCATCAGCATGACCGCGCCCATACCGAACACCATCAGCAGCACGGTGGCGCAGGTACCGGTGAAATCGCGGTTCGCGAACAGCCCCAGGGGCAGCATCGGATGCTCCTGCCGGCGTTCCCACAGGACGAACGCGGCGGCGGAGACGACCGCAAGGATCAGCACCGCGAGGTTCCACTCGCGCTCGATGATCAGGTACACGGTCGAGGCGAGCGTGAGGATCGACAGCACCACGCCCACCGCATCGATCGGACGCTGTTCGCCGGTGGTCTCCGGCATCAGCACCAGAGCGGCCGCGATGGCGAGGACGGCCACGGGGATGTTCAGCAGGAAGACCGAGCCCCACCAGTAGTGCTGCAGCAGCAGACCGCCCAGCGTCGGACCGGCGACGATACCGAGGATCGACACCGCGGACCAGGCGGCCAGCGCCATCCGGCGTTCGCTCTCGTCGAAGGTGGTCATCAGGATCGACAGCGTCGAGGGCATCAGCAGGGCGCCGCCCACACCCATGACGGCCCGGCCGGCGACGACCTGCCAGGGTTCGGTGGCCAGGACCGCGCCCAGTGAACCCACCCCCAGCACGATCAGGCCGAGGATCAGCATCAGCCGGCGGCCGAACCGGTCGGACAGGCTGCCCGCGGTGAGCAGCAGCCCGGCGAAGACCAGCACATAGGAATCCAGAATCCACTGGATATCGGAGGGGGTCGCGTCGAGTTCCCGGATCAGTGAGGGGATCGCGATGGTGAGCACGGTGCTGTCGATCATGAGCACCAGCAGAGCGAGACACAGCGCGGCGAGAATCAGCCAGCGGCGGGGATCTCGTACAGTGTTCGAGTTCACTCGCACACTGTACGACAGTATCGAACGCTGTGCGAGTGCGTTTAAGATCAAGGGGTGACCGAGCAGTTCAGAAGTGTGTGGACCCGTGCACCCCGCCGGACCAGGACCTCGGGCCTGAGCCGGGACCAGATCGTGCGCGCCGCACTGGCAGTCCTGGACAAAGAGGGTCTCGAGGGGCTCAGCATGCGCAGACTCGGCGCCGAACTCGGGGCGGGCGCCACCAGCCTGTACTGGCATGTGGCGAACAAGAATGAACTTCTCGAACTGGCCTTGGACGAGATCTGGGGTTCGATCGACGAGGGCGGGCTGGAATCCGCCTCCGGCCTGCGCGGACTGCTCAGCACCTTCGCCTACAACTTCCGCGGTGCGTTGCTGTCGCATCCATGGGCGGCGACGCTCATTTTCCAGATACCGAGTGTCGGCCCGCAGGCCTTCCGGCTGACCGAGCGGCTGCGCCGAGCCTTCACCGAAGCGGGTTTCCGGGGCTTCGACGTCTACCTGGCCAGTGGCACCGTCACCAGTTTCGTACTCGGCCAGGTCGTGCCGCTGATCGCGATGGAGAAGGCCCACGGTGGCCCCGTGGACAGTGGCCAGGTGATGCGGATGCTGGACGAACTCAGCGCGGACTATCCGGAGATGCGCGCCGATTACCGGACGCTCAAGCCCGAGGATTCCGCGGTCGGCAATGCGCTCGGCTTCGATTTCGGGCTGCTGTGCCTGCTGGACGGGTTGGAAGCCCGGCTACGCGCCCAGCAACCCGCGCCACCCCCGGATGTGGACGAATCCCACCACCGTCGCTGACGGCCGACGAGCCGCAACCAGCGGCCCGGCCCGAGCGCACCTCATCCGGGGGGCCGAGGTGCCCGCGCGGAGATCGACCGAATCCGTCGATCGGTGACCTACGACATACAGCCGCTCTGTTATGGAGTTCGGCCGGTCGGCGTCTTGTGTTCGTTCGATACACGACGAAGCAAGGAGTCCGACCATGAGCGAGCAGAACACCGGCAGGAAAGTCGCGCTGATCACCGGAGCGAACAAGGGGATCGGGCGCGGGGCCGCCGAACAACTCGCCGCGCTGGGTACGACCGTGGTGCTCGGCGCCAGAGATCCGCAGCGGGGAGAGGAGGCCGCGGCGACGCTGCGCGCGGCGGGTGGCGACGTACATGCTGTTGTCCTGGATGTCACGGACCCGGCCGGAGTCGCGGAGGCGGCGAAACAGATCGAGGAGCGTTTCGGCCGTCTCGATGTGCTGATCAACAATGCCGGAATCACCGGCTCCGGGCAGATCTCGCCGCAGGACGCCTACGATCAGGTGCCCAGCACTGTCGATCTGCGGATGGTCCGCGCGGTGTTCGAGACCAATGTGTTCGGGGTTATCGCGGTGACCAACGCGATGTTGCCGCTGTTGCGGCGGTCAACGGCGCCGCGCATCGTGAATGTGAGCAGTCATGCCGCGTCGCTGACCCTGATCAGCGACCCGGACGGGCCTTTCGCGGGATTGTTGCCCTCGGCCGCCTACAACCCTTCCAAGTCCGCGCTGGCGGCGCTGACCGTGAACTACGCCAACGAACTGCGCAAGGACGGCTTTCTCGTCAATGCCGCCTGCCCGGGCTACGTCGACACGGACAGCAACAACCACACCGGCTTCCTCACGGTCGCGCAAGGCGCCGCGGTGCTGGTGCGCCTGGCCACCCTCGGCGCCGACGGCCCCACGGCGGGCATGTTCGGCGAGGACGGCCCCGTGCCCTGGTGACGAGGGATCGCCGGTATCGGGCGCCCGCACAGTGCGGGCTCTCGATACCATTCCGGTGACCTCCCGGGTCTGCGGCCGTGAACTTTTCGGCCCGCGATCCCGGCGAACGGCAGCGAGTCCGGTCCGGCGATGCCGACCGGCGACCACCGAATCCCCCATGCCATGAACGGATATCTGTGACCGACGAAAAGTTCCTCGCCCATGTCGCCGACCGGTTGGCGGCCCTGCCGGCGGTGCACGCCGTCACCCTCGGCGGCTCGCGCGCGCAGGGCACCCATACCCCGGACAGCGACTGGGACTTCGCGGTCTACTACCGGGGCGATTTCGACCCGGCGGATCTGCGCGCTGTCGGCTGGGCGGGTGAGGTCTCCGAGGTCGGTGGCTGGGGCGGAGGCGTGTTCAACGGCGGAGCCTGGCTCGTGATCGACGACCGGCACGTGGACGTTCACTATCGTGACCTCGACGTCGTCGAATACGAACTCGGCGAGTCCCGGCAGGGTCGCTTCCACTGGGAACCGCTCATGTTCCACCTCGCGGGGATCCCCAGTTATCTCGTGGTCGCCGAACTCGCCGTCAACCAGGTTCTGCACGGCGCTCTGCCCCGTCCCGTCTACCCGGCCGCGTTACGCCGCACGGCACCGCCGATATGGCGCGACCGCGCGACCATGACACTGCGCTACGCCCGCGACGCCTACGTCCGGCGCGGGCAGGCGACAGAAGTCGCCGGCGCGCTGGCCACCGCCGCCGCGCAGACAGCACACGCCGTGCTGGCGGCTCGCGGGGAGTGGGTCACCAACGAGAAGCGACTACTGGACCGCGCGGGGCTACGGGCCGTCGACGAGATCGTGGGCGGACTGGCGACCGACCCGGCGGTACTCGCCCGGGCGGTGGCGGCTGCCGGGGATCTGTTCGACGACACCACGCCGACCGGCGGAAACACCGTGTGATCTGTCGTTGCGCGTCGCTCGCTCGCCCCGGGTCACGATGCGGTCTCGGCAAGATCGAACATCACATGTTCGGCAAGATCGGTTTCCCCGGGTGTGTCGGCGGCCGCGGGGCTTCTAGGCTCGCGAAGGGCCGCCGCCCCCCCGTGACCAACGGCTGCGGCCCGCCCGGACACGGCGTCCAGCGACGCCGACCGCCCGACCGGCCAACGGCGTGCCGGCACCGATACCGCGCCCCGGGCGCCGACGACCCCGAAGGACCCACCGTGAAAAAGACCGTGCTCGCCGCCGCTGCCGTCGTTCTCCCGCTGGTCTCCGCGACCACAGCCGGCGCCGAACCGAGACCGGTGATCCCCGAACCGCCGGTGGCGGCCGAACAGGATTCGGTGCCCTCCGGACCGCTGGGTACCACCTTCCCGGTCCACACCGGCGGCGATATGGCCGTGACGATCGACCCCGCCGACGCGGTGGTCGAACCGCGCGCCGACGGACAGCGCGTGCTGGTCTACCACGTGACCGCCGAGCAGACCGCGGGCAACCCCTACTTCCTGCCGACCCTCGACCTGCGCATGGTGACCGCCGAGGGTACGACGGTGTATCCGCTGACCGACGTTCCCGGCGAATTCCCGGCCGGGTTCCTCGAGCCGGGGCAGCCCCGCCACGGGTTGGTCGCGTTCGGCATCGACCAGCAGCAGACACCGGCGCAGATCATCTTCGCCACCAGCGACTATTTCGTGCAGAGCAGCTGGACCCTCTGACGCCGGCCTATTCCAGCTCGCCCTCGGTCTCCAGGTACACCTGGCGCAGCCGGTCCAGCGTGTCGGGCTCCGGACTCGCCCACATCCCCCGTTCGGCCGCCTCGAGCAGCCGTTCGGCGATACCGTGCAACGCCCACGGGTTGGACCGTTCCATGAATTTGCGGTTCGTCTCGTCGAACACATAGCTCTCGGAGAGCTTCTCGTACATCCAGTCGGCGATCACATCGGTGGTCGCGTCGTAGCCGAACAGGTAGTCCACGGTGGCCGCCATCTCGAAAGCGCCCTTGTAACCGTGCCGGCGCATGGCCTCCAGCCAGCGCGGATTGACCACCCGGGCCCGGAAGACGCGCGTGGTCTCCTCCGACAGCGTGCGGGTGCGGACCGCGTCCGGGCGGGTGCTGTCGCCGATATAGGCCTCCGGGCTCTTCCCCGTCAGCGCGCGCACCGTGGCGACCATCCCGCCGTGGTACTGGAAGTAGTCGTCGGAGTCGGCGATATCGTGCTCGCGGGTATCGGTGTTCTTCGCGGCCACCGCGATCCGCCGGTACGCGGTACGCATATCGTCGGCCGCCGGAGCGCCGTCGAGATCGCGCCCGTAGGCGTAGCCGCCCCACGTGGTGTATACCTGCGCGAGATCATCGTCGGTGCGCCAGCTCTTGGAATCGATCAGCTGGAGCAGTCCGGCGCCGTAGGTGCCCGGTTTCGACCCGAAGATACGGGTGGTGGCCCGGCGCTCGTCACCGTGTTCGGCGAGATCGGCGCGGGTGTGGGCGCGGACGTAGTTGGTCTCCGCGGGTTCGTCGAGATCGGCCACGAGCCGGACCGCGTCGTCGAGCAGCGCCAGAACATGCGGGAAGGCGTCGCGGAAGAATCCGCTGATCCGTACCGTCACGTCCACGCGCGGCCGGCCCAGTTCCGCGGGGTCGATCACCTCCAGGGTGGTGACCCGGCGGCTGGCCTCGTCCCAGACCGGGCGCACGCCGAGCAGGGCGAGTACCTCGGCGATATCGTCGCCGGAGGTGCGCATGGCCGAGGTGCCCCAGACCGACAGGCCCACCGAGCGCGGGTACTCGCCGTGGTCGGCCCGATAGCGTTCGAGCAGTGATTCGGCCATGGCCTGCCCGGTTTCCCAGGCCAGCCGCGACGGTACGGCCTTGGGGTCCACGGAGTAGAAGTTACGGCCGGTCGGCAGCACATTGATCAGACCGCGCAGCGGCGAACCACTCGGGCCGGCGGGGATGAAACCGCCGTTCAGCGCATGCAGTACCCGGTCGATCTCGACGCCGGTCCCGCGCAGCCGCGGGACCACCTCGGTCGCGGCGAAACGCAGCACTGCGGCGACCGCCGCGCGATCGCCGCCGGCCGTTTCGAACAGTTCGTTCGCGTGCTCGTCGACGAGCCGGTCCACGGCCTCGGGCGCCCACCCGGCGGCCTGCAGCGCGACGATCAGTTCCCGGGCACGCGCCTCGACCGTATCGACCCGCTCCCGCGCCTCCCCACCGGATTCGCTGAGCCCCAGCGCCTCCCGCAGCCCCGGCACCGACTGCTCCCCACCCCACAACTGCCGGGCGCGCAGCATGGCCAGGACCAGGTCGACCTCGCCGTCACCGGCCGGGGCGCGGCCGAGAATGTGCAGGCCGTCGCGGATCTGGACATCTTTGATCTCGCACAGCCAGCCGTCGACGTGCAGCAGCATATCGTCGAAGGATTCCTCGTCCGGGCGTTCGGCCAGCCCCAGATCGTGGTCCATCTTCGCGGCGCGCATGAGCGTCCAGATCTGCTGCCGGATGGCGGGCAGTTTGGCCGGGTCCAACGCGGAGATGTTCGCGTGCTCGTCGAGCAGTTGCTCGAGACGGGAGATATCGCCGTAACTCTCGGCACGCGCCATCGGCGGGATCAGATGATCCACCAGGGTGGCGTGGGCGCGGCGTTTGGCCTGGGTGCCCTCCCCCGGATCGTTCACCAGGAACGGGTAGATCAGCGGCAGGTCACCCAGGGCGGCGTCGGTACCGCACGCCGCGGACATGCCCAGGGTCTTACCGGGCAGCCATTCCAGATTGCCGTGCTTACCCAGGTGCACCATCGCGTCCGCGCCGAAACCGCCGGCCTCGGCATCGGCGGAAAGCCACCGGTAGGCGGCGAGATAGTGGTGGCTGGGCGGGAGATCGGGGTCGTGGTAGATGGCGACCGGGTTCTCGCCGAAACCACGCGGCGGCTGCACCATGAGCACCACATTGCCGAATCGCAGTGCGGCGATGACTATCTCACCGCGCGGATCGGTGAAACGGTCGACATAGAGCTCACCCGGCGGTGGTCCCCACGCCTCGACGACCGCGGTGCGCAGCTCCTGCGGCAGAGTCTCGAACCAGGCGGTGTAGACGTCGGCGCCGATCCGCACCGGGTTGCCCTCGAGCTGGTCGGCGGTGAGCCAGTCGGGATCCTGCCCGCCGGCGGCGATCAGCGCGTGCATCAGCGCGTCCCCGTCGCGTTCTTCCAGGCCCGGCACCTCGCCCGCGGCGCCGAGATCGTATCCGGCGGAGCGCAATTCGGTGAGCAGCGCGATGGCGCTGGCCGGCGTATCGAGTCCGACGGCGTTACCGATGCGGGCGTGTTTGGTCGGATAGGCCGACAGCATGAGCGCCAGGCGTTTGCGGTCGGCGGGGATATGCCGCAGCCGCGCGTGCCGCACCGCGATCCCGGCCACCCGGGCGGCGCGTTCGGCGTCGGGCACGTAGGTGGACAGTCCGTCCTCGTCGAACTCCTTGAAGGAGAACGGCACCGTGATGATCCGGCCGTCGAACTCCGGGACCGCCACCTGGGTCGCCACGTCCAGCGGCGACAGCCCGTCGTCGTTGGCCTCCCACTGCGCGCGGCCGCCGGTCAGGCACAGGCCCTGCAGGATCGGTACATCCAGTTCGGCCAGTGCGCCGATATCCCAGGCCTCGTCGTCGCCGCCCGCCGTGGCCAGCGCTGGTTTGCTGCCGCCGGCCGCCAGCACGGTGACCACCAGCGCGTCGGCCTGCCGGAGGGTGGCCAGCAGGTCGGGTTCGGCGGTGCGCAGGGAGGCGCAGTAGACGGGCAGCGGCACCGCGCCGGCTTCCTCGATCGCGCCGCACAGCGCGTCGATATAGCCGGTGTTCCCGGCCAGATGCTGGGCCCGGTAGTAGACGACGCCGACCGTGGGCTTCCCGGCCACCGGTTCGGGACGCCGCGCGACGCGTTCGAGCCGGCCCCAGGCGGGCAACTGCACCGGCGGTTCGAACCCGTGCCCGGTGAGCAGGACGGTATCGGAGAGGAAGTTGTGCAGCTGGCGCAGATTCCGCGGTCCGCCGGCCGCCAGGTAGTTGTGCGCGTCGGCGGCCACACCGACCGGCACGGTCGAGCACTCCATGAGTTCGGCGTCGGGGGCCATCTCGCCGCCCACCGCCACCACCGGCACCCCGCTCGCCCGCACCGTGGCCAGGCCGTCCTCCCAGGCCCGCTTGCCGCCGAGGATCCGGACGATCACCAGGTCGGTGCCCGCGAGCAGGCCGGGCAGATCCTCCACCAGCAATCGGGCCGGATTGGCCCACCGGTACTCGGCGCCGCTGGCGCGCGCGCTCAGCAGATCCGTATCGGAGGTGGACAGCAGCAGAATCACAGCGATGACCTTCCTGGGGTGACGCGCCCGTGGGGGGTTGTGTGCTCGCCGGAGAGGGTCTGGCTGTGTCAGTGGCGCGACCGCACCGGAGTTCCACCGGTTTCCTCGTCACCCGTCGAGCCCCCGGATGCTACCGCGACCGCCGCAGGCGCCGGTCACCACACCGGCGCGCGGCACCGCCGGCGGAACTCCGGGCCGTCCCCGGCCGGCCTCGCGGAGAGCCCGATCCAGGGGCCGGAAGTCCGCGGGATCTCCCGGCCGCGGACACGACCGTGCCGGGAGACCACCGGGCGGCGCCCGCGTGTACGCGCTTGCCGACCACCCCTCGTTCCGGGTTTGCTTCTGTCATGGCCGATGACGCGGGTACCCAGCTGTTCCACCGATCCATGCCCTTCACCGAACGCCTCGGCATCGAGGTGCTCGAACACGGCCCCGAGCTGGTCCGCAGCCGCATCGCCTGGGACGAGACACTGTGCACACTGGGCGGTGCGCTGCACGGCGGAGTGCTGATGGCGCTGGCGGACTCCACCGCGGCGGTTTGCGCGTTCCTCAATCTGCCCGAGGGCGCCCAGGCGACCACCACCGTCGAATCGAAGACCAATTTCCTGCGCGCCGTGCGGTCGGGCCATGCCGAGGCGTCGTCGCGTCCGCTGCACGCCGGGCGGTCGTTCATCGTGGTCGAGACCGAGGTCCGCGACGACGCGGGCAAGCTGGTCGCGAAGGTGACCCAGACCCAGGCGGTGCGCTGAAACCGGCCCGCTCCGCCGCCCGTAAGCTGGTCGGATCATGGCTCGTACCGATCCCGACTCCTGCCCCGGTGTCCTGCGCCTGCACGAGGCCGCCGACGGCCCACTGGCCCGGATCCGGGTGCCGGGGGGAACGCTCGCGCCGGAGCAGTTGCAGACACTCGCCGCGGCCGCCGAGGAGCTCGGCGACGGGAATATCGAACTGACCTCGCGCGGCAATGTGCAATTGCGCCGGGTGCGCGACGCGGACGCGCTCGCCGCACGGCTGGCCGGCGCCGGACTGCTGCCCAGCCGGACCCATGAGCGGGTCCGTAATATCATCGCCTCGCCGCTGTCCGGCCGCGTCGGTGACCATCCCGATCTTCGGCCGCTGGTACACGCGCTGGACCGGGGACTGCTGGGCGCGCCGCGGCTGGCCGAGCTGCCGGGCCGGGTATTGTTCACCCTCGACGACGGCCGCGGTGATGTGACCCCGCTCGGCCCCGATATCGGCCTGCACCTGCTCGACGGCGACCGGTCCGCCCTCCTGCTCGCCGGGCGGGACAGCGGTATCCGCGTGACCACCACCGAAGCGCCCGAGGTGCTGCTGGCGGCCGCGCACGGATTCCTGACACTTGCCGACGGACAGTGGCGCCTGCACGAAATCGCCGACGGCCCCACCCGGCTGGCCGCGCTGCTGGGACTCGAACCCGGGCCGGACCGGTTGGAATTCGCCGGCCCCGCCGACCCGCCGATCGGCTGGCTGCCCCAGCGCGACGGTCTCGTCGCGCTGGGCGCGGGTGTCCGGCTGGGCTCGCTGCCCGCCCGTACCGCCGAATTCCTCGCCGCCGTAGAACGCCCGATCCTCCTGACTCCGTGGCGGAGCCTGATCCTCACCGATCTGGAGGAGTGGCCCGCCGAACAGGTCGTCCGGGTGCTGGCGCCGATGGGCCTCATCTTCGACGCCGCCTCACCGTGGCTGCGGATCACCGCCTGCGCGGGGGCGCCCGGGTGCGCGAAATCGCATACCGACGTCCGGGCCGACGCCGCGGCCGCTGTCGAATCGGGCCGGACGGAGGTCCCCGGGGCAGGCGGGTCGGCCACTCCGGTCGAGGCCGCCGATATCACCACGGCGGGGCGGCAGCACTGGTCCGGGTGCGAACGGCGCTGCGGCCGGCCCGCTCGGGCAGCCACCGAGGTCACTGCCACCGAGGCGGGTTACCGGGTGACACCGCCGCGCGATTGAGCCGGCGCCGCCACCGTCCTCTTCGAGCGGGCGGGTCGCGGGGTCCTACTGCGGCTGCGAGGTCGAGGACTTCTCGATGGGCCGGGAGCGCCGGTCCCCGTCGTCCTGTTTGCCATGGCTGGCCACCAGCAGCACGACGATCAACAGCCCCATCACCGCCGCCACGGCCAGCGAAGCCGACGGCTTGCGCAGCTGTTCGGTTTCCTCGCGCACTGACATCTCTTCCGGCAACTGTGGGATGGATCCGACTGCGTGGTACTCGGGTCGCGTCCCGGCTGCCGGGCATCCGTTCGACCGATCCGTACTTCCGGTGACGAACGACGAACTACCTTGGCGGGCCTGAACTGTGAGCATGCAGAAATCGTATCGACGTTCGTCCGACGGGCAGCCGGAAATTTCCCGCTAATGGGAAATTAACATCGAATTAATGCGAGGGTGGTCCAGGACACATAGCCGCCGGTCAGCGGCCTGGAGTCGGGATCGGCAGGCCCACAAGGCAAATCGAGACGGTTGTGACGTACGGTACGCTGCTTGCCCCCACCCCACTCTGTGTCGTAAACCATAGATCAACCGGCCCGGACGCGGCGCACACCCGCGTAGGCGCGCGGGGCATACCGCAGACGATCCGGTAGCAGCGGCCAGACCGTGCGAACAGCCGCCGCGAACACCCCGAACAGCTTCTGGTCCACCGCCGTCCACCGCAGATCGAGGATCTCGCGGGCACGTTCGGGCATGAGGGCGTTCGCGAGCCAGACATTGAACGCCATCACCGGCCGCCAGATCACCGACCACACCGGTTCCGGAATACCGGGCAGCGCCGGGATCCGGGTACTTCCGAGCCGGAGCGCGAAATCGGTGGTGGCGTTGGCCTCGAGCACCTGATCGATGGTGTGGTGCCAGTACTCCTCGAATTCGGCGTAATTCGCCACCAGCACCCGATCGGACAGTCCGTACATCCGCCACCAGGTGATGCCCTCGGCGATCAACTGATCCTTCTGCGCGGGGGTGAGCGGAGTCCCGAAATGCTCGTTGAGGGCGATGGTCAGTTCGACGAAGGTCGCGTGGGTCCACCAGTACACGTCGGGATTGAGCGCGTGGTAGCGCTCGCCGCGGGAGTCGGTGCCCTTGAGCGGGCGATGGTAGTCACGCACCCGGGCCGCCTGCGCTTCGTTGTCGGCGTCGTAGATCATGCCCTGGATCTGCGGCAGGGAGCGGATGAGGCGGTCCCAGGGGTCGCTGAAGAAGTTCGAATGGTCCTGCAGGGCGGCACCTACCGCCGGATGCATGTTCTGCAGGATGCCGGTGCGGCCGAGGAACAGCATGTTCCGCAGATCTCCGGCGTACTCCCAGGTCAGCGACCCGGGTCCGATCGGTGCCCCCACGAGACGGGATGTGGCGGTGGTATCCGGAGCACCCACGATCTGACCTCCTTGTCGAACGGCGCGAAACACTGAGACGGATATTAGGTCATCATCTCAGTTTCTCGACCATCGAGGGGCGGAGACCATCTCGCCGGAGAATTCCGCGACGCTCGGCGCACTCGTGTCGTATGGTCGTCTGGACTATTGTCCATACACTTGTGCATACAGCCGGGCCCGGCTCTCGCGCGGAGCCGGAACGGTAGGAGAAAGCAGGTTCACCGATGAAGACCAAAGGCGCTCTCATCTGGGAATTCGACCAGCCGTGGCAGATCGAGGAGATCGAGCTCGGCGATCCCCGCAAACACGAGGTCAAAGTCCAGCTGGAAGCGGCCGGAATGTGCCACTCCGACCACCACCTGGTCACCGGCGGCATCCCGATGATGGGATTCCCGGTACTCGGCGGGCACGAGGGCGCCGGCATCGTGACCGAGGTCGGCGAGGGCGTGGAGGATCTGGCGGTCGGAGACCACGTCGTCCTGTCGTTCATCCCGTCGTGCGGGAAATGCAAATCCTGTCAGGCGGGTCTGCGCAATCTGTGCGATCTCGGCGCGCTTCTGCTCGCGGGTACTTCGGTGACCGACGGATCGTTCCGGATCCAGGCCCGCGGCCGGGACGTCTACCCGATGGCCCTGCTGGGCACCTTCTCCCCGTACATGGTGGTGCACCAGAGCTCGGTGGTGAAGATCGATCCGTCGATCCCCTTCGAGGTCGCCTGCCTGGTCGGCTGCGGTGTCACCACCGGGTACGGGTCGGCCGTCCGCACCGCCGATATCCGGCCGGGCGAGGATGTCGCGATCATCGGCCTCGGCGGTGTGGGCATCTCCGCGTTGCAGGGCGCGGTGCATGCGGGCGCCCGCTACATCTTCGCGGTCGACCCGGTGCCGTGGAAACGCGAACAGGCCCTGAAATTCGGGGCCACCCACGCCTACGCCACCATCGAGGAGGCGACCGCCGGCTGCGCGGAGGTCACCTGGGGCGGAATGGCCAAGAAGGTGATCGTGACCGTCGGCGAGGTACACGGCGAAGACGTCGACAGCTGGATGGGCATCACCGCCAAGGCCGGCACCTGCGTCCTCACCGCCATGGGCAGCCTGACCGAGAACAAGACGACCCTGAACCTCGCCATGCTCTCGCTGCTGCAGAAGAACCTGCAGGGCACCATCTTCGGTGGCGGCAACCCGCACTACGACATCCCGCACCTGCTGTCGATGTACCAGGTCGGCAAATTGAACCTCGACGATATGGTCACCCGGCAGTACCGGCTCGAGGACATCAACGACGGCTATCAGGACATGCTCGCCGGTCGCAATATCCGCGGCATCATCCGCTACACCGACGCGGACCGCTGAGCAAGCCCGGATCACCGGCGCCGGGCCGCCGCGCGCCCGGACAGGGACGAGGAGGACATGTGAGCTACCGGGTTGTGCAGTGGGCCACCGGATCGGTCGGCCGGGCCGCGCTGCGAGGCATCATCGATCACCCCGAACTGGAACTGGCGGGATGCTGGGTCCACTCGCCGGACAAGCGCGGTCGCGATGTGGGCGAGATCCTCGGCCGGTCGCCCCTCGGGGTGACGGCGACCGACAGCCTCGACGAGATCCTCGCGTTGCCCGCCGACGCGGTGGTCTACGCGCCCCTGCTGCCGCGCGCGGACGAGGTGGCGGCACTGCTGCGGTCGGGGAAGAACGTGGTGACGCCGGTCGGCTGGTTCTATCCCACCGACGAGCAGGACGACCAGGTCCGGCAGGCCTGCCTGGCGGGCGGGACCACGCTGCACGGCACCGGAATCGACCCCGGCGGCGTCACCGAGGTTTTTCCGCTGATGCTATCGGCCATGTCGGCGGCGGTCACCTTCGTACGCGGCGAGGAATTCTCCGATATCCGCGGCTACGGCGCGCCCGATGTGGTGCGCCACATCATGCGCTTCGGCGCCTCCCCCGCCGAAGCCGCCGCGGGCCCGATGGCCCGGTTGCTCGACGGCGGCTTCCGTCAATCGGTCCGGATGATCCTGGATACCCTGGGTTTCGCCGGGACGCCGGAGATCCGCACGGTGCACGAGACGGCAGTCGCGACCGCACCGATCGAATCACCCATCGGCACCATCGAACCCGGGCAGGTGGCCGGCCAGCGCTTCCATTGGGAGGCGGTGACCGGCGGCGAAACCGTCGTACGCATCGGGGTCAACTGGCTGATGGGCCAGCAGCATCTCGACCCGCCCTGGACACTCGGCGCCGACGGCGAGCGGTTCGAGATCGAGATCGACGGTGATCCGGGCACTTTCGTCACCATCCGCGGGTGGCAATCCCAACCCGGCGACCCGCCGGAGGCCGAGAACCCGGGGATCGCCGCCACCGCCGCGCACTGTGTCAACGCCGTCCCGTACGTCTGCGCGGCCGAACCCGGTATCCGCACCTCGGTCGAACTACCGATGGTGGCGGGTCGGGCCCATCCGCGGTTCACGACCGGGGTCCGCCCGCCGCAGGGCTGACCGCTAGGCGCGCCGCAACGCCAGGACCGGAATGGTGCGGAAACCGGCCGCCTTCTGCTCGTATTCGGCGAAACCGGGATAGCGGCGGGCCTGTTCGCCGAAGATGCGGTCGCGCTCCGCGCCGGTCACCTCTGTGACGGTCACGGGGTAGGTCTCGGTACCCCGCTCCACTGTGGCCTCCCCGGCCGCGGTCAGGTTGTGGTACCAGTCCGGATTCGTCGGCGCGCCCGCCTTGCTGGCGAACACGTAGACGAGGCCGTCGGGGTCCTGCTCATCGGCCAGATACATCATCGGGGTCACCGATTCCCGACCGGTGCGTCGGCCGCGATGGTGCACCAGGGCCATCGGGGCCCCCTCGAAGAAGCCGCCGACCCGCCCCTCGTTGGCCCGGAATTCCGCGATGATCCGGTCGTTCCAGTCGTCTGCCATACCCGGCATTATGCAACCGCGCACCGGCCGGGTCCGCACTCCCGGCCGCGCGGCGGGTCATCGCCGGGCGGCTGTCACACTACGGATCATGGCGTTCACCGACGACCCCGACGGCGACCGGTTCTTCGCGCTGCGCACCTTCTTCGCCCTCGTCACCCTGGCCGGCCGTTTCCGTCGCCACGGCGGCCGGCCGGTCTGCCTGGAAATCGAACTGGCGGGCGACCTGCCCCTGCTCCGGCGGTGAACAGCGCCGGCCCGCGCGGAGGCCGGACCCGGGGGAACCTTCTGCGGCCGTGGCGCCGGTTACCGCGGCGCGGCGGTCACCGGAGGCACAGCGGCGTGATATCGGAGCGGCCGCCGGTGGTGGGGGAGCTCAGATACATGCACGGCGTCTGCCCCGCCGCGGTGATGGCGGCCTTCACCCGGTCCCAGGTCGGCGCGTCGAGCGCGGCCGAGCGCGCCAGTACGAAACCCGACAGGCGGCTCGGATCGGTCACCAGCGCCCAGGAGTAGTCGGGGGCCAGCGCGGTGACGATGTAGTTCGTCGGGCCGTCGAGCGAGTCCTGACCCGGCACTCCGGGGAAGCCGACGTGCAGTTGGGCGCCGGTCACCGGGTCGTTCACCCTCGCCGTACCGCGGATCTCGTTACGACCTCCGGACCAGGTCGTACAGGAATTGTGGACGGCGACGTCGCCCTGCGGGTCGAGCGTGTACTGCGCGCGGGTGTCGCGCGCGCAGTCGAGATTGAACGGCTGGGGCACCGCGGCGAGCTGGTTCCAGTCGCCGAGGTAGCGGTTCAGGTCCAATGCGGGAACCGGCGCGGGGCCGGAGGGCAATGGCGGCTGGGCGGCCGCGCCACCGGCGGCGAGGGTACCGAGTGACGTCAGAGCGGCCACGAGGCCGGCGATGCGGCGAACTGCGCGATGTGCTGTCACGAAAACTCCTCGCGTTCGGCGGTGTGCGACCACTTTAACCCATATAGATGCATAATCGATGCATACCCTATCGATGCAGGAGGATAGATGGTAGCTATGGGTCGCGCCCGAGCGATGGGAGCGGCCACGGCGTGTTACGGACCGGCCGTGGCGGTCCGCCCGGCGGTGCCACTGGGCCCGTGCGGCCGGGACGACGAGGATCCCGCCCGCCGCGCGCCGGCCCGGACGACCGCGTACCGGGATATCGCCTCGGGCCTCGGCATGACACTCGCCCCGACACCGGCCGCCCTGCGGATGGCCACGGACTGCCGGGTGCTCGCCGATCTGTCCGACGCCGGGGTCCTCGCCGCGGCGCTGCGCGGTCGGCCGCAACGGACCGAGGCCGTAGCGGTGGCCGCCGGCCGGGGCCTGCCGTGCGGCGCGGCGGGCCTGACCGCGACGAGGACACGGTGAACTCCATCGGGCAACCCCCGCGCCCACGCCGAAGTCCCGGGTCCACCGGCGACGGCGAAGCGGGACAGGCAGAATAAGACGATGCCCGACGGTTCCGCCTCCGCCTCCGACGCGGCCGGTTACACCGTCCGCGCGGTCGCCGAGCGGCTCGGTATCCCGACCGCCACCCTGCGTAGCTGGAACCGTCGCTACGAGATCGGTCCCACCGGCCACCGGCCGGGCACCCACCGGCTGTACACCGAAGCCGATATCGCCCAGCTCGATCGGATGCTGGAACTCATTCGCGGGGGCGCCACCCCGGCGGGCGCGGCGGCCTCGGTCCGCACGCCGGCCGTCGCCCCGGGTGATCTGTCCTCGCTGCTGGCCGCCGCCTTCGCCCTCGACTACCGCTCGCTGACAGCGCAATTGGCCGCCGCCCTGCGGGCCTATGGCGTGGCCGACACCTGGGAACGCCTGTGCCGCCCCGCTTTCGCCGAGATCGTCGCCCGCCAGCTGGGCGGCGAGGGATGCATCGATGTCGAGCATCTGCTCTCGTGGTGCATCACCTCGGCGCTGCACCGCAACAATCCGCCGGAGCGGCTGCGCCCGCGGCCCATCGTGCTGGCCTGCACCGGCGGCGAAGCCCACGCGCTTCCCCTCGAAGTACTGCGGGCCGCCTTGGCCGAACGCGAGATCGGCGCGCAGATGCTCGGGGCCGATGTGCCCACCACCGCCCTCGCCGACACCCTCGCGCGGCTGGACCGGCCGGCCGAACTGGTGCTGTGGTCACAGCACGAGTCGACCGCCCTGACCTCCAGCGTGCGCGCCGGCACCGATGCCGGCGCGCAGGTCTTCGTCGGCGGCCCGGGCTGGGAGGCGGTCATCCTCCCGCCGACGGTCGAACGCCTGGCGAGCCTGCCCGAGGCGGTCCGGCGACTCGGCTGAGCCCGGTCCTACCCGCTCACTCACCACACCCATCCGGCGCACCGGATACGGCGAACCACCTCGCGGCCGTATGACCCGAGGGCCCTGTGTACCGGCACCCGGGTCGCCTTAGACCACAAAACGATGCATACTCGATGCAGAGAAGCGGCCGATGGTCGCCGAGCGGAGGAGTGTGATGGTCGATCAGGGCAAACCGGACCGGACCGGGCGCCGGGTCGCGGTGGTGGGCAGCGGAGTGACCGGCCTCACGGTCGCCTGGGTGCTCGACGGCTCAGCGCGGCCCTCCGCTCGGCTGTTCGCCGACACCGTGGCCACCGGCACCGGACTGCGGGTCACCGAGCGATTCTCGATGGGCGGGCACTACGCGCACACGCCGCGCCTGTGGCAAGAACGTTTCGATGGGTATACCGACCGGACGAGCGCGCTCGGCTTCGATCCGTGTTCCAGCGCATGTGGGCGGTTCTATCCGGACTGTGCCGGGGCGGGCTTCCGCAGCGGCTACCTGGATGTCGAGCGATTCGTGCTGATGAGACGAGGCGAGGTGTGATCCGATGATCCGTACAGTCGACGCTCTACTCGACCGGACGATAGTGCCCGGCTACACCCGCCTCGGCTACCACCTGCGCAAGGTCTCCTGGACCCGGGACGATCCGCCCACCGGCGCCCTGCGCGGAAAAACCGCCCTGGTCACCGGCGCGAACTCGGGAATCGGGAAATCGATCGCCACTCGCCTCGCGGGCCTGGGCGCACACACCGTGCTCGCGGTCCGGGACCCGGGCCGCGGCGAGCGGGCCCGCCGGGAGATCCTCGACGCCGTTCCCACCGCGCAGGTGGAACTCGCATTGTGCGATATCGCCGAACCCGGCAGCGTCGACGCCTGCGCGCGGGCCCTGGGCCAACGGCACAAGGCGGTGGACGTACTCGTGCACAATGCGGGCGTACTCCCCAGCGGCCGCACCGAGAACTCCGCCGGGCACGAGCTGAGCCTCGCCACCCATGTGCTCGGTCCCCTGCGCCTCACCGACCGGCTCTCTCCGCAACTCGCCGCCGGCGACGCCCGGATCATCTTCGTGGCCTCCGGCGGGATGTACACCCAGGCACTGCCGGTCCGAGATCCGGAATACCGCAGCGGTGAATACCGCGGCGCCACCGCCTATGCCCGCACCAAGCGGATGCAGGTGGCATTCGGTCCGCTACTGGACGGACGTCTCGCCGACCACGGCGTCAGCGTGCACAGTATGCATCCGGGCTGGGTCGCCACCCCGGGCGTCACCGCCGCTCTCCCTCGTTTCAGTTCCGCGCTGCGCCCGGCGATGCGCACCGCCGCCGAGGGCGCCGATACCGCGGTCTGGCTGGCCACCACCACCCCGGCGCCGCTGTCCGGTCATTTCTGGCACGACCGGCGCATCCGCGGCGAGCACTATCTGCGCCACACCCGTTATCCGGAAACCCATCTGCTATCTCTGTGGGAATACTGCCTCGACGCGGCGGACGTGCCGTTGCACCCGCACTGACCCCCGATCCGCCCCGGCGCCCGGACTCGCCGGCGGGTCCGGAGCCGGCGACCGATTAATTCCGCTCGCCCACGCCGTCGTTCACAGTGAGCCCGCGTGGATCTCGTGCGAGAAGGAGTCTTTCGATGCCGGATACCGACCACGACCCGGCCGCCCCACGGCGGCTGAGCCAGCATCCGACCGTCCAGCGGATGGCCGGCCGGGAGCGCGCGAAACCCGATCCGGTCCTCGCCGCCGACCGGCTCCGCGAGATCTGCCTGGACGCGGGCGCCGACGATGTGGGGTTCGTCGCCGTCGAGGACCCGCGGGTGGCCGACGAACTCGAGCACGCCCGGGCCATCCTGCCCACCGCGCGCACCTTCGTCTCGTTCTGTGTGCGGATGAACCGGGACAATCTGCGCAGTCCGCAGCGCAGTCTCGCCAACACCGAGTTCAATCACGCGGACGACGAGACCAATGCGGTATCCCGCCGGATCACCCGGGCGCTTCAGGATGCCGGTTATCGAGCGGTCTATCCCGCGCCGGGATATCCGATGGAGGTGCAGCAGTTTCCCGGGCGTATCTGGGTGATCGCGCACAAGGTGGTGGCCGAGGCCGCCGGTCTGGGCGTCATGGGCATCCATCGCAATGTGATCCACCCCCGGTTCGGTAATTTCATCCTGCTCGGCACGGTGGTCACCGACGCGGTGATCGACACTCCGAGCGCCGCCCTGGATTTCAATCCCTGCCTCGAATGCAAACTGTGTGTCTCCGCCTGCCCGATCGGCGCGATCACCCCGGGCGGGGGTTTCGATTTCCAGGCCTGTTACACGCACAACTACCGGGAATTCATGGGCGGCTTCACCGATTGGGCCGAAACGATCGCCGACAGTACCGACCGCGACGATTACCGGCGGCGGGTCGGTACGGGCGAATCGTTCTCCATGTGGCAGAGCCTGTCATTCAAACCGAACTACAAGGCCGGCTACTGCATGGCCGTGTGCCCGGCCGGCGAGGATGTGATCGGCGCCTACCTCGACGACCGCCGGGCACACCTCGACGAGGTGGTCCGCCCGCTGCAGAGCAAGAGCGAACCCGTATACGTGCTCCCCGGTTCGGCGGCCGAAGAGCATGTGGCGCGCCGCTTCCCGAACAAGACCCCGCAGCAGGTCACCAATGGTTTCCCGGACGAGGTCAACGATCTGCTCGACCAGATCGGACCGCGCCCGCGGGGCAGCGCCGGCGGGACGGCGTAGACCTGGTCCGCTCCCCCGGTGAGACGTCCCCTCCACCGGCCCGCTCGAGCCGGTGACCACCCTGGTCGGCGTCGACACCGCCCACAGCCGGGCTCGGCCGCGGAGCGGGCAGGGCAGCGGCTTCGGCAAGGGCGAGCGGCGGCTGTGAGACTCTGGCTATGACGAAACACCTTGCCGGAACCGTGAAATCGACTGTCATTGCGGGGACCTTGTCCCGGCTGGTGTGCGGGATGGCGGCGTTGGTGGTGTTCGCGTGGTGGTGGAAGGTCGGACCGCACTCGGTGAGCTGCTATTACGCCGGCTACGAGCCGGGCGACGATACGGCGTTCGCGGGGATGGCGGCGATGATGTGGCCAGCACGCTGGGTATGGATCGGTGTCGTCGCGGCGCCCACCCTCGCCGGGGTGTTACTCGGTGTGCTCGCCACACGCCTGGGGCTGCGGGTGGGGCGGATCAGCGAGTAGCGCCCGGCTCACCGATTTGCTCTCCGGCAGGAACCGGCCCGCCCTGATGTGTAGCGGAGACGCTGTGACCAGCGATATATCTGTGCCAGGGGAATCGGTGAACAGCTCGGTCCCGGAAGGAGGTGAGAGCGACCGGGTCCTTCGGACTCGACTTCGGTATCGGCTGACCATCGGCCCCACCCACTGCCGAGACGGCTTCCCAACCCGGCCCCCGCCGTCCCGGCGAAGGAGGCCGCGGGCGGCGCGTCCTTCCGGAGCGCTGCCCGTCGGCTCCGACCCGATCGCCGGGTTTCGCGTCCTCGCGCATAGGTCGCTACGCTTGTGGACCCGCAGCCCCATTGCGGCTTCACGGTCCGACGCGCAAGGGACAAGACCATGACCGGCCGGGCGCCGTAGCCGAGTGGAGACCCACCCCGGCGCGACCTGCCGGTACCCGGCCCAACCCACCCGGTCATCACCTGCCTGCGGCCTACGGGGGGCGATCCGCGGGCAGGCCTATGCCCGGCCACTCATCCGTACCAGGCCGGCATGGCCACCGGGTGACTGCCCGGGAAATCGACCACGCCAGACGGTCCGCGCCCAGGCCCCTCGCCGCTGAGCAGCTACGGGCCGAGAGACCCGAGCAGGCGGTCACCGAGCCCCCCAAGACGAGGTGGGCAGTCCACGGCGTGCGTCATGTACTGGTAGCGCCCGGTACCTGGTCGGGGCGAGTGCATCGACTCGGCGTCGATATCGACCTCGGTCGCGCACAGCGCGAGGCGTTGAACTGGGAAAATGCCACCCGGAGGCGTCGGCTGGACGATTGTAGAGCGTTTGCTCTGTTACGCTTCGGGCATGCCTCGCCCTCGCGTACATGCCCTGGATCCGCTCATGGATGCCGCCGAACGGCTCGCCATCGATTCCGGGCCCGCCGCGGTCACCGTCCGTGCCCTCTCGGAGGCCACCTCGGTGTCCAATGGCGCGATCTACCACGCCTTCGGCTCCCGCGCCGGGCTGATGGGGCAGGTCTGGCTGCGTGCCGCGCAGCGATTTCTGGCGCTGCAGCACCAGGCGGTCGACCGCGCGCTGGCCGCCGGCAACTCCCACGCAGACGCGATCGAGGCCGTCGTCGTCGCTGCCGATACCCCCGCCGAATTCCTCCTCCAGCAGCCGACCTCGGGACGTTTCCTGCTGACCGTGCCCCGCCGGGAACTTCTCGGTTCCAGCGAGATCCCCGACGACATCGCCGAGCAACTACGCCAACTCGATCAGACCCTGACCGAGCTGTTCGTGAACCTGTCGCGCAGCGTGTTCGACCGCGCCGACCGCGAGGCCGTCGCCGTCATCCGCGACTGCGTGGTGCAACTACCCACCGCTCTGCTGCTGCGCGGCCGCCGAAACCCCGATCCCACGGTGCGTCAACGCCTCGCCGCCGCGGTCCGCGCGGTGCTGGCCGTACCCCTTCCGAGCGCCGCCTCGACCACAACGAAGTGAAAGGCAATACCATGACCGCGAACCTGCACTACCACGACAAGATCGCCGTGCTGGACCTCGGCGACGACGAAAACCGGTTCTCCCCCGACTGGCTCGACACCGTCAACACCCACCTCGACGCCGTCGAGCGCGACGCGCAAGGGCTGGTCACCACCGGCGGCGGCAAGTTCTATTCCAACGGTCTCGACCTGGACTGGATCATGGCCAACAGCGACCGCACCGACTGGTACGTCGGCCGCGTCCAGGAACTCTTAGCCCGCATCCTCACCTTCCCGCTACCCACCATCGCGGCGGTGAACGGCCACGCCTTCGGCGCCGGCGCCATGCTGGCCATCGCCCACGACTACCGCGTCATGCGCGAAGACCGCGGCTACTACTGCTTCCCCGAGGTCGACATCAACATTCCCTTCACCCCCGGCATGGCCGCGCTCATCCAGGCCAAACTCAGCCCCCAGACCGCCGTGACAGCGATGACCACCGGCCACCGCTTCAATGGTCCGGACGCCCTGGCCGCCGGGCTCGTCGACGCCACCGCCACCGACGCCGAGGTCCTCACCACCGCCATAACGCGGCTCACCCCCATCCTCGGCAAGAACCCCGCCACCCTCGCCGCCATCAAGACCACCATGTACAGCGCCGTCACCGCGGCGCTGCGCTGACACCGGTCGAACCCAGGAAGACCGTCATGTCTTCGACGCCGACGACAAAGCCTTCGTCACCGCCCGGCCATCCGAGGCCAGGCGTCGCGTTGTCGCGTTGCCGGACTGTCCGCTGCGTACTGATATCGGGGCTCGGCCCCAGCTTTCGATGGAGAGGGTGAGGCCGTCGGGCGCGGTGAACGCCATCCAAGGTATTGCTCGGTCAGAAGCCCGGCTCCGGCCCTGTAATCCTGCCGAGCGGCGCGTGCGACTACATCACCCCTACGATACGTCGCCCCGAGCCGACGAACCGAGTGTGACGAGAATGCCCACAAAAGCAGCACTGTCGGGATGCGGCCTATCCTCGCGCAACATCTCGGTCGCGACCTTGTCCCTCTCCGCGCGTGCGAAGTCGAAGCCCGCCGGCTGAAAGACCGAACCGGCGGCCAGCCCCGCCAGCACGATCACCGGCACCACGGCGATCTTCCAGGACCATCGACGCTCTCCGCCGAGCAGATACAACGTCTTGATCGCCCACACCAGCAGGGAAACACCCAGCAGAAGCCCGCTGGCCAACAGGGCAACAAGCTGATCGGGCCCGGTCACATTCTGAACGAACGGAGCCCAGTCGAGGTGGACGCACCTCAGAACCGCAACACCGAGAGCTGTCCCCGCCGAGACCACCGAGCCCGGGGCGGTCGCAGTGCCACGTTCGACCTCGGTATGCCCGAACTGCACACTTGATGTTTCGATCGGGGGCTCCTCACCTCTACGATCGTGACCTCACGCCCGATTCGCGTTCGGCGATCTTCCACCGCACTTTCCGGCGGGATAAGCCCCCTGACCGGACCGCTGCAACCTTCGTGCCGGCCAGAAGCGCCACAGTTTCGGATTCACCGTGATGACGGTAGCGCGCTGAGCACCATGCGGGTCAGAGTGGCGAAGGACGTCTCGATGTCTTCGGCGAGCTGGAAGCCTCCTTGGGATTCCAGGGTGGCGAAGCCGTGCCCGGAGGCGCGGATGCAGCGGGTGATGTGCACAGCCTCCGCGCCGGTGACGCCGCATCCGGTCAGGACAGCGGAGATGGTGTCCATCAGGCGGTGGCTGGCGGTGTCCCAGCCCGGTGTCTCGCGCGGGTTCTGGGGCAGCATCGCGTAGCGGTGGGGGTGTTCCACGGCGTAGTCGCGGTAGGCGCGCAACAGAGCGCCCACCGCTTCGGGGCCGCCGAGCCCGATCACTGAGCGGGTCACCCGTTCGGTGAGCTCGTCGAGGACGCGCACGCCGACGAGGTCCACCAGTTCGTCCAGGTTCTTGACGTGCTTGTACAGCGACGGTGTGGCCACATCGGCGCGGGTGGCCACCGCGGCGAGGGTCAGCGCGCGGGGCCCGCCTTCGTCGACGACGGCGACGGCGACGTCCACCACCGCGGTGGGAGATAGTCCGGCGCGGGGCATCACGAATCCTTCGCGACGGAGGTCGAGGCGACGGGGAGGCGCCCCATGTGTGGCATCACAGCGCCTTCAGGAACGTCGCGACAGTGTGCGCGAAGAATTCCGGGTTATCGGCGTGCGGGTAGTGCCCCGAGCCGTCCGCCATAGCCACCTGGGACGGCCCGGAGACCTCGTTCGCGATCCGTTGCGCCTCGGCGGCCGGGTCGGCGAGGTCGCCGTCCTCGGTGCCCATGACGATCAAGGTCGGAGCGGTGATGTCCGACAGGTCCAGGGCAGGGTCGGCGGGCAGCGAATCGGTCAGGGCGCTCAAGGCTGCGAGGTGTCCCTTACGGCGCAGCATCGCCTTGTTCGCGGCGAGATAGTCGGCGAAGTCGGCGGGCTTGGTGCCCGGGTACAGCGTCTTGAGGAACATCGTCCACAGCGAAGCATTATTGGTGACGAGTTTGGCGGCCAGCCCCATGAGGAAGCCGGGCTTCTCATGCCGCACCGCGGCACCTACGAGCACCAGGCCGCGCACCAACTCGGGTTCGCGGACGGCGACCTGCCCGGCAGACTTCGCCGCGAACGAGTGGCCGACGATCACGGCCGGCCCACCGAGATGACGAATCACGGCGGCGATGTCGTGGCCGACGGCGGTGGGATCGTACTGCGGCCAGTCGGCGCTGGAGTCACCGTGACCACGAATATCCATGACGGCCAGCCGGTTTCCGGCTTCGGCCAGCATCGGGGCCACGAACCGGAAATCGGCACGGTTGACGCCGACGCCGGGGACGCACACCACCAGAGGCCCAGCGGAGGGGCCGGTGAGCTCATAGGCGATGGTGCCGCCGGGAAGCGGGAGGTGATGCCGATCTCCTTAGCTATCTGCGATAGCTGTAAAGCTAATACCATTAGCCATTGTTGTCCAGTCGAGTGGTGCGCATCACAACCTATGGCGAATTCCGACCCACCAGGCCGGTCGAGGCGCGATTGGCCTTCTCGAGTCCTGGGCAACGCGACTACGCCTTCTGGTCCACTGCTGCCGGTGCCGCGATGATTCCGGCAGCATGCGCCCGACAGTGCGTCAGTTTTGGACAGTGAGTTGAAGCTGCATCGCGTGTCATGGGAGTTTCCCGGAGGCTTCACGCCGGCGGGGGCAATGGCCGGCGACCGTTGCCCCCGCCGCACGGAGCCGGGGTCCGATAGGGGGGATGAGCATCGACGGGTTCGATATCGCGCGGAGTCTGGTCTGTGAAGGCTTCCCCGGAGCGCGGGCAGCGTGGCCGGGTGGCAGCACCGTACTCGGAATGGCTACGCCCACGTCGGATCTGGACATCAGCGTGCTCCTCGATGGCCCGCCCGCCCCTTACCGCCAATCGCTGCGATATCACGGGTGGCCGGTCGAGTTGTTCGTGCACACCGACGAAGCGATGCAGCACTCCTTGGCAAAGGACCGCAAGGCCCGGCGGCCGGCGACCCTGCGCCTGATCGGCCGCTCCCTGGCCCTGCTCGACAACGACGGCAGCGGAGAATATCTACGGGAAAGTGTGCGGCACAGCTGGCCGCGGGCCCGCTCACCGCGGCGGAACTACGGTCGGCTCGCTACGGGATCACCGACCGGCTCGACGATCTCGTGGGCTGCACGGACGACGACGAACGACTCCTGACCTGTGGCGGGCCACCGCCGACCTGCTGCTCACCGGACACGGCCACTGACAGGTACCGGCAAATGGTTACACCGGGAGCCGGCCGCCTTCGACCACGATGCCGGCACGGAGTACGCGAACGCATTGGCCCACGGTGTTCGCTCGGCGGCTCAGGGAAACACGACGCCGATCGTCGAGACCGTCACCCAGGCGCTGAACATCTTCGGTGGCCGATTCTTCGACGGATTCACCGCCCAGGGACCCGACTGAGCCCTACTGTGGGCCCATTACCTCGATGGCAGCATCATGGTGTGGTCGCGCGGGTGGAGCCGGCAGTGTTGGAGTTGCCGTGGAGGCCGACCCTGGAGCAGGGATGGCAAGCATGCGTCAGTTCGGTACTCTGCACCGGCCGCTGCCCCGACCCCCTACTACCGGCCCGCTCGACTGCGCGAGGTCGGGTGCTTCTTCGGGGCGAGACGTCCGGGACGGTCTGGTGCGCGACGGAGGATCGAGCGGGTCAGGGCGTCGCCGTCCTCGAGCATCGCGAGATGCCCGACTCCGCGAAGGTATTCCAGCTCGGCATTCGGCACCGCCTCGTACTGGTGCGCTGATGCCGGGTCCCAACGCGGATCGGATTCTCCGAAGATCACGAGGAGGGGCTTTCCGCAATCGACGAGTCGCTGGGGCACGGTCCGCGTGGTGATGTAGTCCATGTTGGCGGCCAGAATCGCGCGGAACGCTCGATAGGAGGTTCTTCGCAAGTCGGCCAGGGTCGCGTCCGGCACCGTGATCGGGGCCGCCGCAGTCGCCACCAGGCCGCGGCGGATCAGCGAGTCGGTACGGATAGCCCACACGAGCGGACCGAAGGGCGGCGAGGCGAGCATCCGGATGATCGCCGGCTCAGGGCGAAGCGCCGCGGGACTCGGCCCCGTGCTGACCAGGACGAGCTCGCCGACCAGGTCGGGCCGGTGCTCCACGAGAGCGGTAGCGACGTACCCTCCGCTGGAGTGACCGACAACCGTCGAGTTTCTGGCGCCCAGCTCATCCAATACCGTCGCCACCCGCTCCGCCTGCTGCGGTACGGCGTAGGTCGGCACCGGTTCGGACCGGCCGCAGCCCGGAAGGTCGATCGTGATCACCCGATACTCGGTGGCGAGCGCGGGCACCACCGGCTCCCACGTCGAACCGGTCGCGCCCGAGCCGTGGATGAGCAGCAAGGGCGGCGCCGCCGGATCCCCGTGGATAACGACGCGCAATCCGTGGACTGTCATGTTGTTGCCTGTCCGGGCAGGACTCGATTCACTCATACCGACAGCTTCGTCACCGGCTCCTGGCGCCGTATTGGATGAATGTCACGCTATTCCGTTCCCGTTAGTCTGGGCCCTATGACCACAACGGGCACATGGGACTGGAACCGGGTGGACCTGACCGTCCCGGTCCGGTTACCGGCTCCGGGGGTCCGGATGGCGGGTTTCCGTTACCGCGACGTCGCATCCGTCGATATCACGATGATCCCGCATCCTTCGGTCACGCTGCTGCTCGATCTCAGCGAGGCCGGCGTCGTCTACGACGTGCTCGGGCGCCTGGTCACGGGGAACGTGATCGTCGGCCTCCGGGCCGGTGCCTTACGGATCACCGGTGCGGAAGCCGGTGAGGTCCTGCAGATCCGAATGTCCCCTGTTGTCGCCGCGGCGATTCTCCGAGACGCCGACATCATCGGCGGCACCGTGATATCGCTGCGGGAGCTGTGGGGTAGCTGCGTCGGCATCTTGACCGAGCGACTCCGTTCGACGCCGTCGTGGGACGAACGGTTCGCACTCGCAGCCGCGTTCCTTCGAAGCCGGCTACCTCGCGGATACGGTGTGGCACCAGAGATCGCGTACGCCTGGGACCGGACCGTCGGCACCAAAGGCCTGCTCCGAGTCGAAACCCTTGCCGCAGAGACCGGTTGGACCCGGCAGCGGCTCTGGTCCCGCTTCCGTACCCATCTCGGAATTTCACCCAAGCATGCGTCCGAACTGGTCCGCTTCGACCGTGCCGCCCATCTTCTGGCCGCAGGGCGCTCACCTGCGGACGCCGCCGCCGAGGCCGGCTACGTCGACCAATCCCATCTTCACCGTCGAACCAAGGCGATCACCGACATGACTCCCACCCTCGTCGCGGAGGCGCCATGGCTGGCGATCGACGACGCCGCCTGGTCGACAACCTGATCTCCGCGTCCGGACGAACCTCGACGGCCTGTCCGCCGAGTATATGAGTACGGGGTCAGTACCCGGATCACGCTCCAACGTCCGGTCCTGTGCGGCCGAAGTCCTGTTCCGCCGGAACTACTGGGTCGCGGTCGGCGTTGCGGACCGGTCCGCTTCGTTCGGAATGCGCGTTCGTCGCGATACCGCCTCGAGCGCACGTATGGCTTCCGCGGTCTCCCGCTGGGCTTGCGCCTGCGCGAGGGCAGCATGTGCCTGCGCCTGCGCGATCACATTGCGCCGCTCCGCTTCGCTGACCGCTTCCCCGGTGGTGAGACCATCGAGTAACGCCTCGGCGCGCTGCTTGTGAGCGGTGTAGTCATCCATCGGGCGATTCTCGCATCCTCCCCGTCGTGTCCCGCGCGATGCCTGTATGGCGCGTGCGCGCCATACAGGATGCGGTGGGCTCGGCCGGCCATGCATCAGCGCGTCCAGGCCCACCCGCGTCGACGTCGACCACACCGATGCTCCTCGCGGTGAACCTATCGCCGGGCCGGACCGGTTCATGCCGTCCGCGCTATCGCCGTGCCCGTATACGAGCACACCCCGTCGCGGATCTCGACCCGGGCGCCGGTGAAGCGTTCGCGGATCCGCCGGTCGTGGGTGACCATCACCAGCGCGCCCCGATATCCGGTCAACGCCTGCTCGAGTTGTTCCACCAGCTCCGGGGACAGATGGTTGGTCGGCTCGTCGAGCAGCAGCAGGTCCACCGGTTCGCTGACGAGCCGGGCCAGTTCGATGCGTCTGCGTTGGCCGTAGGAGAGGTCGCCGACGCGAAGGCCCAGATCATCGGGGTGGAACAATCCCATGCGCAGTAGCTCGTCGGCGTACTCCTGCGGATGCCACGGACGGTCCTGCGCGAAAGCGTGCAGCACGGTCATCTCGGCAGGTCGGTGAACCTCTTCCTGTCGTAGGTAGCCCACATGACCCTGCACCCGCACCGAACCGGCATCGGGGTCCAGCTCCCCGGCCAGCAACCGCAACAGCGTGGTCTTGCCGGCGCCGTTGGCGCCGGTGACCAGCAGTCGCTCCCCGGCAGCCAGGGTCACATCGCCCGATTCCAGCCGGCCGGTTACCCGCACGCCGACCATATGGGCCACCGACCCGCCCGCTATCGGCGTCGGGGAGTTCAGCTCCGGGGTGAAGTGCAGCGGTTCCGGGGGTGCGGCCACCGGGTTGCCGGAAAGCCGTTGCAGGCGTTCCTTGGCGTTGCGGATCCGCGCGCGGGCTCCGTGATCGCGCCCACGCGGTCGGAACGGACCGGCGGCGAATACCGCGAGTGGCAGCTTGCGCGGAATAGCTTCCAGCCGGGCCACATTCGATTCCGCCAGCCGACGGTTACGGTCCAGTTCCTGCTTCCAGCGCTGGTGCTCCTCGGCCAACCGCTGCCGTTGCGCCGCCTTGGCGCGCAGGTAGCCGTCGTATCCGTCACCGAACCGGGAAACCCCGCCGTCGGCGACCTCCAGTATCACGGTGGTGATCCGTTCGAGAAAAACCCGATCGTGGGTCACCGCGACAATAGTGCCGCGGTGACCGCGCAGATGCTGTTCGAGCCAGCCCACCGCCGCATCGTCGAGATCGTTGGTGGGTTCGTCGAGCAACAGCACCTCCGGCGCCGCGGCCAAGGTGGCCGCCAGCATGAGTCTGGACCGCTGTCCACCCGACAGAGAGCCCAGAGTGCGGTCGCGCGCCAGATCCGGGAGCCCGAGCCCGGCCAGTGCGGTATCTACACGCTGGTCGGCCTGATACCCACCGCGCGTCTCGAACCGCTCCAGCAACTCGGAGTACCGGTCCAGCAGCGGTCGCAGCAACTCGCCGGCGCCCAGTTCGTTTTCCGTTTCGCGTAACCGGTTCTCCAGCTCGCGGATATCGGCCAATGCCAGATCGATCGCCTCGGCGACAGTCGCGGTCTCCGGCAGGTCGAGTGATTGGGGAAGGTAACCGATCCCGCCGGGCGCGGAGATACGCACTTCCCCGTTGTCCGGCGACTCCTGCCCGACCAGCAATTTCAGCAGAGTCGACTTGCCGGAGCCGTTGTCGCCAACGACGCCGACCGTCTCACCGGGCCGAATCGAGAATGAGACGCGGTCGAGAACGGTGCGGTCACCGAAGCGTCGGGTGATGTCGGAGAGAGTGAGTTGAGCAGCGGTAGGCATGAATATCCTCCTGTTCTCGGCGCGCGGCCGGGATCACAGAACCCACGCGCCGAGCAGCCGGACGAAACCGGAGAGCGTCGTGGGTGAAGAACGCGGAGACCCGCTCCCTGATGAGCGGTACTCGACGCGCGGGGCGTGATTACAGGAAGAACAACAAAGTACCCATGAGGAGATCGACCCTATCGATACGCCACTGGGCTGTCAATCCCGCACCGGCAAACCGCCCTACCGAAATCCACTCGTCCCGGCATCGACGTGATGCCACGATTACGTGACATCACGTCATGACGACCGCGCCGAGAGGACGCCGCATGATCGCGAATCTCGGCACCATCTCGGTCGCGGATTCCGACCTCGCCCGATTCGACGTCCGTGAATCTCGACAGCAACCGCCGGCCGGCCACCTGCCAAGCCCCGGGCGGCGGCGCACCCGCCGCAGGCCTCGTCATCCCCCGAACCAACAGCCCGATCCGACACCGCAGGCCCCTGCCGCCACACCGGGCGCGACATCGTCTATCAGTGGTGGGCGGCGGCCCCGCGGTGACCCGGGTATATCGGTGACCGAGGCCCACCCGCACCGGTCCGGTGCGCCCGGCCCGGCATAGGGTGTCGGCATGCCCGACACGCGCACCAGCTACGTCACCGACGCGGCCGAGATCTACCGCCGGTCGTTCGCGATCATCCGAGCCGAAGCCGAGCTGGACCGCTTCCCCGCAGATATCGCACAGGTCGTCGTGCGGATGATCCACGGCTGCGGCCAGGTCGACCTGGCCGGTGACGTGCTGTTCACGCCGGGAGTGGTGGCCGCGGCGCGGACCGCGCTGCGGGCCGGCGCGCCGATTCTGTGCGACGCGAACATGGTCGTCTCGGGCGTCACCCGCACCCGGCTGCCCGCGGACAACGAGGTGCTGTGCCTGCTACGTGACCCGCGGGTACCGGATCTGGCCGCCGAACTCGGGACGACCCGGTCGGCGGCGGCGCTGGAGTTGTGGCGGGAGCGGCTCGGCGGCGCGGTGGTGGCCGTCGGCAATGCACCGACCGCGCTGTTCCACCTGCTGGACATGATCGCCGCGGGTGCCCCGAAACCGGCCGCTGTGCTCGGTATCCCGGTGGGCTTCGTCGGCGCGGCCGAATCGAAGGACGCGCTCGCCGCGAGTACGGGCCTGGAATATCTGACGGTACGCGGGCGGCGCGGCGGGAGCGCCATCACCGCCTCCGCCCTCAATGCGATTGCGAGCGAAGCGGAATGACGGTGGGTACCGGAAAGTTGTGGGGGGTCGGTCTGGGTCCGGGCGATCCGGAGCTTGTGACGGTGAAAGCGGCCCGCGTGATCGCCGAGGCCGATGTGATCGCGTTCCACAGTGCCCGGCACGGCCGCAGCATCTCGCGCGGTATCGCCGAGCCCTATATGCGGCCGGGCCAGCTCGAGGAACACCTGATCTATCCGGTCACCACCGAGACCACCGATCATCCCGGCGGGTACCAGGGCGCGATCGACGAGTTCTACGCGGCGGCGGCCGACCGGCTGGCCGCGCATCTGGCCGCCGGCCGGTCGGTGGCACTGCTGGCCGCCGGTGACCCGCTGTTCTACAGCTCCTATATGCATATGCACCGGCGCCTGGCCGACCGGTTCGAGGCGGAGATCGTCCCCGGGATCACCTCGGTGAGCGCCGCTTCGGCGGCCCTGGCCACACCTCTGGTGGAGGGCGAGCAGGTACTGACGGTGCTGCCCGCGACCCTGCCCGCCGATGAACTGACCCGCCGCCTCGCCGACAGCGAGGCGGCCGCCATCATGAAACTCGGCCGCACCTACCCGGCCGTCCGCAAAGCCCTCGCGGACTCCGGCCGTCTCGACCGCGCCTACTACGTCGAACGGGCCAGCACCGGACGCGAACGGGTGCTCCCCGCCGGAGAAGTGGACGACGCCCAGGTCCCGTATTTCGCGATCACCATCGTCCCGGGCCCCGAACCGACCACCCCGCTCCCCGCCCGCCGGGAGCCGGTGATCGCCGGGCCGGCCCGCACGGCGAGCAGCCCGGCGGCCGAGATCGCCGCGCCCGCGGCCACGCCCACCTCCGGGGAGGTGGTGGTCGTGGGCCTGGGTCCGGGCGATACGCGATGGACCACCCCGGAGGTCTCCGCCGCGCTCGCCGCCGCCACCGACCTCGTCGGTTACACCACCTATATCGATCGCGTCCCGGTCCGGCCCGGCCAGCGACGGCACAGCAGCGACAACCGGGTCGAATCCGAACGCGCCGCCATGGCCCTGGATCTCGCCCGCCGCGGCGCCCGGGTCGCGGTGGTGTCCTCGGGCGATCCGGGGGTCTTCGCGATGGCCGCCGCCGTCCTGGAGGAATCCGCGGACCCGCAGTGGGCCGGGGTGCCGGTACGGGTCCTGCCCGGGATGACGGCGGCGAACGCGGTGGCCAGCCGCGTCGGCGCCCCGCTCGGACACGACTACGCCACGATCTCGCTGTCCGACCGGCTCAAGCCGTGGGACGTGGTGGCCGGGCGGCTGGCGGCGGTGGCCGCGGCCGATATGGCCATCGCCGTCTACAACCCCGCCTCGAGTAAACGCACCTGGCAGGTGGGCGCGATGAAGGGCATCCTGCTCGCGCACCGCGCGCCGGACACCCCGGTGGTTCTCGGCCGCGATGTGGGCGGTCCGGGTGAATCGGTGCGGGTGGTGACGCTGGGCGAACTGGAACCGGCCGAGGTCGATATGCGGACCCTGCTGATCATCGGCGCCTCCACCACCGCGGTCGTCGACGGCGCCGGGGTGCCCCGGGTCTACACCGCGCGGCGCTACCACGCCTGAGCCCACCCCATCCGATAGCATTCCACTATGGAATAACGCCGGTGGAAGGATATGTGGTGAACGGCAAACAGAAGCGGCCGCTGAACTCCACGGCCGCCTCACTCCTGGGTTTTCTGCACGAGGGGCCGATGTCGGGCTGGGATCTGGTGACCCTGGCCCAGGACCGGATCGGCGATTTCTGGACCATCACACAGAGCCAGGTCTATCGGGAACTCGCCGCCATGGACTCGGCGGGCCTGGTGGTCAAGGGGGAAACCGGGGCCCGCGAACGCACTCCGTACCGGATCACCGAGGCCGGCCGCGCCGAATTCGCCGAGTGGATCGCGCGCGACCCGAGCCCGGAGACCATCCGGTTCCCGCTGCTGCTCACCCTGCATTTCGGCGGCCACCTCGAGCCGGCCCACCTGGCCTCGATCATCGACAACGCCCGCAAGGTCCATCAGGAACGACTGGACCGCTACCGTGCCGAGGAATCGGGCCCCGATCTGTCTCCGCACAGCCGGGCGACACTGGAATTCGGGATCGGATACGAGCGCGCTGTCCTGGACTGGTTCGACCGGCTGCCCGAACTCCTCGGGTGAATAATCGGCGGCGGTCCACTGCCGGCCCGGCCGCCGATTCGACAGTGTAACGGGCCCACCGCGGATCACCGACCGGCGGCTCCGCCGACCCCGATCCAGGGATATCGGTCCGGCGGACGGCGCCCGTTCTCTGTCCCGGACGACCGCTCCGCTCGCCGCGGCGAACCCCACTCCGTGTTCCGACGCGCCCCGGAGTCGCCTCACCGGCTTTCAGGTCGGTCGGCCACCGGACTCCTGGTCGCGCCACCCGGACAGCACCGCTCGCGCGTCCTCGACCGTGGCCACCACCGTGACGCCCGGCGGCACGGGCGGCCGGTCCACAACCACCACCGGAAGCCCGGCAGCGCGCGCGGCGGTGAGTTTCGCGGCGGTCGCCGTACCCCCGCTGTCCTTGGTGACCACGACATCGATACGGTGCCGGGCCAGCAGTTCCGATTCTTCCGCGACCGTGAAGGGCCCTCGGGCCAGCAGGATCTCGTGCCGAGGCGGGAGAGCGCCCGTGGGCGCGTCGATGGCGCGGATCAGGTACCAGGGCCCGGTGTGGCCGGCGAAGGCCGCCACCCCCTGACGGCCGATGGTGAGCAGGATTCGATTCCCCGAGGCGGCGGCGGTATCCGCGGCGGTGGCCAGATCGGGCACCCGGTACCAGCGGTCACCGGGGACCGCGGTCCAGCCCGGACGGCTCAATCGGATCATGGGCAGTCCGAGTCGCGCGGTGGCCTGCGCGGCATTGGCGGTGATCACCTCGGCGAAGGGATGGGTGGCATCGACAACGAGTTCGATCCGGTGATCCGCCAGCCACGCGCGCAACCCGTCCACCCCGCCGAATCCGCCGATCCGCACCTCACCCGCGGGCCGGATGGGCTCGGAAACCCGACCGGCGAGCGAGGACACGATCTCGTGTTCTCGCTCGCCGGTGAGCAGCCGGGCGAGTTCCCGGGCTTCCCCGGTACCGCCCAGCAGCAGAATTCTCAGGGCTGGCCGCTGAAGTAGGCGATGGCCGAATCCAGCAGCGGCGGGCCGCCGGCGACCGCGAGGCCGATACCCGCGCCGATGATGGCGCCCGGGATGAAACCGACCCCCAGGAACAGGAAGCCGATGGCGGCGCCGATCGCCGCACCCACGGCCGCACCCAGCGACGCCGCCTGCAGTTCGCTCATGAACCACTGCTGGGCCCCGATGAACTGGGCCTGCGACGGCGCGCCCGCGACCGGAGTGGCCCGCGGGGTCAGCGTCAGCCGGCTGTTGCCCTCGTCGATGGTGGCGGCGACCGCGACGACCTGGCCGTTGGTGGCCTGGGTCAGCGGGATACTGGTCAGGCGCTCCCCGGCGGCATTGCTCAGCACCACCGCGTCGTTCGCGGCGTCGAGACTGAACGCACCCCCGGAAACCGTGGTGACCAGCGACTTTCCGGCCTCGGCCAAGGCCAGGGTGTAGTCGACACCGCGGTCGTGGCCGGTGACCTCCGGAACCGCGTTCTGCTGCTGCTCGACAGCGGGCGCCGCCGGAGCGGGAGCCGCGTAGCCCGTGCCCGCGGCGATACCGGTGGCCGCGGCCGCCATGATCGCTGTAGCGGCGAACTTCTTGTATTTCACTATCGATCTCCCCGTCGCGCGCGAATCCGCGTGACCCACGCTAGGAACCCCCGTGACCTTACTCCCGATGCCCGATTCGTCCATTCGTGTTGTCACATACGGGAAGTCCTGTCGGTACGGGCCTTCACCACCGACCATTGGGTCACCGGGAGCTGGGGTCGCCACGTGGTGAAGCGGCCCAGCGGTTCGCCGCGGTAGACCTGGAAGCGGCGCAGCTCGCCGCCGTGCGCCGCGGACCAGTCCAGCAGCAGCGCCTCCGATTCCGCGGTGACCGCGTTCGCCACCAGCCGGCCTCCGACGGGCAATCGGGACCAGCAGTGCTCGAACAGCGCGGGCGTGGTGAGTCCGCCGCCGAGGAAGAGCGCATCGGGAGTGCCGGCCACCGCGTCCCCGGCGAGTTCGGCCACCACCTCGCCGCGCACCTCGATACCGGGTACGCCGAGAGCAGCGGCATTGGCGGCGATCTGCGCCCGGCGCCGTGCCAGGATCTCGAATGCGACCGCCCGGCAGGATGGATCGGTGCGGCACCATTCGATGGCGATACTGCCCGAACCGCCACCGATATCCCACAGCGTCTCCCCCGGCCCGGGGGCGAGCGCCGCGAGGGTGAGCGCCCGGATCTCGGTTTTGGTGAGCTGCCCGTCTCCGCCGTAGGCACTGTCGGGCAGGCCGGGGAGCCGGGTGAGGCGGGTACGCCCGGGTTCGCCCGCCGCGGTGACGGCGACGATATTGAGGGGGTCGCCCGCGGGCTCCCGCCAGGTGGCGGCGATTCCGGACACCAGGCGTTCGGCGGGCCCGCCCAGCTGCTCCAGTACGGTCAGCGTGGAGGGACCGAAACCGTTGCGTCGCAAGAGGTCCGCGAGCTGCCCGGGCGTCGCGGCATCGGCGCTGAGTACGAGTAACCGCCGCCCGTCGGACAATTCCGGCAACAGCCGTTCCAGCGGCCGGCCGACCGCGCTGACGATCCCCACCTCGGCCACCGGCCAGCCCAGCCGGGCACAGGCCAGCGCGGCCGCCGAGGGCTGCGGGAAAACCCGCAGCGCGCCGGGCCCGAGCAGGCGGGCGAGAGTGACACCGATCCCGTAGAACATCGGATCACCGCTGGCGAGGACCCCGACGCGGGTGTCGCGATACTCGGCCAGCAGTTCGGGCAGCGCGGGGACCAGCGGCGACGGCCACGGTTCCTGCCGCGCGGTCACCTCGCCGGGGAGCAGCGCCAGCTGCCGGGCCGAACCGAAGAGCACCGCGCAGTCGCGCAGGACCTGCCGGGACCGGTCGGGCAGCCCCACCCAGCCGTCGGCGCCGATACCCACCACCGAAATCGGGGGCCCCGCCCAGGAGAGCGCGGGGTCGGCGGTCACCGGGGCAGCCGCCGCCAGACGGCCTGCGGCAGCAGGCGCATCCCGAAGAACACCGGGCGCAGGATTCCCGGGATCCAGACCCGCGCCGAACGGCGGCCCAGCGCGGTCACCACCGCGGCGGCCACCTGGTCCGGCGTGCTGGAGAACGGGGCCGGGGTCATGCCCTCGGTCATCTTGCCCACCACGAAGCCCGGCCGCGCCAGCAGCAGGTGGACCCCGGTGCCGTGCAGCGCGTCTGCCAGACCGGAGGCGAAACCGTCCAATCCGGCCTTGGCCGACCCGTAGACATAGTTGGCGCGCCGCACCCGGACCCCGGCCACCGAGCCGAACACCACCAGCTGGCCGCTGCCCCGGGCGCGCATCTCGTTGGCCAGGACGGTCAGCACACTGATCTGCGCGGTGTAGTCGGTGTGTACGACCGCCAGCGCGTGGGCGGGGTCGGCCTCGGCGCGGGACTGTTCGCCCAGCACCCCGAACGCCAGTACCGCGACGCCGATCGGCCCGTAGTCGGCGGCGATCTTGCCGAGCAGGGCGGGATGGCTCGCGGTATCGTCGGCGTCGAATTCGACCGGATGCACCGCGGTCGCGCCGGCGGCGGTGAGTGCCGCCGTTTCGGCGTCCAGATCCTCGCAGCGCCGTGCGGCCAGCACCACCGCCCGCCCGGGCGCGAGCCGCAGCGCCACCTGCAGACCGATCTCACTGCGTCCACCCAGCACCAGCACCGTGCCCGGGTCGATCCCTCGTGTTCGACGCACAACCATGCGCTCAGTCTGTCATCCGTACGCGGCGGGGTGCGGAACCGGGAGACGTGCCGGGTGGGCGCGGCGACCCGCTACGGTCGATCCATGACGCTACGTACTGCCGAATTGTCTCCGGCGGCCGTCGAGTTCCTCACCGAACGGCATCTGGCGACCCTCACGACTCTGCGGGCGGACGGCACCCCGCACATGGTGCCCGTGGGTTTCACCTGGGATCCCGTGGCCGGGCTGGCCCGGGTGATCACCGACGGCGCCTCGGTGAAGGCGCGTAACGTGCGGCGGTCGGGTTACGCCGCCGTCGGCCAGGTCGACGGTGCACGCTGGCTGACCCTGGAGGGCCCGGCGGTCGTCCTCGATGATCCGGCCGAGGTCCGGGAAGCCGAACGGCGCTATACCGAGCGCTACCGGGTACCCCGGGAGAACCCGACCCGGGTGGTGCTGGCCATCGAGGTCCAGCGGGTGCTGTGCGGGGTCCGGTTGCGCGAGGCCTGACCGCCGGCCGGCTAGCTGTCGGCCGGAAGGACGGTCAGTCCGTGCGGGCGTTCGTTCATCGCCACGCAACCGTCCTCGGTGACGACCACGATGTCCTCGATCCGGGCGCCCCATTCGCCCGGGAAGTAGATCCCGGGTTCGATACTGAACGCCATACCCGGCCGCAGTTCCAGATCATTGCCCGCGACGATATACGGCTCCTCGTGTACCGACAGGCCGATACCGTGCCCGGTCCGATGGACGAACGCGTGCCCGAAACCGGCTGCTTCCAGCGGTTCGCGAGCGGCCGCGTCCACGGCTTCGGCACGGACACCGGGCCGGACGGCGGCCACCGCGGCGGCCTGGGCGCGTTCCAGTTCGGCGCAGCGCGCCGCGATCTCCGGATCGGGTTCACCCAGCACGTAGGTCCGGGTGGAGTCGGAGTAGTAACCGGGCTCCACCGGGCCGCCGATATCGATCACCACCACGTCACCGGCCTCGATCCGGCGCTGCGACACCTCGTGGTGCGGATTGGCGCCGTTGGGTCCGCTGCCCACGATCACGAACGCGGCCTCGGTATGGCCCTCGGCCACGATGGCGTCGGTGATGTCCTTGCCGACCTCGGCCTCGGTCCGCCCGGCCCGCAGGAACTCACCCATCCGGGCGTGCACCCGGTCGATGGCCGCACCCGCCCGGCGCAGCGCCGCGATCTCGGCATCGTCCTTGATCATGCGTAGTTCCCGCAGTACCGGCGTCGCCGAGACCGGGAGCCCGCTGAAACTGTGCGCCAGCGGCAGCAGATGCAGCGCGGGCATGGAATCGGCCACCGCGACCCGGGAGCCGATGTGCAGGGCCGACTGCACCAACTGGTACGGGTCCACCCCGTCCACCCAGTCCAGCACCCGCAGGCCCAGTTCGTCCACGGCGGACTCCGCCAGCCCCGACACCTCGAGTTTCGGGATCACCACCGAGGGGGTGGCCTTGTCGGAGGTGATCACCAGACAGGTCAGCCGTTCGAACGACTGGGCCGCCGATCCGATGAGGTACCGCAGATCCGGGCCGGGGGTGATGAGCAGGGCATCGAGATGGGCGTCGCGGATCAACTGGACCGCCCGCTCCAATCGCTGCCCGTAGACCTCCGCCGCGAACCGTGACTCCGTGTGCGCGCTCATGACCTCGAACCTACCTCGCACCCGGGGGGCGGCACATCGGATACGTCGGTGGGTCCTTGTAGATTCACCGGGTGACTACGACCGAATCCACGCCGCGTCCCCTGCTGCTGCTGGACGGCGCGAGTCTGTGGTTCCGGGCCTTCTACGCGATCCCGGACAAGCTCACCGCGTCCGACGGCCGGTCGGTGAACGCCCTGCGCGGGTTCACCGATATGGTCGCCTCCCTCGTCACCCGGCATCGCCCCGCCCGGCTCGTGGTATGCCTGGACCTGGACTGGCGGCCGAAGTTCAGAGTGGATCTGGTGCCCACCTACAAGGCCCATCGGCTCGACACCTCCGCCACGGCCGAACCGGGAACAGAGGAGGTACCGGACCGGCTCACCCCGCAGGTCGACATGATCCTCGAGGTGCTGGCCGCCGCCGGTATCGCCACGGGCGGTGCGGAGGGTCTGGAGGCCGACGATGTGCTGGGCACCCTGGCCTCCACCGAGCTCACCGACCCGGTGATCGTGGTGAGCGGCGACCGGGATCTGTTGCAGCTGGTCCGCGATACTCCCGAACCGCCGGTGCGGGTGTTGTACGCGGGCCGCGGACTGGCCAAGGCCGAATTGTTCGGGCCGGCCGAGGTCGCGGCGAAATACGGGGTCCCGCAGCAGAACGCGGGCCCGGCCTACGCGGATATGGCGACACTGCGTGGGGATTCGTCGGACGGGCTCCCGGGCGCCGCGGGGATCGGCGAGAAGACCGCCGCCACCCTGATCAGCAGGTTCGGTTCGCTCGAGGCGCTGCGGGCGGCGGTCGACGATCCCGGCGCCGACCTCGCCCAGGGAATCCGGACCAAACTGCGCACGGCCGCCGACTATCTCGACGCGGCGGCGCCGGTGGTGCGAGTGGTGCGCGACGCCGATGTGATCCTGTCCCGGCCCGACACCCTCCACCCCATCCCGGCCGATACCGACGCGCTGCGCGAACTCGCCCGCGCCTACAACGCGGAGAGCCCGGTCGAGCGGTTGATCACCGCACTGGCGAACTGCGCCTGACCGCGCCGCGACAGCGAAAACCCGCCGGAGGGCAGCATCCGGCGGGTTCGTCCGGGGACGAGATCAGCTCGGGCGGCCCACTTCGTAGGTGCCGTCGTCCTTGGTGATCTTGACGTTGACCTTCTTGGCCTCGCCACCGACCTTCAGATCACAGGTGAACGTGGCGTCCACCGCGACCTCCTGGCCCGCGGGGCACTGGACATCCTTGACATCATCGATGCCGTAGGAATCCGCGAGAACTTTCGCCACGCCCGTCTGCACGGCGGCCTGGTCCAGCTGGTCCTTGGCGGTGAGGGTCAGGATGCCGACAACCGCACCCACCACGAGCACCACCGCCAGCAGCGCCACGCCGATGATGAGGCCGGTCTTCTTCCCGCCACCCGAGGGCTGCGGCTGCTGGCCCCACTGCTGCTGATTCGGCTGGCCCCACTGCTGCTGGGGCTGCTGCTGCCCCCACTGCTGCTGGTTCGGATCACTCCACTGCGGCTGCTGCTGATTCGGGTCGCCCCACTGCTGCTGCGGCGGCTGGGGCTGCTGGCCCCACTGCTGCTGATTGGGGTCGTTCCACTGCTGCGGCTGGGGCTGCTGCGGCTGGGGCTGCGGCTGGCTCCACTGCTGCTGTTGCTGCGGGGCGGGCTGCCACTGCTGACCACCCTGATCACTGCCCCACTGCTGGGTGGGCTGCGCCTGCTGCGGGTCGGGCACCGGAGGCTGCGCGGGCGGCTGGTTCCCCCACTGCGGCGCCGCACCGGGCGGCTGCTGCCCACCCCAGACCTGGGTGGGATCGTTACGTCCCTCCCCGGTGCCCGGGGCGTCGTTCGGTCCGTACGGCCCGCTCATCTGGTTGCCTCCACTCGCATTGTCCAACACACGGTAGCCCCCCGCGTGCGGTTGAAATCAAATCACAATCGATGGTCTCACGCTGCGCCTACCGAAGCATGAGCGAGGACCCTGCGTGGTTACGCTCCGCTACCGCCTCCGGGCCTGACCCTCTCATGCTGTGCCTACCGAGGCATGAGAGAGGGCCCTGCGTGGTTACGCTCCGCTACCGCCTCCGGGCCTGACCCTCTCATGCCGCGTCCACTGCGACGACACCGCGCCGGATCGCCCGGACGGCCTTGGCCGCGGTGGCCGCGACCTCGGTATCGTCTGCGGTGGTGTGGATCTGGTCGAGCAGATCGATCACCTGCCGGCACCAGCGCACGAAATCACCGGCCGACAGCGGGGTGCCCTGGTCACCGCTGGCCAGCAGCGAATCCGCCAGCGCGTCACCGCGGGCCCATTTGTAGATACCGGTCACGAATCCGAGATCCGGTTCACGGCTGGGGGCAAGCCGGTGCTCCGACTCGTCGTTGCGCAACCGTGACCACTCGGCGATGGTGTCGGCGACCGCGCGGCGGATCGGCGCGGTGGGTCCCGCGGCGCCGAGATAGCCACCCTCCGACCGCGATTCGTACACCAAAATCGACACCACGGCCGCCAGTTCGGCCGGGCCCAGGCCGCGCCACAACCCCTGGCGCAGGCATTCGGCCACGAGCAGGTCGCTCTCCGCGTAGATACGGGCCAGCCGCCGCCCGTCCGCGGTGACCTCCCCCTGCTGCACGAAACCGCGCTCCTCCAGCAGCCCGACGATCCGGTCGAAGGTGCGGGCCAGCGAATTCGTAGTCGTCGCGACCTTCTGCCGCATCGCCTCGGTCTCCCGGGCCACCCGGTTGTAGCGCTCCCCGATCCGGGCCAGCTGTTCCCGGTCCGGCCGGGTGTGGGCGGGATGGGCCCGCAGTGCCCGGCGCAGCGCGCCCAGTTCGGGATCGTCGGCGCCCGCGGCCCGCTTGTCCCGGCGCGGCCGATGCGGGGCGGTGATCCCGGTGCTGCGCAGTGCCGAGGCGAGATCACGCCGGGTCCGCGCGGTGCGATGGTCCACCCGCCGCGGCAGCCGCATCCGGCCCAGCGGCTGGGCCGGCACCGGGAAATCGGCGACCGAGACCCGGCCCGCCCATTTGTCCTCGGTGAGCACCAGCGGGCGCGGATCACCGGGGGTCGCGTCGGGTTCCAGGATTACGGCCAGCCCCGCCCGGCGTCCGGCGCCGATGGCGACCACATCGCCACGGCGGAGTTCGGTGAGCGCCGCGACACCGGCCGTGCGCCGATCGGTGCGGGTCTGCTGGTTGAGGCGGCGTTCCCGCTGTTTGATCCGCTCCCGCAGACCGAAGTACTCCAGGAAGTCCCCGTCCTCACCGCCGAGCTGGGCGGCGAGTTTTCGCATCTGCCCCTCGTTGCGTTCGATACCGCGGACCAGGCCGACCACCGATCGATCGGCCTGGAACTGGGCGAAGGACCGCTCGAGCAGCAGCCGCGCCTCTTCCGCGCCCAGGCGGTCGATCAGGTTGATCGACATGTTGTAGCCGGGTTTGAAGGAACTGCGCAGCGGATAGGTGCGGGTGGAGGCCAGACCGGCGACCGCGCTGGTATCGACCTCGGGCTGCCACAGCACGACCGCGTGGCCCTCCACGTCGATACCGCGCCGCCCGGCCCGCCCGGTGAGCTGCGTGTACTCCCCCGGGGTGAGTTCGGCATGGGTTTCCCCGTTGAACTTGACCAGCCGTTCGAGCACCACGGTGCGCGCGGGCATATTGATCCCGAGCGCCAGCGTTTCGGTGGCGAACACTGCCCGGACCAGGCCCTTGACGAACAGTTCCTCGACGGTGTGCCGGAACGCGGGCAGCATTCCGGCGTGATGGGCGGCCAGCCCGCGGTGCAGCGCCTCCCGCCACTCCCAATACCCGAGCACCTCGAGGTCGGCGCGCGGCAGTTCGCCGGTGTGCTTGTCGATGATGGCGTCGACGACCTCCGGGTCCGCCGCGCCGCTCAGATCCAGCCCGGAGCGCAGGCACTGGGCCAGCGCGCCGTCACAACCGGCCCGGCTGAAGATGAAGGTGATCGCGGGCAGCAGGCCCTCTTCGTCGAGCCGGGCCAGTACCTCGGGCCGGGGCAGCGGCCGGAAGAACCGCCGCGGGCCGCCCCGCCCGCGCGGACCGCCCCAGCCCTCCATCCGGTCGGCGCTCTCCCGCTGTTTGATGTAGCGGACCAGATCCGAATCGACCAGTACCCGCTGGTCGGAGGATTCGCTGTCGAACAGGTCGAACATCCGGCGCCCCACCATCACGTGCTGCCACAGTGGCACCGGCCGGGTCTCGTCCACCACCACGGCGGTATTACCGCGCACGGTTTCCATCCAGGCGCCGAACTCCTCGGCATTGGACACCGTGGCCGAAAGACTCACCAACCGCACCTCCGGCGGCAGATGCAGGATGACCTCTTCCCAGACCGCGCCGCGGAACCGGTCGGCCAGGTAGTGCACCTCGTCCATCACGACATGGGACAGGGAGCGCAATGCCTCGGACGAGGCGTAGATCATGTTCCGCAACACCTCGGTGGTCATCACCACGACCGGGGCATCGGCATTGATCGACTGATCGCCGGTGAGCAGACCCACCTGATCCCGGCCGTACCGCTCGACGAGATCGGCGAACTTCTGGTTCGACAGAGCCTTGATGGGCGTGGTGTAGAAACATTTCCCGCCCGACGCCAACGCCAGATGCACCGCGAATTCGCCGACGACGGTTTTCCCGGCGCCGGTGGGCGCGCAGACGAGTACCCCGTGCCCCTCCTCGAGGGCGGTACAGGCCTGGCGCTGGAAGGGGTCCAGCTCGAATGTCAGCTGGGCGGCGAACCTGGACAGTTCGGCGGTCAGCGACGCGTTCGGTGTCACGGCTCCGAGACTAATCGAGGAATCCGACACCGGTCGCGCCGATAATTTCCGGGGACGGGCCCGCGCCGGTCAGAGGGTGTCCGAATAGTCCGTACTCGGACGACCGGGCCGTTCCGGGGCGGGCACCGCATCGGCCGACGGAATGGGCGTCGCCGGATCGACCGAGGTCGGCGCCTCGATCCGGGAGGCCTCCTCGTCGTCGAGAGCGCTCAGCTGCTGGGCCTCGATCCGGGCCCGGCGCCGGTCGTTGAACCGGGCGAACTGCACCGCGAACTCGAACAGCACCGTCAGCGCGAGAGCCAGCGCCAGCATCGAGAACGGATCCTGCGGGGTGACGATCGCCGCGAACACGAACAGGCCGAAGATGATGCCACGCCGCCAGGCCTTCAGCTTCTCGTAGGGCAGCACCCCGATGAGATTGAGCCCGACGATCAGCAGCGGGGTCTCGAAACTGACTCCGAAGATGATCAGCAGCTGGATGATGAAACTGAAGTACTGGGAACCGCTCAGCGCGGTGATCTGCACATTGTCACCGATACTGAGCAGGAAACTCAGCGCGTGCGAGATGACCCAGTAGGCCAGCACCGCGCCGCCGACGAACAGGAACGAGCCGGTCACCACGAAACCGACCGCGTACTTGCGTTCCTTCGGATACAGGCCCGGCGTGATGAACGCCCACGCCTGGTACAGCCAGACCGGGCAGGCCAGTACCACGCCGGCGGTCAGGCCGACCTTCAACCGCAGCATGAACTGCTCGAAGGGTGCCGTCGCCAGCAGCCGGCATTCGCCGCCGGGCGTCAGCGAGGCCCGCGCCGAATCGGGCAGCGAACAGTAGGGACCGCGCAGGATCTCACCGAGGCTCTCCACCCCGAAGAACGAATGCGCGTACCACAGGAATCCCACGATCGTGGTGACCAGCACGGCCGCCAAGGAGATCAACAGCCGGGTGCGCAACTCCCGCAGATGGTCGACCAGGGACATGGTGCCATCGGGATTGGTCCGGCGCTTGCTGTGCCGGGGGTCGAACGGAATTCGCATGGTGTGTGGATGCCCTCGTATCAGCGTGCCTCGCTCCGCTCGGCCCGCGGCGCTGTCCGGTGCCCCGGCGATACTCCGCCCGGTATTCGGTCAGGGCCCGGCCGGCAGCGCCGGGTCGACAGCATCGTATCGGGGTCCAGGCATATCCGGACCCGCGGATACGGGCTCAGAGCGTTTTCGACTCGCTCCGCGTCTCCGTCGCCGGCGGCGCCGTCTGGCCGGCCGGCAGCTCCGGAGCGGGCTGCGCGGTCGCGGTGCCCGCGGGCTTGCCGTCGTTGTGCATCTCGCTCACTTCGCTCTTGAAGATACGCAGCGACCGGCCGAGACTGCGGGCCGCGTCGGGCATCCGCTTCGCGCCGAAGAACACCACGAACAGCGCCGCGATGATCAGCCAGTGCCAGATGCTCAGACTGCCCATTGTGGTTACCTCCCAAGACTGTGGTCTTTCCGATGCTACCTGCCCAGACAGCCGCATCGAACCCAACCTGGGGCAGATGCCCGCACGTCACCCGCCGGTAGACCGCTGTTCACCGCCGCATCGGGTGGTCACGAGCGCGCGACGCACCCGCCGGTTGTCAGGCGGGCAGGCCGAGCCCCGCGGCCGAATACGCCGCCAGGGCGGCATCGGAGCGCTCCCGGACCGCCGCCACCAGATCCGTCGGGCCCAGCACGGTCACTCCCGATCCGAACCCGAGCGCCAGCCGCGCCATCCAGTCCAGTGTGGCGAAACGCATGGTCGCCTCGATACTCCCGTCGGCGTGCACCGCCACCCGGTGCATCGGGTACTGGTCGAGCACCCAGCCGTGATCGGCGGCGATCAGCAGCCGCGCCAACGGCACCGCGGGATCGTCCTGGAACAGGTCCAGCCCCGCCTCGGTATCACGGGCCTCCCGCGGCGGGCGAGCCGGTTCGTCGAGTTCGTCCGCCGACTCTATGCGGTCGAACCGGAACAGGCGCACACCCTCGGCCTCCCGGCACCATGCCTGCAGATAGCTGTTGTCGTCGACGGCGACGATCCGAATGGGATCGACCACCCGGTCCGACACCACATCACGGCTCGCCGAGTAGTACTCCAGCCGCAACGCCCGGCGCGCCGCCACCGCGGACCGCACCGTCGTCACCGCCGGGGCCTCGGCGGGCAATTCGCCGACC
>NZ_BAGJ01000094.1 GCF_000308775.1 Nocardia testacea NBRC 100365
CCGCGAAGGGCATCCGCCGCCACTGGTCGACAGCCGGCTCGAGGTACTCCATCAGCTCGGGCAACTGCGGTACGAGCGTGAGGGTGGCGACGACGCGCAGCATGCCCACGGCGTCGACGAAGCCGAGAACCTTCTCGTCGAGTTGCCTCATGCCGTTACGCCGCGCGCCCCGGTTGTAGGCGGACTCGTGCTCGGGTCCGAGGGCGGCGAGGTCCCATTCGACGGGACCCAGCGTGACCAGTTCGAAGTCGGCGTAGAGGTCCCCATCCGCTCCGGAGAAGATGTTGGCGGGCGGGGAGTCGCCGTGGATCGGCTGGAGGTCGATACCCGGGAACCGATCCTGGAAGGCCGTGCGTGAGCGCACGAAGGGTTCCAGGATCTGCCATTCGCGGCGGGCTCGGTCCAGTTCGGCCGCGCCGATCAGGGCGGGGTGCCGGTCGAGCCGGGCAAGGCTTTCGGCGATGAACTGTGGTTCGGCCGCGGACAGAAACCCCAGGCTTCCCGGATAGGGACGCATCGCCGCGTGCAGGTCGGCGACGCTCTCGGCATTCGCCACATAGTCCGGTTCCCTGTCCCGGTCGTGCGGGACGAACGACCACAGCGTCATCGAGAAACCGTCGCGCTGCACGGGCTCGTGCGGCACGAGGGGGCTGGGCGCGACCACGGGTACGCCCCGGTCGGCGAGCCAACGTGTTACCTGCAGCTCGTTCCGCTGGCGGCGTGCGAGGGCGGTGAGATCCTCCGGGCGCGGCAGGACGGTCGGAATCCGGGCAACGACGGGCGCGGGCGCCAGGTGGACGACGACAGAGAAGACATCGTGCAGAACCATGGGTTCGGTGACGGTGAGGCCGAGCTCGCGCCCCGCCGCGACGGCCGCGTCGACGGCGGCGGAGGTGCGACCGGCGCGCTGTTGCGGTGTCAGGAAGGTGGTCATGGCTTTTATCGTTTCAGCGGAGCATCCGGAGTTGCGGTAAGGGCCTCTCACCGGCATGCTCGTACGAGCATGCCGAACACCGATGCCGCCTGGGACAGCCTCACGGGTCTATCCGTTGGTGATGCGTTGGGTGCACAGTTCTTCGTTCCCGGTCGCTCCGTACCCGATCTTCGTGCCGGGCGACCGCCGGCGCCCCCGTGGCAATGGACCGACGACACCGAGATGGCCTGTTCGGTGTATGCGGAAGTCCGCGACCGCGGCCATATCGACCGGGATGCGCTCGCGGCTGTGTTCGCTGATCGATGTGAACCCTATCGCGGCTACGGTGCGGGCACAGTCGTCGTGCTGCACGAGATTCGCGACGGACGCCCGTGGGCCGACGCGGCGGGTGCTGTTTTCGGCGGCCGTGGATCATGGGGAAACGGTGCTGCGATGCGGGTCGCCCCGCTCGGGGCGTATTTCGCCGGAGACCTGGATCGAGCAGCGGCGCAGGCCGCGCTTTCCGCCGAGGTCACCCACCGGCATCCGGAAGCGATCGTCGGTGCCATGGTGGTTGCCGTCGCCGCCGGTTACGCCGCGGCAGCACGGGGCAGGGAATGCGCACCCGGGGAATTACTGGATGCGCTCGAGCCGTATCTGGTCGATGGCCGGACCACGGATGGTGTCCGTCGCGCGCGGAAGCTGATCGGGCGATCCGTGGCCGAAGCGGCCTACGAACTCGGCAACGGCGCCCAGGTCAGCGCGCAGGATACGGTGCCGTTCACGCTGTGGGCGGCGGCGAGTTTCCTCGGTGACTATCCGGCGGCCGTGACCGCGTGTGTCGAAGCAGGTGGGGATGCGGACACCACGGCCGCGATCGCCGGTGGGATCGTGGCAGCGCATACGGGGGTCGGCCACCACGGGTCGATACGCGGCATACCGGAGGGGTGGCGGGCGGCGCGCGAGTCCCTGCCCGCCTGGCTCGGTCCACGCTGACGGTCGCCGAACCCGCGCACGAACGAGTTCGCCGCCCGGTGCGGGCGGTTGCGCAAACCGAGCCGGAGTCGCGCAGTTCGTACCACCATGCGGCCCGTTCGAACACCCCGGACCACCGACACCTCTCCCGAGCGATCCCGAGCGGCCGGTGGGCGCGAGCGACGGGCCGCCACCGTACCCCCCGGCGAATTACGCTGACGTCATGACCACAACGCTCGGTGCGGTCGGTACCGCCGACTACGTTCTGCTCACCACCTTCCGCAAGGACGGCACCCCGGTGCCCACTCCCCTGTGGGCGGCGGCCGAGGACGACAAGCTCTACGTCTGGACTGTCACCGACAGCTGGAAGGTGAAGAGGTTGCGACGCAACCCGGAGGTGACGCTCCAGCCGTGTGACTACAAGGGCACCCCACGCGGTGAGGTCGTCCACGGCACCGGCCGCGTTCTCGATGCCGACGGCAGCGCGCGGGTCCGTCGACTCATCCGCCGCAAGTACCGGCTCGCCGGGCCCCTGGTGGTGTTCGGCAGCATCCTGCGCCGCGGGAAGTCGGGCACGGTCGGCATCGAACTCGCCCCGCGCGCCGAACCGGCCACCCCGGACTGACAGCGGCCGAGCCTGCCGGGCCGGTCAATCGGCTTGTGGCCGCAGCCATTCTTCGAGATCGGCGGCCGCGCCGAGTTCGGCGGCGAGTTCCCGCCGTTCGGCCTCGGTCAGTCCGAGCGCCGCCAGGTCGGCCCGGCGCTCGGCCGCCTTGTCCGGATTTCCGCGGGCGACCGCCAGTTCGGCCAGCGCTGCCAGGGCACGCGCCCGGTCCAGCACATGGGCCGTCGCGCCGTGGCGGCGCAGCCCCGACTCGAGCGCTCGTTCGGCGGCCTTGTCGTCGTTCTTGGAATCGCGCAGGATCCGGGCATTGTCCAGCACTCTGGCCAGACCGGTCAGTTTCGCCGAGCCGCCGTACTCGACTTCCCGCGGCTCCGTCCGCGCGATATAGATCACCCAGTTGCTGTCCGGGTCGATGAGGCTGAATCTGGTCTGGCCGGCCCGGAATCGAGTGATACGCCCGGGCCCCTGGGTGGGGATCCGCCCGTACCGTTCCCGTAGCGCCGTGCTGAAGCTCCGATGCCGGTCCGCGACGTCGTCGACCATCACCAGACATCCCGCCTGCTCCGTGGCCGCGTGTCCCGCGGGTGCGGCGGTGAAGTGGAGCTCGCAGTCGTATGCCGAGATCGCGCCGTATATATAGGGCCGCGTCTGCTCGTGCGTGACCGTGTACCCGAGCGCCCGGTAGAAGTCGAGCGTGCGGGCCAGATCGCGGGTGGGCAGCACCGGTACCGCGGTATCTCCCATGAGAACCCTCTCAATAGTCAATTTTGACTACCCGAGGGTAGGGGGCACGGCAATCGGAAGTCAAATTTGAGTACCGTACTGTTCCGGTGACGGAAGGAGCGGCGATGGCGGCGGTACGGTTGCTGGTTCTCGGGGTGGCACGGCGGCGGCAGCCGACCCACGGGTATGCGGTGCGCCGCGAACTGCTGTCCTGGCGCGCGGATACCTGGACCAATGTGCAGCCCGGATCCATCTATCACGCCGTCAAGCAGCTCACCCAGGAAGGAAAGCTGCGCACCCTGGGCACCGAGGACGGCGGCAGGGGGCCGGGCCGGACTCTCTTCGAACTCACCGCCGCCGGCGAGGCGGAGTTCCTGCAGCGTATGGACGCGGCGCTGACCAGCGTGGACATGGAGGAACTCGGTGCCGGAATCGCGTTCATGGACGCCCTGCCGCGCGCCCATGTGATCGCGAAGCTACGCGAACAGCGCGAAGGCAGCCGCGCGATCCGCGACGACCTGCTGGCCATGGTCGGCGACTATCCGGGCCGCTACGAGCCCCCGCACGCCACCGATCTGCTCGAACTGTGGAGCGGGGTCTTCGACAATCTCACCGGCTGGACCGCCGGTGTACTGGACCGGCTGGAACGGGGCGAGTACCGCATGGCCGACGATTCGTAACCATCGGCATCCGGCCCCGGGCGCGCTATACCGGCGGACTGTCGGAACGCCGGTCCGCCACCGGCAATCGCTTCTGCAGCATGGTGGCGGTACCGGGCCGCTCGTCGGTGTACCACTCGCTCACCACCACACCGTCCACCACATCGGCATCGATCACCGTGGGCCGGTACGGCGCGGCCGCGGCGATCTTCGCGACCCGGCGCACGGCCAGGGCCGCCAGCACCGGCCGGAACAGCGCGCGGGTCGGCGGGATGAGCATCAGTAGCCCCACCACCGAGGTGACCAGGCCGGGCACGAACATCAGCAGGCTGCCTGCACCCACCAGCGCGCCGTCGGCGACCGCGGCACCCGGGGTGATCTCACCGCGCGAGGCGCGGCGGAACTGCTCCCCCACCCGGCGCCACTGCGAACCGAGCAGCAACATACCCGCGGCGGAGCTGGCGATGAGCAACAGGATGGCGGGAACAGCGCCGAGCCAGGTGACGGCGGCGGCGAAAACGGCGATCTCGACGACGAGATAGACGAGGAAACCGAGGACGGGCATGGGCGAACCTTTCGGTCGGACTGCCTGTACAACGAACGAGATGTCCGATTTGCTCCCGGACCCACCCGCACCAACCACCGGGCGGCCGGTTTTGCGCCCGGCCCGGAGGCGGCCGCGGACTGCGGATCATCAACCGCCCGGGCGCACCAACCCGGTTTCGTAGGCCAGCACCACCGCCTGCACGCGGTCACGCAAGCCCAGCTTGGTCAGCACCCGGCCGACGTGAGTTTTCACAGTCGCTTCGGACAGGAACAGCTGACCGGCGATCTCGGCATTGGATCGCCCGGCGGCGATCTGTTCGAGCACTTCACGTTCGCGAGCGGTCAGCACCTCGAGGATCTCGGGGTCGCGCGAGGGGGTGGGTTCTTCGGCGATCAGCCGATCGAGGAGTCGTTTGGTGACCTTCGGCGACACCACCGCGTCCCCGGCCGCGACACTGCGGATGGCCGAGATCAGATCCTCGGGCGGGGTGTCCTTGAGCAGGAAACCGCTGGCACCGGCGCGCAGCGCGCCCAGGGCGTGTTCGTCGAGGTCGAAGGTCGTCATCACCAGGACCCGGCTGCCGTGGTCGGCTTCGAGGATGCGCCCGGTGGCGGTGACCCCGTCCACGACCGGCATCCGCACATCCATGAGCACCACATCGGGGATCAATTCGGCGGCCCGGGCGACAGCGGCGGCCCCGTTGTCGGCTTCGCCGACCACCTCGATATCGGGTTGTGCGCCGAGCACCATTTTCAGTCCTACGCGCATGAGTTCCTGGTCGTCCACGATGAGCACGGTGATCGGCACGAACTCCAATGTAGTGGCGGCTGCGGCCTATTCCCGATCCGGTGCCGACAGCGGAATCCGCGCGTATACCCGCCAGGCGCCGTCGGCCCGGCGGCCCGCCTCGAGGCTGCCGCCGAGTACCGCCATCCGTTCGCGCATACCGGCCAGGCCCAGGCCGCTGCCCTCGATCCGGTCCTCGGGTCGCACCGGGACCCCGCCGGAGTCGACGACCTCCACCTCGATGTGATCGGCATGCCGCCGCACCCGCACCCACGCCTTCGGGTGGGCGCCGGCGTGACGGAGGGTGTTGGTCAGGGCTTCCTGGACGATGCGGTGCGTCCCCAGACTGATCTCGGGGGCCACACCGTCCAGTTCACCGGCCAGTTCCAGTTCGACCGCCAGGCCGGCGTCCCGCATCAGCTGGACCACGGCCGCCAGCCCCGCCGTCCCGTGCTGGGGCACTCCGTCGGGGGCGTGTTCGGTGCGCAGCAGCGCGACGGTGCGGCGGAGCTCGCGCAGTGCCTCGCGCCCCGTCCCGGCAATGGTGACCAGCGCCTGCTCGGTGGTGTCGGGGTCGGTGCGCAGGGCGAAGCGGGCGCCGTCGGCCTGCACGATCATCACGCTCACCGCGTGCGCGACCACATCGTGCAGCTCCCGGGCGATTCGGGTGCGTTCGGCCGAGACCGCGTCGTGCGCACGGCGTTCCCGGTCGGAGTCGGCGACGGCCAGCCGGGCCGCCACTTCCGCGTCGTAGGCGCGGCGGGCGGCGGTGAACTCGCCGAGCGCCCAGCACAGGGCGAAGAACACCGAGACGAAGGCCAGATCTCCGGCGCGGAACCCGGTCAGCAGCGCCATTCCGTAGGCGGTATCGGCCACCAGCGCCAGCACGTACCAGAGTCCGGCGCGCCGGCCGACATAGGCCACCAGCGTGTACAGCATGACCCCGTGGCCGATCAGCGCGGCGTGCCCGGTGGGGTCGCCGACGAGGTACCCGATGGTGGTGGCGCAGATCGACAGCGCCATGAAGGTCGCCGCCATGGCCCGCGGATAGATCCGGCGCAGCACGATCGGCAGCGGGATGAGCACCGAGAACACCACGAAGGCGACGAGGTGGGTGCTGTCGCGGGCCATGGCGAGGTCGAAAACCAGCAGGGTCGCCGCGAGCGCGGAGTCCGCGACGATCGGGTTGTCTCGAAGCCACAGAATGAACCGGCGCACCCGCCCAGCCTAGGAGGACGGCCCCGGCGGGATACGTGAGCGGGTGATCTCGCCTGCGGACCGTCTGGTTTGCTGAGCGCGTGGATGTGATCGACTGGCTGATGTTGTTGTCGGCCGCGGGCGCCGCCGGCTGGGTGGACGCCGTGGTGGGTGGTGGCGGACTGATCGTGCTCCCGACCCTGCTGCTGGTGGCGCCCGGCCTCGCCCCGCAGACAGCGCTGGGCACCAACAAGCTGGCGGCGGTCGCGGGCACGGCCACGGCGACGGCGACCTTCGCCCGGAAGGTCCCGCTCCAGTGGCGGCTGCTGATACCCGCCGCCGTGCTGGCGGCGATCACCGCGGCGGCGGGCGCGGCGGCGGTGGCGCTCATCGACCGGGACCTGTTCATTCCCCTCGTGCTGGTGGTGCTGATCGGGGTGGCGATCTTCGTCACGGCCCGGCCCTCCATCGGGATCACCCTGGCCACCCATCCCCCGTCACGGCGCAAGGTCGTGCTGGTGGTGGCGCTGGCGGCGGGCCTGATCGGCGCCTACGACGGGCTGCTCGGCCCCGGTACCGGAACATTCCTGATCATCACGTTCGCCACTGCGCTCGGCACCGAGTTCGTGCGCGCGGCGGCAATGGCGAAGGTGATCAACTGCGGCTCGAACATCGGCGCGCTGATCTACTTCGGCGCCACCGGGCATGTGCTGTGGGCGCTGGGCGCGGCGATGGCGATGGCCAATATCGTGGGCGCGGTACTGGGGTCGCGGATGGCGCTGGACCGCGGCGCGGAGTTCGTGCGCGCGGTGCTGCTGGTCGTGGTGGTGGCAATGGTGATCCGGCTGGGCTGGCAGCAGTTCGGTTGAGCGCACCACCCGGGATCGGCCGCGGCGGACTAAGTTGTGCAGGGTGACAGCGACAACCTCCACCGAATCGGGTGGCCTATCACCCGGGCACGATATCGATCCGGAGTTCGCGGACCTGCCGCTGACGGCGCTGGCGGAGGCGGCGCTGGCCACGGCCCGCGCGGCCGGAGCCGAGCACGCCGACCTGCGGGTGCACCGATTGTGTACGCAGACACTGCGGTTACGCGACGGCCGGGTGGAGGCATTGACCGATAGCGTCGAACTCGGGTTCGCCGTCCGCGTCATCGTCGACGGCACCTGGGGCTTCGCTTCGCACGCGGCACTGACCCCGCAGACCGCGGCCGAAGTCGCGCGGTCCGCGGTGGCCGTGGCGACCACCCTGCGGGCGCTGAACCGGGAACGTGTCGAACTCGCCGGCGAACCCCGCTACGAGAACGCCCGCTGGGTCTCCGACTATCGGGTCGACCCGTTCACCATTCCTTCGGCCGACAAAGTAGCCCTGCTCCAGGATTATTCGGGCCGGCTGAGCGCCACCGACGGCGTCGACCATGTCACCGCGTCACTTCTGCAGGTCAAGGAACAGACCTACTACGCGGACACCGCCGGTTCCTCGATCACCCAGCAGCGGGTGCGGCTGCACCCGGAACTGGAGGCGATCACCGTCGACACCGCCGCGGGCTCGTTCGAGACCATGCGCACTCTGGCCCCACCGGTCGGCCGCGGCTGGGAGTACGTCACCGGCGCCGACGGAATCTGGGATTGGGACACCGAACTGGCCAGGATCCCGGAATGGCTGGCCGAGAAGGTGAAGGCGCCGACCGTCACCGCGGGCCCGACCGATCTGGTGATCGACCCCACCAATCTGTGGCTCACCATCCACGAATCCATCGGCCACGCCACCGAGTACGACCGCGCGATCGGCTACGAATCGGCCTACGCCGGGACCTCGTTCGCGACCCCGGATCTGCTGGGCACGCTGCGCTACGGCACCCCGGTCATGCATGTCACCGCCGACCGGGTCCAGCCGCACGGCCTGGCCACCGTCGGCTACGACGACGACGGAGTGGCCGGTCAGCGCTGGGATCTGGTGCGCGACGGGGTGCTGGTCGGCTACCAGCTCGACCGGGTGTTCGCGCCGCGGCTCGGCCTGGACCGCTCCAACGGCTGCTCCTACGCCGACTCCCCGCATCATGTACCGATCCAGCGGATGGCCAATGTGTCGCTGCAACCGGACCCCGAGACCGATACCAGTACCGCGGAGCTGATCTCGCGGGTGGCGGACGGGATCTACATCGTGGGTGACAAGAGCTGGTCGATCGATATGCAGCGCTACAACTTCCAGTTCACCGGGCAGCGGTTCTTCCGCATCCGCAACGGTGAACTGGCCGGCCAGTTGCGCGATGTCGCCTATCAGGCGACCACCACGGACTTCTGGGGGTCGATGGAGGCGGTCGGCGGGCCGTCGACCTGGCAGCTGGGCGGCGCGTTCAACTGCGGGAAGGCCCAGCCCGGCCAGGTCGCGGCGGTCAGTCACGGATGCCCGTCGGTGCTGGTGCGCGGGGTGAACGTCCTCAACACCCGGACGGAGGCGGGACGATGACGGTGATCGGTGCGGGTGTACTGCCCGCGGGTGCGGTGGTCGAGCGGGCCCTCGGCGCGTCCCGGGCCGACGAGGCGATCGTGATCGTGAGCGACGAGTACGAGGCCTCGCTGCGCTGGGCCGGCAATTCCATGACCACCAACGGCGCCTCCGTCTCGCGGCGCTGGTCGGTGATCTCGGTGTTCCGGGACGGGCCGCGCTCGGCGCGGGTCGGCAGTGTGGCCTCGACCAGCGTCGACCCCGCCGATATCGAAGCCGTGGTACGGGCCGCCGAGGAAGCCGCCCGATCCGCCGAACCGGCCCGCGACGCCATGCCGCTGCTGGACGCGGACGCCGTTCCGCCCGCATCGGATTGGGAACAGGCTCCGGCCGTCACCGGGATCGATGTGTTCACCGGGCTCGCCGCCGATCTGGCCACCGGGTTCGACGGCGGCGACCGGCTCTACGGTTTCGCGCACCATCAGGTGCAGACCACCTGGCTCGGCACCTCGACCGGAGTCCGGCGCCGCTACACCCAGCCGACCGGTTCGATCGAGATCAACGGTAAGCGCGGCGACGGGGAGGAGCCGGCCAGCGCCTGGGTGGGCGCAGGCACCGCGGATTTCACCGATGTGGACACTCCCGCGCTGCTGGCGGAACTGTCCCGGCGGCTGGACTGGTCGGCGCGGCGGGTGGAGTTGCCGGCCGGACGGTACGAAACCCTGCTACCGCCCTCGGCGGTCGCGGATCTGCTGATCTACATGTACTGGTCGATGGAGGGCCGGGGCGCCCAGGAGGGGCACACCGCGTTCGCCGCCGCGGGTGGCACCCGGGTCGGTGAGAAGCTCACCGATATCCCACTGACGCTCTCCTCCGATCCCGCGGCGCCCGGATTGCAGTGCCTGCCGTTCGTGGCGACCTCGGCCTCGTCGGAGACGGTATCGGTTTTCGACAACGGGCTGTCCGCGCCGCGGGTGGATTGGTTGCGCGACGGCGCGATCGCCGATCTGGTGTATCCGCGGGCCACCGCCGCCGACTACGACGCCACGCCCACCGTTCCGGTCCAGAACCTGTTGCTCACCGGCGGTTCCGCCGCGACGCTGGACGAGATGATCGCGCGCACCGAGCGCGGACTGCTGCTCACCACCCTCTGGTACATCCGCGAGGTCGACCCGGCCACGCTGCTGCTCACCGGCCTCACCCGCGACGGTGTGTACCTGGTGGAGGACGGGGAGGTCACCGCGGCGGTGAACAATTTCCGGTTCAACGAGAGCCCGCTGGACCTGCTGCGCCGGGTCACCGAAGCCGGGGCCACCGAGCTCACGCTGCCCCGGGAATGGAAGGACTGGTTCACCCGTACGGCCATGCCGCCGCTGCGGATTCCGGACTTCCACATGTCGTCGGTGAGCCGGGCGACCTGAGCCCTGGCACGGGTCGTCCTTCAGTTCGTCCTCCACCGGTACCGGCCCGCGCGCCGGCCGGTACCGGAAGGGCAGGAAACGTACACGCTCAGGTAAGCGGTCGACGGCTGTACTCCATCCAGGAGCACCGGCCGGTGGTGACGGTCGGCGCCGGATGCGATGACCTCTCGGCGGCAGAGCGGACGGTGCGCTCGCGAATGCCATCGTGGCGAGCGATCCCGAGGGTGCGCCCTCGGCCAGTGCAGGTCAGCCGTCCCGGGTCAGAATTCGGATGAGCGGGTAACGGCGGACCGGGCGATGAACCGCGGCCCGGCGCCCGCCCGGTCACCCCACCGCGGTCAGCACCCGGGGTCCGTCGGCGGTGATCGCGACGGTGTGCTCGGAATGGGCGGTGCGGGAGCCGTCGGCCGAGCGGATGGTCCAGCCGTCGGGATCGGTGACGATCCGGTCGGTGGTCGCGGCGAACCAGGGTTCCAGGGCCAGGGTGAGGCCGGGCCGCAGCCGGAAGCCGCGGCCCCCGCGGCCGGCGTTGGAGACGTGCGGGTCCTCATGCATGGTCCGCCCGAGCCCGTGACCGCCGAACTCGGTGTTGACCGGGTAGCCGTACGCACCGGCGACCGCGGAGATGGCCGCGGAGATATCGCCGATCCGGTTTCCCGGCTGCGCGGCCTCGATGGCCGCGGCAAGCGCTTCCTCGGTGGCCCGCACCAGGCGCAGGTCGGCGGCGGCAGGTGTGCCGACGATGACGGTGGTGGCGGCGTCGGCGACCCAGCCGTCCAGGCTCAGCGCCAGGTCCATGGTCAGCACGTCGCCGTCGCGCAGCGCGTAGTCGAAGGGCAGACCGTGCAGGACGGCGTCGTTGACCGACAGGCAGACCGTATTACGGAACGGGCCGCGCCCGAACGAGGGCGCGTAGTCCCAGTAACACGACACCGCGCCCCGCTGCCGGATCCGTTCGCGCACGATCATCTCCAGGTCGAGCAGGTTCACCCCCACCGCCGCGACCGTCCGCAGTTCCGCCAGGATCTCGGCCACCAACGCCCCCGCGACGCGCATCCGCTCGATCTCGTCGGGCGATTTCAATTCCACCATCACAACCTCCACAGCCATCGGTATTTCTATACCATCCTTGCGGTACATTAATACCACTCTTTAGAGTGGAGAGATGGTCCGCCTGCCCCTCACCGCCTCCCAGATCGACGCCGGCCGCCGCCTCGGAGTCCGGTTGCGTACCGCCCGCGACGGGCGCGACCTCGCCGAGGTCGCCCGCGCGGCCGGTATCTCCCCGGAGACCCTGCGCAAGATCGAAACCGGGCGCCTCCCCTCCCCGGGTTTCGGCACGGTCGTCTCGCTGAGCCGCGTACTCGAACTCCCTCTCGAGGAGCTGGCCCAGATCTGGACCGCGGACAATTTCGCCGAATCCGCCTGAGTCCCCCGGCCGCTGCGTCGCGCGGCGACACCGGCGGAAGCGACCCCCGACACCCGCGTCGTGCCGACCTGCGCCCACTACCAGGGGATGCGGGTCCGTCGTGCGGTCACCACGGTCCGGGTCACCGGGCGCCGGGTGACCCGCCCCGGCGCGGGCCGTCACGGGATCCACTCCGAGACCACCGTTCGACTCCCTTCCGGCACAGTCCGCGCGCAGCAGCGGGCCCCGCCGGGGGCCCCGGCACCGTACGCCCGACCCGGGGAACACACCGGTGTCACCCAGGGGGCGAATCCACCGCGACCTACGCGTCGGCGTCGAGAGCAGGCCGGTAGCCCGCGAACTCCCAGCGCGCGATCCGGCCGATCGCCCCGGCCAGCGCATCCCAGGTGGGACGGTCGAGATCATGGAGGAAGCCCTCGACGCGGCGGCGGATCTCCGCCGGATCGATACGGTCGAGCACCAATGCGTGGTCGGCCGGCCGGAAGCCGCGTGCGTCCATGTCCGTGGCGCTGCCGGCCGAAGTGCGGACGACGAGGTCGAACGACTCCTCTCCCGCCGCGCCCGCCGGCCCGATCATCAACTGGACCAGCACCGCGTCGGCCGCGGCCGTCGCCTCCAGGTCCGCGAGATCGATATCCGGGCTGTGCATCCCCTTCAGTTCCGCTCTCATGACCGCTCCCCGATCTCCAGATGCGCGTTGCTCTCCCAGTGCCGGCCGGTCTCCGACCGCGCCTCGTAATTGGCCTCGACACCCCGTCCGGACGGTTTCTGCTGCGGCGGGCGGTACTGCCGCAACCCGTCTTCGCTGATCCAGCGATGGGTGCCGCCGTAGGGCAATCGCCTGGCCCCGGTCCCGACCCAGGCCAGTCCGGCGGCATCCGCCTCGGCCCGCCCGGCCTGGCCGATGCCGAAATTGCCGACTCTCGCACCCGCGCTGTGCACGATCTGAACCACTCGCCGACGATCCGGCCGCGCCGGTGTCGCCCTCGCCGCGCTCGCCGGCGGCTCCGCGGCACCGGAT
>NZ_BAGJ01000093.1 GCF_000308775.1 Nocardia testacea NBRC 100365
GTGGTGCGGGGATCGGGCCGGGATCGATCGGACCGCGCGCGGTCAGCCGCCCGTCGCGCACGAAAAGGACGCGGTCGCCGAGTTGTCCGACGGCGAACGAGTCATGCGTTATCAGCACCACCGCGGTACCCGCTGCACGCACTCCACGTAATCCCTCGAGCAGGGCGGCCCGGGCGAGCGGGTCCAGTCCGGCCGTCGGTTCGTCGACCACGAGCACATCGGGGCGCCCGGCCAGCACCTGCGCCAGCGCCAGCCGCACCCGCTCGCCACCGGAGAACTCGAACGGGTATTTCCGTAGCGCCCGGTCGAGTTCGTGATCGTCGAGGTCGAAGGCGGCGGCGGCCAGGAGCCGCGCGACGGCTTCCCGCCGCCGCGGCATCCGCCACCGGCTGCCGCCCGCGCGCCGGTGTTGCAACCCGGCCAGTTCGCCCAATGCCGCGCCGATCCGCCGGGCCGGGTTCAGCGTGGACGCCGCGTGCTGCGGCAGATACCCGACCCGGACCCCCGGGGCGCGCCGGACGGCCCCGGTCAGTTCGATACCGGGGCCCACCGCCTCGGCCAGGACGGTCGCGATGGTCGTCTTCCCCGCGCCCGACGGCCCGAAGAGCGCCACGATCTGCCCGGCCGCGATATCGAATCCGATATCGCGCAGGATCACCGTCGCTCCGGCGCGAGCACTCAGCGCACGCACCGAGATCAGCGGCTCGTCAGCCATCCCGACCCGCCCGGCGCACAGCCGCGCCCGCGCGCGGATCGGCGAGCAGATCGTCGACCAGGAGGTTGGTGCCCACCACCAGCAGCACGATCAACGCACCGGGCAGCACCACCGACCACGGCGCGATCAGCAGCGCGTCCTTGTTCGCCGCGACCGATACCGCCCAATCGGTGGAGGTGGTGTCGAATCCGAGGCCGAGGAAGTTGGCGGAGGCGAGGAAATATACTGCGGCCGTGAAGCGGACCCCCAGATCGGCCGCGAGCGGCCGCGCCATCTCCCGCACCGCATAGCTTCCGTACCGGAACGACCGGCTCTGCCCCTGCATCCGCAACGCGTCCATCACCGGTCCGTGCACCACACCGGCGGCCGCCGCCCGGACGAAACGCGCGATCGGTGCCACCAGCGCCAACCCGATCGCACCGGCGATCACCACCGCCGAACCCCGGCCGCGCACCGCCGCCACCATGATGATCAGCAGCGACGGGATACACAGCAGCACATCGATCGGGCGCATCAGCAGATCGTCGAGCCAGACCCGCGGCGCGGCTGCGGCGGCCACTCCGATCAGGAATCCCACCAGATAGGCCCCGAGCACGGTCAGCAGTCCGGTCAGCAGGAAGGTCTGGCCGCCGGTGAGCGCGGCCGCCAGGACATCCCGGCCGAGCCGATCGGTGCCCAGCGGCGACCATTCCGAGGGGCCGAACGGCGCCGCGCGTCCGGCCGGCGCGGCGCGGGCCAGTACGGGACCGGCGAGCGCGAACGCCAGCGGTACCGCGATCAGCGCCGCATACGACCAGCGCCGCGCACTCATCCGCGCTGCTCCGCCGCCGACTGCGGATTCATCCGGTATCCCGCCATATCGATCAGGGTGTTGACCACGACCGCGAGCGTGCCGGTGATCGCGACGATCGCCAGGATCACCGGATCGTCCCGGTTGCCGATGGCACCGATCAGTTCCGTGGCGATCCCGGGCACCGCGAAAACGGCCTCCACGATCAGCACCCCCGACAGCAGCCCGTCACCGGTGCGCCCGAGTTCCTGCAGCGCCGGGGCGAGGGCATTGGGTGCGATATGCCGGGCCAGCAGCGATACCCGGCCCACCCCGAGGCGGCGGGCCGCGGCGATATACGGCCGATCCAGCACATCGATCACACCGGCCCGCACCAACCGCACCAGCGGGGCCGCCACCCGGGCCACGGTGACGACCAGCGGTAGCACCAGATATTCGGGCCGGGCCGGCAGTGTGCCCGGATCGACGCCGAGGAAGGTGGCGGGCAGCAGATCGAGGCGGATCGACAGGAAGGTCACCAGCAGGACCGCGAGGACGAAATCGGGTATCGAATCCAACCCGATACCGACCGTGGTGATCACACGATCGCGTACCGAACCCGGGCGCGTCCCGGCCGCGAAACCCGCGGCCACCGCGAGGGGCACCAGCAGGAGCACCGCCGCCCCGGCGAGCAGCGCGGTCACCAGGAACGGGCCCGCGATCACGGCGACGACCGGTTCGCCACCGGCATAGGAGGTGCCGAAATCCCCGTGCGCCGCGGCGCCGAGCCAATCGAGGAACCGGGTCACCGGGGCCACGTCGAGCCCCAGCAGCTGCCGGGCGGTCTGCTGCTGTGCCTCGCTCAGGATGGTGTTGTTCTGGATATCGGCGGCATCGCCCGGCAGCAGCAGCGACAGCACGAACACCAGGACCAGCAGGATCAGTAGCTGCCCGGCGCCCAACCCGGCCCGGCGCAGTAACAGTCGCGGCAGCGGTCGTGAATACCCGGCCATCGGTCCGCTACCGGATCCCGGCCACGAGGCGGTCGCCGCCGTACTGCCACACCGTCCGGTACCGGGCCCGGCCCGGATCCGGTCGCGTGGCGGTCACCGGGCCGCCACCGCGTCGAAGCGGGCCCAGTCGTGCGAATTGGGTACGGCAGCCGGAAGCTGCCGGAACCGGTCCCCCGCGGCACTGTTCCAGTGCGTGGTGCCGAAGAACACGAAACCCCCTCGGTCGTGCAGTATTTCGTGCATGTCGCGGTAGAGCGCGGCCCGGCGGTCCGCGTCCGGTGTCGCCTGCGCGGTCGCGTAGAGCGCGTCGAACTGTGGATCGGACCATTTGGTGCGGTTCTGCGGCGAGGTGGTGAGCAGTCGCGAGGCGAAATGATTGGGGATCGGCAACGGTCCCGACTGCCCCATCGTGAGATGCCCCGTCCGTAGCGCGTCGGTGTAGTAACTGTCCTTGGAACCCAGCACCACGTTCACCCGGACACCGCATTCGGCGGCCTGATCGGCGAACAGCCGGGCGGCTTCGACGAACCCGTGGGCGACCGGGGCGGTGAACAGGTCGAAACTCAGCTCCCGCACTCCGGCCCGCCGCAGCAGCCGACCGGCCTCGTCGGGGTCGTACTCGTGCTGCGGGAGATCGGCGTAGTACTGATAGCCCTTACCGAAGACATCGTTGCCGACCTCACCCTGACCTTCGAACGCCACCTTCACCAGTTCCGGCCGGTCGACCATCCGCATGACAGCGCGCCGGACGTCCGGATCGTCGAACGGCGGGCGGTCGGTTTTCATGGCGAAGAAGTGGATTCCGCTGCCCGGGGTGGACACCAGCGTGACGCCGGGGTGCCCCGCCAGTGTCCGCGCGGCCGACGGGGTGAGGTTGTCGGCGTAGTCGATCTCACCGCCGCGTACCGCGTTCACCCGCGCGTCCGCCTCCGCGCTCACGATCCGCAGCTGCCCGATGGCGGGCGCGCCGTCCCAGTAGTTCTCGTTACGGTGCGCGGTGAACTGCCGGCCGGCCTCGAAGGAGTCGAAGACGAAGGGGCCGGTGCCCACCGGGCGGCCGAAATCGGCGGCGCCGTCCGGCACGATCTTGGTGCCGTACACCGACAGTGCGATGCGGAATTCGAACGAGGGCTGCTTCAGCGCGATCTCGACGGTGCGGTCATCGATCGCGCGACTGCCGGCCAGATCCACCTGGTCCAGTGAGGACGCGGCGATGAACGGGCGCTGCGGCGCGGGCCCGAGTACCCGGGAGAAGGTGTACAGCACATCGCGTGCGGTGAATTTCTTCCCGTCGTGCCAGGCCGCGTCCCGCAGCGCGATCCGCCACCGGGTGCCGTCGGCATTCGGTTCGGCCGATTCGGCCAGCCGCGGGATCGGTGTCATCGAACCGTCCACCTCGAAAAGGCCGTCGTAGACGGCCTTCATCCGGGCTTCGTCGATGAAGAGGGTGTTCACCCCCGGGTCGATTCCCTCCCCGGCACCGGAGCCCTGGAACGCGGCGGTGAACGTATCGGTCCCGCCGGAGGAGTCGCGGCCGCACCCGAGAGCCAGCGCTCCCGCTGCCAGCACACTGCCGGCCAGAAAGGTCCGGCGGCTCGGTTTCGGTGACCTACAGCGCATATCCGACTCCTGTCGCGTCAGGCAGGGTCACGCGACGAAGACATGCGAAACGGTCCGCGCTCGAGCGGCTCGTTCGGCGCATCGACCAATACCCACGTGATCATGACCGTTTCTGGTTCATCCGCAGGTATCTGGCTGCGGCCCGCCGTCGAGCCACACAGTTGCGGGACAGCGCCGGATTCACACCGGACTTCCCTACGGACGACGGATACATTACCCAAGCGCCCCGGCGGTGACCATCGTCTCGTGCCGCGCGATACCCGTCGCGGCAGGTGACGGCCGGTACCGGTGCTGCGGGCGAACGCACAGCGTGTGATCCAGGCCGCGACCGGCCAACGTTTGCCGCCGGGTGCCAGGTGGTAGTCATCCAAGGAAATGCTCTCGTCGTGCTCCGTTCCTCGCCAGGACGGTTCGGGAGGGGGCGGCGTGACGGGCAACAGGTGGCTAGGAGAGTCGGGTGTCGGTAGTTCTCGTGCTTCAGGCACGCGGTCTCGGTGATCTGCTCACCGCTGTTCCGGCATTGCGTGCACTGCGCCGGGCCCGCCGCACCGACCATCTGGTGCTGGCCGCACCGCACCGCCTGCGTCCCATCGTCGATGTGATCGCCTGCGTGGACGAGTTCGTGCCCATCGCCGATCCACAGGGCCTGCGCTGGGACGGGCCGCCACCGAAACTGGCGGTGAACCTGCACGGCGCCGGCGCTGCCCCGATCGTGCAGCTCGGCAAGACCGGGGCCGAGCGGATCCTCACCTACCGGGATCCGGCGTTCCCGGAGATCCCGGCACCCGATTGGCAGCCCGACCACCATCCGATCGACCGCTGGTGTCATCTGCTCGAATTCGACGGGATCGGCGCGGACCGGCGCAATCTGGGCCTGGTGCCGCCGGTGGCCACCACCAGCCATCGCGACAGCGTGGTCGTCCATATCGGCGCGGGCGCGGCGGCCCGGCGCTGGCCCGCGGACCGGTTCGCGGCGGTGATCCGGCATCTGCTGGTACTCGGCCACGAGGTGGTGCTCACCGGCGACGAGAGCGACCGGGAGAACGCGCTGGGTATCGCGGCACGGGCCGGATTGTCCGGGCAGCGGGTGCTGGCCGGGACCCAGAACCTGATCGAATTGTCGGCGACGGTGGCCGAGGCCTCCGTGGTGCTGTGCGGTGACACCGGCGTCGCTCATCTCGCCACCGCCTTCGGCACGCGCACCGTGCAGCTGTTCGGTCCCACGGCCCCGGATCAGGGCGGACCGCCGCGGCATCTACTGAACCGGCATCACGTGCTGTGGGCCGGGCGCATCGGTGACCGCCATGCCACCACCACCGACCCCGGCCTGTTGCAGATCGGCTCGGCCGAGGTGATCGCGGCCCTCGACGGGCAGTTGAGCAAACGCCGCGCCGAAGCGGGCGTGACCGGCGCGGCGTACCGCAGGGTCGGCTGAGGGCGGACGCTACCGATCGCCCCTGTTCGCGGCCTCGCTGAGGGCGGCGGCGTAGGCCGCCAGGGCGCTCTGCCAGAACTGGTCGAGGTAGTCGCGGGCATCGCCGAGGCCACGGGGATCCAGCGAGTAGAGGCGGCGGTTACCCACCGGACGCACCATCACCAGCCGCGCCTCCCGGAGCACCCGCAGATGCTGCGATACCGCCGAGCTGGTGATTCCGACCTGCGCGGCGAGCTCTCCCACCGAGCGCGGCCCGGCGGGCAGCGCCTCGAATATCGCGCGCCGGGTGGGGTCGGCCAGGGCGATCAGCGGCGCGACTCTGTTAGCGACCACTGAAACAGTGTCGATCTTCTGGCACACTTCGGTCAAACTAGATCAATGTCTCAGTTGCGCAGCTCGGAGGGCGATATTTCCGGTTCCGTTATCGGACGGTTATGCGCGACCTGGCCTTATATGATCTCGTGACAGTTGCCACACAGTTGCTGACTCGGCGTGTCGGTCCCCTAGCTTGTAACCATGCCCGTGACCCTTCCGTTACCTTTCCGTAAGCTCACGGTGTCGTCGTTCGGCCATCGCCCGATCACGACACAGGTTGTCGCCACCTCGACAGCCCTCTTCGCCGGTTTCGCCCTGTTCGCCGCCGGAGCCGATTCCGGTAACGAACAGATCACCCCGATGGCCGCCACCTCGGAGGCGCCCGCCGCCGACCGCGCGCCGGCCGAGAAGCCCGCCGTCTCACACGACCCCGCCGCGTGGGATCCGCACCAGGCCGCGGGCGACCACCAGCCCGTGCCGGTGTCCTTCCCGTTCTTCGAGCCCCCGCGCCCCACCACGGTACAACCGGCCGACGGCGTCGTGTCCTCGGGTTTCGGGGCACGCTGGGGCACCAACCACAACGGCATCGACTTCGCCGCGAACATGGGTTCACCGATCAGGTCGGTCACCGACGGTGTCGTGATCGAGGCCGGCCCGGCCACCGGCTTCGGCCTGTGGGTCCGCGTCCAGCAGGACGACGGCAGCGTCGGCGTCTACGGCCATATGCAGGACATTCTGGTATCGGTCGGCCAGCAGGTACGGGCCGGTGACGTGATTGCCACCGTCGGCAGCCGCGGCCAGTCCACCGGACCGCACCTGCACTACGAGGTCCACCAGCCCGGTATCGGCCCGGTCGACCCGCTGCCCTACCTCGCCGGCCGCGGACTGTACCTCAACAACCCCGGCTGACCCTTACCCCCGGCCGAGCCGACGGCACCCGGCATACCGGAGTACCGGCCGCACACAGTCCCCTGGTGGGACGTGGCGGCCGGGCCCCCGTTCCTACCGTCGGTTCATGTCCGCACTGCTCCCCGGCGTCCCGGCTCCCGGACGCCCCACGACTTCCGATCCATGTCGGGTGATCGGACGCCTGCACCGGCCTTTGCTGCTCAGTTCCGCGGCAATGGCCGGTCTGGTGTTTGTCGGCCTGATCGCCATGGTCGTCGACGACCGCGTCCTGCTCGGCGAATCGGTCTGGCTCAAACCGGTCAAATTCGGCGTGGCGTTCCTGCTGTACTCGCTGACCCTGGCCTGGCTGCTGTCGCTACCCCACCGTGGCCGGCGGGCGACCTGGTGGCTGGGGGTGGTGTTCGCCGTCACCGCGTTCGTGGACGTGGGATTCATCGTGGTCCAGGCCGCGCGTGGCACCTTCAGCCATTTCAACACCGAAACCGATCCGGTCAACGAGATCGGCCAGATGATCTTCGCTTCTGGTGTTCCGGGTCTCTTTTTCGCGAATCTGCTGATCGCCGTGATCGTTTCGATACGCCCGGGCGCGGATCGGCCCACGGTGTGGGCGATTCGCGGTGGGCTGGCGATGGCGGTGGTCTCGATGGCGCTGGGATACCTCATGGGTTTCACCGGGTCCCAGCTCACCCGCACCGCGGACGGCCGGCTCGTCGAACTGGCCGCCGGGCATACCGTGGTCGACGCCGCGACACGGGAGGCCGTCGGCGCACCGGACGCGGTCGCGGGTATGCCGCTCACCCACTGGAGCACCCTGGGCGGTGATCTGCGCATTCCCCATTTCGTCGGATTACACGGGATCCAGGTGGTGCTGGCCGCGGTGCTGTTCCTCGCCTGGAGCGCGAAACACTATCCCCGGCTGCGCCCGGCCCGCACCCGCAGCAGATTGATCGGGGTGGTGATCCTGGGCTGGGGCGGACTGCAGGCGATCACGTTCTGGCAGGCGATGCGCGGCCAGTCGCTGGTGCATCCGGACTCCGCCACCCTGCTCGCGCTACTCGGCCTCGGCGCCGTGGTCACGATTCTCGGCGCCGCGAGCATCGGGTCCGCCTCGGTGGCCGGCGGCCAGACGTTCTCGCCGCCGCGCACGCAGTACGATTCGGCGCAGGTCAGCGCAACCGTTCGGCGTCCCGGGCGAGTTCGACCAGAACCGCGCTGAGGCGCGCGAGCTCGTCCCGGTCGGCGCCCTCGTCGACGGCGGTCGCCACATCCTCGGCCGCGCAGCGCGCGGCGAACCACCGATCGGCCAGGGCGGTGGCCTCGGCGGCACTGAGCACGACCGAATCGGCGGGGATGCCAGTGCCCTTCACATTGTTGCGATGCTCATAGGCGCGCTGGCGGCAGGACTGCCGGCAGTAGCGGCGCCGCCGCCCCGCTTCCGAATCCACTATTTCCCGACCACACCACAGGCACGACTCCAACCGGCGCGACATGACCCGACACCCTAATAGGAACTCTCGCAGCAGCACACACCGCACACCGCGCGGGGCCCTTTCGCCGAGCCCCGTACAATTACAAGGCTCGGGAACGGAAAGACCCTGACGAACGTTGACATGAACAGGGCGCACGGCCTGGACCGGCACGAATCGGCGGATTCGTGGCACAGCCAACGGCCCGCGTACGTGACCCGAACGGTCGGCGGGCGACAACGGCCGGCGAACGCGACCCACCAGGTCGCGGTAGCAAGACAACAAGGGGTCGACCCATCGGTTCGCACCCCGGCGCGGGTTCCGGTGCCCCGCAGCGGATACACCGTCGGTGTTTCCGCTCCGGTGTTCCGGAGCCCGGCGGCAGGGAACCGCGGACCCGCGCGCGGCAACGCGCCGACAACACAGAGAGGACCTGTACAGATGGCAGATCGCGTACTCCGGGGCAGCCGGCTCGGAGCGGTGAGCTACGAAACCGACCGCGACCATGATCTGGCTCCCCGCCGGATCGCCCGGTACCGGACCGACAATGGTGAAGAGTTCGACGTTCCATTCGCCGACGACGCCGAGATCCCGCCGACCTGGTTGTGCCGCAACGGCCAGGAAGGTGTGCTGATCGAGGGCACCACGCAGGAGGCGAAGAAGGTGAAGCCGCCGCGCACGCATTGGGACATGCTGCTCGAGCGGCGCAGCAAGGACGAACTCGAAGAACTGCTCAAGGAGCGGCTGGAATTGCTCAAGACCCGTCGCCGGGGCTGAACCCGGACGACCCGAAGTGACACAGCGAGGCCGTGCCCGCCGGATATCCGGCGGGCACGGCCTCTGTCGTAGCCGAGGTCAGTGACTGGCGACCCGGCGGTACTGCAACAACGCCAGCGGCATGGCGATCAGCAGAATGGCCGCCGAACACAGAATCGCGTACTCGACGCAGTGCTCGGCCGGCCAGCCGGTCGCGGTAGGGAACATCGGGGGCGCGCTGTTGTCGAACAGCTTCCGCCCGGTCGCCGCGACCGCGGTGATCGGATTCCATTCGGCGATGGTGGCCAGCGGACCGGGCAGGGTCTGGGCCGAGATGAACGCCGAGGAGATGAACGACAGCGGGAACAGCCAGATCAGCCCGGCGCTCTGGGCGACCTCGACGTTCGGGGCGAGCAGACCGGTGAGCGCGCCCACCCACGACATGGCGAAGGCGAACAGCAGGATCACCGCGTAGGCGAGGGCGGCCTCGGCGAGGCTCCCGTTGATACTCCAGCCGACGATGTACCCGCACACGGTCATCACCACCAGGCTGACCATGCTCACCACCAGGTCGGAGAGGGTGCGCCCCATCAGTACCGCCAGCCGTGACATGGGCAGCGAGCGCATCCGGTCGATGATGCCCTTCTCCAGGTCGCCGGCCAGGCCCACGGTGGTGAACGCGGCGCTGAACGCGACGGTCTGCGCCATGATCCCGGCGATCAGGAATTCCCGGTACTGGCCGCCCCCCAGTGAGGCGCCGAATACGTAGGCGAACAGGAAGACGAACATCAGCGGCTGCACCGTGGCCGTGACCAGCAATGTCGGCACCCGCATGATGGTGATCAGATTGCGGTGCGCCACGATCGCGCTGTCACGGAAGAACCGCAGACGCGGCTCGGTGGACTTCGGAATCCGGTGGGAGCCGGGCGCGTGTGACAGTTCCGCCTCCGTCTCATCGGTCTTGCCGGTGGTTTGATCGACCGCCACTTCTGCGGTGCTCACGACATGATCTCCTCGGGGACGTCACTGGGTTCCGGCTCGGATTCCGGCGCTGCCGGGGAGCCGGTGATGGACAGGAAGACATCGTCGAGGCTGGGCCGATGCACCCGGGCGTCGACGACGTCGACATCTGCGTCATCCAGCCGGCGCAGGGCTTGGACCATGGTGCGGGAACCGTCCCCGACCACCACCGACACTTCGTCGACGCTCGCCTCGTGCGCGGGTTCGCCGATCCCGATCTCGGCCAGGACCCGCAGGGCGGGCGCCGGATCCTGCCCGGGGCCCAGCGTGACGGTGAGCCGATCCCCGCCGATCGAGGATTTGAGTTCGTCCGCCGAGCCGCGGGCGATGACCCGGCCCTTGTCGATCACGGTGATCTTGTCGGCCAGCCGGTCGGCTTCCTCGAGATACTGGGTGGTCAGCAGGACCGTGGTGCCGTCGCGGACGAGTTCGCCGATGACCCGCCACATATCGTTGCGGGCCCGCGGATCCAGTCCGGTGGTCGGCTCGTCGAGAACCACCACGGGCGGACGGGCGACCAGGGCGCCGGCCAGATCGAGGCGGCGGGTCATCCCGCCGGAATAGGTTCCGGCCCGGCGGTCCGCGGCGTCCTCGAGCCCGAACTCCCCCAGCAGTTCCCGCGCCCGCGAGACGGCGCGTTCGCGCGACATCCCGTAGAGCCGCGCGACCATCCGCAGGTTCTCGTAACCGGTGAGGTTGGCATCCACCGCCGCGTACTGACCGGACAATCCGATGAGTTTGCGGGCCGCGGCCGGATCATGCAGGACGTCGACGTCGGCGACGCGGACGGAGCCGG
>NZ_BAGJ01000092.1 GCF_000308775.1 Nocardia testacea NBRC 100365
TCGGAGTCCACGACGAACGAGGTCGCGGGGTGGCACCGAAGTTCACCGCGGTCGCTCCGGTCAGACCTGTTCCGGTGAGGACGACCGTGGTGCCGCCGGTCACGGGACCGGCGTTCGGTGCAATGGTGGTGAGGGTGGGTACCGCGACGTAGGTGTACGCGACGCCGTTACTTGTTCCACCGGCTGTGGTGACGGTGACCGATACTGTTCCGGCCGCTCCTGCGGGAGCGACGGCCGTGATCTGCGTGGCGGAGTTCACGACGAACGACGTCGCCGGTGTACCACCGAAGTTCACCGCGGTGGCTCCCGTCAGATTCGTGCCGGTGAGCACGACCGTTGTCCCGCCGGTCACGGAACCGGCGTTCGGTGCGATAGCGGTCAGCGTCGGTACCGCGACGTAGGTGTAGGAGACCCCGTTGCTGGTTCCGCCGACTGTGGTGACGGTGACCAGTATCGACCCGGCTGAATGGGCGGGCGTCACCGCGGTGATCTGCGTCGAGGAGTTGACCGTGAACGAAGTCGCGGGCGTACCGCCGAAACTCACCGCCGTCGTGCCCGTCAGATTCGTACCTGTCAGCACCACCGTGGTCCCGCCGGCCACCGGACCGGCGTTCGGGGCTATGGCGGTCAGGGTGGGTACCGCGACGTAGGTGTAGGAGACCCCGTTGCTCGTTCCACCGGCTGTGGTGACGGTGACCGATACTGTTCCGGCCGCTCCTGCGGGGGCGACGGCGGTGATCTGTGTCGCGGAGTTCACGGTGAACGAAGTCGCCGGGGTGCCGCCGAAACTCACCGCGGTCGCTCCCGTCAGATTCGTACCCGTCAGCACGACCGTCGTCCCGCCCGTCACGGGACCGGTGTTCGGGGTGACAGCGGTCAGTGTCGGTACCGCGATGTAGGTGTAGGAGACCCCGTTGCTGGTCCCGCCGGCCGTGGTGACTCTGACCAACACCGTACCGACCGAATGGGCAGGTGCCACCGCAGTGATTTGCGTCGACGAGTTCACGGTGAACGAAGTCGCCGGGGTGCCGCCGAAACTCACCGCGGTCGCTCCCGTCAGATTCGTACCCGTCAGCACCACCGTCGTTCCACCGGCCGCCGCCCCGGAAGCCGGGCTGATGCCGGTCAAGGCCGGAACCCCGACATAGGTGTAGGGCAGCGGATTGCTCGTGCCGTCCAGCAACGCCTGTACGGTGACGTTCACCGTGCCGGTTCCCGGCGGGACGATAGCCGTGATCTGGGTATTGGAGTCGATGGTGAATGTCGTTGCCGTCGTGCCGAACCGGACGGTCAACGGGCCGACACCACTGAATCCGGAGCCGGTGATGATGACAGAGTTGAGACCCGCGGCCGGGCCGGAAGACGGTGTCAGCGAGGTGATAACAGGGGCCATTTGCTTACCTTCGATTGGTGATCAGTGAAACGAGCTCTCCCGCAGCAGCACAGATCCAGCTGTTACCGGGGGATATATCCAGTAACCCTCCGGTGGAGGCACTTCGGCAATGCATCTCCGGTCCGATTTGGTCCGGTTTGTATCCGTTTTAGGGCTGCTCGGCCCGTTGGTGATCGCCGCCATCACCGGATGCTCGGCGGTGGCCGACAGCACCGATACCGCGATGCGGCACTTGCCGGAACGGGCCGGTGACCACGAAGTAGCGTTCTGGATGCCGTACCGGAGATCGTCGAGTCCAGCCGGACGGCCACGCTCGCCACGCCAGAGCCAAGCCCATCACGGAAAGTGGTATTGGACCTGATCCTATTTTCGGCATCGTCTATTCATCGATGAATTATTGAATCGCGCGGCAACTGTGCGATGCGATCAGGTCGGCGAAAACACTGCCTTTTCGACAACGGCAGCGGATATGAAACTCATGGCCGCCTTCAGTGCAGCCGGCGCGGCCGAAAAGAAACGTGAGTTGCCGGGCGATCACGCGCTGACGCCCAGCGAGGGCGGTTCGGTAGAGACGTCACCGAGAGTTGCTGACGCGAGATTCGTCGACAGTCAGAATATGAAGCGTTGACCATCGATCATCGACTGAATGGCTTCGGCATGCACCCGGTGATCTCGTCACTGGTCCTCGCGGGCGCGATCTGACAGACGCTCATGCTCAGCCGTCAACCGAGTCAAAACTTCAACGACGGCGCTGCCCTGCAACGCAATCTCGTGCATAGCTGTGAACGTGTGGTCGTACCCCGCGATCTCAGACGGCCGTGTGATGGTCAACTCTGCGCTGACGGTCTCGACGATCACCGACTCACGGTCGAACATCGCAAACCCGTGAGACCCGAGTAGCGAATTCGCGGTCAGCGGAATCACCCCGAAATCAACACGCGGGTTACTGGCCTCCTCGGTCGGCCTCCGCATCTGGTCGGCCATCACGGCTCGTGTTCCGACCACTTGGTGCAACGCGGCCTCAGCGACGATGAATGCGAACCGACGACTGCCAGTGTGCAAGATTCGCTGGCGGGTCATACGCACCGCCACAGCTTCGTCGATGTCATCTCGACCGCCTGCAATCAGTCGCCGGCACTCGGCCGGCACCGCCCGCGCATATTCCCGGGTTTGGAGGAGGCCGGGTACAACGGTGTTCTCGTACCATCGCACGTGCTGTGCGCGGTCGTCGATCTGGAGAGATCGGCGCTGTCGGTGGGACCGTCCGGACGCGACGACCCGCCGCTAATCCAAGTACATGGACTGCGTGTTGCGCAATGTGGCGACGAGGTCTTCGTAGGCCGACGCCGCATCGGTAACGCGGCACCATATCAGCAGGTCGTCGACCACACCGGTACCTTGACCAGGTGGTTCCGCCGAGGCCGGGTTCGTCCCGGTGGTGTGGTCCTGCTGCGGCCGGACCGGTTCGTTTTCGGAACCGCGGCGAGCGGCGCGACAGGGCCCCTGGTCGAAGAGTTGCGCCGGCAGCTACATCTACCTTCCGCGCCTACCGGGTCCGGCGGCCGGCCCCGATCCGCGCCTGCCGACCTCGCAGCAGGCCCGAGGGAAGCGGCGGCGCCCGGAGTGTCCTACCTGCGGGGCAGGGACGCCAACGATATGGCCCGGTACTGCAATACCTACGCCGCGGACTTGTTCAGGCGGTATCCCACCCGCTTCGGTGCATTCGCCGTGCTGCCGATGCCCGATATCCCGGCCGCCATCGAAGAAGCGATCTACGCTCTGGACACGCTGCGGCTGGACGGGGTGGTACTGCTGTCCGCCTACGACGGCATCTACCTCGGTGACCCGCGGTTCGAACCGCTGATGATCGCGTTGAACCAGCGCAGGGCATATGTGTTCGTCCACCCGGCTGGCATCGCCGCCGACGCGAAACCTGAACTTCCGTTGCCGGATTTCATCGAGGAATTCACCTTCGACACCACGCGCGCGGCGACCATGATGATGGTGACCGGGATGACGCAGCGTTACCCCGATATCCGCTTCCAGCTCGCCCACGCCGGTGGAACGCTGCCGTTCCTGTCCCACCGGATCGGCGTCGTCTCGCAAACGGTCTTGGGCGACCTCTGGCCGCAAGACCTGCCCAGGCCTTCGGTACTCGATACCGAACGGCAGATCTCCCGCTTCTTCTACGACACCGCGCTGAGCGCCTCACCCGCCGCTATGTCCGCCACCCTGGCCGTCACCGGCCGCGACCACATCGTCTTCGGCTCCGACTGGCCCTTCAGCGCCGCCACCCTGCCGCAATCCGGAGACAACGATCCCGCGCCCCGGCTGAGCGAAATCTTCGACACCGATCAGCGCATGGAGATCGAGCGCTACAACCCGCTGCGACAGCTGCCGCGTCTCGCCGAAGCCGTCGGCGGATGAGCGCTGTGCGCCACGACCGAATCGACGTCCATCAGCACCTCATCCCACCGGTGTATCGGGACGCACCGCGGAACACCGAGTAGCCACTGAGCTGAACGACTTCTCGGCCGAGCCGGTTGCGGCACGACCGGAGCAGTTCGGGTTTTGCCACTGTCGCCGGCGACAGCGGTAAGAGCAGGGCCATGACGGCGCCGGCGGGCGGCGACCCGGAGGCGGCATCTGGCGCGTTACGGGCCGATTCCGGCGAGGGAGAAGAACTCCTGGCGGGATCGGGCGTCTTCGCGCAGGGTGCCGAGCAGGGTGGAGGTGACGGTGGTGGTTCCGACGGCTTGCACGCCGCGCAGGGTCATGCAGGTGTGTTCGGCTTCGATGACGACGCCGACGCCCTTGGGCTGCAGATGCCGGTCGAGCCAGTCGGCGACCTGTTTGGTCAGCCGTTCCTGGACCTGCGGCCGGCGGGAGAAGTGTTCGACGATCCGGGCCAGTTTCGACAGTCCGAGAATGCGGTCGCCGGGCAGGTAGCCGACGTGCGCGACGCCCACGAACGGCAGCAGGTGATGTTCACACACCGACCGCAGGGGGATGCGGCGGGCCAGCACGAGTTCGTCGTAGCCCTCCTCGTTCGGGAAGGTGGTCAGATCGAATGCGCGCGGGGTGAACAACTCGGCATAGGCCCGGGCCATCCGCCCCGGCGTGGCCTGGAGATGTTCGCTGTCCAGCCGCACGCCGAGAGCGGTCAGAAAGGTGCGGGCGGCGTCCTCGGCGGCGGTCAGATCGACAGCGCTGCTGTCGTGGACAACACGTAGGGCGGGCTGGGACATGATCAGCTTCCCCCGACACCGAGCGCGGTGAGCAGCACCAGCACGAGAGTGGCGACCGCGAACACGCCGTGCCCACCGACAATCGCCACCGGGAAGTGCCGTTCGGGCGGCGTCTTGCCCACCAGCCCGGTGGTGCGGGAGCGGTAGACCGGCAGCCAGCGTGCCAGCATCACGAACCCGAGCAGCGCGACGGGCACCAGCAGCCCGAAGGCGACCCAGGCCAGCGCGTCATTGTCGACGGCGAGATAGACGATCCACACCACCAGCCCGGCCACGGCGAGCAGGAAGTGCCCGAACACCACCGGAACGGGAAGGTGGCTGGAATCCGAATCACGCGCACCGCCTTTGGCGAGCCACGTGCCCAACAGGACGAAGCCGCCGACCGCGGTGAGCAGCCAGAGAATCAGAGCCGCGATGCCCATGATGACTCCTGAGGAAGAGAAGGGACAGGGGGGGGAGAGGTCAGCGCCGGAAACCGGTGGCCTGGGTGTGCTCGTCGGCGACCCGCACACCGTAGTGGTAGGCGAGTTTGCCGCCCAGATATCCCGACACCGCCAGCACCGCGACGGCGGCGATCGACAGGGTCAGCGGGCCACCCGCGACGGCGACGTCGGCATCGGTGCCGGCGACGCGCCACCAGAAATCGAGTGCGAACGCCACGGTGACCGCCAGATTCAGGCTCATATGCACCAGCCCTGTCCGGAAGGCGGGCGTGCCGGTCGGGATGGCGAACAGGTCCAGGAATCCGACCGTCGCCGCGGCGAGCGCGCCCAGCACGCCGATCGCGATCAGCCACTGTGCGCCCCGCGCCAGGAATCCGGGATCGTCGACCAGGTGCGAGCCGATATCGAACACGACACTGGCCAGCCATGCTCCGATCGGCACGGTGACCAGGATCGGATGGAACGGGTGCCCGTACGGCCCGGCCAGCACGGCGCTGACCGGGCGTTTGGCCTGTCGCCAGTCATCGGTCATGACAACCTCCGCACCACCGGGGAGTAATTACACCAATAAAGTTTGGTTCAATCGAGCGGGAGGGTCAAGTCCCGTGTCTCCGCTTGCCGTCCGGCGGGTTACACCCAATAAGATCGGCGTTATTGTGGACTGGTGACCAGTGAAGCCGATATCGGCGCCGTTGCCGCACTGGACGACGATCTACGCCGGAGCATGTACTGGTTCATCCGGCGCGCCGCACGTCCCGTGACCCGTGACGAAGCCGCCGGACATGCCGGGATATCCCGCAAACTCGCCGCGTTCCACCTCGACAAACTCGTCGCCACCGGGCTACTGCGGGCGCACTATGAACATGCCGGCGGGATCCGGCGCGTCGGACGGGCGCCGAAGGTGTACGAACCCGCCGATATCGAGGTACGTGTCAGCATTCCGGAACGCCGCCACGAGATCCTCGCAGAGATACTGATGCAGGCCGTCCTCACCGAGGCTACCGGGGAATCCGCGCGCGATGCCACGCTGCGCGTCGCGGGCGATCGGGGTGTCGCCACCGGCCGGGAGATCCGTGAACGGTTACGTCCGGGCCGGCTCGGTGCCGAACGCACCATCACGCTCCTGGTCGTTACGCTCGGCGAACAGGGTTTCGAACCCGCGCGGACCGCACCGGCCTGCCTGCGACTGCGCAATTGCCCCTTCCATCCGCTGGCGGCCCGGGAGCCCGACCTGGTGTGCTCGCTCAACCACGCATATCTCACCGGGCTCCTCCGCGGACTGGAGGCCGACGCCGTCCGCGCCGACCTCGCCCCCGCCGCCGGCGAATGCTGTGTCGAAATCAACGCCGGACCCGACTCCTGATCGGCCGCGGTGCTCAACTACCGGAATACGGCCTGTTCGGAGGCGGAACGCGACCTGGACCTTCGACCCCCGACCCGGACCTGCGCACCGGTGGCATGCCGGGTGGCCCACGGCGCACGCTCGGTGGAATAGAGCCCCACCCGGTGTCGTTGGGACACCCGTCGGCGTCCGGACAGCCCCCGGGCCTCACCCCATCGGTCGCTGCGAGCGACCACTCGCCGAGAGGCGCTTGTGGGACGTCGACAACTATCAGGACGCCGCCGGACTTTGTGCCCGGCGGCGTTTCGTGCGTTATCGGGGCAGGCCGGCCACCGCTGTCGGGGGGAGGGCTGCCGGGGCGGCCCGGGCGGGTGCCGGTCGCTCAGTAGGTGCTCGGGGCACACGGGTTCGGCAGGGAGGAGAAGGTGGCGAGGTCGCAGACGCCGCCGGTCAGCATCTGGAAGGGCGTGAGGGCGAGGAGCACGATGATCCCGATGATGTCGCCGCGCTGGACGGTTTCGACCGCCGACTGCGCGGCCGCCGACCCCGAGTCCACCATGGCCGAGCCGGTTCCGGCTTCGGCGGCGGCGACCGAGGCGGGGTTCGGCGCGGCCGGGGGAGCGGCCGTCGCGCCGGCCGCGGTAGCGATCAGACCGACCGCCGCGATCGAGGTGGCGGCCAGGTGGAGGGGAGTGCGCATCATCGTTCTTCCTTCGGACGGTCGACGAACAGTGGTGGGCGGGTTCGGATCACGGGTGCGAAGCGGTGTCATCGGCCGGCGGTGGATTGCGCGCCGTGTGCCTGTCGAGTCGATCCATCGTCCCCAGCTCCTCGTCGAGTCGAAACGGCCCCCTGGTGTTGGTCAACCAGAAGAGAATGATCAGTAACTTATCAGTTTTTGGTACTTAGCCTTCTGTGATCGGCCTTCGGACGATGATCTGCCGATATAGGCGGACAATTGTGAAAATATCTGTTTGATTGAGGACTGATGCGCGTAAATCTGATGGCAAAGGCGTGTGTGGAGCAGGGGCGAAGGTGTCTACTAGTGTGAGAATGACGATGAACATTACCGTGCGGGAAGGATCGGGACGCCGTGCGAACGCCGGTCGATCTGCCGATCGGCGACCCTGCCGTATCGCCGAGACCCACCGGACCGCGCGAAGCGATCGGTCGGCGCGAATGATCGCTGTCACCCGACTCGCCCGTGCGGGCCGGGGGAATTCCGCCAGTATGTCGATAGCCTGTCGGAATGGCAGGAACCGATGGCGGCGACGGCGACGTGCCCGCGGAGCGTCACCGTCGGCCGGTAGGTGTCGGCGATGCCACGGTCGAGGCCGTGGGTGGTGTGTCCGAGGCCTTCGAGATCGCCGAGCGGGCCCGCGGGCATCTGTACGCGTTCCACCAACTCACCGGCCGCGCCGATTTCGCCCTGGGCCGGGCGGTGGAGTTGTTGCGAGAGGCGGGGTATCACCATCTCGCCGATCGAATCGCCGCCGATCTGATCGGCCGTAATGTTCTGGAAGGCCGGTGGACCTTCCAGATCGTCGAGGAGTACGACGACGGCTACTACGACTTGTTCCGCGAGATCGAACGCCAGGTCCGGGACGAATTGGTCCAGGGCCGGCGTCATGTCTACGAGGCGGAGATGAAGGAAGCGCGTCGTACGCACGGCCGACGCGGACATGAGGCCCGGCCGCTCGAGGATCGCTGAACCGCGGTTCGACTGTGGTTCCCGGCGAGAATTCGATCTGTCGCCGTCCGCCGCGACCGGTGGTGGATGCACGCTCGGACGGCTCGCCGATGCCGACTGTGACGATCCCTGTGGGCACACGGCGGTTTCGGGGTGGGCGGGGAGGAAGCCGTGGCCGAGGTGATCGCGGAATTCGACTGCGCGAGTGCTCGCGCGAAATCTTGTCGCGGCGGGGAATCCGCTGGACGAGACGCGCGAGCACCCACGCCTGGGAGTTGTCGGTCTGCGCTGGATCTACCCGGTCGTGACCGCGGAGTTCGCCCGGCATGCCGGCCACGGTGACATCCTGCGCGAGCAGATCGCGACCGGGGCGATATTTCCGGAGATCGACCGGTACGGCTCAGCTGACGGTGACGTCGACGGTGACCGGGATGTTGCCGCGGGTGGCGTTGGAGTATGGGCATACCGCGTGCGCGGCCGCGACGAGGGATTCGGCGCTGTCCTGCTCGATACCGCCCATTTCCACGTGCAGAGCGGCGGAGAGGCCGAATCCGCCCTGCTCGGTGCGGTGCACGCCGATCTCGGCGACAACGGCCGAATCACTGAAAGTGACTTTCTGCCCGGCGGCGACGGCCTTCAACGCCGAGTGGAAGCAGGAGGCCCAGCCGGCGGCGAAGAGCTGTTCGGGGTTCGTCGCGCCACCCGGCCCGCCCATTTCCCGCGGGATGGCGAGGGTGAGGTCGATCAGGCCGTCGTTGCTGGCCGCGCGTCCTCCGGCGCGGCCGTCCCCGGTCGAGGTGGCGACGGCGGTGTAGACGGGTTCGGACATGATGTTCTCCTTCGATGGTGAGGGTTCTACTGCGGGTGGGCCGGTGGCGTCATCGCGTCCGGGCCGCGCGGAGGTGGAGGCGGACCGCCGAGATCAGGAAGAAGATGCCGCCCAGCGCCGCGTACCCGGCGAGGGTGGTGAGCGACGCGTCCGGTGCGCCGGCGCCCGCGAAGAAGCTCGCGCCGGCGAGGGTGGAGATTCCGCCGCTCAGGATCATCGCCCATTGGCCACCGAGGCGGTAGCGCAGTATGGCGACGATCAACTGCACGATCCCCGCGGTGATCGCCCAGGCGCCCCACACCCGCAGGACGTCGGGAATGCCGGAGGTGACGGCCGCGGCCAGGCCGAATGCGGTGAGCAGGCTCAACGCCATGTTGACGTACAGCGGCGCACGCGGGCGGGCGGCGCCCGAGGTGCGGAAGTCGATCACGGCCGCGGCCACGTCGAACAGGGGGTAGAGCAGCAGCAGGGCAATGCTGACCGGGTTGAGCGTCGCGGCGGCCGCCGGCATCAGAACCGCCCAGACCAGGGCGAAGCCGAAGCGGCCGTAGTACAGGTTTCGCAACCCCTCGGTGCTGCCGGTGGCGGAGCCGGCCACGCCGGTCCCGATTGAACTGGGCATCAGACTCTCTTTCGATGAGCAAGGTATGGGAGAAAGAACGATCGGTATACCTGAAGTCTGAGGTGTGCCGATCCGACTTGTCAAGACCGATCGTTCTTTCTGCTAGCATCGGAGCCGGAGTGCGAGAGAGGGGAAGAAGTCAGATGTCGGAAGCGCGCACGCGTCTGCTCGACACGGCGAGTGGGCTGTTCTACTCCGAAGGGCTTCATTCGGTCGGCGTCGAGCGCATCATCGCGGCCGCCCAGGTGACACGGGCGACCATGTACCGGCATTTCCCCGGCAAGGACGACCTCGTCGTCGCCTACCTGGCTCGAGCCGACGAATCGATCCGCGCCCAGGTCGACGCCGCGCGCCGCGAGAATCCGGCTGCCGTCGACGCCGTCCGGGCCGTCGGGCGGGCGATCGCCGACAGCATCCGGTCGCCCGGGTTCCGCGGGTGCGCGTTTCTCAACGCGGCGGCCGAATACCCCGATCCCGAGCATCCGGTCCACCGAACCGTGCTCGCGCACCGGCAGTGGTTCCTGGCCACGGTCACCGAACTCCTCGCCGAGGTCGGCGATACCGATCCGGCGCCCGCTGCCCGGCATTTCGTCATGCTGCGCGACGGCGCGATGGCGGCCGGTTGCCTGACCGACCCGGACCCCATCTGTGAGACGTTCCTGCTCGGAATCGAAGGTCTGCTGGAGTCCCGTCTCGGAACTCGACGCTGAGGTTGTCGCTGATCGGCCGGGCCTGGCGGGCGAGGATTCATCCGGCCGCGACGTCCTCGTCGTCGAGGATCGCGGCGTTGCCCATCTCGACCTTCCCCTCGATCAGAACGCAAGCGCACGAACCACATTCGTTATCCACGTTGTCGCCCCACCAAATGCGAGGCGTAGCCGCTCTCGGTCCGTTCGACGGTGATTTCCGGTGGTTCTGGCGGTGAACGGTGAACTCGCCGGCGAATAGCATCGCGCCGCCGAACCCGTGCGGTCGCTCGGCACCCGCAGCGTCAGGACCGGCCCGGTGCGTAGTCGAACGCCGCACGGTGCTCGACTGCGACGGCGGCTTCCATTGAGCGAAACGTCCGGGCGATATCCCGGCCGAGCGGCCATACGCTCGCAGCGTCGAGGCCGCCGGGCGCTGGACCACACAACGAAACGGAGGTGGACGCCGATGTCCGTCGAGTCGATGTCGCAGGCCGAGACGCGCAGCGCACCGGGCCGGTTCGCCGGCGGGGTGACGGTGGTGACGGGGATGGACGGCGCGGATCCGGTCGGATTCGCGCGCCATCGTTCGCGTCGGTCTCGCTCGACCCGCCGCCGGTCCTCTTCTGCGCCGATCACCGCGGTCGCTCCTGGCCGCGGATCCGCCCGTCCCGGCGTGCTGATGCGGGTCCACGCCGAGACCCATGATGTGCACGCGGCCGGTGACCACGATGTGGTGATCGGCCGGGTCCTCGAGCCGGAATCCCCGGCCGGGGAGCGTCCGCTGATCTTCTTCCGCGGCAAATTCGGTATCGATACACCCGCAACCCTGGTCAGCGCCTGAAAATGGAGGTGTTCCCGTCCATGTCTTCTTCTCTCCCGCCGGGTCTGTCGGCGGCCGACGCCGCACTGGCGATCTCCGAGATCGAGCGTGTTTTCGCTGCCCGCCTGCGGTGTATGGACACCAAACAGTGGCATCTGTACGCCGCCCTGCACACCGAAGACGTGGTCAGTGAGACGTGGGGTGGACTTCCCGGCGACAAACAACCCTGCACCGGCGATACCGCCAACCGTGTGGTCGGCAACCAGCTGCTGGCCGATACGATCCGCCGGCTACTCGACGGCCCGGTGCGGGTGACCACCGTGCACCACGGGCACACCCCCGAGATCGAGCTGACCTCGGCCACCGCCGCTCGCGGGATCTGGGCGATGGAGGATCTGCTCTGGTGGTCCGACGGTGACGAGGAACTGCACCTGCACGGATACGGCCACTACCACGAGGAGTACCGCCGGGTGGACGGGCGCTGGCTGATCGGCTACCGCAAACTCACCCGCCTGCGGGTCGATGCCCCGGCGGACTTCTTCCGATTCATGAAGGCACTGTGATCCCGATGGCCGATCGTCATGCCGCGTTGTTCCGGTCGCTGACCGTCCGTTCCCTGGAGCTACCGAATCGGATCGTCATGTCGGCGATGACCCGGTCGGCGTCGCCGGGCGGAGTTCCCGGGTCCGATGTCGCCGGGTACTACCGGCGCCGCGCGGCGGGGGGTACCGGGCTGATCGTCACCGAGGGCGTCGCCATAGATCACCCTGCCGCGGTCGACAATCCGCGCGTGCCCCGCATGTACGGCGAGGATGCCCTGGCCGGATGGCGGACCGTCGTCGAGGAGGTGCACGCGGCCGGCGGCCGGATCGTGCCCCAACTGTGGCACGTCGGCCCGCTGTGGGGCGCGATGAGTGCGGTCGACCCGGCGATCAGGCCGATGCGGCCCTCCGGGCGATGGGGGACACCGGGGGTGACCTCCTATTCCGACGAGTACATCGCGCGGGCCGCACACCCTACCGCGCCGATGACCGAGGCGGATATCGACGATATCCGCGCGGCCTATGTGCGTGCCGCGGTCGCCGCGGCCGAACTCGGGTTCGACGGTATCGCGCTGCACGGCGGTCACGGTTACCTGCTGGATTCGTTCCTGTGGCAGGACACCAACAGCCGCGACGACCGGTGGGGCGGTGACGCGGTGGCGCGCAGCAGGTTCCCCGCGGAGGTCGTCGCGGCCATCCGGGCGGCGGTCGGCGACGAGCTGCCCATCTTCTTCCGCTTCTCCCAGCACAAGCAACAGGATTACCGGGCCCGCATCGCCGGGACCCCGGACGAACTACAGGTGATCCTCGGTCCCCTCGCCGATGCCGGAGTCGATGTCTTCGATGCCAGTATCCGGCGCTTCGATGTGCCGGCGTTCGAGGGCAGTGAGCTGTCGCTGGCGGGATGGGCCAAGAAGCTCACCGGGGCGTTCGCGATGGCGGTGGGAAGTGTCGGCCTCGGAAAATCGCTGCGTGACAGCCGGGCCGAAGGGGCGGCGGCGGTCGTCGACAATATCGGCGAGGTGGCGCGGCGCCTCGAGTGCGGCGAGTTCGACCTGGTCGCGATCGGCCGTATGCATCTCGCCGACCCGGCGCTGGCGACGACACTGCGTACCGGGGCGCCGCTGACACCGTTCGATCGTGCGGTCCACGAGGGACGTCTGCACTGATCGTCGTTCGGCCCGCGGATCCGGTGGGCGGCAAGGGCTCGCCGGATCAGCGGGCGGCGCGGCCGAGTAGCGGCCGCACCACTGTCGAGCAGCCGGGCCGTCCGCCGCCGGATGAGCCATGTTCCGTCGACGCGCGCCGGCTCGAAGCCGTTGGCGGTCACCCGCCACACCCGGAACGAATCGTCGTCGGTACGGCGCAGCAACAGCGAATGGCACGTCGCCACCGCGGTATCGCCGTCGATCCGGATATGGACCGGATCCAGCAGATGCCCGCACCCCTCGTGGAGGTAGTCCTGATGCGGCGCGGTGCGCACCATCTCGGTGATCGAGTCGCGGCCCTCCATCACGCGAATATCGATCGGTAACATTCGGGGGCGGTGGGTATTCCGCGGACCACGGTGCGGTATACGAGGTACGCCGGTCCGCGCCGTCCCGCTCTGGCGGATCCGCCCGCCGCCGGTCTACCGCTCAGGTGGCCGACGGTGTGCCGACGGGGGCCGGACGTCGGCTGCGGTGTCCGGTACGAGGCTGCTGTACAGGCGTCGGAGGTCCACTGTGTCGGCAGGCTCCGCCTTCGTGCGCTCGGTGCGGTCGACCTGGCGGTGCAGCGCTTCCATCTTCTCGTCCAACTGGGCGGCGACCGCGGCTGCCTGGGCCAGGTCGCTGCGGAGATTCGGCGGCACTTCGCCGCGGTATTTGTAGTAGATCTTGTGCTCGAGGCTGGCCCAGAAGTCCATCGCGATGGTGCGGATCTGGATTTCGACCGGAATGTGTTCGGTGCCGTGGGAGCGGAAGACCGGGATCGAAACGATCAGGTGCAGGCTCTGGTAGCCGTTCGGTTTGCGATGGGTGATGTAGTCGCGTTCCTCGAGGACCGTGATGTCCTCCTGGCCGGCGAGCATATCCCGGATCACGGTGATGTCGGAGATGAAGCTGCACACGATGCGGACCCCGGCGATATCGAGGATGTTGTCCCGGATGGACGCCGGCGTCATCGGGTAGTTCTTGCGCTGGACCTTCTCCATGACGCTTTCGGGGGTTTTCAGTCGCGACCCGACGTGTTCGATGGGGTTGTACTCGTGGGTGCTGTTGAAATCCTCGCGCAAGATATTGATCTTGGTGGTGATCTCTTCGATCGCGAATTTGTAGCCGAGCATGAAGTCGAGGAACTGTTCGCGCAGCGCACGCACGTCGTCGACGCCGACCGGCGGCACACCGGGGGAGTCGGGGGCGGACGGGCTCGGCTGCCAGGTTCTCATTGGCTCCATTGTGCCGTTGCCAGCGGTTTTGCCGCCACGCCGGGTGAGGCACGCCACGACCTGCTCGGCGCTCGATCGATGCGGGCGCGACCGCGGGAGGTATCCGAAAAACGAAGCGTTCTCGGTCGGACCTCGGGTAACAGTTTCATAAAACCGGTAGGTGGGAAGTCCATAGCTATGACAGCGATTCGGAACCGGCCGCCCCGGGTCGTCGGTGTCGAACGGGGCACCGCGGTCCTGGCCGTGTTCACCTGCCTGGTGTTCTCCATCGGCATCACCGTTCTGGCCGGCTCGTTCCTGACCGCTGTCACCGTGACGGCGGCACTGGCCGTAGGAATGTGGCTGACCTCGAAAATGCTTCCCCGCCAGTGATATCCCGTCGGCGACCGAGACCGGAGCCGGTACCGAGTCGGGCGGCGCGCATTCGGCCCCGGGCCGTCACACGGGCGGCGGAGCAGTGGTGAGGGTGCCGGCCCGGCCGCTGCGGCGGGCCCACAACGCTCGGACGAAGGCCGATCCCGCGACCCGCGCCCGCCGTGCACGCCCGACGGTGGCCCGTGCGGAGAATATCGCGAAGTCGCATTCCTCGATCCGGTCCAGGATCTCACCGTAGAGCACTGCGGCGGTCGATACACAGGGGCGCGAGATCGGGTGCAGCAGCTCGATGCCGGGCCGGGCGCGGGCATACCACTGCCGCGTGACGGCGTGCTGGGCGGCCAGGGCCGCACGGACCCGGGTATCGGTGCGTCGATGCTCGCGGCACCAGCGCAGCAGATCCCGGTCCACCTGGAAGGCGGCCAGTTCATCGGCCGGCAGGTATACCCGCCCGCGGTCGAGGTCTTCGGCGACGTCGCGCAGGAAGTTGGTGAGCTGGAACGCTTTACCCAGCGCGGCAGCGTAGGGTGCGGCCTCGGGCTGCGGGCAGACGGTGCCGAGGACGGGCAGCACCTGCAGGCCGATCACCTCCGCCGATCCGTACACATAACGATTCAGGGCCGGGCGGTCCGGATAATCGGTGACGGTCAGATCCATACGCATGGAGTCCAGGAACGCGCGGAAGAGGCTCCGGTCGAGACCGTATCGTGCCACCGTGTGACCCACCGCCGCGACGACCGGTTCGCCCCGCCCCGGGTTGTCGAGGCCGGCCGATAGTTGCCGGGCCAAGTCGTCCAGGCGTGCCTGCGGGGTTCCGGCACCGGGCTCGGGCAGGTCGACGATATCGTCGGCCCAGCGGGCGAAGCCGTAGAGGGCGTGGATGGCGGGGCGTTGCGCGGGGGCCAGCAGGCGGGTGGCGAGGAAGAAGGTGCGCCCGTGGCGGGCATTGAGGTCGCGGCAGTCCCGGTAGGCCTGCCGCAGGCCCGGGTCGGTGATCGCGGCCGCGTCCAGTTCGCTGCTGATCATGACCGGAAGACCCTTGCCTCGATGGGTGAAGCCGGACGGGCGGCGGCGAAGGTGCCGGTGACGCGGTCGGCGGCCAGCCGCCCGGAGATCAACACCGGCGGTACGCCGACCCCGGGTACTGTCGAGCCGCCCGCGAGGACCACATTGTCCAGACCGCGGATCATATTCGCCGGCCGCAACGGCCCGGTCTGGGACAGTGTGTGTGCCAGCGCGAAGGGGCTGCCCGCAAGCATGCCCTGGCGCGCCCAGTCGGCCGGGGTGAGCACGTGCAGGATCTCCACCCCGGTCAGCGGAGTGGGCAGGCGCCGGCTCACCGTGTCGACGAGTTCCTCCGCGTAGGCGGGTCCGAGTCGATCCCAGTCGAGCGGTGCCCGGGTGAGATCGGGGGCGGGCGCGAGGATCGACAGCAATTCGCGCCCGGGCGGAGCCAGCAGAGCGTCGGTGGCGGTGGGGCGCGTGACCAGCAGTGACGGGTCCCGCATGAGTTGTCCGCGGCCGAGGATGTCGTCGAAGGTCTGCCGCCAGGCGCGACCGAAAAGTAGCGAATGATGGGCCAGGTGGGGAGCGGGATCGCTGCCGAGGTGCACCACGACGGCCGAGGGCGCTGCGACGGGCCGCCGCGGGCGTCGTGATCGGTGACCGAGCAGCCGGTAGGCGTGGTGGAGCTCGGTGGTGACGACGACCGCATCGCATTCGATGTCACGTCCGTCGGCGGTGGTGACGGCCTGGACCCGGGATCCCGAACGGCGCGTGGATACCGCGGTGGTCCCGTAGTGGAATCGCACGCCCGCCGCGAGCGCGGCGGCGGCCAGGGCGTCGGGTAGCGCGCGCATACCGCCCAGCGGGAAGAACACTCCGCCGATGGTGTCCATATAGGCGATCACGGCGTAGGCGGCCAGCGCCCGCTGCGGCGAGACTCCGGCGTAGAGGGATTGGAAGGTGAAGAGTTTACGCACGTCCGGGTCGCGCAGGTGGTCGGCGACCGCCCGGTCCCAGCGACGCAGCCCGCCGGCCAAGAGGAGCTGCCCGGCGGCCGGGGTCAGCAGCGACAGCGGTGAATCGACATTGGCGGCGATGAAGTGATCGAATTCGGTGCGGTACAGGCGGGTCAGCCAATCCCGCAATCGCAGGTAACCGTCCGCCTCGCGGGCGCCGGCGAACGCGGTTATCGCCTCGACCATCGGCTCCGGACCGGTGTGCAGGTCGAGTGCGCGGCCGTCGGCGAAATGGGCCCGGTAGGCCGGGTCGATGGGTACGAGGCGCAGATGATCGTCGGTGTTCGCGCCCACGGCGGCGAACACCTCGTCGATCAGGTCGGGCATGGTGAGCACCGTCGGTCCGAGATCGAGGCGGTAGTCACCGATATCGGCGCGAGCGGCGCGCCCGCCGGGCACCGGTGCCCGTTCGACAACGGTGACCGTGACCCCGCGGCCGGCCAGGTGGATCGCGGCCGACAACCCGGCCAGCCCGGCGCCTATCACCACGACGTGATCACAGCGGCCTGCGACGCTGCGCATCGGCTGTCTCCTCTCAGGATCTGCGGGCGGTACAGCGGGTGGCCAAGCCGTCGAGCAGCATGCGCCGGTCGGCGGGAAGGGGCGCGGCGGCCAGTGCGTGGCGGGCCTCGGTGACCCGGTTGTCGATCATCGCCTCGATGCGTGCCGGGGCGCCGGTGGCGGTGATCAGGGCGCGGATCCGCGCGATCTCCGGCATGCCGAGCGTCGGTTCCCGCAGCAAGGCGCACAGTTCCCGGTACAGGCGGGAGCCGGCCATTTCCAGCGCCGCGACGATCAAGGTGGACGCCTTGTGCTGGGCGATATCGTCGCCGGGTTTCCCGGTGACCTCCGGCAGGCCGTAGACGCCGAGGACATCGTCGCGCAGCTGGAAGGCTTCGCCGATCGCGCGCCCGTAATCGGTCAGCGCCGCCGTGACCCGCGGGTCGCAGTCCGCCATCACCGCACCCAGGACAAGGGGCCACTTCACGGTGTAATTGCCGGATTTGGCGCGAGCGATCGCCAGCACCCGGTCGAGGCCGGGTGTGCCGCGGATATCGTTGGTCAGGTCGGCGAGCTGGCCCAGGGCCAGCTCGATCCGCATGTGGTCGTAGTGTGGCCGGACCCGCGCCAAGGCGGTCTCTTCCATGCCGCTCTCGCGCAGCATCTGTTCGGCCCAGACGAGGCACATGTCACCGAGTAGCGTGGCCGCGGATTCGCCGAAGCGGCGCGGGCACCCGGGTAGTTCGATCCGCTGGTGCCGGTCGGCCAGCCGCCGGTGCGCGGCGGGTTCGCCCCGGCGCAGGGTCGCCTCGTCCATCACATCGTCCTGGAGCAGCGCGAAGGCGTGCAGCAGTTCCAGTGCCGCACTGGCCCGCAATGCCGTGTCGTCTTCGTCGGCGCCGCACAACCACCCCGCGTACATGAACGCCGACCGCACGCATTTGCCGCCGCCGACGTATTGCCACAGCACGTGCTGCACCGTCGCGCCCGCGGCCGATGCGACAGGCCGGTTCCGCAGGAACTCGGCCAGCTCGGCGGATACCCGGACGCAGACCTTCTCCTGCCAGTCGGCCGAGGCCTGCTCGGGTACCGCGGCCGCACCGTCGGGCTGTGCGCGCGTGGAGCCCACGGTCTTCGTGTCCATCACAGCTCCTCGACGTCATGTCATGGTGTGGATCACTCTCCATCCTAGAGCATATTCGATGCATAAACGATGCGTATCAGGAAACGTGCACTGACCGGACGATCTCGCCCAGTGCCTCCTCGAGCGAATGGACCCGGCGGGATCCCGGGGCGGCGATGTCCCCCGGCCAGCCGGGTCCGGCCAGCAGTATCCGGGCCGGGGCCGGACACCCCGCCGGGATCGGGTCCGGCGGTGCCGTGCCCGCCGTCTGCGACCACAGCACCACCACCGGCGCGCGAGGTTGTCGTGCGATGGCGGCGGCCAGCGCGCCGGCGGGAAGTGCGGCGCCGAGTAGCAGGGCCGGTATCCCGGCCTCGGCCGACGCGGCCCGCAGTACCTCCAGCGGCAGGACATGGCCCTCGCCGGCGGTGCAGGCCAGCAGGACGGGGGCGCGCCCGACGGTGTACCGGATGGGCGGCACGGCCCGATGCAGGGCGGTGGTGACGGCCCAGGACAGGACATGTTCCACCTCGACCAGCGCCGATTCGCCGGTCTGCCGCTCGACGATATCGGCGAAAACCGGCCGGCACAGTCGATTCCAGGTGCTCACCACGCCGAAATGCGCGATGTGGGCGGTGCAGATCGCCAGGAGTTCGGTGGCGTCGAGCCGGTCGGCGGCTTCGAATGCAGGTCTCGTGTCGCCGAACGTGGGCGCCGGCTCGGCTGCGGATCGCGCGGCCTTCGCTGCGGCGACGGGAGCCACCCCGGCGCGGACGAGATCGACCATACGGCCGAGCACCGCTACGTCGCTCGGTGTGTAGTACCGGTGCTCACCCGGGTTGCGGCGGGCCGGCCCCAGACCGTAGCGCTGATTCCAGCTGCGCAGTGTCGCCACCGGAATATTCAACGCCTGGGCCACCGTGCCGACGGTGAACCCGATCTCGGAATCGTCTGTCGGATCGGTCTCGCGCACGGCTGTACACACCTTTCACGCGCCGGACACCGGACAGATGGCCTGCCTCCTCTCGTATGCCCGGCGGCGTGCCGGGACGGCCTGGGCCACCGCTCTCGCGGTCTCGGCGCCGCTTACGGAATTGCCGCCGGTGCGGATCCACCTTACTCGCCTAACGATGCATAATCGACTCACCTCGAGAACTGGCGGCGAGCACCCCCTGCGATCGTCGGATACGGGCCCGCACGGCGGCCCGCCCGCCGGTGCGTGGCGGCGGTTCACGGAGCGTGGCGCTCGGACAGCGCGCGCGGGTGGCGGACTCGCCGACGCGGCGACCTCGTGCGTGAGTCGCCTGTCGCGATCACGCCGATTTTCACTCGGTGGTGGCGGCACGGGTGCGATGATCTTGTGCGTCGGCCGGTTCACCGCAAGGGCGACCGCCGGTCGTCACGGCGTCCGGGGACGGTGGCCTCCGAACGGCGAAGGGCACCGAAGCGGCGCGTATGCGCCGCACGAGGTGTACGCACGACTGATCGAACGGCGTAGGGAACGAGAGCGTAGTGAGCGGAACAGATCGTTTGTTCGGCATCCTCCGGCCGAGCCTGCCGGTGGTCGATTTCGACGAATGGAGCAGGGGTACCCGAGCGGAGAAACTGCGTCCGATGGCGCGGCACTGGGCCGAGGTCGGTTTCGGCACGCCGGTCATCCTCCACCTGTGTTACGTCGTCAAGATCGGCCTCTATGTTCTCGGTGGGTGGTTGTTCGCGCTGACGACCACGGGGATCGACGGCTTCACCGCGGTGGGTACCTGGTGGTCCGAGCCGATCGTCTTCCAGAAGGTCGTACTGTTCACGATGCTCTTCGAGGTGGTCGGGCTGGGCTGCGGGTTCGGGCCGCTGAACAACCGGTTCTTCCCGCCCATGGGCTCCATCCTGTACTGGCTGCGCCCCGGCACCATTCGCCTGCCGCCCTGGCCGGATCGGGTACCGGGTACCCGCGGCACCCGGCGCACGCTGTGGGAAGTAGTGCTGTACGCCGCGCTGCTGATCATGCTGCTGGTGGCGCTGGTGTCGGACGGCACCGGACCGGACGCGGCGCTCGATACGACCGTGGGAGTCCTGCCCGTCTGGCAGATCGCGGCCGTGCTCGGGTTGCTCGCCGTGCTCGGACTGCGCGACAAGACCATCTTCCTGGCGGCCCGCGGTGAGGTGTATGCGGCACTGGCGGTCACGTTCCTCTTCGGTGGCGCGGACCTCATCGTCGGCGCCAAGATCGTTTTCGTCGTCATCTGGATCGGTGCGGCGGTTTCCAAGCTGAACAAGCATTTCCCCTTCGTGGTGTCGACGATGATGTCGAACAGCCCGGTGGTGCGGCCCCGGGCCCTCAAACGCCTGTTCTTCGAACGTTTTCCCGATGACCTGCGGCCGGGACGGCTGTCGCGGTGGTTCGCCCATGGTGGTACCGCCGTCGAGATGGGTGCGCCACTGGTGTTGTTCTTCGCGCAGGGCGGCTGGCCCACGGCCGTCGCCGCCACCGCCCTGATCGGCTTCCACCTGGTGATCCTCACCGCGATACCGATGGGCGTACCACTGGAGTGGAACGTCTTCATGATCTTCGGGGTGCTGACACTGTTCGTCGCGCACGCCGAGGTGGGCCTCTCCGCGGTGAGCAACCCGGTTCCGCCGGCGGTGCTGCTGATCGTTCTCGCCGGAGTGGTCGTCCTGGGGAATCTGTTCCCGCGCAAGGTGTCGTTCCTGCCCGGAATGCGCTACTACGCGGGCAACTGGGACACCACGCTGTGGTGTATCCGGCCCTCGGCCGACGCGAAGATCCGGGAGGGAATCGTGGCGGTCGCGACCATGCCGGCCGCGCAGTTGCAACGCTTCTACGGCAGCCCGGAGGCCGCGCAGATCCCGTTGCACCTCGGCTACGCCTTCCGCGCCTTCAACACCCACGGTAAGGCGCTGTTCACCCTCGCCCACCGCGCCATGGCCGATCACGACGAGGCCGATTACGTCCTGACCGACGGTGAGCGTATCTGCTCCACCGCGCTCGGCTGGAACTTCGGCGACGGTCATCTGCACAGCGAGCAGTTGATCGCCGCCCTGCAGCAGCGCTGCCGGTTCGAGCCGGGGGAGGTCCGGGTGGTGCTGCTGGACGCGCAGCCGATCCATCGGCAGACTCAGCGGTACCGGCTCGTGGACGCCGCGACCGGGGAATTCGAGAGCGGTACGGTGCGGGTCGCCGATATGGTCGTACGCCAGCCGTGGGACGACGACGTTCCGGTGTACCCCGATCGCCGGCCCTGACGGGTGCGCGGCGGGTTTCTGTCGGTCCCCGCTGTCAGGCTGAGCCGATGACATCCGCTGTCCGCGCGGTGCACGAGATCGTCACCGCGATCGCCCCGATCGACGAGTTGGAGCGCGCCCACCTGGCCGAGGCCGCGGAGTGGGTGGCCCGCACCGATGACATATTCCGCCGGGCGAAGCCGGCCACGCCCGGACGGCATCTGGTGTCCTATGTGGTGGTGGTCGATCCCGCCGGTGAGGCCGTGTTCCTGGTGGACCACATCAAGGCCGGCCGCTGGCTCCCACCCGGCGGGCATGTCGAACCCGGTGAACACCCGGCCGTGACCGCGCGCCGGGAAGCCGCGGAAGAACTCGGCGTGACCGCCGCTCCCGGCCTCCACCACGAACCTCTGTTCCTCACCATCACCACCACCGTGGGCATCGACGGCGGCCACGAAGATGTCAGCCTCTGGTACGTCCTCGTCGCCGATCGACGCACCCAATTCACCCTCGACCGAGGCGAATTCCACGGCGGCCGCTGGTGGCGCATCGATGAGGTGGCCGGTGCGGATCCGGCACGGTTCGATCCGCACTTCCCTCGGTTCCTCGCCAAACTGCGGCGCGCCCGTGCCGTCGGCGGACCGCCGCGATATCCGCTGCGGCCGGTGGCGGACGAGACTCCGTGGTCGTCGTCGGGATCGTGACCCGGTGACCGAGGGACCTTCGTACTCCGGTGGCGTCCGGAGCCGGGACAACGGAGGACGGTCCGAGCCGGTCTCCGCCGGAACCGGGGAGCCGTGCGCCGCGGATGCGGGGTCGCCGGACGGTCTGTCGTCGGCGGGGCCCGCGCGCCCGCATGTCTAAACTGACCTGCGTGTGGCAGGACGCAGGGATCGGGATGCCGGCCGCGCCGCGGCACATCGCGGTACGCGGCGTCGCGGGGCCGGACCGTGGTCTCCCCGGCGAGGTCCGATATGTGGAAGTGGGGAGCTGATGTCGACGGGGTCCGAATCCGAAGGAGTACTGGTGCCGGCTGTACTGGGACGAGCCCACGACCGCGCCGAGGAGTTGGCGGCAATCGCCGACCGTACGGGTATGCAGGTGGCGGTGGCGGAATCGCTGACCTCCGGCCAGCTCGCGGCGGCGCTGGGCGCGGCGAGCAATTCGGGGGAGTGGTTCCGCGGCGCGGTGGTGGCCTACAGCCGGGAAGTGAAGCACCGGGTGCTCGGCGTGCCGGAGGGGCCGGTGGTCTCCGAGCCGGCGGCCCGGGCGATGGCCGAAGGAGTGCGCACGCTGTTCGACGCGACACTGGCCGTGGGGGTGACCGGTGCCGGTGGGCCCGACCCGCAGGATGGACAGGAGCCGGGGTCGGTGTGGTTCGCGGTCGCGGTCGCGGGCCGGGTCACCGCGACATTCCGGGCATTCGACGGCGAGCCCGCCGAAATCCTGGACCAGGTGGTCGATCACGCGGTCGAGCTGCTGCTCGACGCGGCGCGGGAACTGCGGGGCTGACCCGGCGGCGCCGAGGCAGCCGGGACGGCCGCGGATCAACCCCCGGTCACGAACACCAGGCCGTGCCCGGTTTCGGCCGGCGCGCTCACGTCGCGCGTTTCGGTCCGGTCCAAGCGGTAGCCCAGGCGACCGGGGTACGGCGGCGCTGCGCTCATTCTCCGGGAGCGGTCCCGGTCGTGCCCGGCGACACGATCCACGACACCGAGCACGGACCATCCCCGCCCACCACGATCCCGGTCGATACAGTCGAAACGGTGCGCACCGATCGGAAACTCGTCGTCCTCATGGCCACCCTGGGTCTGGCATTGGCCGGTTGCTCCTCCGCGCCGCCCGAACCGGACACCGTCGCCGAACGCTTCACCGAGGCGCTGAACAGCGACGATATCCCTGCGGCCGCGGCACTCACCGATGACCCGGCGCGGGCCGGAGAAGCGCTCGGCTCCCTCTACGACGGCCTGGGCAAAGAGGCGACCTTCGCCGTCGCCGGTGTGCACGACGACACCTTCACCCTCGAGGCGACCTGGAAACTGGGGGACGGCGGCGGCAAGGAATGGAAGTACACGACCACCGGGACCGCCGGCGAGACCGACGACGGCTGGAAAGTGCACTGGAATCCGGCCACTGTCGCGCCGGGCCTCGATACCGGGCCGCTGAGCTACGCACCGGTGTACCCGGAGCCAGCCCGGGTGCTGGACGCGGGCGGCGGTGAGCTCATGACCGAGCAGGTGGTCACCCTCGTACAGCTGGCGCCCGGCGCCGACACCACCGCCGCGGCCGCACTGCTCGCCCCACTGGCCGCCGGGATCACGCCGGCCTCCCTGGATGCCGAACTGGCCGGAGCGCAGGGCAGGCCGGTGACCGCGATCAGTCTGCGCGAGGCCGATATCGCACCGGTCCGGAACGCGCTGACCGCGGTCCGCGGCGTGACGCTCGCCCCGCAGACGCGACTGCTGACCACCGACAAGGCGATATCCGCGCCGACCCTGTCCGGGCTGAGCGAACTCTGGCAGCAGCAGGCCGACGCGGCCGCCGGGTGGGCGGTGCGTGCGCAGACCGCGGACGGCACCGTGCGTATCGCCGGTGCGGAACCGCGGCCCACCACCGATATCCGCTCCACCATCGATATCGGGCTGCAACGGGCCGCGGAAACCGCGCTGGACCCGATCGGCACCCCCGCGGCGATCGTCGCGCTGCGGCCCTCGACCGGCGAGATCCTGGCAGTCGGGCAGAACGCCGCCGCGGACGGCGCGGGGCCGATAGCGCTCACCGGGCTGTATCCGCCGGGATCGACCTTCAAGACGGTCACCGCCGCCGCGGTGCTGGACGCGGGCCGCGCCACCCCCGACACCGTGCTGCCCTGTCCCGGCGTCGCCGATATCGAGGGCCGCCGCATACCCAACGACGACAGTTTCGATCTCGGGCAGGTCCCGCTGCACACCGCGTTCGCCCACTCCTGCAACACCACCATGGCCGGCCTCGCCGTCACACTGCCGCCCGAGGCGCTACGGGGCGCGGCCGAACGGCTCGGCCTGGGGGTCGACTATGTGACGCCCGGGCTGACGACCGTGACCGGCAGTGTTCCGGTCGCGCAGAGCCCGGCGGAGCGGGTGGAGGCCAGTATCGGCCAGGGACAGGTGACGGCCTCACCGTTCGGTATGGCGCTGGTCGCCGGGTCCGTGGCCCACGGGACCACCCCGGTTCCGGTACTGGTGGCCGGTTCACCGGGTGTCCCCGACCGGACACCGCAGCCACTGCCGGCCGCGGTTACCGGTGATCTGAAAACCATGATGCGCGAGACCGTCACGGCGGGCACCGCCACCCGGTTGGCCGATATCCCGGGCCTGCTCGGTAAGACCGGCACCGCGGAATACGGTGACAACAGCAACGCACACGGCTGGTTCATCGGCATCCAGGACGATCTGGCCTTCGCGGTGTTCATCGCCGACGCGGGCAGTTCCGGTCCGGCCGTCGACGCGGCGGGCCGGATGCTGCGGGCCCCGCGCTGATCCCACGGGGCGGCGGCTACCCGGTGCTCACCGGGTGGGTGCCGCCCGCAGCCGGCGGACACCTTCGTCCAAGGTTTCGGGACGCTTACAGAAGGTGAAGCGGACGAGATGTCGCCATGCGGCCGGATCGTCGGTGAAAACACTGACCGGCACCGCGGCCACCCCGAGTCGCGCGGGCAGTTCCCGGCAGAACCGGATCCCGTCGTCCGCGCCCGTGGGGCGGATATCGGCGCAGACGAAGTAACTCCCCGCACTGGGATGCACCCGGAAACCCGACTCGGTCAGCGCCGCGGACAGGCACAACCGCTGCTCGGAGAGCCTGGTGCGCAGCCGGGCCACCCAGTCGAGTTCATGGGTGAGCGCGTGCGCGACGGCGGGCTGGAACGGCCCGCCGCCCACAAAGGTGAGGAACTGCTTGGCGGCGAGGACCGCGTCGATCAGGGGCGCCGCCCCGCAGATCCAGCCGATTTTCCAGCCGGTGACGCTGAACGTCTTCGCGGCACTCGAGACCACCAGGGTCCGGTCGGCCATTCCGGGGAAACCGGCGATGCTCAGGTGTTCGGCGTCGTCGTACACCAGGTGCTCGTACACCTCGTCGGTCAGTACCAGCAGGTCGTGTGCGCAGGCGATCTCGGCGAGGGCGGCCAGATCGGCCCGGTCGAGGACGGTGCCGGTGGGGTTGTGCGGTGAGTTCAGGATCAGCATCCGCGTGGCCGGGGTGATGGCGGCGCGCAGGCTGTCGTGGTCGAGGACGAATCTGTCCCCGGCGGGGACCAGCCGCGCGGTGCGCCGGTGTGCTCCGGCCAGGGCCACCGCCGCGGGATAGGAATCGTAATAGGGCTCGATCAACACCACTTCGGCACCGGGTTCGACCAGGCCCAGGACCGCGGCGCTGATCGCCTCGGTGGCGCCTACGGTCACCAGCACCTCGGTGTCCGGGTCGTAGTGCGTCCCGTAGCGGCGGGCACGGTCGGCGGCGATCGCGCGCCGCAGCACCGGCATCCCGCGGCCGGGCGGATATTGGTTGAGTCCCTCGGCGATCGCGTCGCGGGCGGCCTCGAGCATGCCCGCGGGCCCGTCACTGTCCGGGAAACCCTGCCCCAGGTTGATCGCCTCGTGCCGGACCGCGAGTTCGGTCATCTCGGCGAAGATCGTGGCGGCGAAGGGCCGCAGCCGGTCGACGGTGGGGGCTCGGTCACGCATCCCACGAGCCTAGACGGCCCCTCCCACCACGGCGGCCCGCTCACGCCTCGACGCTGCTCCGGTCTCCTGCCGGTCCGGCCGGTGCGGCGAGCGGACTGCGCTCGAACTGCGCGAGCAGATCGGCGGGGTCGTCGTAGACCGCGACCGCGCCCGCCTCGCGTAGTTCCGCGCCGCTGATCCCGCCGGACCGGAACCCGATGAAATCCACTCCCGCGCGCCGGGCCGCCTCGGCATCCCAGACCGTGTCACCGACGAAGATCGCCGACCCGGCCACGGTGCCGGCGCGGTCGAGCGCGATGCGCACGATATCGGGGCGCGGTTTCGCGGTGCCGACGTCTTCACTGGAGGTCTGTGCCGACACCACCTCCGACGCGCCGAGGACCTCGCGCAGTAGCGAGAGTTCGTCTTCCGGCGCGGAGGTCGCCAGCACCACGGTGAGCCCGGCCGCCGCGACCCGTTCGAGGAGCTCACGTGCCCCGCCGACCGGGCGCATGAGCGCGCCGGAATCCAGGTAGTAGCGCAGATGCAGGTCCTTCGCCCGGTCACGCGTGTCATCGTCGGCGTCGGGCAGCAGGGTGCTCACCAGCAGTGAGCCGTCCATTCCGATGCTCCGGTGCACCCGCCAGGCGTCCACCTCGGCACCGACTTCCCGGAATGCCCGGGTCCAGGCGTGGACGTGCAGATAGTTCGAATCGACGAGGGTGCCGTCGATATCGAACAGCACCGCGCGCGCGGGTTCGGTCCCGGGCACCGGTGCTCAGCTCCCCGCGCCGCGAGGTACGCCGGTGGACCACAGGGCCCACAGGACCAGGACCGGCTGGAACAGCAGCCGCGCGAAGCGCTTCCGGTCGGTGTCGAGACGGAAGGCCGATCGGTGGCCGCGCCACTGGGCGATATTGCCGGGGAAGACCGCGACGAAGAACAGCGCGGCGATCCGCCCCATCCGGACCCGATCCCGGGTCATGGCGGCCAATCCCGCGCCGAGCATGATCTCCACGCCGCCGGAGGCCATCACCACGCCGTCCTTGTCCAAGGGGACCCAATCGGGCACCTGGGCCTGGAACTCCCGCCGGGCCCAGAACAGATGACTCAGACCCGCGAACACCAGCGCCGCCGACAAGAGATAGCGGGCGGTCGTACGAGCCGGTGTGGTGGGCGCACTCTCCGATTCGTGACTGGCCATGCACCGCAGCCTACCCGCGGCGGCGCCGGTACCGGCTGGTGCGCGATCGTGTCCCGGCAATCACCTGCGCTCCCGTCACCGCCCGCGGCGCTCGGGCATCGGGTGCGAAATGCGTTGCCAACGGGTGATTCCGGACGTTTCGGTCGCGCGCGAGGGTCTCGTGTCACCGTGTAAGAATCGTCGCGATGCTCACCTATGTTCAAGCCACGGTCATCGGTGTGGTGCAGGGGGTCACCGAACTGTTCCCGGTGTCGAGCCTGGGTCACTCGGTGCTGTTCGCCGCCTGGCTCGGCGGCGACTGGCGGACGCTGATCGGCACCGGCGAATCCGAGGCGCAGACGCCGTACCTGGCCTTCGTGGTCGCGTTGCACGTGGCGACCGCGGTCGCGCTGCTCTGGCACTACCGGCGGGATTGGTATGCGATCGTCAGCGGATTCCTCACCACACTGCGCACCCGGCGGGCCGCTACTGTGGCGCAGCGGCTGGCGTGGCTGATCGTGATCGCTTCGGTGCCGGTCGCGGTTCTGGGCCCGCTGCTGGTCCACACTCTGCACGAACTGTTCGCCGCACCGGTCTGCGCCGGTTTCTTCTTGACCCTCAACGGCGTGGTGCTGCTACTGGGAGAGGGGCTGCGGCGGCGTAACGAACCCACGCTCGCGGAGTACGGGCGGCGTTTCGCGTTGCGGGGTTCGGGAGGGCGCTCACCGGCCGGACAGGAGCGTGCGCGTCGTCAGGCCGACCGGCGGCTGGCCGCACTCGATATGCGTGATGCCCTCGGTATCGGTATCGCGCAGCTCGGTGCCCTCCTGACGGGTTTCAGCCGGGCGGGCCTGACCATGGTCGGCGGGTTGTGGCGCGGCCTGGAACACGCGCACGCGGCCAAATTCGCATTCCTGCTCGCCACCCCGGCGATCCTGGGCGCGGGCCTGGTGGAGCTTCCCGAACTGCTCGGCCCGGAGGCCGAGGGTATCCATGGGCCGATCCTGGTGGGTGCGCTGGTCTCGGGTGCTTCGTCATGGTTCGCCGTCCGGTTCCTGGAGCGATATTTCCAGACCCGCACCCTGCTGCCCTTCGCGGTGTATTCGCTGATCGCCGGTATCGCTTCGGTCATCAGATTCTGCTGACCGCGACGCGATCGGTACGTCCGGACCGGGTCCGCTCGGGCGGTTCGGGCGTACGCTCGCAGCACCGGGGCGATCTCGATCACCGGGCCCTGGTGGGGCCGGTGCCCGGCGGGATACGGCCGCTGTGTCCGGTCACGAGCGGAATCGGCGTGTCGCAGTGAGATGGTGACACCTCGGCCAACCCTCCCGCTCCGGCAAAAATTCATGCTACTTTTCGTCACACATATTCCATCTTGGTGTGGAGGTTCGGTGCCGGACGGTACGTACGAGTTGTTCGGGTGGTCGGCGGCGCCCGCCGGCGAAGGTGGTGGCGCGGCGCTGGATCAGGTCGCGATCATGACCGGCGCGGCCGGAGTCATCGCACTGGGCCTGCTGTGGGTCGGGTACCTGCACCGCAACGGCCGGATCACCTGGTTGCAACGGCTCGCCGATCGGCTCGGCCGGGTGTTCAACCGGCCCGGCTGGGTGGCGCTGCCGCTGGCGATGTTCCTCGCGACCATCCTGACCGCGCTGCTGGGTTTCATCTGGGACGTGAGCCTGCATATCGGCAACGGCCGTGACGAGGGACCGCTGGCCAATCCGGCGCACTATTTCATCCTCGCGGGGCTGTTCTTCCTCTTCGCGGCCGGGATGGCGGCCATCGTGCTGCCGCGGGGCGAGAAACCCGGTCCCGCGGCGGTGCGGATCACCCGCACCTGGTACGCGCCCGTCGGGGGAATCCTGCTGGCCGGATCCGGCCTCTACGCCCTGATCGGGTTCCCGCTCGACGATATGTGGCACCGGATCTTCGGCCAGGACGTCACTCTGTGGGGGCCGACGCATCTGATGCTCATCGGTGGCGCCGGATTCTCGCTGATCGGTGTGCTGCTGCTCGAGTTCGAGGGCCGGCGCAACCGGCCGGAACCGCAGGAGCCGGAGACGCGCCGGATGTGGTTGCTGCGTGCCTTCGCGTTCGGGGGCCTGCTCATCGGACTGTCGGTGTTCCAGGTCGAATACGACTTCGGAGTGGAACAGTTCCGGCTGGTGCTGCAGCCGATGCTGATCGTCGCGGCGGCCACGATCGCCCTCGTGGCCGCGCGGCTGACCCTCGGCCCGGCCGGCACGCTGGTCGTGGTCGGATTCGCCGCGGTGGTACGGACCGTCGTCGCCGTCCTGGTGGGCGGCCCGATCATCGATGCGCCGCGGAATGTGTTCCCGCTGTATCTCGGTGTGGCGGTGGTGGTGGAACTACTGGCCCTGCTGCCGCTGGTGCGGCGCCGGATCGTCTGGGGCGCGGTCTGCGGTCTGCTGGCGGCCACCCTCGGGCTCTGGCTCGAATCACTGTGGGTCGGGGCGATGTTCGTGAACCCCTGGCCGGCCGGGATGTGGCCGGAACTGCTGGCCATGGCGGTGCCCACCGGAATCGCAGGCGGTGTCGTCGGAGCCATGCTGGCTGTCGTGCTCCTGGCGGAGCCGCTGCCGCGGCCCGCGCTGCGCCGGACGCTGATGGTGGCGGCGGTGGCCGTGGTGGCCGCGGCCACCACCAACGGCCTGATGATCGATGTGCCCGACGGGGCCGGCGCGGCAGTGCAGCTGCGGGACGCGCCCGAGCAGGACGGACGGATGGTGTACGCCGATATCCGGATCACTCCGGCGGATCTGGCCGGCTCCGACCCGGAATGGGTCGAGATCCTGGCCTGGCAGGGCGGTGTGGGCAGTGACAGCCCCGGCCGGGGCCTGGTGGTCGACCAGCTCCGGCGCGAGGACGCGGGCCACTATGTCTCGACGAAGCCCGTACCGGTCCACGGCTCGTGGAAAACACTCCTGCGGGTCCAGGACGGCCGCACACTGACCGCGCTACCGATCTTCATGGCCGCCGATCCCGGAATCGGCGCCGCGGAGATCCCGGCGCTCGACTCGTTCACCCGGCCGTTCGTCTCCGAGATCACGGTGCTGCAGCGGGAGCGGTCGTTCGATCATCCGGCATGGTTGTTCGCGGCGGCCTCGCTGGTCGTGCTCGGGTGCAGCCTGGTCCTGGTCACCGCGCTGTCCTGGGGCGCGGCCCGGATCAACGACCGGTATCTGCGCGAGTCGCCCGCGGGAGAGAAGGAACGGGCGCCCGCGCGATGACCGATCGATACGACGGCGTGGACGTGCTCGCCGATCATTCGATCCTGCTCGCGGTGCCCGCGTTCCTCCCGGCGTTCCTCATCGCCGCGGTCGTCATCGTCGTCGCCGTGCGTGACCGCCGGCGCGGGGACGACGAGGACCCGCCCGCCGACCCCGATACCGACAAGGAGGACTGATGCCGTCCATCTCCCGCCTGTGCGTTGCGGTGCTGGCCGCGGGCCTGCTGGCCACCGGCTGCGCGAGCAGCGAATCGGAGCGATCCGCCGCGAGCGGCGCGAGTGCGGCACCGAGCGCGGCGGCCGTGGTCCTCCCGGTCCGGATCGCCGGCGGCACAGTGACCCCGGTCGACGCCAGGCTCGAGGCCCGGGTGGGCCGGCCGATCGAGATCGTCGTGGACAGTGACGCCGCCGATGAGCTCCACGTGCACGCCGAGCCCGACCACACCTTCGCGATCACACCCGGGACCGGCGAGCGTTTCCGGTTCACCGTCGAGATACCGGGGCGGGTGGAGATCGAACTGCATCACGCCGGTCGCACGGTGGCCACCCTGCTCGTTCGCGAATGACGCTGCTCGCCCACGGCCTGGGCGGTGCCGCGGATCTGCCGATTCCGCTGACCTACGCGCTGATCGGCGCGGCCTGGGCCCTCACCTTCTCGTTCGCGGTGATCGCCTTCGCCTGGCGGGAACCGCGGCTGGACCCGGATTCGCCCGGTATCGGTGTGCCGCGGGCTGTGCGGTCGGTCGTGGACGCGCCGGTCGTGCGCACGGGGGTCGCGGCCGTGAGCGCGGCGGCCTTCGGCACGATCCTGGCGATCGGCGCGTTCGGCCCCGCCGATCCGGCCGGTAGTCCGGTCCCGGGTGTCCTGTACGTCTTCCTGTGGGTCGGCGTGCCCGTCGCATCACTGCTGGTCGGACCCGTGTGGAAGGTGCTGTCCCCGGCGCGGGCGGTGTATCGCGGGTACTGCGTGGTCACGCGGCGCCGGCCCGAGTCCGGCCTGCTGCGCTACCCGGACGCGTGGGGGAGGTGGCCGGCGGCGCTGGGGTTGTTCGGCTTCGTCTGGCTGGAACTCGCCTCTCCGAACCCGGGTTCGGTCACCGCGGTGACCCTGTGGCTGGCCGGGTACCTGGTCCTCACCGTGGCCGGCCTACTCGTGTTCGGCACCGTCTGGGCCGAGCGGGCCGACCCGCTCGAGGTGTACAGCAGCCTGCTCGGGCGGTTGAGCCCGGTCGGCCGTGGTGAATCGCGCGCCCTCGTGCTGCGCGCACCGCTGGCGAATCTCGCGGGAACGCCGGTGGGAGCGGGGTCGGTGGCGGTGGCGGCGACGCTGCTGGGTTCCACGGCATTCGACAGTTTCTCGTTGTTCCCGTGGTGGCGAACCCTGGTATCCGACGCCGGGCCGCCGCCCACGGTGATGTCGACTCTGGGGTTGCTGGTGTTCATCGGCGCGGTAGGAGTGAGTTTCCGGTTCGCCGCGGCGGCCACCGGAGGCCTTTCCCGCGCCGACCGCCGCCTGCTGCCCGGGAAACTCGCCTATACCCTGACGCCGATCATCGCCGGGTATGTGATCGCCCACTATCTGAGCTTCCTGGTCGAGAAGGGCCAGGCGACGGTGATCTTGTTCGCGGACCCTTTCGGGTACGGCTGGAACCTGTTCGGATTGGCCGATCGCGAGGTCGCGTATGTGCTGTCCGCGCAGCCGGCGGTGCTGGGAACACTCAAGGTGCTCGCGGTGGTCCTGGGCCATATCCTCGGTGTCGCCGCCGCGCACGATCGCTGCCTGCAGTTGCTGCCGCGGGCGCATCGGCTCACCGGACAGCTCGCGCTCATGCTGCTCATGGTCGGGTTCACCTTCACCGGGCTCTACCTTCTCTTCGACGCCTAGCTGCTCCGCACCCGGAATTCCAGAAATTTTCGTGGGCGGCGATGAGTCCTGCGACGGCGTGCCGTCGTATCGGTTGAACGCGCCACCAACCCGGCGCGACCGACCCGAAGGACCGGAAATGACCACCACCAGCCCCGCCACCGCCGTCTCCGCCGACATCACCGGCCGTCCCGGCACGATCCGCAACCGGGTCCTGTGGACCCTGCAGATCCTGCTCGGCCTGTTCTTCGTCATCGCCTCGGGCGGGCCGAAGCTCGTGATACCGAACGCGCTGGCCGACAATGCCCCCGAGAATCTGACGATCCCGTTCGCGCTGCTCGTTTTCATCGGGCTGGTCGAGGTCGCGGGTGGCGTCGGTCTGCTGGTGCCGCGGCTGGCTGCCCTTGCTGCCGTGGGCCTGTCGGTGCTCACCGTGCTCGCCGCCGGGACGCAGGCGTTCCTCGCCGGTGAGCCCGCGATGGCGATCTTCCCGCTGGTACTCGCGGTGGTTTTCGCCTGGATCGCCTATGAGCGCCGCGCCGGCCTGGTCGCGCTGCGGGACTCGCTGTCGCGATGAGGAATTCGTAGGTGGGACCGGCGATCGGTGGCCAGGCCGGCGATCGCCGGTCCTGCGTGCCCGGATCGGCCCTGTCGGGTTGGCGGCGATCGAACCCAGCGGCCATCTGGCCCACGGCGTCGACCCGGGCGTCGCTCCGGGTGGCCGGTGTCATGTCCGGGGGGCGTCTACCGGGGGCGGTGCGCCTGCCAACTTCGATGGTGCGTCCTGGCCGGCCATCGGACGGGCGGCAGGCCGACTCGGCGTGACTTCTTCTCGTCGACGTTCCCGGGGCCCCGGTGGCTCGGTCCGCGCTCTCCGCCGTCGCCGCCATCACCGCACCTCCGGATTTCTGCACGGCTCTTGTTCCAGGCTCGCGAAATACGGGCAGCGCCAATAGGTGGCGCAGCAGCGCGGTCGCGACACCATGCCCCTGCTGGGCCGGCTCGGTGGCGACTAACCCGGTCTCGGTGAGGCCGGGCCGGGCGCCGTCGGATGCCCGCCATGAACCATTTCCGCACGACCACGTATCCGAGCAGTCCGCGCGTCGGCCCCAGGTGACGCCGGATCTCCAGCCATCGCGGCGCGAACAGGGGCTGGTCACCCTCGGGGAGTTCGTCGCGCGAGACCAGAAACGGCACTTGCACCCACGGTCGCTGTCGCCCAGATCGCCGAAACCTTCGGCGATCGACGCAAACCGTCCGCCGACATCTCGACCGAGACCGCTCGTAACCAGCAGCTACGCAATATTCGCCCGAAATCGACCGGTGCTACGGCATCTCGGCTGCGAGCGGTCTTACTGCTATGAGTGCTGGGCCGACAGGTGGGTGCTGTCGGGTCGACGTGTTCGAGGG
>NZ_BAGJ01000091.1 GCF_000308775.1 Nocardia testacea NBRC 100365
ACGCGCGGGCCGGCGCCGGTCCGGGTCACGCCGCACGGTGGCCGCCGACAGCGCGCGGGCCCGCCGGATACCGACCCGAACCACCGAGCGCGCGCCGGCCGCCAGCGGCGCGAAACAGATCACCCCGGACGGCGCCGCGGTGAGACTGAAGGCCGCGATCATGATCGCGATCGCGTACGGGAGCAGACGCCTGCTCGCAATGGCATGTTCGACGAAAACCCAGGTGAGCAATACGGCGACCGCGATCACCGGCTCCGGACGCAGCCCGTTGTTGTAGGGCAGCCAGATGGCGAGGAACCCCAGCGCACCGGTGCCCACCACAATGCGGTCCCGGCGCAGCCCGGCGCCGAGCCGGGGGATCACCTCGCGGCTCAGGACGAGCCAGGTGAGCACCCCGGCCAGCAGAGTGGGCAGGCGCACCCACGGACTGGCGATGCTGATCTCGGTCATCCGCGCGATCACGTCGTAGGGCGGCGTGCCGACGGGATTCTCCGGCACCCCGAAGAACCGGAAGTAGTTGGCCATGTAGCCGGAGACCAGCGAGGTGCGGGCCATACCGAACTGGTAGCCGTCGTCGGAGGTGGTGGAGCCGATGAAATGCCACAGCAACAGGGTGGCGAGGACACCGGCGTCGATGCCGGTGAAGGTGCGCCAGCGCCGCGGTACCAGCCGTCGTATCCGGCGCCCGTCGGACCGGTCGAGCCGCAGCAGTGCCACCAGCGCGATCGCCGTGAAAATCACCGCCAGCACGGTCGCGGCGCGTTTGGCGAGGGTCGGGGTGACCGAGAACCGGCTGTCGACCTGCACATCGACACCGGCGCCGGCCGAACTCGTCAGATCGCTGAACACGCCCACCACCTGGGGCCGGAAGTCCCCGGCCAGGTAGAGCGGTTCGGTGTCGGTGCCGGTCAGCTCGGCAGTGGTCGCGGCACTGTCGGAACGCACCGTGAGCGTGGCCTCATGGAGTCGATCCAGCGGCACGCTGAATATCGACTGACTGCGCAACACCACCTCGAGCCGGGCGGGCCTGCCGTCCTGTGCGGGTTGTACCCGGGCGACGAAGCCGTACTTCTCGAGGTCGGGCGCATCGGCCGGCATGGTCGCCGCGACCACCCCGCCGGCACCGGCCAGCTGGTCCAGCGCCGCGCCGGGAACGGTGACATCGAAGGTGAGCGGTGCGTAGGACACCAGGGGCGCGGTGATACTGCGGGTCGACCCCTGCTGCGGCCAGCTGAGAGTCGTCTTGTCCACCTGGACCGGCAGCAGTGGCACCGCCACCGCGAGCACCGTCGCGAACAGCCCGGCGACCAGGGCGATCCACTTCGCCCAACTACCGTGTGCCGGCCCCGGTGGTGGTGGTTGCTCGCCCGTGGGCGCCTCGTCCGCCCGCACCATGGTGTCCGTCACGGGGCGCGATCGTATCGTGACGCATTCGTAACCGGAGGAATCGGGCGCGGGATTCTCAGCCCCCGCTCAGGCGCGCGGATTCGACCGACCGTGTGAGCAGCGAGGATGGTGATCCTGGTTCGCGCCTATTCGGGCCACGGGCCCGCTTCGACGGCGTCCACGAAATCGGTGCGGGTGAAGCCCGGCTGGAACCGGGCGAGTACATCGGCATTGATGGTGCCGAACGTGGTGTCGGGTCGATCGGCGAATCCGTGGGTGAAGGCGGCCAGGATCTGTCTTTTGAAATCGGGACGCGGATGGGCGGTGACCACCGCGCGGATCTCACCGGGGTCCAGGTCGTGGTAGCCGATGCCGAGCACATCGGTGGCGACGCCGGCGTTCAGCAGCGCGATCTCGGGTTCCATATGCTCGGGGATACCGGGCGTGGTGTGCAGCGCGATGGCCGTCCAGACCCGCTGGGTCGCCGCGGTGTCCAGTCCGTGGGCAGTGAGGAAACGGCGCGCTTCGTCGGCGCCGTCGACCTCGAATCGCTGGTGGGTGCTGCGATAGGCGTCGGTCAACCCCAGATCGTGGAACAGCGCGCCGACGTAGAGCAGTTCGGGATCGGGATCCAGGCCGCGCCGCCGGCCCCACAGCATCCCGAACAGATACACGCGCCGGGAGTGGTGGAACAGCAGCGGCGGTGCGCTGCCGCGCACGAGTTCGGTGGCCTCGGCCACCATTCGGCTGTCGGGTATCGCAACTCCCGCGATGGATTCGGGCATACCGATTCCTTCCGTGCATGAGGTGGTCGCTGTCGCTGTCCGCGAGGTCGAGAAGTTGGCACCGCCGTGCCAGGTCGAGGTATGGAACGAGCATAGATCGCGGACACGGCGGGGAGTGCGATCATGCTGCTGGTCGCTTCGGCGAACCGGGGACGAGGATCGCCGGCCGGATCCCGACCGGGATGCCTGCGCGCTGTCCCTCCACCTCGACCGTCCGCGGCTGGGAGACCCTGCCGATCACCGTGGGCCGACGGTTACGGTCGGCCCGGCGGTGAGTCCGCGCAGTGCCGGCGGCAATGGCTGCCGGTGCAGTACCCCGAGCCGTTGGGTGGCCCGGGTGAGGGCCACGTATAGTTCGGACGCGCCCCGCGGCCCGTCGGCGAGGATCCGTTCGGGCTCCACGATCAGGACGGCGTCGTACTCGAGACCTTTGGTCTCCGACGCGGCGACCGCACCCGGCACATCCGGCGGGCCGATCACGACGCTGGTGCCTTCGCGGCCCGCTTCCGCCGCGACGAATTCGGCCACGGCATCGGTCAACTCGGCGTCGGTCACCTGCCTGGACCATGGCCGGACACCGCAGGCACGCACCGACTCCGGCGGCTCGATCCCGGGCGCGAACTCGGCGAGTACGGCGGCGGCGACGGTCATGATCTCCGCGGGGGTGCGATAGTTCACCGTGAGCGACCGGTACACCCACCGCCCCGGCACGTACGGCCGCAGTACCGAATCCCAGGACCGCGCACCCGCCGCCGATCGGCGTTGCGCGAGATCGCCGACGATTGTGAAGGACCGTCCCGGGCAGCGGCGCATCAGTACCCGCCAGTCCATTTCGGACAGTTCCTGGGCCTCGTCGACCACCACGTGCCGGTATGTCCAGTTCCGGTCGGCGGTCGCGCGTTCGACCAATTCTCGGGTATCGCGCTCGAGGAAGCGATCCGCCAGGTCCTCGGCGTAGAGCAGGTCCTGCGCGAACAGATGGTCCTCGTCGTCCATCATGTCGGTGCGGTCGATCATGATGTCCAGCACGCCCGCGGCATACTCCGCCTCGGCCCGGCGCTCCTGTTCGGCGGCTCGCCCGTCCGCCTCGCCGCCACCGAGCAGGTCGGCCAGTTCGTCGAGTAGCGGCACGTCCGAGATGGTCCAGGCCGCGCCCTCGGCGCGGAACAGGGCCGGGGCGGCTCCGGCCGCACGCAGCCGTTCGGGAGAGGAGTACAGCGACGACAGCAGCTCTTGCGGGGTCAGGACCGGCCAGAGCAGGTCGAGTGCCGCGGTGAAGGCGGAGTTGTCGGTGAGTTCGGCGATCAGATCCTTGCGCAGATCCTCCCAGGCCGCCTTATCGGCGCGGGTCAGCCACCCCCGGCCGATCCGGCCGATCGCCCGTTCGGTGAGTACATAGGTGACGATCTCGCGGAACACCGCCCGGGCCTCGTTGTGCGGCAGTTCGCTCGCCCGTGCCTCCTCCCGGGCCCACTCGGCGGTTCCGGCATCGATGCGCACCGTCACATCCGCCAGTTCGATCGGCACCGGTTGTTCCGGTAGCCGCTGCCGATCCGCGATCGCCGCGCCCAGCACATCCAGGATCCGCAGCGATCCCTTGATCCGCGCCGCCTCCGGCGCGTCCTCGGCGGTCACCCGCAGTCCGGGCACGAGATCACCGGTGGTCGTGAAAACCACATCGGATTCGCCGAGCGCGGGCAGCACCCGGCCGATGTGGTTCAGGAAGGCCGGGTTGGGTCCGACGACCAGCACCCCGTGGCGCGCTATCCGCTCCCGCTGCGTATAGAGGAGATACGCGACACGATGCAACGCGACCACGGTTTTCCCGGTACCCGGACCGCCCTCGATCACCAGCACACCGGGGTGGTCCAGCCGGATGATCTCGTCCTGTTCGGCCTGGATCGTGGCGACGATATCGCGCATTCCCTCGCCCCGCGGCGCGGCGACCGCCGCCAGCAGGGCCGCATCGCCGCGTTCGCTGTCCCCGGGGCGCCCCAGCACTTCGTCGGTGAACTCGACCAGCCGGCGTCCGCGAGAATGGAACTGGCGGCGCCGCCGCATGTTCTCCGGGTGGGCCGCGGTCGCGACGTAGAACGGGCGCGCGGCCGGTGCCCGCCAATCCAGCAGCACCGGCTCGTACTCGTTCGTTTCGTCGTACAGGCCGATCCGGCCGATATAGGAGACCTCGCCGGCCACCGAATCCAGCCGGCCGAAACACAGTGTGTTGTCGGCCACGTCCAATCGCTTCACCTCTCGGGCCAGCGCCCGGACCTCGGCGTCACGTTCCAGCAGCGTCGTTCCGTTCCCGCGCAGTGCCGCGTGGTACCGGCCCTTCGCCCGGGCCTGTTCGGCATCGAGCCGCGCGTAGAGTTCGTCCACGTAGGCCCGTTCGGATTGCAGCTCGTCTGCGTACCCCTGCTCCGCCATCTGCCCTCATTTCGTTCGACGATCCCTGCCCTGCCGGGTACGGGCGGTTGCCCGTCCCGGCGGCCGGACCGGACGATTCTGCGGCATCACCCGGGCCTTGCCGCAAGGCCCCGGGTGCGCTATAGATTAATGGTGGAAGGGACTGGAATCGTCTCTTCTATCTGTCCGATGGATTCTTCGCCGTGATTGTTCCGGCGGCCCACTCGCCCCGAATTCGATCCGCTCGGTCTGTTCACACGACGGTGCCCGGCGCCGGTTGTCTCCACGGCACAGCCCGGCAGACGAACCGCCCGGCGGATTCCGACCCTTCCGGCGGGTGACGGACCGGCGCGCCGCATTCCTCGACACAGCGCGTGGCCGGTCGCGTCGCCCGGCGGCCCGAGAGCGCTCGTCCGCGGGCTACTGCCCGGCAGCTCGCGGCGGTACCAGGCGCAGTGTCTGGCCGGCGGCGGAAGTGCGGGTGACCAGCCAGACCACCACGCTCTGCTCGTGCCCACTCTCCAGCGTCTCGAACGGTACGTCGACCGCACCCAGCTGCGGGTGGTCGAAACGCAGGACCGGCGTCACCGGATGCCCCGGGCCCTGTGAATGCCAGCGCGCCGCGAACTCGGGGACCTTGTGCAGGCTGTCGATGGTTTCCCGCAGGCCGGCATCACCGGGCCAGCGCAGACTCGCGCGGCGCAGGGTCTCGGCGAACGTATCGGCGGCCTCGGCCCAGTTGCGCAGAGTGCTGCGTGCCCGCGGATGCCGGTAGACGTAGTGGGCGAGACTCACCACGTCCCGATCGTCCAGCAGACCCAGCGGTGTGACGAAATCCTCCCAGGCCGCGTTCCAGCTCAGCACATTCAGCCGTCTGCCCAGGACGAATGCCGCGGTGGGCGCCAGAGCGCGCAGCACCGCCTCGATCGTCTCGGGTACCCGGTCCTGCTCATCGGTGGGCTCCGGGCAGCGTGATTCGTTGCTGCTGGTCAACGCGAGCCAGCCGAAGGTGCTGCGCTCCCGCTCGTCGAGCAGCAGAGCGGAGGCGAGCGCCTCCACGACAGCGATCGAGGGATTGGTGTCCCGGCCCTGTTCCAGCCGGGCCAGATAGTCGGCGCTGACGCCCGCGCGGACGGCCACCTCCTCGCGCCGCAGCCCCGGGGTGCGCCGGCGGCCGCCCGCGGGCAGTCCGATATCGCCGGGTCGCAGTTCGGCGCGGCGTCTGACCAGGAACTCCGCGAATGCGCTTCGAGCCATAGGACCATCGTGCCCTGTTCCGGCGCGCGCAGCCGCGCCTTGTCAGGTCCAGGATAACGGGGGTCTGGTAACCGGACCCGGGTCCGGCGATGGTCGATGGCATGACCACATCACCGGAAACCACCAGTACCACCACGCTGCGTCCCGGGTCCTGGGCGCTCGACACCGCGCACTCCTCGATCGCCTTCACTGTGCGGCATCTCGGTATCGCCAAGGTGCGCGGGGGCTTCACCCGCTTCGAGACGGAGTTCGTGGTGGACGAGTCCGGCGCCGCGACCCTCGGCGCGACGGTCCACCTCGACTCCTTCGATACCGGCAACCCCGACCGGGACGCCCATGTGCGTACCGCCGATTTCCTCGATGTCGCCAACCGCCCGACCCTGACCTTCCGGGCGGTCGAACCCGTCCATATCGCCGAATCGTTCACTGTCCCGGGTGAAGCCACGCTGGGCGGGATCACCCGGCCGATCACCCTGGATGTGGAATGGGGTGGGATCGGCGACTTCGGCCCCGGCGGCGAACGGCATGCCGGGTTCTCCGCGACCGGCACCGTCAAACGTACCGAGTTCGGCGTCGGGGGACCGCTGCCCGGGATGCTGAGCGATGCGGTGAAGATCGAACTGGAGATCCAGCTCATCGAGCCGAAGTAGGTCCGACGGCCGCCGTCGCCGCCCGGGTCCGGATGTCTCGGTCCCGCCCGTACCCGCACTCCCTGTGAGACGCTCGACACCGGACCGGGTCGATGATGCCCGCGGGCATCGGTGGCGAGTGGGAGGTATCAGTGCCGAAGGATGGCGAGCAGGAGCGCTGGTTGCGCGAACTCGAAGCAGGCCGCGCCGGCCATCCGGCGTTGGTCTGCTTCCCACCCGGCGGCGGTTCGGCCACGAGCTACCACGGCCTCGCGGCGAGTTTCGGGCCCGGTCCGTGGGTCTACGCGGTTCAGTATCCGGGTCGCCAGGACCGGATCGCCGAGGAGTTCGTCACCTCGATCACCGCCCTCGCCGACCGTATCGCCGCGGCCATCGAGAACCGCGTTCCCGCAGGCCCGGTGCTGTTCGGGCACAGTATGGGCGCCACGGTCGCCTTCGAAACGGCTCGGCGGCTCGAGGCGCGCGGGCGGACTGTCGCGGCACTGTTCGTCTCCGGGCGCCCGGATCCCGCGTTCGCCGACCCGGGCACACTGCACCGCGGGGCCGACGCCGACCTGATCGACGAGCTCGAGCGGCTCGCGAACGATCCGGCCGGCGTCGCGATCCTGCGTGATGAGCCCGCGCTCGCCGAAATGGTCCTGCCCGCGGTGCGCAACGACTACCGAGCGGTCGAAACGTATCGATACCGGGGAGGCGAGCGGCTGCGCTGCGATATCGTCGCGCTGCTCGGACGCTCCGATCCCACCACGACCCCGGAGCAATTGGCGCGCTGGCGCGACCATACGAGCGGTGACTTCGCGGTCCGGCTGTTCCCGGGCGGCCATTTCTATCTCGACGAACAGCAGCGGCAGATAGCGGATCTCATCACCCCGTTCCTGGCGTCCGTCGGCGCCCCGGGAACCTGACCGCCCCTCTTCACCCGAGTACGTACCGCTCCCGGCGCAGTACGGCGCGGGCCAGCTCGGCAGGAGTTCCCGTGGTGGTGTCCACCACCGTGTCGTAGGGGTGACCGTGCTCGTGGACCGAGGTCAGATGGCCCCGTGCCAGCCCGGCCGGGTGGCCGCGAGCCAGCTCCCGCCGCTCGGCGACGGCCGGTGGACACGTGACGCGGACCAGCTGGACCTCCAGGCCGGACAGCGCGTCCAGCCACATCGGCAACAGATCCGGGCTCAGCAACATCTCGTCGACGACGAGGTGATCTCCGCCGTGCGCGAACGCGGCGGCCGCGGTACATGCCGAGCGCAGCATCCGCCGCCCCACGGAGCCGTAGCGGATGACCACCGACGGCCGGCCTTCGGCGTCGTGACCTGTGCGGTCGTACCAGAAACCGTCGCGGCTGCGGGGACCGTCCCGACCGCCACCCCAGTTCGGGGGGACCAACCCGAACAGCGTGTCGATGCCCCAGTAGACGAACGGAATATCGCTCTCGTCCTGGATGGCCCGGGCCAGCGTCGTCTTACCGGAGCTCGAGGTGCCGTTGAGAAAGACGATCCGGCAGGGGAGGTCGGCACTGCGCATCCGGCCACGGTAATCGTGCGTCCTCGTCTTCCGGGCCCGGGGGCGGGCGCGGATCGCTCTCGCGCCGGCCGGCGAACTGCCCCATCTGTCGCCGGATCGGCGCCGCCGGATGATCGAGTTTCTCGACGAGCTCGCGGACCTGATCGACGTGCCCGGGCCGACCCCGGAGACCGGCGCCGTCATCGGAGATCCGCAGTCGGGCGGGTAGCCGCTGCGGCGCCCGCGCGGTGAAGACGGCGGGCGCCGGGCGTGGTCCGGCGGTGTTCGGGGGCGGTAGGAGGATGATGGCACCGTGGCTTCCGAACCGAATACTCCCGATATGAAACCGCGCAGCCGCGATGTCACCGACGGGCTGGAGAAGACCGCGGCCCGCGGTATGCTGCGCGCGGTCGGCATGGGCGACGACGACTGGGACAAGGCCCAGATCGGCGTGGCCTCCTCGTGGAACGAGATCACGCCGTGCAATCTGTCGCTCGACCGGCTCGCCGGCGGCTGCAAGGACGGCGTATTCGCCGCCGGTGGTTTTCCGATGCAGTTCGGCACCATCTCCGTCTCCGACGGTATCTCGATGGGGCACGAGGGAATGCATTTCTCCCTGGTCTCGCGCGAGGTGATCGCCGACAGCGTGGAAACCGTGATGCAGGCCGAACGGCTGGACGGGTCGGTGCTGCTCGCGGGCTGCGACAAATCACTGCCCGGCATGCTCATGGCCGCGGCCCGGCTGAATCTGGCGAGCGTGTTCCTCTACGCCGGATCCATCCTGCCCGGTATCGCGAAACTGTCCGACGGCAGCGAACGCGAGGTGACCATCATCGACGCTTTCGAGGCGGTGGGTGCCTGTGCGCGCGGCCTCATGAGCCCAGCCGATGTGGACGCGATCGAGCGGGCGATCTGCCCCGGTGAAGGCGCCTGCGGCGGAATGTACACCGCCAATACGATGGCGAGCGCGGCCGAGGCGCTGGGGATGTCGCTGCCCGGCAGCGCGGCCCCACCGGCCACCGATCGCCGGCGCGACGGCTATGCCCGGCGCAGCGGTCAGGCCGTGGTCGAACTGATCCGGCGCGGGATCACCACCGCCGACATCCTGACCCGGGAGGCGTTCGAGAACGCCATCGCGGTGGTGATGGCATTCGGCGGCTCCACCAATGCCGTACTCCATCTGCTGGCGATCGCGCACGAGGCCGGGGTGGCGCTGAGCCTCGACGATTTCGCCCGGGTCGGCCGGCGCGTCCCGCATCTGGCCGATGTGAAACCCTTCGGGCGGCACGTGATGACCGATATCGACCGGGTGGGCGGTGTGCCGGTGCTGATGAAAGCGCTTCTGGACGCCGGACTTCTGCACGGCGACTGTCTCACCGTCACCGGCCGGACGGTGGCCGAGAACCTGGCCGAGATCGCGCCGCCCGATCCCGACGGCAAGGTGGTACGCGCGCTTTCGGCGCCCATCCACCCGACCGGCGGTATCACCATCCTGCGCGGTTCGCTCGCGCCCGGGGGCGCCGTGGTCAAATCCGCCGGTTTCGAATCCGATGTCTTCGAGGGCACCGCACGAGTTTTCGACCGAGAGCGGGCCGCGATGGACGCCCTGGAAGACGGCACCATCTCGGCGGGCGACGTGGTGGTCATCCGCTACGAGGGCCCCAAGGGTGGCCCCGGAATGCGGGAGATGCTGGCCATCACTGCGGCGATCAAAGGCGCCGGGCTCGGCAAGGATGTCCTGCTGCTGACCGATGGACGGTTCTCCGGCGGTACCACCGGCCTGTGTGTCGGCCATGTGGCTCCGGAGGCTGTCGACGGCGGCCCGATCGCTTTCGTCCGTGACGGTGACCGTATCCGTCTCGATGTCGGCGCGGGAACCCTGGACCTGCTCGTGGATCCGGCGACGCTCACCGGCCGCGGAGAGGGCTGGGCGCCGCTGCCGCCCCGCTACACCCGCGGCGTGCTCGCCAAGTATTCGCGACTGGTGGGTTCGGCTTCCAACGGTGCCGTATGTGATTGAGTCCGTGCGGGATTCGGCCGCCGCCGGGGTGTAGTGGGTGCGGGCGGGGGTAGGCTCGTCGTGGACGCTCCGAGACACCACGAACCGGGGGTGACCATGACGGCGAAGATCGCGAACACAGTAGCCGGACTGATGTCCGCGCTCACCACACCGGCCGGACAGGCCGACCCCTATCCGCTGTACCGGGAACTGCGCGAACTCGGTCCCGCCGCCCACACGCCGGACGGGACACTCGTGGTCGGCGGTTACCGGCTCGCCGCCGCCCTGGTGCGCGATCATCGGCTGCTGAAGCGACCGGAACAGGGGCTGGCCGCCGCCGGATTCGCCGACTGGCGTGCACATCCGGGCCTGCGCCTGATGTTCACCAGCATGCTGGTGCGCAATCCGCCCGATCACACGCGGCTGCGCAGGCTGGTCTCCGGCGCCTTCACCGCGCGGCGGGTGGCCGGGCTGCGCCGGGCGATCGCCCGCACCGTCGACCGGCTGCTCGGCGATCTGGCCGGCCCGGGCCCGGTCGATTTCATCGACGCCTTCGCGTTTCCCTTGCCGGTCACCGTGATCGGTGAGCTGCTCGGGGTGCCCGAAGCCGATCGGCTACGGTTCCAGCCGCTGGTGCGGGACTGGGCGGGGGTACTCGACCTCCTGGACGGCCCGAGCGTCGCGAAAGCCGACGACGCGGCCACCGAGATCAGCGACTATCTGCGCGATCTGGCGGCGCGCCGGCGCCGGGAACCACGCGACGACCTGCTGTCGGCCCTGGTCGCCCCGGCCGCCGACGGCGCACGCCTGGACGACGACGAACTGATCACCATGGCGGCGTTGCTGTTCGCCGCGGGGTTCGAGACCACCACCGGCCTGCTCGCCAACGGTCTGGTCGCGCTGCTCGCGCACCCGGACCAGGCGGCGTTGCTGCGGGACAACCCCGAACTGGCCGGTTCGGCGACCGAGGAGTTGCTGCGTTACGACTCACCGGTGCAACTACTCACCTCCCGTACCGCGCCGGAAGAACTACACAGCGGTGGGCTGACGCTACCCGCCGGGCAGCGCGTCGTCCTGCTGCTGGGCGCGGCCAATCGCGATCCCGAGGTTTTCACCGAACCGGACGCCTTGCGCGTGGATCGCGAGGGCGAACCGCCGCTGTCGTTCGGCGGGGGCGTGCACTACTGCCTGGGTGCGCCGCTGGCCCGGCTGGAAGCCCAGATCGCCTTTCCCGCGCTGCTGCGCGCGTATCCGGGGCTGACGCAGGCGGGTCCGGCGGTGGCGCGGAGGGGGCTGGCGTTGCACGGCTCGACCGCCCTGCCCGTGGTCGCCGGACCGCGTTCGCGCTGAACACCGCCCCGATAACCGGACCGACAGCTCCGGCGAGTAGCCGGTTACCCGGCACCTCCGGGTCCGGCCGCACGGCCGACGGTGTGCAGATGACCGAGGGCTCGGGCGTAGGAATCGAACAGGCCGGTCTCGCAGTAGGGCACGCCGATATCCGCGCAGTATTTCGCGACGATCGGCTGGGCCCGCCGCAGATTCGGCCGGGGCATGGAGGGGAACAGATGATGTTCGATCTGGTAGTTGAGGCCACCGAAGGCGGTATCGATCACGACCCCGCCCCGGACATTGCGGGAGGTGAGAACCTGGCGGCGCAGGTAGTCGGTCGTATCGCCGGCCGGGAGTACCGCCATCCCTTTGTGGTTGGGTGCGAACGTGGTGCCCATGTAGAGCCCGAACAGGCCCTGCTGTACAGCGATGAAGCCGAGTGCGTGCAGCGGAGGAAGGACCAGGAACACGACGGTGAGGTAACCCACGGCGTGCGCGGCCAGTAGCGCGGCCTCGAAACCGCGCCGTGGGATATCGCGCCGCACGATGGCCCGGACGCTCGAGAAGTGCAGGCTGAGGCCTTCCAGGAGCAACATCGGGAAGAAGAGCCAGCCCTGGTAGCGGAAGATGACCCGGCGCAGGCCGCGCCCGGCGCGCGCCCGGACGCTCGAATGCGCCAGCACACCCATGATGTCGGGATCGGCGTCCTCGGTATTGGGATGCGCGTGGTGCCGGTTGTGATTGCTCGTCCACCAGCCGATGCTCACGCCGATGGCGAGGTTGCCGAACAGCGCGCCCAGCAGATAGTCCGCCCGCCGGCTGCCGGCGATCTGCCGGTGCCCCGCGTCGTGGCCGAGGAAGGCGAACTGAGCGAACAGCGCGGCGAGGAAGGCGGCCGTGGCCAGCTGCCACCACGAGTCGCCGATCAGGACGAACGCGGTCCATCCGGCGGCCAGGGCGAGCAGGGCGGCCCCGCCCTTCCACAGGTAGTACCGGGGCCGCCGGTCCAGCAGGCCCGCATCGCGCACCTGCCGCAGCAGCACCGCGTAATCGCTGTGGCGTGCAGGGCGGGCCGGCGCCTCGGAAGGCGCGCCGACCTCGGTCCGGTCGACAGGAACAACATGTGTGGCGGCGTTTGCCGTCATTTCCTCACCGATCTGTGCACGGGTGTCGCTTCACCGGTAGGCGGGCCGGCGTCGTGTGGGCCCGCCGTCCTTGCCGACTCTCGCGTTCACCCTACCTGCGACCCAGGAGCCCGGCTGCCCGGCCGGCGTAATCGGGCGGGCGTGCGCGCGGTCCGGGTCGAGCCGATCCTGCGGGCCGTCCCCATGGCGGGCGCGGGCCGAGGTGCCGAGCGTTCGTGGCACGCCCGGATCCGTCTCGGGGAGCACGCTGCCGGAGATGTTCACCGGGATCTGTTGCGGGGTAGCCTCTTCTGAGATGGATCGACCATCAGGGGAGGTACCGTGTTGTTCCTATCGGCTGCCGCGGCCGTTCTCGTCGGCCTCGTACTGACCGACCTCTTCGGGTTCGGGGTGGGTGGCTGGTTCTTCGCACTCGGGGTGGTGCTGGCCGTTGTCGCCGCGGTGCGCAGGTTCCGGCAGGACCGGGCGCCGCTGCGCGCCGCCCGCCGGCGTGGCGCGGCGGGTGCGGCCGGCGCGAGCGGCTGGTACATCGGTAGTGGGGGCGGCGGTGGCGACAGCGGCGGGGGCGGCTGCGGGGGCGGCAGCGGTTGCGGAGGCGGAGGTTGTGGCGGGGGTGGGGGTGGCTGCGGCGGCGGGGGCGGCTGATCCGGTCCGACTCGGGCTCCGGAAAAACTAGAACCTGTTCTTGCTAAGCGGGCGCGGTTGGCCGATGCTGGGGCGATGGATATCGGGATCGCACTACCCACCATGTGCCGCGGGTACGACCGGGCGGCCACCGTCGACTGGTGCCGGCTGGCCGAGCAGGGCCCCGTCGCGAGTATCTCGTGCGGCGAGCGGATGACCTTCCACAACCAGGAGATGTGGACGACCCTGGCCGCGGCCGCCGCGGTCACCGAGCGGGTCCGGATCTTCGCGAATCTGTCGGTGCTGCCGGCGCACCCGGTGGCGCTGGTCGCCAAACAGGCCGCGACGATCGACGTACTGTCCGCGGGACGTTTCGCCCTCGGCGTGGGTGTCGGCGGCCGCGGCGACGACTACCGCAGTCTCGGTTCGGGTTTCGAGCGCCGCCACGATCGGCTGGATCGCGCGGTGGCGGAGCTGCGCGCCCTGTGGGCCGGGCAACCGGCGGTCGCCGGAGGTGCGCCGATGGGGCCGCCGTGTGTGCAGCCCGGCGGCCCGCCCGTGCTCGCGGGCGCCCTCGGCCCGAAATCGCTCGCCCGCGCGGCCCGATGGGCCGACGGAGTCGTGGCGTTCAGCGTGGGCGGGGTGCCCGCCGAGATCCGATGGTCCGCCGATGCCGCGCGCCGGGCCTGGGCAGAGGCGGGCCGGGACGTTCCGCGCCTGGTGAGCGGATGCTTCTACGCGCTCGGCGTCTCCGAACCCGAGAACGTCCTGCGCGATTTCACCGCGGAATACCTGGGCTTCCTCGGCGGCGAAGCGGCCGCGGGCGCCGCTTCCTCGATGAAGACCTACGACGCCGCGGCCCTGCACCGCACGCTGGACGCCGCCGAGGAAGCCGGGCTGGATGAGTTCATCCTGGTCCCGAGCGCTGTCCCGCTCAGCGTCCTGGAGGAGACGCTGGAACTGATCGGGTCCCGCTGACGCGCGGTGGTCAGCCCTCGGGATAGAAGACGAACAGCACGCAGCCTGTCACGGTCTGCGGTATGTGCCAGGATCCGGCCGGGGCGTGGATGAACGATCCGGCCGGGTAGTCACGGGCCCCGTCGTTGAAGGTGCCCGACACCACGAACACTTCTTCCGGCCCGGGCCGGTGCACATCGACACCCTCCCAGCGGCTGCCGGGCGCCATTTCCAGGACGTGTGCCGAAGCGCCGTCCGGTCCGGACCACAGCGAGCGTAGGTGGATGCCGGGGAAGAGCTCCCGGACGGGTGCGTCGGCCGAGTTCGACCAGGTGTAACCGGGCATGGACGGGCCGTTTTCGGTGTGCGGAGTGACGGTCATACGGCCAGCATGCTGCTCCGCCCGGCCGGCGACCAGTGTCAGGAAAGTCATCTTCGGGTACTTTCCTGTCATGACCGATCAGTGGTCCGGCCCGCCCGGCCGGCATCGCGTCGCCGCCCTGGTGACACCGCCGCAGGCCCCGTTCGAGCTGGGTTGTGTGGCGGAAGTGTTCGGTACGCCACGTGAGGGGCTCGCCGGCCGCTACGACTTCCTCGTCTGTACCGAGCACCCGGGCGAGATCGCGACCACCGCCGGGTACACGATGCGGGTCGCGGCGGGCCTCGAGGCACTGGAGACGGCGGAGACGATCGTGATCCCCGGCTGGTTGCCGTATACCGCGGAAGTGTCGCCCGCGATGCTGGGTACGTTGCGCGCTGCCGCCACGCGGGGGGCACGCCTGGTCTCCATCTGCACCGGCGCGTTCGCGCTGGCACAGACCGGCCTGCTCGACGGACGGACCGCGACGACCCACTGGGCGCGTACCGACGAACTACAGGCCCGATTCCCCCGGGTACAGGTGGAACCCGGTGTGCTGTACGTGGATCACGGCGACATCGCCACCAGCGCGGGGGCGGGCGCCGGTATCGATCTGTGCCTGCACCTCGTGCGCACCGATCACGGCGCGTCCTATGCGTCCGAACTCGCCCGGCACATGGTCATGCCGCCGCACCGCGAGGGCGGACAGGCCCAGTTCGTACCGGCGCCGGTCACCGCGCACACCACGGGGGAGTCCGTTGCCGCGCTGTTGCACTGGAGCATCGCCCACCTCGATCGGCCCATCACACTGTCCGATCTGGCCGGCCGGGCCGGAGTCTCGCCCCGTACCCTGGCCCGCCGATTCGAGGAACAACTCGGCACCAGCCCGGGGCGCTGGCTGCTGACCCAGCGGGTCACCGCGGCACGCCGGCTGCTCGAGGAGACCGATCTGCCCGTGGAGGCGATCGCCGCGCGCGTCGGGCTCACCTCCGCCACGAATCTGCGCCGCCGGTTCCACACACTGCTCGGCACCACCCCCGCGGCCTACCGGCGCGCTTTCCGCGGCTGACGCGCGGCGCGTAGGCCGACCGGCCGCTCCCACAGGCGGGAAAGCGGCTCGGGGTGGTTGCTGGGCTAGGCTCTCGAGCGCGCGCCCGGCAGGGGCGGCTCATACGAAGCACCGCTGTTCCGGCTCCACCGAGGTCGCCGGGTTCCACGGACGGTCGTCCGCCGCCGAGTGAAAGCGAAACGGTATGTCCAGCCAACGTCCGGTGCGTTCGAGATGCCTCGTCCTGGCCCTGGCGACGGTGTTCCTGGTCGGTATGCCCGCGCTGGCCGGCGCGCGGCCGGCCGCGGCGTCCGCGCCGGATACCGCCTGCGGTACACCGCTGTCGACCGCCGAGCTGGCAGAGATCGTCGAATTGTCCGATACCTCCGTGGGTTATGACGAAGGCTCCGGTTCGTCCCTGGCCCGGCTGGAGCGGGCCGTCGAGCGGCATCGGCGGCTCACCGAGATCCTGGTGGCGCACCGGGATCGCCGCGGCCTGCTCGCGCTGGGCCTCGACGCGGTCGAGCAGGCCGCGGTGATGCCACTGCAACGCGATCCGGCCGCGTTCGACGATCCGGAGTGGGCGCATCGCATCAGCCTCGATCTGCTGCTGCGGTTCCTGCGCAATGTGCACGCGGAGTTCACCGGCGCACCCGCCGAACCCCAGTGGTACCACTATTTCCGGCTCGCCCACCGGTGCGAGTTGTCGCCGGCCCGGGTCGCCATGGCGGGCTACAACGCCCACCTCACCATCGACCTGTCCAATGCCGTTGCCGCGACCCGGGCGACCGCGGCCGACGCGCCCGATCACTTCCGGATCGTCGACGCGATCGCGAGCCACGGATCGCTCATCGTCGACCTCACCCGGGAAATCTACGGCGGTGATCTGGGTCCGTTGTGGCGGTTCTATTTCCTGGGGGAGGGGCTCGACGCCGTGCTGGGAGCGGGGGTGGCCACCGGGCCGCTGTTGCGGCTGGCCGATCTGGGCGCCAATGTGGTGATCTTCGGCAACGGATTGGCGCTGCAGGACCCGGCGGCCGAACCCGCGGTGCGGGCCGAGATGGAGGTGTTGTGGCGCAGCGCCGACGCCGCGTTCGAGGTACTCGCCGCGAACGGCGCTCTGTGAACGGCCGTGCCGCGCACCCGATCGGTGCGCGGCACGCAGCCCGGCGGAGACCGGAACCGGTGGCTCAGGCGCTGACCTCGTCGAGCCGTCCGGTGGCGACATCGAAGACGAAACCGCGCAGCGACGAGGTCTTGGTGATGAAGGGGCTGGTTTCGATGCGCCGTAGAGACTGCCGCACGTCCTCGTTCAGATCGGAGAATGCCTCGGCCGACCAGGTGGGTTTGATACCCGTCTTGTCCTGGATCCCGCGCTTGAAATCGTCATCGGTGAAGGTGAGCATTCCGCAATCGGTGTGGTGGATCAGAATGATCTCGGTGGTGCCCAGCAGCCGCTGGCTGATCGCCAGGGAGCGGATCTCGTCATCGGTCACGACGCCGCCCGCATTGCGGATGACATGCGCTTCACCCTCCTGGAGACCGAGGATCCGGTAGACGTCGAGGCGGGCGTCCATGCAGGCGACCACTGCAACGTGTTTGCTGGGCGGCAGCGGGAGCGGGCCGCTGAACTGTGCGGCGTAGCGCGTGTTGTTGGCCAGGTAGTCATCGGTCACTGTCATGGGTTACCGACCTCCGTTCGTCGACGTCTCGATATGCGAATGTCCGCATTCACATTCCCAAGTTGCCGTTCGCGATCACGACCGATAGAACCGCGCAGAGTTCAACCCTGGCGTGTCGTGAACTGTCCGCGTCGCGCCGAGTGCGGTGAGCTCCACAGTACGTGGCCGCCGGTGCCCGGCCCGGTCACCGCGCCGCGCGCCCGCTGGGACGGGTGCGCGGTGAACAGCGTCGCGAATCGGCATGCCCGGCGGCTGTGCGGCGCCACGCCCGACATCGCGGCACCCGCCCGGAATCGGTACCCGTTGCCTGCATCCGGTTTTCGCGGCGTGCGGGTCAGTGATGTTCCGTGGACCCACCGCCGCTCATGGGTTCGACCCGGAAGACCGGGCAGCGCGGTGCCGCGGCGGCGAAAGCGTCGGGGTCGGCGGATTCGACGGCGCCGGCGGCGATCATGAAACGCACCCCGTGCGGAACCTCGCGCGGGAAAGCGCGCAGGACGGGCTCGCGCTCGGCCACCGGCAGTTCCACCAGCGAGACCCGCTGTTCGCGCCGTCCCTCCGCCAGCACGCCCCAGCCCGCGGCGCGTGCGTTGCGCACCCAGTCGGCGGTGTCGAAGCCACCCACCACATACGTCACCCCGTCGACCGTCAGCGGCGAGACGGGAGTGGTGCGTAGTGTCCCGGTTCGTCGGCCGGGCACCGAGAGGATACGCATGGTGCCCACCGCCAGACCCAGGCGTTGGAAGGCCACGACCACACGATTGAGGGGTTTGAGGCGTCGCCGCAGGCGATCGTTGTTCACAGTTGCTCCTTGTCGTCGTCGCGGCCGGCTCCGCCGTCCGGCCACGGCATACCGCGGTCGATCTCGATCGCGGTGCGCTCCAGCCAATCGATTTCGGCGGCGCGCAGATGGGCGAGGTATTCGGATTCCAGCAGTACCGCCCGGGGCAGGTCCGCGGACTGTTCCCGGCGCCGGTCGGCGGCGGTCGTCTGCTCGCGCAGTCGTGCGGCCCGGCGGCGCAGGAGTCGTGCCGCGACCGGCGGCGCGAGCGCGGGGAGATGAGCCAGCGCGGCGACGAACCGCGGGTATTCGTTCACCGGCTCGGCGAGGAACCGCTCCAGCAGAGTGTCGAGCAGATCGTGGCCGGATTCGGTGATCCGGTAGACGGTGCGTTCCGGCCGGGCTCCGGCGCGCGCGGTACCGGTGCGGCACACCAGTCCGGCCTTCTCGAGGCGGCCGATCGCGTCGTAGAGGGATCCCCCGCGCAGCTTCACCACCTCGGCCACCCGCCTTTCTCCGAGCGTGGTCTTCATGTCGTAGGGATGCCGGGGCTGTTCGGCGAGCAGGGTGAGTACCGCCAGCGTCAGCGGTGTTTCGACGGCACGGAGTTCCCGGGTCACTGTCACCTTTCGATCGAGTTCGATTAGTCGAGTTCGACTATCAGGACGATACGTGTCACCGCCGTGGCAAGCAAGCCCGGTAGTCCAGGGAAGTGCGCGCCGTTCCGGGCGATGGCCGAGGTGCTGGATGTGGCCGAACAGACCAGTACCGCGGGCCGGGTCACCCAGCGGTCGAGGCTCTGGTGGGTTCGGGGCTCGCCTATTTCGACGTCGATATCGCACCGGCGGCCACCGGGCACTACCACTGGACCACGCTGTGGATGACCGTCGAGCCCCGGCACCTGCAGTGGGTCATATCCTGGCCGGGCATCCGGATATACGGTTCGCCGCCGCGGTCACCGGCCCGGCCGATCTCACGACAGTGAATCTGGAGCGGTCTACCGGTTCGTCACCACCACGCCGGCGCAGGCGCCCGGTACCACCGGATACGAACTCCTACCGCTCACCCGCCGCGCCGAGTACGCGGGGGCGCAGATCGTCGGCGACCGGCCGGCGCCCCCCTCCGCCACCGCGCGGCGCCGCCGATGACGGCAGTGCCGCGCCCGGTGGGCAGACCGCACGAGTCAGCGCGCTGGGGCCGGCGCTCCGAGCCGGGCACTGCCGAGCGCGTCGGTGAGAAGAGAGATCTGCGCCGGATCGCCCGAACAGGGGAGCAGGATCAGATCGTCGGCGCCGGCCTCGGCGATCCGGTCCACTTCGTCGCACAGATGCGCCACCTCGGTGAGCAGGTCGGGTCGCACCTGCTCGAACATCTCCGGGCCGTAATAGTTCCGCGCGTAGGAATCCGCCGCGGCGGAGGCGTCGGCTCCGAGGTGGAAATAGCGGACGGCCAGCACCCGGGGCCGGCCGGGCCGCGCGAGCCGTGCCCACTCGGTGCCGACGATATCGACACCGGTCCGCAGCAGATCGACACTGAACGCCGGGGCGACCCAGCCGTCGGCGAGTGTGGCGGCGCGCACGATCCCGGCGGGCACCATCCCGGCGAGCAGGACCTGGGGGCGGCCCGGCGCCAGCGCCGGAACCGGCCCGGCCGCGCCCGTGAGTTCGCCACGCCAGGCCCGGCGCATCTGTGCCAGCGCGCTCTCGAATCGAGCGCCGCGGGTGGTCATGGCCATCTCGCTGACCGCGTAGTCGTCCGGCCAGGCGCCCATCCCCAGACCCACGGTGAACCGGCCGTCGGCGAGCCGGTCCAGGGAGGCGATCTGCCCGGCCACCACGAACGGGTTTCCGCGGTAGCCGATGTTCAGCACGGTGCTGACCAGTTCGGCGGTGGTGGTGTGCGCGGCGGCGACCGCCAGTGTCACGAGTGGGTCGAGGCTGTCGTAAACGAGCCGATCGGTGGCTCCGAGTGCCGCGAACCCGGCGCGTTCACCTTGCGCCGCCCAGGTCGCGATCGCTTCCGGGGTGGCCCCGGGCACCGCCGAGGGCAGGCCGATTCCGATCCGCACCGTTGTCTCCTCCGAAGGTCTTCACGCTCGTAATATCCCGTGCCGCAAGTAATCTCGGGCGTTACCGGGTCGCCCACGCTAACACGTGACCGCCGCTGTGTCCGGGGTACTCGACCGTGCTCCCCGACCCCGGCGGCTTCGACCGCGCCGGTCGGGGCCGGGACCTGGAGAGCGCCGCCGGATACTGCCCGTTCACCCGGGTGGACGGCGATCCGTTACGATCGGCAATGCCTCTCGGTCCAGCAACCGGCCGCTGAGTCTACGAGCGTGCGCTGAGTCGCCGTCGTTTCCTGTGTGATCGGAGGCTGGGTGTTGGTGCGTGCTGGCGAGTTCGGCGGTGACCTTGCGCGGTGATATTGCCGGGGCGGATCTCGGTCCGGCCGACAATGCGGGTTGGTTCGAGCGTGAACCCTTGGTGCTGCTGGTGGAAGACGATCCCGGCGACGCCCTGCTGGTCGAGGAACTGGTAGCCGACGCCGAACGCGGGATGCGCCTGGAATGGGTGCGCACCCTGTCCGAGGCGGCGGCACGGCTCAGTGTCGAGGTGCCCGACTGCGTTCTGCTCGACCTGCGGTTGCCCGACGCGCAGGGGCTGGAAGCGGTGGCCCGGATCCGCGCGCACAACGACCGCGTCGCCGTGGTGGTGATGACCGGACTCGACGAGGAGAGCACCGGTCTGGCGGCCCTGGCCTCCGGCGCGCAGGATTACCTGGTCAAGGGCCGGGTCGAGCCGGAACTGTTCGCGCGCGCGGTGCGTTATGCCATCCAGCGTAAACAGGCCGAACGCACCAGCGCGGCCCTGCAGGCCAGCCAGATGCGGGCCCAGGAGAATGCCCGCCTCGAACGGGGCCTGCTGCCGACTCCGCTGCTGCGTGCCGACCGTGCGGTGGACGTGGTGGCGCGGTATCGCCCGGGCCGGGCCCATTCGCTGCTCGGCGGTGACTTCTACGATGTCGTCCAGGATCCCGACGGCATCGTGCACGTCATCATCGGTGACGTGTCCGGCCACGGGCCGGACGCCGCCGCGACCGGCGTGGCACTGCGCCTGGCCTGGCGCACCCTGGTCCTGTCCGGTGTCACCGGTTCGCGGCAGTTGCGTTTGCTGGAGCAGGTGTTGCTCGCCGAGCGGACCGACCGCCAGACCTTCGCCACCGCCACCGGCCTCATGCTCGACCCGTCGACGCGACGGGTCCTGGTGCGGCGCGCCGGGCATCCGGGCATGCTGCACCACAGCGACGAGGGACTGTGCTGGCTCGAGGTGCCCGGCGGCGCCGCGCTCGGGTTCATGCCGGGCCGGGCCGAATGGCCGACCGCGGAGATCGAGTTGGCCGCGGGGGCCGGGCTCATGCTCTTCACCGACGGCCTGTTCGAGGGCCGGGTGGGCCGGGACGGGGACCGGCTCGGGGAAGCCGGTCTGCTGGACGTCGCCCGGACGGTCCCGGTGGGCCGTCCCGAGGTGTTCGTCGACGAGCTGATCGGGCGGGTCGAGGAACTGGCCGGGGCGGCGGGCGGCCTCGACGACGACGTGGCCATTCTGCATGTGTGTTGGAACGACGGGCGAAAGGGTGAACTCCGGTGACGAACGCCGACTCCCGGGTGGTGGGCCGGCTGACCGCGCAGGCGTGGTTCCAGCTGGTCTTCGCGTTGATGATCCTGGTGGTGCTGATCGGCGCCGTGGCGGGCGCCCAGGTGATCTCCAATACGAATACGGTCACCGACCGGCTGGCCCGGCAGACACTGCCCGCCTCCGCGGAGGCGTACCGGCTGCAGAGCGCGCTGATCAACCAGGAAACCGGTCTGCGCGGGTATGCGATCGCGGCCGAGGCCCAGTTCCTCGAACCCTATACCGAGGGCTCGCGGGAGCAGGACCGCGCGGCCGCGCGGCTGCGCGAACTGCTGTCCGACCGGCCCGAGTTGATCGCCGATCTCGACGTCATCGAACGCGGCGCCCAGCAGTGGCGCACCGAATACGCCGATCCGCTCGCGCGCACCACATCACCGGAGCAGGCCCGGGCACTGACCGCGGCGACGGCGGTGCGTGCCAAGGGCGTCTTCGATCGGTTACGCGCCGCGTTCACGGTGCAGAACGACGGACTGTCCGCCGCGGTCGCCGCGGACAACCGGGCGCTGGAACACGCGCGCACCATTCGCGATGTGGTGCTGACCGGTATGGTGATCGTCTTCCTGCTCACCGGGATCGTGCTGACCGTGCTGTTGCGCAGGCTGGTGGTGCGCCCGCTGGCCGGACTCACCGAAGCGTCGCTGCGGGTGGCCGACGGCGAGTTCGACCATCACATCGACAGTCGTGGCCCGGCCGATATCGTGCAGGTCGCCGCCGCCGTGGAGGATATGCGCACCCGAATCGTGGCCGAGCTGGGGTCCTCGCAGTCCCAGAGCACCCAGCTGCGGCAGCAGAAGGCCGAACTGGATCTGCAGGCCGACGAACTGCGCCGGTCCAACGCCGAACTGGAGCAGTTCGCCTATGTCGCCTCCCACGATCTGCAGGAGCCGCTGCGCAAGGTCGCCTCGTTCTGCCAGCTGCTGGAGAAACGTTACGGCTCCCAGCTCGACGAGCGCGGTAAGCAGTACATCGACTTCGCCGTCGACGGCGCCAAACGGATGCAGGTGCTGATCAACGATCTGCTCACCTTCTCCCGGGTGGGCCGGGTCAGCGAGGGAGCGCAGCCGGTGCGGCTCGGCGAGCCACTGGACAAAGCGCTCACCAACCTGTCGGGCGCGCTCGAGGAGGCCGACGCCGTGGTCGAGCGGCCGGACCAATTCCCCGAGATCATGGGTGAGCCGACCCTGCTGACCATGCTGTGGCAGAACCTCATCAGCAATGCGGTCAAATTCCGGCGGCCCGACCACGCACCGGTCGTCCGCATCGAAGCCGGGCCCTACGCGAGCGATCCGGCCCTGCGGCTGTTCTCGGTCACCGACAACGGTATCGGTGTTCCACGCGAATTCGCGGAGAAGGTGTTCGTCATCTTCCAGCGGTTGCACGCCCGCGACGAATACAGCGGCACCGGAATCGGCCTCGCGGTCTGTAAGAAGATCGTCGAGTACCACGGCGGAACCATCTGGCTCGACACCGAGAACACGGTGGGAACCCGGATCTGCTTCACCCTCCGTACCGTCGAGGCAGAGCCCGGCGCCACAGACCCGGCAGCGTCCGCTGCCGCCACGGAACCCGTACCCGAAGGAGAAACCGTATGACCGTACCCGGCCAGCCCATCGATATCCTCCTCGTCGAGGACGACCCGGGCGACGAGTTGATGACGCGGGAGGCCTTCGAGGACAACAAGATCGGGAACACGCTGCACGTGGCCCATGACGGGCAGGAGGCGCTGGACTTCCTGTACCGGGCCGAACCCTTTGCCGATGCCCCTCGCCCCGACCTCATCCTGCTCGATCTGAACCTGCCGAAATACGACGGCCGTCAGGTGCTGGAGAAGATCAAGGCCGATCCCGACCTGGCGCATATCCCGGTCGTGGTCTTGACCACGTCCGCTGCCGAAGAGGACATCCTGCGCAGCTACAAACTGCACGCCAACGCCTACGTCACCAAACCGGTCGATCTCGACCAGTTCGTGGCGGCGATCAAACAGATCGACGAATTCTTCGTCCAGGTGGTCCGGCTGCCCCGCGCCCGGTAGCCGCGGGGCGCCGGCCGCGGCTCAGGAGGCCGCGGGGTTCGCGCCCGCGGCGAGCGCGTCCGCCAGCGATTCGTGCACCGACAGCAGCTTGTCGAGCCCGGTGAGCTCGACGGGACGGCGGACGGCGTCGGAAACGACCACGCGCAGTCCGGCCCCGGGCTCGGCGGCCTCGGAGATCACGAGCAGCACGCTCAAACCGGCCGATCCCAGGAAACCGACCTCGGACATATCCACGACCAGCGGGTCCCCGCCGCGCTGGGCGTCTTCGAGGGCGGCCTGCAGCTGGGGCGCCGAAGCCATATCGACCTCACCCTGCACCGTGACGATCGCGGTTCCGTCCTCCGCCCGCACCGCTACATCGAGCAGCCGGGGCGCGCTGTCGCCGCTCATCGCTGCTCCTCCGGCTCGCAATTCGTCACTTTTCCACCTCTGCAGTATCGAGGCCCCGCCGCGAGTAACGCGACCGGGGCCGGCACAGATCTTCGTAACGAAATCTACCCGATCGCGAAATAGTAGTCACCGGCGCCGGCCGGGCCTCCCGATGCGTAATCCATCCCACGTTTGAGCCGGGGTGAGGCTCGGCCACCGGGGGTGATCCACAACTCATCCGGCCGCCGGGACGCGGTCGGCGCCCGGGCCGGGTCCGGCTCGAATGCTCCGGGAACGAATGGGTATGGCTAGCTGTGAGCACATGGTCCGACAGGACAGCAAGCCGAACGCCACGGACCCGGTACCGCCTACGCCGTCCGTCCGGCGAGACCTACAGGAGGCGATCAGGTGACGACGACCCGCCCACCCGGGCTGGACAGTCCGCCGACCCGATGGGAGTTGCAGTTTCCGGCGAGAGCCGACCGGCTGGCCGAGGTCAGGCACCGGACACAGGAGTGGCTGGCGCACTGCCCGCTCGGCGAAGATCAGGCCTATGACGTGCTGCTCGCCATCGGGGAGGCGTGCGCGAACGCGATCGAGCACGGCCACCGCGGTGACGGCGGCACCATCAGGTTGCGCCTCGAGCACGAGGCCGGCGGTCTGCACATCACGGTGGCCGATCACGGCCGCTGGAAGAGCCCCGACCCCCGTCCGGGCCAGGTCCGCGGGCGCGGGATGGCCATCATCCGCGCACTGGTCCCGGAGGTGGAGGTCATCGTCTCCGCCGGCGGCACCACCGTCGAGATGCGGATCCCGCTGACCCGGTAAACCGCCCGGCCGGTCGTGCCTGGTTCACCGGCCTCGGTCGAGGCGGTAGAACCGCCAGAAACCGAACGCCTCGATTCGGCAGCACGTCGAGGCGATTCTGGCCGGTGTGCGACCGGTCCGTCGCTGAGCGAGGGGGTCGCGCCCTGCCCTTCCGAGGGGGTCAGCGGCGCAGCACCTTGCGGGCGGTCCAGTTGCCGAGGAACTGGATGCCCTGCACCCCCGCGATGATGAGCAGCGTCGCCACCAGCGTGACCTCCCAGTCGAACCGCTGGTACCCGTACACCAGGGCGAAATCGCCGAGCCCGCCACCACCGACGGTGCCCGCCATGGCGGACATGTCCACGATCGCGATGATCACGAAGGTGTAGCCGAGGATCAGCGGCCCCAGTGCTTCCGGAATGAGCAGGGTCAGGATGATCCGCAGCGGTCCCGCGCCCATCGCGCGGGCCGCCTCGATCACGCCGGGATCCACCGTGACCAGGTTCTGTTCCACGATGCGGGCGATGCCGAAGGAAGCAGCGACGATCATCACGAAGGCCGCCGCCTCGGTGCCGATGGTCGTACCCACCACCTCGAGGGTAATGGGGCCCAGTGCGGCCAGCAGGATGATGAACGGTATCGGGCGCACGATATTGACCAGCACATTGAGCACCCAGTTGATCGGGCTGTTGGACAGCAGTCCGCCCTTGCGGGTGGTGTAGAGCGCGGTGCCCAGGAAGAGCCCGATGACGCCGCCCACCACGAAGGTGAGCAGAACCAGATAGATGGTGGTGCCGACGGCCTCGGTGAGGACCGGCCGGAGTTTGTCCCAATCGGTGTCCATATCGGTCCTCGCTACCGCTGGTCGAGTTGGGCGATCACCTTGTCGACGGCCGCGTCCGGTCCGTCGAGCGCGAGGGTGATACTGCCGAAGGTCTTGTCCTGGAGCGTGCTCACGCCGCCGTACACCACTTCGAAGCCCACACCGGCCTGCGCGGCGGTGGTGAGAGCGGGCCCGATCCCGCGTGCGTCGTCGATATCGACGGTGACCAGCCGGCCCCGGTGCAGTTCGTCGAGACGGCGCAGCTCGTCCGGGGCGGGGCGGTTGTGCAACACCGTGTCGACGAACGACCGGGCGGGTGCCGAGTTCGGGGCGGCGAATACGTCGAAGGTGTCGGCCAGCTCCACGATGCGGCCTTCGGCCAGCACCGCGACCCGGTCGGCGACCGCGCGGATGACATCCATCTCGTGCGTGATCACCACGATGGTCACCCCGAGCTCGGAATTGATCTTGCGCAGCAGGCGCAGCACCTCACCGGTGGTTTCCGGATCCAGCGCCGAGGTGGCCTCGTCCGCCAGCAGCAGCGACGGCGAGGTGGCCAGCGCCCGCGCGATGCCCACCCGCTGCTTCTGCCCGCCCGAGAGCTGGTCCGGGTAGCTGCGTGCCTTGTCGGACAGTCCCACGAAGTCGAGCAGTTCGGCGAGGCGCTCTTTGCGCTTCGCCCGCGGCCAGCCCGCCACCTTCAGCGGGTATTCGATATTGCCGGCCGCCGTCCGGGATCGGAAGAGATTGAACTGCTGGAAGACCATGCCGATATCACGGCGGATCTGCCGCACCCGGGCCTCCGGGACCCCGGTGATCGGGGTCCCGGAGATCTCGATGGTGCCGCTGGTGGGTTTCTCCAGCGCGTTGATGAGCCGCACAAGGGTGCTCTTGCCGGCCCCGGAGTAACCGATCACGCCGAAGATCTCGCCCTTCTCGATCCGGAGGTCGATATCGGACAGTGCCGTATCCTCGCGTTTCCCGGTGCGGAAAACCTTCGTCACCGATCGGAATTCGACTGCCGGTACCGCCGTATCCGGACCGGTCGACTCGCTCACTTGCCGTCGCGGATCGTCTGCTCGACCCGCTGCAGAATGGGCTCGAGCTCGGTACCGCTGCGCCGGACCTCCACCGAGGTGCCCTTGGAGGATTCGGCGAGTGCCTGCTGTACCTCGGGATCGTGCCAGATCTCGACAAGCCGCTGGTAGGTCGGATCCGCTTTGTCCTCGGCGCGGGTGACGAATGTGTTGATGTACGGTTCGGCGCCCGGGCTGGACGGATCGTCCTCGAACAGAGCCGAGAGCGGATCGACCCCCGACCGTTCCAGGTAGGTGTTGTTGATGACCGATCCGTCCACCGAGGCCAGCGACAGCGCGGTCTGTGCCGCGTCGACGGGGGTCACCTTCACCTTGGACGCGCCGCGGTCGATATCGGCGGGGGAGGGGGCGAGGGTGTCCGAGGACAGTTTCACCAGGCCCGCGGACTCCAGGACGAACAGGGCGCGCGCCTGGTTGGACGGATCGTTGGGGATCGCGATCTCGCCGCCGGCGGGGATATCGGCGATCGACTTGTGCTTCTTCGAGTACAGACCCAGCGGGACGATCTGGGTGGCGCCGATCGGGGTCAGGTCCGTGTTGTTGGCGACATTGTATTCGCCGAGAAACTGCAGGTGCTGGAAGAGATTGACATCGATCTGCCCCTGCGCGAGGGCGATATTGGGCTGGGAGTAGTCGGAGTAGTTCGTGATCTGCAGGGTGATGCCCGCCTCCTGCGCCTTCTGCTCGAAGACGTCCCACGCCCGATCGCTCTCGGTGGTACCGATCCTTACCACATCCGAGTCGGCGTCACCGCCGCCGCAGCCGGTGAGGGCGAGTGCCGCGGCGATGGTCATCGCCGGTATCGCCAGTACCCGTGGGAATTTCAACGCCTGCTCCCGAATGCTCGTGGTCGTGTGAACTCGACCATCCAAGCGGTGGGTGTCCGGACCCGGCAACGGTTGGGATTGTGCTGAACGAAATCCTGGCAGGGGTGGTAGGAGACCGTCTAATTTGCGCACAATGCGAGGTCTGCGTCGTTTCGCCGTTGTTCCGGTTCTGCTCGCGCTGGCCGCGCTCCTGCCCGCCTGTGGCGCGGACCGCGACCCCGATGTGGTGCGGATCGGGGTGAACGATCTGGCGCTGCCCCACTGGGAGGTGTATCGGGAGAAGGCCGCCGAGCGCGGGATCGCCGTGGAATTCGTCAATTTCTCCGACTACAACCAGCCAAACCTTGCGCTGTCGCAGGGCCGGATCGATCTCAACAAATTCCAGCACGTGCGCTACCTGGCCAATTACAACGTGGCCGACAACGACGATCTGACCCCCATCGGCGCCACCGAGATCTTCCCGCTCACCCTCTATTCGAAGAAACACGAGTCCGTGGCCGATATACCGCCCGGCGGTGAGATCACACTGAGCAACAATCCGGCCAACCATGTACGGCCGCTGCTCGGGCTGGCCGCCGCGGGGCTGATCGTCCTGAAGGGCGGTCCCAGCTGGGATTCGCGGATCGAGGACGTGGACACCGCGGCCTCGCGGGTCCGGCTGACCCCGATAGATCCGACCCTGACCGCGCAGTCCCTGGCCAGTGTGGATGCCGCCTTCGTGGACGATACATTCGCCGTACCGGCCGGGCTCACCGCCGACGATGTCATCTACACCGACGATCCCCAGCGTCCGGAGCTGACCCAGTACATCAATATCTTCGCCGCCCGCGCCGAGGACAGGGACGACCCGATCCTGCTGGCCCTGGCCGATCTGTACCACGACCCCGCTGTCGAGGCCGCCATCCGGGCCGAATCCGGCTACGACGGGATCTTCGAGTACAACGATCCTGCCGAACTGCGGGCTACGCTCGCCGAACTGGAAGCCACGTTCCGGGACCGCTCCGGACCCCGGTGAGCCCGCGCGGTACGCGGCGGCCGTTGTCCAGCTGCCCGTCTGCCCGGTCGGACGGCTCGCGGCGGTGCCGGGTGTGGCGTCGGTGAATCCGGCGCAGTCGGCGTTCGACGGCGAAACGGGTGTTGTCGCTACCGGTTTCCCGGCCGCGCGGTCCCGATGCTGTGGTACTGCGTGCAGCTCCGTTCCTCAGCTCACTCCCGGCTCGGACGCCCGTTCCGGGAGGCCGGGCGGTGCCGGGTCGGGCAGTGCCGTCGTGATCGCGGCCAGCACGAGGGCCGCCACCGCGATCGCCGACAGCATGACGGTGCTGCCGCCCAGCGTGTGCGCGCGGAAGAACACCGCGGACAGCAGTGCGAGCCCGACTCCGTTGCCGATCTGCTCGATGGTGGGCAGCAACCCGGAGGCCTCGGCCATCTGCCCGTCGTCCAGACCGGACAGCATGATCGGCTGCAGCGGCACCGCGAACACGCCGGCGCCGAAACCGCACAGGAAAACCGGTGCGGCACACAGCAGCATGCTCACCCGGCCGTCGGTGACGTTCACATACGCGACGCCGATCGCCACGCACATCGCGAACAGCACCAGCCCACCGGCCAGCGTGCGAACCCCCCAGCGCTGGATCAGCACCGGAGACAACAGGGCGCCCGCGCCGGCGCCGAGGGCGAACGGAGTCATCGCGATCCCGGTGCGCAGGGCGGAGAATTCCAGGACATTTTGCAGGGTGATGGAGATGGCGAAGACGAACGCGGTGAACAGTCCGAAGAATCCGGTGACCACCAGGGAGCCGACCGCGAAGCCGCGGTCGCCGAACAGGTCCAGGCGCAGCAGTGGTCCGGCGCCGCGGCGGGCTACCCGGCTTTCGTGCAGCAGCGTCACCCCGCCGAGTACCAGCGCGGCCGCGATGATCGCGCACGGCGCCGCCCGCCAGCCGTGCAGATGGATTTCCGACAGGGCATAGAGCAGACCGGACAGGCTCGCGGCGGACAGCACGACACCGGTGAGGTCCAGTGGTGCCCGCTGCCGTGGGGTGTCGAGCCGCAGATACCGCCAGGTCAGGGCGAGTGTGAGGACGCCCAGCGGCAGATTCATCAAGAAGATGCTGTGCCAGCCGAACCCGCCCGGATCGGCGGTCACCAGGGTGCCGCCCAGGATCGGCCCGAGCAGCCCCGCGAAGCCCGAGGTGGCACCGTAGAGCGCGAACACCCGGGTGTGCAGGTGCCGGGGGAACAGGGCAGTGAGAATCGCGATCGTCTGTGCCGCCATCCCGGCGCCCGCCACTCCCTGCGCGACGCGGGCCGCCACGAGTTCGTTCGCGCTGCCCGCGGTGCCGCACCAGACCGACGCCGCGGTGAACGCCACCACCGCGGCCAGGAACATCGGACGGCGCCCGGTCAGCGCCCCGGCGCGGGCGGCGGGCAGCAAGGTGCAGGCGAAGGCCAGTGAGTATCCGGACACGACGAGCAGTTGCTGAGCCGAGGACGCCCGCAGATCCGCGGTGATGGCCGGTAGCGCGGTGTTGACGATGGTCACATCGATCATCTGCATGAACACCGACAGCAGACAGCCCGCGAACGCCGCCCAGGTACCCGGACCGGCGCCGGCCCGGGCGGTCGCGGTGCCGGGGGTCACGGTCGTACCTCGTCGACAACCGGCACGGCTCCGCTCGGCACCTCCGGACGCGCGTAGCCGTTGGTGATCCCCACGACTGCCTCCCGGGTGCCGGGCACGCAATCCCGGAATGACTCCGGGGATCCTATTTCCCCGCCGCGGCCGCAGCCGCTTCCGGCGATATCGAGGTCCGGCATCTTTTTGTCCTCCCGAATTCCGGGTGCGCCGCACTGCCCGCCGGGAAGATCCGGCAGCAGGATCACGCGCCGCGAACGTCGCCGGAATGCCCGGATGCGATTCCGATGCGGTCGATGCCGAGGTATCACCAAATGTCTGGTGCCACTACGGCATCGGAGGCGACAGTACCGATCGGTCACCCGTGGCCGGAACGAGTTCCCGGCATCCTTCCGCGACCGCACAACCGCGCCGATGATCGATTGTGAAGCGGACCAGCCGCTCGGAACGTCGCCACTCGGCGCTCGACGGTACGGATCATTCATCCAGTGCCGCAGCGAAAATGGGCCAGGAATCGTGCAGGTCGCGCTGCCAGTAGCCCCAGGAATGGGTACCTGCGGGCCGTAGCGCGACCGTCGCCGGTATATCGAGTTCGCGCAATCTGTCCCGCAGTCGCACCGTGCAGCCCACCGCCACCGTTTCCAGCAGTCCGCCGACGAGCAACTGGTCGGCGAGCTTTCCGGGATCGTGGTGGATCCCCGGCCCCTCCGGGGTGTCCAGCGGCCCGGGGGCGCCTGTCCCGGCGGACAGATACAGGGTGGTACCGCGCAACGCCTCGGGGTGCAGGAACGGGTCGTTGTCGGCCCAGGCGCGGTCCTGCGGCGGGCCCCACATATTGCGCGGATCTCCACCGCCGGCCCGGACCACCAGCTCGACGATGGCGCGGCCCTGCGGATCGCTGGTCCGCACACAGCCGCTGTAGGAGCCCAGCGCCCGGTAGTGTCCCGGCGCGGCCAGCGCCAGTTGCAGCACGGCGGCCGCGCCCATGGAAATTCCGGCGAGCGCGGCGGTGCCGGTGCCGCGGAAGCGGCCGTCGATCAACGGCGGCAGCTCGCGGGTGAGGAAGGTGGTCCACCGTTGCCGTCCCAGCACCGGATCGTCGGCCCGCCAATCGGTGAAGTAACTGCCCGCGCCGCCGAGCGGATTGACCACGGTGACCTGTTCGTCCCGGAAGAATTCGGTGAGATCGGTGCGCTCGAACCAATTTCCCCCATCAGTGCCCCCGGTGATTCCGTTGAGCAGGTACAGCACCGGCGCCGGCGTCGCCGGATCGGCCGGCGGCAGCACCCGCACCGGAACGATCCGGTCCATGGCCGCGGAGTACACGGCGAGTTCCACCGCCCGCCCGCCCTGCGGCACGATCCCGACGATCCCGGCCGGCGCCGAGGCCACGGCGCCGGCCGGGCCGGTATCCGGTGGCACCGCCGTCCCGGGACCGAGTGACGCGGGCATGAGGGCGGCGACGGTGGCGGTGACGAGCAGGGCCCGCCCCGCACGGTGTGGCCGGCGAGGGAGTGGCATCGCCGGAAGCTAATACCCGTGGTCCGCGCGGCGCCGTCGAACCGGTGGATTCTGTGAATCGGGCCGGCGCGGCCCGTGGTTTCCTGCGTCCGATCCCAAACCGGTCGGCCCGTGGCCGGTATGGACAGATGACTGGACAGGTGTAACCATCGGTGTACAGCCGAGAGGGTGTGGCTGTATCGACCGACGAGAGGATCCTGCGCATGAACGACCGGAAACAGGGGGGCGGATACGGCGGTGGCCGGCGATGAGCACCCTGCATCCGTGTGAGCGCGTCGGTCTGGAATTCATCGACAACGCTCCCTTGCGCTCGAGTAACAGCGTGGACCTCGCGATCACGCCGGCCCAGCTGTTCGAGGTGCTGGCCGACGCCGAAGCCTGGCCGCGCTGGGCAAGTGTGATCACCAAGGTCACCTGGACCACTCCCGAACCTCGCGGTGTGGGCACCACCCGGGTGGTCGATATGCGCGGCGGAATCGTGGGCGACGAGGAATTTCTGGTCTGGGAACCGAACACCCGGATGGCGTTCCGTTTCAACAGCAGCTCCACCAGGGCACTGGCGGCTTTCGCCGAGGACTACCGGATCGTGGAGACCCCGCAGGGTTGCCGACTCACCTGGACGCTGGCCCAGCGACTGGCCGGCCCCGCACGGTTCACCGCGTTCGCCGCGACCCCGCTGATGAATCTGGCGTTCCGGCGGTTCCTGGCGAATCTGCGCCGCTACACCGATCAACGCTTCGCTACCGCGTCGTCGTGAGCGGCCGGGCCGCGGGCACCGCTGTCCGGTACCCGCGGCCCGACGTGCGCTCAGCCCATCAGCAGGGAACCCGCCAGCCAGGCGGCGAGAACCAGAACCAGCCCGAGCAGCGCGCCGGGATACAGCGCCCGCCCGCTGCGTGCGGCATTGACGGTGGTGGCGGCGCCGACGAGGAAGCCGAAGCAGCCGCCGAGGACGATGATCCAGTTGCCCGTGCTCGGGTCGGCGCTGCAGTCCGCGCGCCCCTCGCACACCCCGGTGGCGAGCAGGAACCAGGGGGAGATCGCCACCGAGACGATCGCCAGCGCCGCGAGCAGGAACCACAGCAGCGCGGTGATCACCAGATCGGTTTCCCGGGGCGCGGGAATGGGCGCGCCCCGGCCGTAGACGTCGTCCGGGATGGGGGAGACCGGGTAATGGGTGGAGGTCTGGTCAGGGAACATATGCCTCGCGATCGCTCGAGCCGATTGGGGGCCGCCGGATGATACTCAGAACTTTCCCCTGTGCCGCAACTGATCCGGCACCGCGCGCGACACTACACTGCGCACAGTTCCGTGGCATTCGCTGCGGCGGTATCGGCAATCGTTCGTGACACGAGCAGAGGAGACGGCGATGCGTGTGCTGTACACGGCCGAGGCGCCGGCCACCGGGGACGGCCGCAACGGTCATACCCGGACCACCGACGGCCGCATCGATTTGGAGCCGGCGGTACCGAAGGAAATGGGCGGCAGCGGTGGCGGCGCCAATCCCGAACAGCTCTTCGCCGCCGGATACGCGGCCTGCTTCCATTCCACCTTGCGCCTGGTCGGCTCCCGGGCCGAGGCGAATGTGAACGCTTCGGCGGCGGCGGATTCGGGCTGACGGTGGTCCTCGAGGTCACCCTTCCCCATCTGTCCGCGGAGGAAGCGCAGGCGCTGGCCGACAAGGCGCATCAGGTGTGCCCGTACAGCAATGCCACCCGCGGCAATATCGATGTCGAGGTCCGGGTCGCGCGGGACTGACCGCTTCCCGGGCCCGTGTCAACTCTTGGCGGGTCCGGGATCCGCGGCGCTCGGATCGGGACCGCTGTCCGCGGCCGGGGCGGGACTCGATGGCGGAGCGGACGCGGTTCCGGTGGCTTCCGTCGCCGGAGCGGGCCGGGCGCCCTCCGCGGGTTCGGCGGTGTAGTTCGACGTCGTCTCCCGGGATACGGTGACGCGCCAGGGCATCCGCGCCCCGGTGGCGGTACGCGGCATGGTCGCCACCGCGATCACGGCCGAACCCACCGCGATGATCACCGCCGCGATGGCCGCGGTGGTGATCGTACCGCTGGCGACGTATTCCACCTGGTTCAGACCGGCGACCGGTTTCGACCCGTCGTTGACGGCCCAGTTGATCCAGGAACCCACCTGACCGCCGAAGTCCCAGCGGCGGATCGTCATGTTCTTGAGCTGTTTCTGCCGGGCGGTCAGATAGAGCATGTTCGCGATCACCAGCAGGGCGGTGATCACCGCGCCGCCGGTGGCGATCCGAGCGAAACGTTCGGAGTTGGTGGCGATATGGATGGCGATCGCGGCGATGGTCAGCGCGATCATGCTGCTCGAGGCCACCGCCCACGAACCGGTGAGGTCCGCGGCGGGCGGGGTGCCCTGCGCGGACCAGACCGTCAGGTACCTGGTGGTGGAGTCGACTTGACCGAACGGCGTTGCCGCGGCCATACCGTCGGGCCCGTGCGCGACCATCCAGTGCTTGAACATGAGGGTGAACACGATGACACCGCCCAGGGCGGTGATGACGTATCCCCATTTGCCGCTCATCGCGGGCGCGGTGCGGATGTCCTCGGCGTGCTGGGCCACCCGCCGCAGTCCGGCCCGGGCCACGGTCCGGCGCCGCTCCCAGGTTTCCGATCGGGAACCGGCGGATTCGGACGCGGCCGGCTGCGGTGCCGCGGTGCGAACCGTGCTCGACAAGGCGTCGCCGTCACCTCCGCTCGCTCCCCACGGGCTCGGTTTGACCATCACCCCAGTCTAATTCTGCGCCCACCGGTGGGAACACGACGCGAGATCGGCGCGGGGCCGGCGCGATTCGTCGTCAGGCGGCATCCGACTGCCGGCCGTTGGCCACCAGATCCACCACCACATCGCGGAGCACGGTCTGGATGAGCTGCGCGTGCTCGTGGAGCACGTCCGGGACCGGCCCGCCGTCGGCCGCCGTCGTTTCGGTGGTCTCGACGAGATCGTTGACGATATGACAGAGCGCGATCAGGCGCCGCACCATGTCCCGCCGCTCGGCCGGCGGTAGTACTTCGGGGTTCACATCCCTGTCATCGTCGGTGGTCCCGGAGTTGTTTCGTGGCGCCGCGCCCTTCCTTCCGGAATCGGCGGTACGCCGAATTCCGCGCTGTCACAGCGGCCGCGCGGCGGAGGCGGCGCGGCGTTCGGGCGGCCTCGCGGCCGGTCGCCGGGTGATCGGCTACGGTGAGGCCCGATCGAATCGGGACCACAGCGGGAGAACGAGGTGACGATGCGCCGGGCGCTGCTGTCGATGGCCGGTGCGCTGTGCCTGCTCGCGGCAGCGTGCGGCGCGGATGACGACGCGGACCGGCCCGAGCGCGGCAGGGTCGTCTCGGTGGCGCCGGTTTTCGAGATGACCGGCCCGGCGACCGGTGATTATCTCGCCGAATGGCAATACCCGGTGCCCGGGGCGAACGGTGTCCGCGCCCACCGGGTCGTCTACGAAACCGTCGCGACCGACGGGACACCCACCATGGCCAGCGGTCTGGTGGTGGTCCCGGACACCGGCGTGCGGCGGTTGCGGCTGGTGTCCTACGCGCACGGGACCACGGTGCGCCGTGACGAAGCCCCGTCGGTGGACGGAGAGACCGAACGCGCCCGCACCGTCCAGTTCGCCGCCGCCGGGTACACCGCCGTCGCCCCGGACTATCTGGGCCTCGGGGAGGGCCCGGGTTTCCACCCCTACGCCCATGTCCCCAGTGAGGCCTCCGCCTCGGTGGACCTGCTCCGCGCGGCCCGCGCGCTGCTCGCCGACCAGGGCCGTGACCTGGATCCGAACGTTCTGGTGACCGGGTTCTCCCAGGGCGCCCAGGCGGCTCTGGCGCTCGGCCGGGAGCTGAACAGCGGGGCGGTCGAGGGTTTCGCCCCGGCCGCGGTCGCCGCGGTGAGCGGCGCCTACGCCGTACAGGAGGTCCAGGCCCCGGCCGCGCTGGATGGCCGGGTGGAGGGCCGGCGGGCGGTGCTCTACCTGGGTTACTGGATCACCGCGATGAACCGGATCTACCACCTCTACGACGATCCGGCCGAGGCATTCCAGCAGCCCTACGCCCAGCGGATCGAGGGACTTTTCGATGGGCGCCACGATCTGCTGGCCGTGTCTTCGGGGCTCCCCGACACTCCGCAGAAGCTGCTGACCCCGCGGTTCCTGGAACTGGCACGTAACCCGAGCGGCGCTGCCCTGGAGGCCATGGCCGACAGCGACACCGTCTGCGACTGGACCACGAAAGTTCCGGTCCAGCTGTTCGCGGCTCCCGGGGACCGCAGCGTCCCCTTCGAGAACTCGTTGCGCTGTACAAAGGCCGAACTGGGCGCTGCCACCGAATTGATCGACCTCGGCGATATCGACCACGGTGCCACCGTGCGGGAGGCGCTGCCGCGGATTCTCGACTGGTTCCGGAAAACGCAACCGCCCGCCTGAACCGGAGCGGTTCGGGCGGGCGGCGCGGGCCGGAGTACCGGGAGATCAGTGCATGAGCACCGGGGCCGGCGTATCGGAATCGGATTTCGCCACCGCGCTCGCCTTCCGCGGAAGCAGCAGAGAGAAGCCGAGGGTGACCAGGCACAGCGCGAACGCCACCCAGAAACTGCCGGCGTAGGCGTCCGACATCTCCCCGAGCATGACGGTTTCGAACTTGTCGCCCAGGCTCGCGATGTACTGCAGCACCGACGGATCGGGCTGTTCGCCGGTCCGCTGGGCCTCCATCATCGCCTGCCCGGCCGATACGGCCTCGGAGTTCTGCATCCGGTTGGTCAGCACCACCGAGATCACCGCGACGCCGACCGAGCTGGCGATCTGCTGAATGATGTTCAGCAGCGTCGAGCCCCGGGCGACCTGTGCCTCGTTCAAGGTGCGCAGCGCGGCCGTCATCAGCGGCATCATGGTGAGACCCATTCCGAGACCCATCACGAACAGCACGCCGAGCACATAGAAGTAGGAGCTGTCGGCCTCGATCTGGGTGAGCCCGAACATGGTCGCGGTCAGAACCGCCAGGCCCACCGGCACCACCCGGCCGACGGGCATCTTGTCGACCAGCATGCCGGCGATCGGCATGGTGAGCAGCGAACCGATACCCTGCGGCGCCACCAGCAGTCCGGCCAGCAACGCGCTCTCGCCCCGCACCTGCTGGAAGTAGGTGGGAATCAGCAGCAGCCCGCCGAAGAACGACGCGGCGAACAGGAACATTGTCACGGTGGCGACGGTCAGGTCGCGATTCTGGAACAGCCGCAGATCCAGCAGCGGATTCTTGGGCTTGAACGAGTAGAACACGAAGGCGACCACCAGCGCCCCGCCGACCAGCATGGTCGCCCAGACCTTCGGTGTGGCGACAGTGCCCTCTTCCGGGATGGAGGAGATGCCGTACAGGAACAGCGCGAGACCCGGTGACAGCATCAGCATGCCGACGAAATCGAAGGATTCACCGGCGCGCGGCTCGTCCTTGGGCAGGATGAACCAGGCGTAGACCAGTGCGATCACACCGAGCGGCAGGTTGATCAGGAAGATCCAGTGCCAGGACGCGTCCTCGATGAGCCAGCCGCCCAGGATCGGGCCGAGGATCGGGCCGAGCAGCATGGGTACACCCAGGATCGCCATCAACCGGCCCATCCGCTCCGGCCCCGCGGCCTTGGTCATGATGGTCATCCCGAGCGGCATGAGCATGCCGCCGCCCAGACCCTGGATCACCCGGAACCCGATGAGCGCACCGATGTTCCAGGACAGCGCGCACAACACCGAACCGAGGGTGAACAGCACCAGGGCGGTCATGTACAGCCGCTTGGTGCCGAAACGGTCGGCGGCCCAGCCGGTCAGCGGGATGACGGTGGCGAGCGCGAGCGTGTAGGCGGTGACCGTCCAGGCCACCGTGGAGTAGTTGGCGACATCGAATTCGGTCTGGAAGGTCGGCATGGCGACATTCACCACCGTGATGTCCAGAATGGACATGATGGCGCCGAGAACCACGACACCGGCCAGTTTCAGGACCGATGCGTCGATTCTGTCCGAAGCCCCCGCGTCGGTCGCTGGGGCTGGGCTTGCGTTCACGAATTGTCTCCTGACGATGCGAAGGGGAACGCCACGACATTGTGGATGGCCCCGGACTCGAGCACGGCGGTGAGGACCCGCTGGAGGTCCGCCCGTAATGCCTCGGGTAGGCGGTGGACGACTTTGTCGATCGTCGCGCGGTGAACGGCGATCTGATCCCAGGTGAGCCGGTGCCCGTGTTCGGTGGGACCGACGAGTTTCACCCGGCGGTCGGTGGGGCTCTCCTGCCTGGTGAGTAGTCCGAGGCGGACCAGCCGGTCGACATTGCGGCCGGCTGCGGTCATCGACAGGCCCAGTTCGCCCGCGATGGTATGGATCGGTTGTGGCTCGTCGTGCCGGACGACAGTGAACAGCACCCGGGCCTGCGAGAGGGTCAGATCGAGTTCGGCGAGCCGGTCGACGCCCTGCCATCGTCCGGGGTCGCAGACGGCGAGCACGAAGTGCTCGATGAGAGTGCTCGTCTCCGACTCATTTGCCACCGCGCGATCATATGGGCGTTCGTAATAGTTGCGGAAGCGGGAATATCTCGTATGTGACCGGAAACATACCGGAGCACGCGCCCGAATCGTGCCGGAGCGGGGCCGCGGCCGACCGGGCGCGGAAAACCTCGCTCCGCGGCGGGAACGGCTCGTCAGTCCGCGCGCGGCGCGTCGCCCCCGAAGAAACCGAGCAGCAACTCGGCCACTCGTGCGGGCTGTTCCAGATGCAGGAAATGTCCGGCGCCGGGCAAGGTCTGCGTGCGTCCCCCCGCCGGAGCCAGTACCTCGGCGACGCCGGCGGTGAACGCCGGGTGCAGGGTGGTGTCGGCGCCGCCGTGCAGATACATCATGGGCACGCCCGGCGCGCCGTCCCAGTGCCGGTGGAGGTCGGCGTAGCGAGCCGCGGGCTTGCCCGCGACCCGGACGAACGCGCGGTAGTAGGACAGCACGGCGGTCCGGTGCGCCGCGGTCGGCAGCGCGGCCAGCGTCCGGGCGATATCCGTCTCGGACTCGTACCGCGGCGACCAGTCGTGCCACAGCCGCGGGATCAGCCGATCCAGCGAGCGCTCGGCGACCCCCGGAAGCTGATTGAACAGGATGTACCAGCTGAACCGGAGCTGCCGCAGATACGCACTCACTCCGGCGCCCCGGCGTGGACGCATGGCAGGGACCGGCGGGACCGCCAGTGAGGCGACCCGGGGAAACGGGCAGTCCGGATGTGCCGCAATGGTATTCGTGGTGAGTGCGCCCCAGTCGTGTCCGATGAGCACGGCATCGTGCGGGGTGCCGAGTTCCTGGTGCAGCGCGATCACGTCATAGGCGAGCGCCCCCAGATGGTAGTCGCCGTCGGCCGGTACCGCGGTCGGCGCGTAACCCCGGGTGAACGGCGCGACCACCCGGAATCCGTGGTCGGCGAGCGTGGGGCCGAGATGACGCCAGGTCCAGGCGCTGTCGGGAAAGCCGTGCAGGCACAGGGCGAGCCGGCCTCCCGGGTCGCCCCAAGCGAGTGCCGTCATCGACAGGTGCGGTAACCGGTACTCGACGGTCTCGGGAAGTTCGGTCTCGTGCACGCCCATGATCGGTCCTCTCGTTCGACCCGGTCACGGTATCCCGGGGGTCGATCGCGCCCCGGCGATATCGGCCACAACCGGAGCGGTATGCTCACATCCCCCGGACGAGGTCGCTGTGCCGGCGCTGCGGGCAGGCCCGGTCATTCGCACAGCCGCGGGGTAGCTGATGTCATATCTGGCAAGGTAATCGGTGATCGGAGGAGCAAGCCCATGGCGCGCAAGGTCGTCATCAGTTTGATCGATGACCTCGACGGCGAATCACCCGCGGCCGAGACCGTGGTGTTCGCGTTCGAGGGCGTGACGTACGAGATCGACCTGACCGAAGCCAACGCGGGGGAATTGCGCGCAGTCTTCGGGAAGTGGACTCCTTTCGCTCGCAAGGCCGGACGGGCCGCGCGAACGAAACGAGAGCGGCCGGTGCGGTCGGCCTCGGCGAAGGTGATCCGGGAATGGGCGCTGCGCAACGGACACGAGGTGTCGGCACGCGGCCGGATACCGTCCGGAATCCTGGCCGCCTTCCGCCACGTCAACGGGTAGCGGATTACCCGCGCCGATTCCGGTGGTCGGTGCTGTCGCCGGCCGGCTTGTAGGCGACACCACCGACCATCACCTGCTCCTCGGGATACCGAGGCCGCAGCGACGGGCCGGCGGGCCACCAGTCGTCGAGTTGGACGAGGCCCGGTTCGATGAATTCGAGACCGCAGAAGTATTCGAGGATCTGCTCGGTGGTGCGGTACCAGCCCGAGCCCAGACCCTTTTCGGTGAAACGGCGTTCGAGCTCCTTGGCGAGCGCGTGCTGCTGTGGGTCGGACGGACCCGGATCGTGGAAATGGCTGATCGCGAGATAGGACCCCGGCGGCAGCAGGTCCACGTATCTCTGCATGATCCCGACCGGGTCGAGTTCGTCGTCGACATGATGCAGCAGCCCGCACAGGATGAGCCCGATCGGCCGCTCCATGTCCAGGTAGCGCGTCACATCGGTATTGCGCAGCAGGGTTTCGTCCTCGAGGAGATCGGCGGGTACGAAATGGGTGTTCTCGTTCTGTTCCAGCAGGACTCGGCCGTGCGCGTTGCAGACCGGGTCGTTGTCGACATAGACGACCGTGGCCGCCGGGTTCTGCTGCTGGGCGATCTCGTGCGTATTGGCGACAGTGGGTAGCCCCGCGCCGATATCGAGGAACTGGTCGATACCGGCGGTGCCCGCCAGGTGCCGGGTGACCCGGTGCAACCAGCGCCGGTTCATGATCGACACATCGCCCTGCCGGGGCGCGACCTCGAGGATCGCGGCGTAGGCGGCGCGGTCGACGTCGTAGTTGTCCTTGCCACCGAGGCTGTAGTCGTAGACACGGGCGATACTGGCCCGGGTGGTGTCCACGCCGACCGGTTTGCGAACGCCGGTCCGGTGCGCCGGTTCGGCCATCTCGACCTTCTCTCTGGACGAAAGAAATACTGGTTGGAAAAGTGAGTCGGGTCACCAAAGCGTAGAACGCGGTGCCGGAGCGAGCAATCGGCGCCGAACGAACTGCGCGAGAAAATGGTTCGCGTCGTCGGAGTGGGCCGAGCCTAACCCGGATATGCGCGCCCGGCACGGTAACCGGCCGAGCTGTCCCGTTTGTGAAAAATACTGTGCCGTAGCCTCGTTCGGAGTTGTCCGATCGTGGCGGTCGCCGGATCGGTTACCCGCCGCCGTGCACCACCGGACAACACGGCGATCGGTCAGCCGTTTCCGTTCACGCTGTGCAGTCGAACCCTTTCCGCGGGGCGTTTGTAGCCGACCCCGCCGATGATCACCTTTTCCTCGGGGATCCGGGGCCGGGTCGCCGGGCCGGCCGGCCACCAGTCCTCGAGTTCCACCAGCCCCGGCGCGATGATCTCCAGACCGTCGAAGTACTCGAGCTGCTGGGCGCGGGTGCGGTACCACCCCGAACCCAACCCCATCTCCGTGAATGCCCGCTCCAGACGCTTGGCCAGGTCGTGCAGTTCGGGGTTCTCGTCGGCGGGATCCCAGAAGTTGGTGATCGCGACATACGAGCCGGCGGGCAGCCGGGAAATGTATTCGCGCATGACCCGCGCGGGTTCGAGTTCGTCGTCGAGATGGTGCAGCAGCCCGCACAGGATCACCGCGATCGGCCGGTCCATATCCAGGTACTGCAGCACGTTCTTGTTCTCGAGCAGCGTGTTTTCCTCGAGGACATCGCCGGAGACGAAATGGGTGTTCTCGTTCTGTTCCAGCAGGACTCGGCCGTGCGCGTTGCAGACCGGATCGTTGTCGACATAGACGACCACGGCCTCGGGATTCTCCTGCTGTGCGATCTGATGGGTATTGCCCACCGTCGGCAGACCGGCGCCGATATCGAGGAATTGGTCGATGGCGGCCGGTCCGGCCAGATAGCGCACCACACGGTGGAGCCAGCGCCGGTTCATCCGGGAGACGTCACCCTGCCGCGGCGCGATCCGCTGGATCTGCTCGAAGGCGGCGCGGTCGACGTCGTAGTTGTCCTTGCCGCCGAGGCTGTAGTCGTAGACGCGGGCGATGCTGGGCCGGGTGGTGTCCACCCCGACCGGGACACGAACCCCTGTCCGAGGAGCCGGTTCGGCCATGAATACCTCTCTCTACATTATGAATCGAACAGGGCGATGGTAAGCCGTCCACCCGGCGGCGTTATCTCAGGTGCCCGCACCGCGCTCGAGAACTTTGCCCGGCAGCCAGCCGCCGCCGAGATGCGTGACCCGCCACCAGTCGATATCGATCACGACCGCGGTGACCGGTGTGGCGAAGAACGGTTCGATCTGCGGTTCTTTGCGCAGCAGGGCCCGGAAGGTCTCGTCCTGGTCGGCCTGCTCGCGCAGCGTGACCGTGCCCAGCCCCTGGGCGAAGGGATCCGCGATCCCGCCCGGCACCACCTTCACGCCCACATTGGGATTGGCCTTGAGCTGATCGAGGGTCCGGCCGCTGTTCTCCAGGATGAGAGTGAGGCGGAAGAGGTCGTCGTCGAGGTTGGCGAAGAAGGCGCTCGTCGCCCAGTTGACGCCGTCCTTGGACGTGGCCAGATCGATACTGGAATGACCGAGGACCTCGGTGAGTTTCGTGCGGATTTCGCTGGTGCTTACTGTGTCGGACATACGGGGCCTCCAACTGTTACGGGTGCCTGTTCGCGGGCACGCCGGCTGGTGCGGTGACTGGAAAGGGGGCCGGACGCGGACCGCGCGGACGGGGCCGCGGGCGTCCCGTGGTGCGGTATTGCGTGCGGTGGTCGATGGAAGAAGCTCGCGGCCGGGTCCTGTTCGTCGGAACGTGCGGTGGAAGCGGGCTGCCCCGGCGGGAACGGCCGGTTCCGGTTGACTGGGGCCCACCCTATCCGGCGGTGCCCGATCCGTCCGGATGAGAATCGCCGACGGTGAACATGTGAAGCATTGGCGGCCAAGCAAATACGCGCGAATCCGGTTCGGTCGCGCCCGTTCGCGTGGGAGTTGCCGCCGCCGGGCGGCCCGTCCGGTTCGTCTTCGCGGGCCGGTCGGACACGCGCTATGCTGGAAACAACTCCAGTGGTACTCGCTCCTGCTGCCGATGCCCTCATCGGTGTCGTCTCCCAGGTCTTCGCGGTGCAGGTGAAGCCGGACGTCGTGTCGTGGGGGAGTTTACGCAAGGAAACCTGATACCGCGTGCAAACAGGAAGATGCTACGGGTATGCGGCACTGTAGGATTCGATCCGCACGTTCGCGGCGGCCGATAGCCGCGCAGGTGCCGGTCCCGCTCGGAGCGGGCGCGTTACCGGAATATGCGCTTACCGGATAGTAGGCTTGCCTGCCGACCGGTGCGGTTCGGCGGTGGCGGGCGCCGTACGACGCAGCACAGCACGAACTGGCCAGAGGCGACCATGACACATGAGCGAGACGATTCCGATATCCCGGATACGGCGGAAGCCGATCGGGGGCCGACCGTGCTACGCATCTCGCTCGGCAGCAGATTGCGCCGTTTGCGCGAGGCGTGCGGGATCAGCCGCGAGGACGCCGGTGACCACATCCGCGGTTCCCATGCCAAGATCAGCCGGCTCGAGCTGGGCCGGACCCGGTTCCGGGAACGTGACCTGCTCGACCTGCTGAAGCTCTACGGGGTAGACGATCCGGAGAAGCTGGCCGTTTACGTGGATTTGATGAAGAAGGCCAACGATCCGGGGTGGTGGCAGCCGTTCAACGATGTGCTGCCGAACTGGTTCGAGAACTATATCGGCCTGGAGCAGGCCGCGACGACCATCCGCACCTACGAGGCCCAGTTCGTGCCCGGCCTGTTGCAGACGGAGTCCTACGCCCGGTCGGTGATCACGCTCGGTAACGACGACGAGACCGAACGCCGCGTCGGTATGCGAATGCGCCGGCAGGACATCTTGAGCCGTGCCGCGGCGCCGACACTGTGGGCGGTCGTGGACGAGAACGCGCTGCGCCGGCCGATCGCCGGCTATCCCGAGTTGCGGGATCAGATCGAACATCTGATCGCCGCCTCCGAACGGCCGAATGTCAAGATCCAGGTGCTGCCCTATTCGGTCGGCGGCCATCCGGCGGCCGGGGGTTCGTTCAGTATTCTCCGGTTCCCGGAGCCCGAACTGCCGGACATGGTCTACATGGAGCAGCTCACCACCTCGCACTACCTGGAGAAGAAGCAGGATGTCGAGGTGTACATGACGGTGATGAACAAATTGAGCGTTATCGCGCTCACCCCGGGGGAGAGCCGGGACTATCTGCGTAAAGTTCTCTCCGAACTGCCCACCGAGTAGGTCCGCCGGCGGGGAGCGGCGATCGGTCACCCCACCCGGTGCCGCGGGGGAGTGGCGAATCGACCCGCGCGTTCGCGTCGAACAATGCCGAGGCCCCGCCGTGGGTGCGGCCGATCGAACCAACAATAGAAGCCGCTGAATCGAATGTCCATACGTAGATATGCGCATTTAACAATGAATTACCTCCGGTCGGTCGCACCGGCAAGAAACAGGGACGCACTGGATGGTAGGAAGGGGAGCGTGGCCGCTACAGGTGATAAATCGGGTTCTGCTCGTTCTCGTGCCGTGGCAGAGGTGGTGGAGCTGGTCAGCACGCTGATCCGGTTCGACACCTCCAATACCGGCGATCTCGCGACCACCAAGGGCGAACGAGAGTGTGCCGAGTGGGTGGCGCGGCAGCTGGAAGACGCCGGATACACCACCGAGTATGTGGAATCCGGTGCACCCGGCCGCGGCAATGTCTTCGCTCGGCTGCCGGGTGCGGACCCGAGTCGCGGCGCTCTGCTGATGCACGGGCATCTCGACGTGGTGCCGGCACAGGCCGCGGACTGGAGTGTGCATCCGTTCTCGGGCGCCGTGCAGGACGGTTATGTCTGGGGTCGCGGCGCGATCGATATGAAGGACATGGTGGGGATGATGCTGGCGGTGGCGCGCCAGTTCAAGATCGAGGGGACGGTGCCGCCCCGGGACCTGGTCTTCGCCTTCCTGGCCGACGAGGAGGCCGGTGGGAAGTGGGGATCGCATTGGCTGGTGGAGCACCGGCCCGATCTGTTCGAGGGCGTCACCGAGGCCGTGGGTGAGGTCGGCGGGTTCTCCCTCACCGTCCCGCGCCCGGACGGCGGTGAGCGGCGTCTCTATCTGGTGGAGACGGCGGAGAAGGGACTGGGCTGGATGCGGTTGCGCGCGAAGGCGCGCGCCGGCCATGGATCGTTTCTGCACGAGGACAATGCCGTCACCATCCTGGCGGCCGCGGTGGCGCGCCTGGGCACCCATACATTCCCGCTCGTGCTCTCCGATTCCGTCGCCGAGTTCCTGGCCGCCGTATCCGGGGAGTCCGGGCTCGAGTTCGATCCGGGCAGCCCCGATATCGAGGGCACACTGGCCAAACTGGGGTCTATTTCCCGGATCATCGGCGCGACCCTGCGCGATACCGCCAACCCGACCATGTTGAACGCCGGATACAAGGCGAACGTCATTCCGCAGACCGCGGAGGCGGTGGTGGACTGCCGGGTGGTCCCGGGCCGGCAGGCCGAGTTCGAACGTGAAGTCGACGAGCTCATCGGTCCGGATGTGGAGCGGGAGTGGATCACCAAACTCGACTCCTACGAAACGACTTTCGACGGCCATCTGGTGGACGCGATGAACGACGCGATCCTGGCCCACGATCCGCAGGGGCGAACGGTTCCGTACATGCTCTCCGGCGGTACGGACGCGAAAGCGTTCGCGCAGCTGGGTATCCGGTGTTTCGGATTCGCGCCGCTGCGGCTGCCGCCGGAGCTGGATTTCGCGGCCCTGTTCCATGGTGTCGACGAGCGGGTGCCGGTCGATGCGCTCGAATTCGGCACCCAGGTGCTGGAACACTTCCTGTTGCACAGCTGATCCGATCCGAAAGAGGAGAATATGGCCGACAACCCCTACGACGCCCTGCCTTCGGTCCCGTCGTTCACCCTCACCTCCACCGATGTATCCGACGGCGCGACATTGGGCAAGGCTCAGGTCAGCGGTGTCTTCGGCGCCGGCGGTGCGGATGTGTCACCGCAGCTGAGCTGGTCTGGGTTTCCGGCGGAGACCAAGAGTTTCGCGGTCACCGTCTACGACCCCGACGCACCGACCGCCTCCGGTTTCTGGCACTGGGCGGTAGCGGATATCCCCGCATCGGTGACCGAGCTGCCCGCGGGGGCCGGTAGCGAGGGCGGCGAACTGCCCTCCGGCGCGGTGACTCTCCGTAACGACGGCGGGTTCGCGGGCTACGTCGGTGCCGCCCCGCCGGCCGGACACGGCCCGCACCGCTACTTCATCGTGGTGCACGCGGTGGATGTGGAGTCGCTGGGCGTGCCACCGGAGGCCTCGCCGGCGTTCCTCGGGTTCAACCTGTTCTCACACACTCTGGCCCGGGCGATCCTGGTCGGTACCTACGAGCAGAAGTAATCCCGCGCCCTCTGATGGCCCCGGCGGTATCCGCCGGGGCCATCACCGGTCACCGGGCCCGAACCTCGATGACGGTTGCGGGTGGCGACTCGGCGCAGAGCGCGGCGATCTGTGCCGCGTACTTCGCGGCGATCGGCGCGCGTTTGAGCGACATCTTGGGAGTGAGCTCGTCACCGCCCGGTTCCCAGACCGTATCGACGATGGTGAACCGTTTGATCTGTTCCACCCGGGACAGTTTGGCGTTTCCCGCCGCGATCGCCGCCCGCACGTCCTCGATGATCTCGGGGTGTCGCGCGAGCTGTGCGATATCGGCTGCCGCGGCATCGATCTCCTTGGCCCGCACCGCGGCCATATCCGCGTCGAGCACGATGAGCGCGGTGATGTAGGGCTGGGCTTCGCCGAGCGCGACCACCTGGCCCACCAGTGACGAGGCTGCTTTCACGGCGTTCTCGATATTGCTCGGGGCGATGTTCTTGCCGCTGGCGTTGATGATCATCTCTTTCTTGCGATCGATGATCCGGAGGTAGCCGTCGGGGTCGAGGACACCGATATCGCCGGTGTGCAGCCACCCCTGCGCATCGAGCGCCTCGGCGGTTTTCTCGGGCATGCCGCGATAGCCGTGGGTGACGATCTCGCCGCGCACGAGGACTTCACCGTCGTCGGCGAGACGCAGTTCGACGCCGTCGACCGGGCGGCCCACCGAGCCGGGCCGGGGTTTGTCCAGTTCGGTGAAGGTGGCGACACCGCTGGTCTCGGACATACCCCAGACCTCGGAGACGCAGAATCCGAGGCCCAGGAAGAATTCGAGGGTTTCCGGTGGAATGGGCGCGGCCCCGGAGGACGCGACGCGCAGCTCCGCGAGGCCCAGAGCCGCGCGCACCTTACCGAGGAGCAGTTTCTCGGCGACGCGGTGTTGTGCGGTGAGCAGCGGGCCGCGGCCGGTGCCGGCGAGATCGGCTCGGGCGGCGGCGATTCCGGTGGCCACGGCCCATTTCGCGAGGGCTTTGCGGGCGCCGGTTTCGGCGGCCAGCTTGGCTTCGACGCCGCCTTTGATCTTCTGCCAGACCCGGGGCACCCCGAAGAAGACCGTGGGCCGGGCGTCGGGCAGCGCGGCGGCGATCTCCCGGGGGTCGGCGACGGTGGTGATCTGGATACCTGTGACGAGATTGATGGCGTGACCGGAGATCCGGTCGGCCACATGCGCGGCGGGCAGGTAGGACAGGGCACGGTCGTCGAGTCCGACATCCATGGGACCACTGTTGAGCGCGATGATCTGGGCGAGCACATTGCGGTGGGTGAGCTCGACCCCCTTGGACGGGCCGGTGGTGCCGGAGGTGTAGATGACGGTGACCAGATCGCCCGGTTCGACGGCTCGCCACGCGGCCTCGAAGTCGAAATCCGGGTCGGGCGCGGCTTCCAGGTCCGCCAGCGTGGTGGTGCCTTCCGCGGGTCCGTCGACGAGGACGATGTGGTCCAGTGGCACTCCGGCGGCGCGGACGGTGTCGAGGAACTGCCGTTCGGTGACGACGATCTTGTTGCCGGCGTTGGTGAAGGCATGTGCGACCTGTTCCGGAGAGCAGGTGTTGTAGACGGAGAACGGGGTGGCGCCGACGTGCAGGGCAGCGGTGTCGACGAGGTTGAATTCCGGCCGGTTGGTGAGCATGACCCCGAGGGTGTCGCCGCGGCCGAGACCGAGTGCGGACAGTCCGGCGGCGATCACCCGGACCCGATCGCCGTATTCGCGCCAGGTGATCTGCTGGGTGCCTCCGACGGTGCGTAGCGCGACCGCGTGGGGCCGCAGGGTGATGGTCTGCTGGAAGGCCGCGGGCACGGTGTCGACGAGGGCGCCCGTGCGGTGCCGGTAGACGATATCTGTGGTCATGGTCCGATCCCGGTGCTGGGTGCCGCGGACCGGATACCACCGGCACCGCCGAAACGGTCACCGCGGCAGTGATGTGGATCACTATGTTACCGAGCGTTCGGTGTCCGGGGTGGGGATTGGCCTGCGTACGCGGTTGTTGCCGTCCCATTTGAGATGTGCGGCGGCGTTCGGGCCACGAAGGCCGGTAGCGGACCTCTTGTGGCCCACACGCTCACCGGCGTGCGCCTATCAGTGACTCTCGGCAGTCAGGCGAATGATGCGGTCCACCTCCTCGACAGTCGGCATCGTGCCGGGTATGTCTCCGGCGAATGCCTGTGTCGCGACCATGGCAGCTGTGGCCCAGGCAAAGTCGTGCTCATCCGCGAAACGGCGGTCTGTGTCCGACCTTCCTCGGTCGCCGACCGACGCCAACAGGCGATAGATGAGGGCGCCGACGAACGCGGACCGGGAGCCGGGGATATCCGTGAGTGCCGCCGCCTGCATGCGGGGGATGGCGACTGTGAGATGGTCGGAGCGTACGGTGCATCCGAAATCTTCGACTACGCATACTGCCCTGGCGCCTAGCATTTGCAGCTGCTCCGCGATATGGGGACCCGACCGAGCAGGAACTTCGGGAACGAGGTAATCGAGTTCCCGCAGCGATCCGATCAGATAGTCCACGTAAGGCAGATAGCGGTAGAGAACCTGTGGAGAGTCGACCTTGGCGGAGGTGACGAGTACCGGTGGGCGATCGGCCAAGGCTTGGATTGTAACCAGAGCCTGTTCGATTACCGGAAGCGGAGGCTCGAGGGTGATGAGAACGGCATCGGAATCGGCTAGGGCGGACCGGACGAGCGGTGCGGTGAGTTCGGTGTCGGTCAACCGGATCCGGTCGTCGGTGCATGCGATTGTGCCGGTGACGCCGGTACGGCTGACGATCAGGGCGGTGATCGGCGTGGCCGCCTTCGGGACGACCTTCACCAGTGAAGTGTCGATGTTCTCCGACCGTAAATAATCGAGGATGCGTCGGCCGCCCTCGTCGTCGCCGACAGAAGCAATGAATCGGACATCAATGCCCAGCCGCGCCGCAGCGACGACACAATTGAGCCCCTTGCCGCCCGGATTCGCTGTGAAACGCCCACGGGCGAATCCACGAGCGTCGGGGATGGCATCTACCTGGTAGACGTGGTCGATCACTGCATCACCGATGACCGTGAGGGTCCCGGTACTCGCTCGTGCGGGGATACGACCGTAAAGGTCGTCGCTGTGAACCGCGCCGGTGACAAGTAACGCCGCGAGCGCGGTGAAAGCACGGCGTTCGGGGGTCGCGCGGAGAGAGCGCACAGTGGGAGCCGGCGGTATGGGATCGGCGGATGCGAGTTCGTGTAGCCGCCGCCAGTGTGCCGAGAGGTATTCACGGCGTGCACCGAGATCCTGGGAGTAGAGCGCTGCGCGATCGACGTCGGGCTCGTCTTCCTCGAGTAGGCCAAGCGACAATTCGGCGTCCGTGATCACTCGGTGGGTGGGCGGCAGCCGGCGCGCGTGTTCGCGTACGACCGGAAGGACAGCTTGGGGCCGAGTGGTGCCGTGATCTTCCGCGTATCGCCTGACCACAGGGAGATCCAGCAGGGGGCTTATATCGATTTCGGTTGTTCGTAGACGCTCCAAGCTGAGGCCGGAGCGTTTGCAGAGCCGGGTCAGGATATTGCGGATCGCGACGATTGCTGTGTCGTCGTGAGGAACCATGTGGCACGCCTTTCAGCTGGTCCGCCGCTGCTTGGGGTTTCATCACCCTCGCTAGTGGCAATAACCATAGTGCAAAGGGCGTTTGACATCTGCATTGACCCGTGGACTGGCAAATGACAAACTTGAAGTGAGTTTTTCCTCGATCCAGAGGACGGGAGGGCCAGTGATCCCAGCGAGGACATCTCCGGTCAGAAGACGTCGTCACGAAGCACGGCGAGGCATGGATCTATTGAGCGCGGACTCCGAGCCATCCTCTGTGTAAGACACCCTGCGCCTGACCTGCGATCCGCCATCCCCCCGACGGCAGCGATGCCGTGCCGGCCGATTCTCCGGCCCGGTCTCGGTGCCGAGCCCCTGAGGAGGCAGCTGTGACCATCCATATCACCGACTGGTTGATGACCAGCGGTATCTCCCCCGAATTCGCCGAACGCGTGCAGACCCGGCACGGTTCGTGGTGGCGGCTGAGCTGGTTGCCCGGCCGGGATCTGTCGTTCGAGCAGGCCTATGCCGGTATGGCCGTGGACGAGACGCTGTCCGATCCCGCGCTGGTGTACGACGAGGCGGCACTGGCCCGGGCCGCCGAGTCCGTGGAACGGCTGGGCCTGGTGTGGGAGCAGGTGGTCGTACTGCTGGCCAACCGGTTGGAGGCCCGGCTGCTGGAGTCGCAGTTCCTGCACGACCGGCTGCCGCCGGGTGCGGTCTCCCGCCGGGACGGGCCCGGTGCCATCCGCAGCGGTTCCGCGGCGTGAGTGGCCGGTCCGGTCAGCGGTGTGCGGCGTGGCCGGCGCCCACGGCGTCGGCCAGGCTGCGATAACCACCGGCCCGCAGCCGCGCCGCGATACCGCGGTGGATGCTGCGGGTCCACTGCGGACCGCCGTAGATGAAGCCGGTGTATCCCTGGAGGAGCGAGGCCCCGGCGAGGATACGTTCCCACGCCTGGTCCGGGGTTTCGATCCCGCCGACGGAGACCAGCACCAAGCGGTCGCCGACCCGGGCGTACAACCGTTGCAGCACCTCCAGCGAGCGGTCGGCGACTGGGGGGCCGGACAGCCCCCCGGCCCCGATCGCGGCGACCGTGCCGGGGTCGCTGGCGAGCCCGGTGCGGCCGATGGTGGTGTTGGTGGCGACGATGCCGGCCACACCGAGTTCGACCGCCAGATCGGCGGCCGCGTCGATGTCCTCGTCGGACAGGTCGGGGGCGATCTTTACCAGGACCGGGACCCGCACGCTGTCGAGCACGGCGGTCAGCACCGGGCGCAGTGACTCCACGGCCTGCAGATCGCGCAGCCCGGGGGTATTGGGCGAACTGACATTGACGACCACGAAATCGGCGAGCGGGCCCAGCAGCCGGGCGCTGGTGGCGTAGTCCTCGGCGGCGTGGGCGGCATCGACCACCTTCGTCTTGCCGATGTTCGCGCCGATCGGCACGGTCGTCTTCCGGCCGTGCAGCCGGGCGGCCGCGGCCGCGGCGCCGAGGTTGTTGAAGCCCATCCGGTTGATGAGGGCCCGATCGTCGGGGAGCCGGAACAGGCGGGGTTGCGGATTGCCGGGCTGGGCGGCGGCGGTGACGGTCCCGATCTCGGCGAATCCGAAGCCGAGTGCGCCCCAGGCGTCGACTCCGGTCGCGTCCTTGTCGAATCCGGCGGCCAGACCCAGCGGGGCGGCGAACTCCACCCCGAACACGGTGGTCCGCAGGATGGGATCGTCCACGCCGAATATCCGGTGCAGCAGCGCCCTGATGGGCGCGAGCGCGGTGACCGCGCGGATCACGCCGAACACGAGGTGATGGATGCGTTCCGGCGGGATCAGGAACATCACCCGCAGCAGTAATCGATACAGCACGCTCATAGCTCCACGGAGTGCCCCGCAGGGCTGGTGAGGGCGGACTTACGGCGGCGCAGCAGGACGCGGCGGCTGCCGTCGGTGTAGGCGCGGACCCGGGAGAGCTCCCAGCCGCCGTATTCGGCCTGGATAGCCAGCCGCATCGACGCGGTGACCCGGGTGACGTCGGGCGGCAGGCGCAGCGGTATGTACTCGTAGTCGTCGCTGCTGGTGTCCCAGCCGGCCGGGAGCGTGGTGCGCGAGGTCGCTGCACGTCGAGTGGATGCCATCACTGCCCTCTCTTGCGCTGGTCCGCGGGGATGCGCTGCAGACCCGGTTCGGTCGCGGAGCCGACGTAGAGATCGCCGGTGGTGTCGTCGGCGGTCACCGCGTTCGGCTGCCGGATCGTCGGATACCGGCCCACCTCGCGCGGTGTACCCGTCGACAGGTCGTAGCCGACGATCTCGTTGCTCTGCGTGCACGTCACCCATACGGTGTCAGAACGCCGGTCGTAGGCGAGTGCGTAAGGCGACGATCCTACCGGGTAGCGCTGACGCAGCACGAGTGGATCGGTGGTGAAGACCAGGAGCTGGCCGCTGTCGGGATCGGTGACCACGACCCGGTCGTAGGAGGCTTCGACGAGGTTCGCGGCCCCGGTGCCGGCCCGGAGCGCGAGTCCGAGCCGCTCGCCACCGGCCGCTATCTCGGTGAGCAGGGTCTGGCGGCGGTCCAGTACGGCGAGGGTGTCGCCGGTGAGGGCGATCGCGTCGGCGGACACCAGACCGGACACGGTCTGCCGGACGCGGCCGTCCCGGCCGAGCAGCAGCACCCGGCCGTCGGCGGTACCGGCGATCAGAGTGCCGTCCGGGCGGGAGCGCACACTGCGCAGTTCGCCGTCGACGGGGATGCGGGTGACGGCGCGGGTCGCGGTGTCGATGCGCAGGATCGCGCCGTCGGCGGCGGCGAGGATCTCTCCGGCGGTGCCGGCGGCGATCGCGGTGGCCGGGTCCGGGAGCCGCACCTGATGGGTGGTGGGCGGTTCGGTGGCCGGAGTGAACACGGTGAGTGTGGTCCCGGCGGGATCGAGGCCGGCGAGGTTTCCGCTGCCCGGCTCGCCGACGAGCGCGGTGAGCGCGGTCGGGGCCGGATGGACCTGCCCGGCGGGAGCGGTGGCGGCCGGTGGTGAGACCGCCGGTGTCGCGGGTTCGCGGGTGGGTACGTCGCCGGGGCCGGGCTCACCGTCGCCCGAACAGCCGGTCAGCGCGACAGCGGCGGTGAGCAATATCGCGGCGACGGTACCGCGTGGTCTCCGGCGCCGGACCCGGTGCGCTGTGTCCGGAAACGACCGATGCTGCATTCGATTATCTGATCACGACGGGGTTGGCGGCGGTGGCAGCGGGGTATGTGGGGTGTCGGCAGCCCGGCTGCGGTGCGGACCGGGTTAACGTACGGATCAGATGGTGCGGAGGTCAGGAGTTGACGATGCACGAGGTACCGGGTTTTTCCGCCGACGAGGTGACCACGGGCCCGTTCGCGCACGGATTCGGTCGGACCGGGGACGGACGGTCGTTCGCGTTCCGCACGGTGCGGGCGACGCTGCGCCTGGAGGTCTACCGGCCCGACCTCCCTCCGGAAGAGGTGCCCGGGCCCGAAGATGTGGTGGCTGTCGCGGAAACCCATGTCACCGATATCGATCTCGACGACACCCGCAGTGTGGTGGCACTGGTACGGGATCTGCTCCCTGCCGCCGAGCCGCCGCCGCGAGGCCGTAATGTTCCGACTGTGCGGGCGCTGCTGGCCCGGATCGGGTCGGTAATCGAAGGTATGCAGTGAATGATGGTATTCATGACGTGATGCGGTACACATCTGTTTTCCGGCTGGTGCGCGGTGCGCGCGCCGGATTTATGTCACTCGCCATTCTGCTCATAGCGGCGGTTTCGATGACCACCGCCTGTGGGTCCGGGGTCGACGAGGAGGCGGTGGCGGCGGCGCGCTCCTCGGCGAAGGCCGCGTTGTCCTCGTCCGCCTCGGCGACCTCGCGGGAACTGGCGTCCCGTGCGCTCCCGACGGCCGCCGAACTGGACGGGCAGATCAAACGGGCGCTGGACCCGGCGCTGCCGGATTCGGAGCGGACCGCACTGATCGAGGACGGGGAGGCGTTCACACAGGCGATCCCCGATATGTACAAGGCACTCCAGGACAATCCGCAGGCCGTGTACGGGGTCACCGACCCGGTGTTCGACAACCACGACGGCACGGTGACCGCGACATTGCGGCTGGACAAGGACGGCTCCGGTACCGCCGTACGGACCACCGTGGTGCATTTCATCTATCTCGACGGCGCCTGGAAGTTGTCGCGGACCGATCTGTGCGGGATCCTGCGCTCGGCCGATTACCGAACTCCGGCGTGCGGTTAGACGCCGGGCGTCCGCGGATGGGCACGGCGGAAACCCACCGGTGGGGTCGTATCGTGTACCGGCACCGGGTCGCGATGCTCGTGCTCTTCCTGGCCGTGGTGGCGATATCGGGCCTGTACGGCCGTGATCTCGCGGATCGGCTGACCCAGGAGGGTTGGTTCGACGAGTCGAGCGAGTCGGTGGCGGCCTCGAAGCTGGCCGACGCGACCTTCGGCCGTGATACCGACAGCGATGTGATCGCCCTGTACACCGCGCCACCGGGGCGCACGGTGGACGATCCGCAGGTCCGGGCGGCGGTGACCGCTCAGCTGGCCGGTCTGCTGCGCGACCATCCCGACCGGGTGCTGCGGATCGACAGCTACTGGGACAGTGCGCTGTCGGGGCAGTTCGCCGACGATTCCCGGACCCACGCGTTCGCCAGTATCGGTCTGCGCGGTGAAGGTTCGGCGACCGTCGACAACTACCAGGCGATCGCCGGCGATTTGGCGGCCGGCGGTCCGGGTACCGGACCCGCCGGTACGACGGTGCAGGCAGCGGGCCTGCAGCCGGTGGTGGAGGGCATCAACACCGGGATGCAGGACGATATCCGGCGCGCCGAGATGATCGCGCTGCCGCTGGTGGCGATCCTGCTGTACTTCGTGTTCGGCGGCGTGGTGGCCGCTGTGCTGCCGGTCCTGATCGGGGGCATGACGATCCTGGGCACCCAGGGCATCATGCGGCTGCTGACCGGATACATCGAGGTGAATGTTTTCGCCAGTGCCGTGGTGACGCTGGTGAGTCTGGGCCTGGCGATCGACTACGGCCTGTTCACGGTGACCCGGTTCCGGGAGGAACTGGCCGCGGGCCGCGATGTGGAGGAGGCGGTGGCGCGGACGGTCGCCACGGCGGGTCGTACGGTGTTGTTCTCGGCCGCGATCATCGCGGTCAGCCTGGGTGCGCTGCTGATCTTCCCGAACGGGGTGCTGCGATCGGTGCCCTACGGCGGGATCAGCTCGGTGCTGCTGGCGGCGGTGCTGTCGGTGACCGCGTTACCGGCGATGCTGGCGATCGCGGGCCGGCGGATCGATCTGTGGCAGTGGCGGCGGTTCGCGCGGGCCGGTACCGAGGCCGAGATCGATCGTGGGATCTTCTCCCGGCTGGCGCGCCGGGCGATGGCGCGGCCGTGGGCGGTGATCGTTCCGGTGGTGCTGGGCCTGCTGGTGCTGATGGTGCCGTTCCGGCATATCGAGTTCGGTGGTCTGAGCGAGAAGTACCTGGCACAGGACAATCCGGCGCGGATGGCGCAGGAGGAGTTCGACGCCCTGTTCCCGGGCTTCCGGACCGAACCGCTGCGCCTGGTCGTGACGGGCGCGGACGCGTCGCAACTGAGCGATATCCGCCTACAGGCCAATACCACTCCGGGATTGACAGGCCCGTTCGAACCCGCCGCACCCACCCGCGACGGGATCAATGTGCTGGAGGCGGGGCTGGTCGACGATCGGGCCGCCGATACCGCCATCGCGGTGCTGCGCGGTATCGAGGAACCCGACGGTGTCCAGGTGATGGTGGCGGGCGTGCCGGCGCTGGAACGCGACAGTATTCACGGCCTGCTCGACGGGCTGCCGGTGCTGGCGGCCATTCTGGTGGCGGCGGCGCTGGCGTTGATGTACGCGGCATTCCGTTCGCTGATCCTGGCGGTGAAGGCGGTGGTGATGTCGGCGCTGAGCCTGGGCGCCACGCTCGGCATCCTGACCTGGATATTCGTGGAGGGGCACGGGGCGCGGTTGTTCGATTTCACCCCGGGACCGCTGATGTTCGCCGTGCTGGTGCTGATCGTGACCGTGGTGTTCGGGCTCTCGACCGACTACGAGGTATTCCTGCTGTCGCGGGTGGTGGAGGCCCGGGCCGCGGGAGCCGACCCACCGGAGGCCATCCGGTACGGGATCGCGCACACAGGCGGGGTGATCACCTCGGCGGCGGCGATCCTCATCGTGGTGACGGGTGCGTTCGGTTTCTCGGAACTGGTGATGATGAAGTACATCGCCTACGGCATGATCGCGGCCCTGGTGCTGGACGCCACGGTCATCCGGATGTTGCTGACCCCCGCCGTGCTGAAACTCGTCTGGCGACCCGGGCCGCGGGCCGCACGGCCCGGGTGACGCTCAGCCGCGTGCCGGACGGGCCGGCAGTACCAGTTGCGCGCCGGTGCCCGGATGGTCGAGGACCTCGACCGGGTACCGGTAGACGCGGGTGAGCAACTCACCGGTGAGGACCTCGCGCGGCGGCCCGGCGGCCGCGACGCGACCGTCGTCCAGTACGGCGACGCGGTCGGCGTAGGCGGCGGCGGAGGCCAGGTCGTGCAGGACGATCACCACCGCGGCGCCGGCTGCGGCGCGGTCCGCGGCGAGGGCGAGCACGGCTTCCTGATGTCCCAGGTCGAGGGCCGCGGTCGGTTCGTCCAGCAGCAGGGTCGCGGTGTCCTGGGCCAGCACCCGGGCCAGTGCGACCCGGGCCCGTTCCCCGCCGGACAGGCTGGGGAACGCCCGGCCGGCGAGGTGGGTGCTGTCGGTGGCGGCCATGGCGGCCGCGATGATCTCGCCGTCGCGGCCGGCGTGCGGGGTCCGCTGCCAGGGAGCGCGCCCCATGGCGACCACTTCCGCGGCGGTGAACGGGAAGCCGACCGTATGCGCCTGCGGCAGTACCGCGCGCCGGCGGGCCATATCGATAGGTGTCCAGCGGTCGAGCGGGTGGCCGTCGAGTTCGATGCTGCCCTCGCCGGGGTCCAGTTCGCCCGCGAGGACCGCGAGCAGCGTCGATTTACCGGCGCCGTTGGGGCCGACCAGGGCCACGACCTCACCGGCGGCGACCTGGAAATCGACGCCGTCGAGTACTCGCCGCGTCCCGCCACCGCCTCCGTGCCGGTCCAGCGTGACCGCCCGCGCGCACAATGTGACGCGACCCGGTTCCGGGGCGGCGGGCAGGTCGTGCCCGCGCCGCAGCAGCCCGGTGAACCCGTGTCGCAGGGTGGTGGTCTCCGCGGTCATGCCCAGCCTCCCGCCCGGGCCCGGGTGCGGCGCAGCAGCCAGAAGAAGAACGGGGCGCCGATGAGAGAGGTGAGCATGCCCAGCGGTAGGTCGGCGTTGTCGACCAAGGAGCGGGCGGCCACATCGGCGCCCAGCAGCACGACGGCTCCGGTGACCGCGCTGACCGGCACCAGCGCCCGATGTCCGGGCCCGACGACCATGCGCACCACATGCGGCACGATAAGGCCCACGAACAGGATGATCCCGGTGAAGGCGACTCCCGCGGTGGTCAGCACGGCGACGATCACGATCACCGTGCGCCGCAGCCGTTCCACATCGACGCCGAGATGGCGGGCCGCGGATTCACCGAGCGCGAGCAGATCGAGCCGGGGCGCGACGAGGACCGCGCCGGCGATTCCCGCAACGGTCAGGACCGCGACGACCGTGACCGCGTCCCAGGTGGCGCCGTTGAGGCTGCCGAGTTGCCAGAACACGATCTGGTCGCGTGCCGCGGGCGAGGCGACGAACAGCAGGAAGGCGATGAGCCCGCCGGCGAACGCGTTGATCGCGACACCGGTGAGCACCAGGGTCACCACTTCGGTGCGGCCGTTCGCCCGCGACAGCATGTACACCAGCGCGGTGGTGAACAGTCCGGCGGCGAACGCGGCCGCCGCGACCGACCAGGCGGCCACGAAGGCTCCGCCGAACACGATCACCGTTCCGGCGCCCACCGCCGCACCCGAGGACACTCCGATGACGCCGGGTTCGGCGAGCGGATTGGCGAACACACCCTGCAGCAGCGCCCCGGCGGTGGCCAGGGCGGCGCCCACGAGGATCGCCAGGACCACGCGCGGGAACCGGACCTCCCACAGCGTGACCTCTCCGGCCGGGTGGGCGGGCAGCGGACCCCAGTCCAGGCCGATCCGGTGCGCGACACTGCCGAAGACCTCGGCGGGCGTCGTGGGGACCTGCCCGATGGCGGCGGACGCCAGGGCCAGCACCACCAGCGCCACGGTGGCGACGGTGAAGGCGAGGACCGCGCGGCGGCCGGGGTGGCCGATGGCCGGGGGCGCGGGTCGTTTCTCCAGGGTGACGGTCATACCGGGTCCGTCCGCCGGACCGAGGGCCCTCTGCGGTGACGCGGCGCTGCCGCCCGCGGACCTGACTCGCTCATGCGCCGGGCCGGCCGTACACGGCATCGGACAGCGCGGAGATGACCCGGCCGGTATTGGGTCCGAACGACAGCAGCACCGCGTCGGACATGTCGACGATCCGCTTGTTCCGGCCCGCCGGTGTCTGCGCGATCCCGGGGATCCGGACGATACCGTCGACGCCGCCGATCGATTTCATGCCGTCGGTCATGACCAGCAGGACATCCGGGGCGGCCGCGATCATGGCTTCGCTGGTGATGGCGGTGAACGGTTCGGTCAGCCCGGCCTGCTGCCCGGCATCCTCGGCGCCCAGCGCGGCGATGAGCGCGTCGGCGCCGGAGCCGGGCCCGGCGAGCATGGTGATGGCGCTGGAGCGCAGGTACAGGAACGCGATCCGCAGCCGTGGATCCGGCACGGGTACCGCGGCGGAGGCCGCCGCGATCTCGTCGCTGGTGCGGCGACCGAGTTCCTGTCCGCGCCCGGGCACACCGAGGGCGGCGGCGACCGCCTCGATCTGCGGGACCACCCCCTCCATGGTGCGTTCCGGGTCGAAGTACACGACGGTGATCCCGGTGGCGCGCAACTGTTCCCGGACCGCCGGGGACGCGCTGGTGGTGTCGGTGAGGAACACGCTGGGCCGCAACGCCAGAATCGATTCCACATTGAGTGCGCCGTTGCCGCCGGTGACGTTCGGCAGGTGGGAGACAGCGGGGAACGCCGCCGCGGTGCTGCGGCCGACCAGGTTCTCGCCCAGGCCCAGCGCCCAGACGATCTGGGCGAGGGTGCCGTACCGATCCGCGGCGACGATCCGGCTCGCGTCGGTGACCGTGACATCGGTGCCGTCGAAGGAGCGGACGGTGGCCGGTAGGACCGGTGTGGGCGGGGGAGTGATCGGTACCGGGTCCAGGTCGTCGAGGACCGCGGTGGCCGGGCCCTGCCGGGTGGTGGCGCCGGCGGGTTCGGGACTGTCGCAGGCGGCGGTGAGTACGAGCAGGCCCGCCGCGAGTCCTGCCAGCAGTGCGCGCGCCCGTCCGGAGCGGACCCGGTGATACCTCATGAAGGCAAGGCTAATCCGTGGGGGTGCGTCCGGTGCTCGCCCGCCCCCGCACTACGGGGTGGAGCTCACATCGTCGAGGGCGGCGGCGATCGCCCGCGGCAGCTCCAGCGTTTCGGCGGCCAGTACCCCGGTGAGCTGCCCCATATCGCGGGCGCCGACGAGCATGCTCGCGACCCCGGGCCGGTCCCGCACCCACGCCAGCGCGACCGCCAGCGGGGAGGTGGCCAGCCCGTCGGCGGCGGTGACCAGTGCGTCCACCACGGCGGTGGCGCGGTCGTCGTCGAGGCGGCCGCGGATCTCGGCGGCGGTGGCCTCGTCGGCGGCGCGGGAATCGGCCGGGACACCGTCGCGGTATTTCCCGGTGAGAATGCCGCCCGCCAGCGCGGCGGTGGCCACCAGACCCGCGCCGTGGTGCGCGGCGGCCGGGACCGTATCGTCCTCCGCGCCCCGGGTGAGCAGCGAATACGGGGTCTGGACGGCGGTGATCGGGCTGACCGCGGCGAGGCTGGCCAGCTGCCAGGCGGTGAAGCCGCGGACCCCGGCGTAGCGGGTGCGTCCGGAGCTGATCGCGTATTCCAGGGTGGCGGCGATCTCGCCGAGTGGGGTGCTCGGATCCCAGGCGGTGATCTGCCACAGGTCCACGTGGTCGGTACCCAGTTCCAGCAGCGTCCGGTCCAGCTGTCGCAGCAGGCTGCGGCGCGAGCAGTCGACCGTGATACGCGCCTGCCCGGGCGGTGGCGGTTCACTGCCCGCGGGCACCGCGGGCAGATGCGGTACCAGACCCGCGCCGGCACACAGGACGAGCTCGTCGCGGGAGACCAGATCGCCGAGGAGATCGGCGAGGATCCGCTGCGCGGCCCCGCCGGCATAGGCGGGCGATGTGTCGACGAGGGTGCCGCCGGATTCGGCGAACGCGATCAGTTGCGCGGCGGCGGTATCGGGGTCGGTATGGCTGCCCCAGGTGTGGGTGGCCAACCCGATCCGGGAAACCCGCAGTCCGCTGCGGCCGACGGTGCGCTGTTCCATCACCGGGTCTCCGTGTCCGGCATGAGCGGGCAAGGCCCGGAGGCGGTAGCGACGCGCGACCACGGAGAGCCCTCGCTCATACCCGGAAGACACTGCACGGTTCGACTGATCCTCACGGCGCCCAGCCTAGAGTGTGTTCGCGCGGGGACGGTCCGCGACGATCGGTCCGCTCGGCGTGTCCGCCGCACAGCGGCCGCCGCGCGGGGTCCGGGGTGGGCACTGTAGGGTCGCTGCCGGTCGTCGCCGTGCCCGGATGCGGCCGGGGTTGCCGTAAGACCGAAGGCGGAGCGGGTTTTCGGCGTTGTACAGGAGGATGTGTGGTTGGCGAGTCGATGACCTGGGTACAGGCGTTGGTGCTCGGGTTGGTGCAGGGTCTGACGGAGTTCCTGCCGGTGTCGTCGTCGGGTCACCTGCGGATCGTGTCCTCGTTGTTCTTCGGCGACGACGCGGGCGCGTCGTTCACCGCGGTGACCCAGCTCGGTACCGAGGCCGCGGTGCTGTTGTTCTTCGCCAAGGACATCTGGCGCATCGTGCGGGTATGGTGCACCACGGTGTTCGCGAAGCTCACCACGCGGTCCCGGGAGAATGTGCCGGTCAGTGAGATGGTGACCACGAAACTTCCGGTCGTCACCGGGTCGGGGCCGGTCGGGTACGACCCCGGTGCCGAAGCGCAGCGCGAACTCGATTACCGGATGGGCTGGTATGTGATCATCGCCACCATCCCGATCGGTGTGCTGGGGCTGGTGTTCAAGGACCAGATCCGCACCGGCGCCCGGAACCTGTGGCTGGTGGCCATCATGCTGATCGTTTTCGCGCTGGTGATCGCGGCGGCCGAGCACTTCGGCCCGAAACAGCGGTCCCTGGAACAACTCACCACCCGCGACGGCCTGGTGATGGGCTTCGCGCAATGCCTGGCGTTGATCCCCGGGGTGTCCCGGTCGGGTGCGACCTCCAGTGCCGGCCTGTTCCTCGGGCTGAAACGGGAGGCGGCAGTACGGTTCTCGTTCCTGCTGGCGATCCCGGCGGTCACCGCGTCCGGACTGTTCAGTCTCCCCGACGCTTTCGAACCCGCGGGTGAGGGACTCAATGCCTCGGGCGCCCAGTTGCTGGTGGCGACCCTGGTGTCGTTCGTGGTGGGTTACGCGTCGGTGGCGTGGCTGCTGCGGTTCGTGGAGAAGCATTCGTTCTACTGGTTCGTCGGCTACCGGATCGTGCTCGGTGCCGTGATCATCGGTCTGCTCGCGGGCGGGGTCGTTTCGGCCACATGACCGATACAGACGACGCTGCCGCGGCGGCCGATTCCGGGTTCGCCGCGGGCGCGGCCGGGCGGGATCCCGGCGACGTCGCGTCCGCGCGCGGACTCGCGGACGGGCTCCGTCCGACCGCGCCCATTAGGCTGGCCGCATGACGGTGATCCTGCTGCGACACGGTGTGTCGACCTCCAATACCGGCGGCACTCTCGCCGGCCGCAGTCCCGGTGTGGAACTCACCGACCGCGGTGGCGAACAGGCCCGGGCCGTCGCAGACCGGCTCGCGGGCCTGCCGATTTCGCGGATCGTGACCTCACCGCTGCTGCGCTGCCAGCGCACCGTGTCGCCGCTGGCCGCCGAACTGGGCCTGGAGCCGGTGGTCGACGACCGGCTCGCCGAGGTCGATTACGGTGAATGGACCGGTCGCCGGATCCAGGACCTGCTGCAGGAGCCGCTGTGGCAGGTGGTGCAGCGGCATGCCTCGGCGGCGGTGTTCCCCGGCGGCGAGGGGCTGGCGCAGGTGCAGGCACGGGCGGTCTCGGCGATCCGGGAACACGATCGCGCCCTGGCCGAACTGCATGACGGGGACCGGCTGTGGGTGGCGTGCACCCATGGTGATGTGATCAAGGCGCTGCTCGCTGATGCGCTCGGGATCCATCTCGACGGATTCCAGCGGATCATGGTCGAGCCCGCCTCGCTCAGCGTTGTCCGCTACACCCGCACCGCGCCGTTCGTCACCCGGATGAACGACACCGGGGCGGACCTGTCCGGTCTGGCGCCCGCGCCGAAGGCCGAGTCCGGCACATCCGGACCGGTGCCCGGCGGGGAGATCGGGGCGGGAAGGAAAGACGGATAATGGGTATGCCCGATACCGGCGAACGCGCCACCTCTCGGCGGCATCGGGCGAATCGGCGTCCGCGCCGGGATACGGCGCAGCGGGGTACCGCAGCCGAACAGGGTCACGTATCAGGAGGTGCATGTGTCACGAGCAATCCATGTTTTCCGCACCCCCGAACGTTTCGTCGCCGGAACTGTCGGTGAGCCGGGCGATCGCGCGTTCTACCTGCAGGCGGTGGAGGAACCCCGGGTGGTGAGTGTGCTGCTGGAGAAGCAGCAGGTGAAGGTTCTCGCCGATCGGATGGGTCTGCTGCTCGACGAGGTGGCGCGGCGCTTCGGTGCCGAGGTGCCACCGCAGGCCGATCAGGTCAACGACAACGCGCCGCTGGTCACGCCGATCGATGCGGAGTTCCGGGTCGGCACCATGGGGCTGGGCTGGGACGCCGACGCGGGTGCGGTGGTGGTCGAGCTGCTGGCGATCACCGAGACCGAGGTCGACGAATCGGTGGTCCTCGACGACACCGACGAGGGCCCGGACGCCGTCCGGGTGTTCCTCACCCCCGACCAGGCCCGTGAATTCGCGCTGCGGTCCACCCGGGTGATCGCGGCCGGGCGGCCGCCGTGCCCGCTGTGCGGGGAACCGCTGTCGGCGCGCGGGCACATGTGTGTGCGTACCAACGGGTACAAGCGTGGTGAACTGTTCGGCGCGAACGATCTGGAGGAATGACCGTGCCCGGCACCGTGGACGCGCTGCGCGCGGGTGAACTGACGGTGCTGGGCCGGGTGGGGGTCGCCAGCAATGTGACCCTGGTCTGTGATCTCGCCACCGGCGACGGAGATCTGCGGGTGGTGTACAAGCCGGTCCGTGGTGAGCAGCCGCTGTGGGATTTCCCGGACGGGACCCTGGCCGGGCGCGAGGTGGCGTCGTATCTGATCTCCGGCGCGCTGGGCTGGACCGTGATCCCGGAAACGGTGCTGCGGGACGGACCCTACGGTCCGGGAATGGTCCAGCGCTGGATCACCACCCGGGAGCCGCGGGAACCGGGCAGCCCCCGGTTGGACCTGATCGATCTGTGCCCGCCGGAGCACGTGCCGGACGGTTTCCGGGAGATCCTGCGTGCCTACGACGGCGCCGGGGACGAAGTATCGCTGGTGCACGCCGACGATCCACGGTTACAGCGGATGGCGGTGCTGGACGTACTGCTGAACAACGCCGACCGCAAAGGCGGGCATGCCCTGGAGTCGGCCGACGGCGAGGTGTACGGCGTCGATCACGGGATCTGCCTGCACCAGGAGAACAAACTGCGCACGGTCCTGTGGGGGTGGGCCGGGGAACCGGTACCGGCGGATCTGCTCGCCGATATCGCCGAGTTCGCCGAAACCCTGCCCGGCGCACTCGCCGACCGACTGGCCGAGCACCTCACCGACGCCGAGATCGATGCGCTGCTGCGCCGGGCGAAGCGCCTGCTCGACGAGCCGGTGCTGCCCTTCCCGGAGACGTCGCGTCCCATCCCGTGGCCTGCCTTCTGAACCGGTGACCGGTGCCGGCGCCGATTCGCTCTGTCTGAAGGCAACGGTTGTGTTCTCCCGGCGGCCGCGTCCGCGCAGGTCCACGGGCCACCGGCGATCATGGTCGCGGCTCGCGCGGCGGGGTGGTCGGGGCCTGGCGTGTCGCGACCTCTACTCTCGAAGGTATGCAGTCCTGGTCCGACACCCCGATCCCCGCGGTCCCCGGAACAGGGCCACCGTTGCGGTTGCACGACACCGCCGACTCCTGTATTCGCCCGGTGACCCCGGGCCATACAGCCACCATGTACGTGTGCGGGATCACCCCGTACGACGCCACCCATCTCGGCCATGCCGCCACCTATCTGACCTTCGACCTGGTGAACCGGGTGCTGCGCGACGCCGGTCACGAGGTGCACTACGTACAGAACGTCACCGATGTCGACGATCCGCTGTTCGAGCGGGCGAACCGGGACGGGGTGGACTGGCGGGACCTGGGCACCGGCGAGATCGAACTGTTCCGCGAGGACATGGCGGCGCTGCGGGTGCTGCCGCCGCGGGAGTACGTAGGCGCGATCGAATCGGTGGAGGAGGTCGTCGAGCTGGTCGGCAAGCTGCTCGCCTCCGGTGCCGCCTACACCGTCGAGGACGAGCAATACCCCGATATCTATTTCCGTACCGATGCCACCGAGCAGTTCGGGTACGAATCGGGCTATGACCGCGCCACCATGGAACGCCTGTTCGCCGAACGCGGCGGCGATCCGGACCGGCCGGGCAAGCACGACCCGCTGGACGCGCTGCTGTGGCGGGCCGAACGGCCGGGGGAACCGTCGTGGCCGTCGCCGTTCGGGCCGGGCCGGCCCGGCTGGCATATCGAATGCGCGGCGATCGCGGTGAACCGCCTGGGTACCGAGTTCGATATCCAGGGCGGCGGCAGCGATCTGATCTACCCCCATCACGAATACTCGGCCGCCCACGGCGAGGCATTGGCCGCGGGCCGTCGGTTCGCCCGCCACTATGTGCACACCGGCATGATCGGGCTGGACGGGGAGAAGATGTCCAAGTCCAAGGGCAATCTGGTCCTGGTGTCGAAATTACGGGCCCGCGGCGTGGATCCGGCGCTGATCCGGCTGGGCCTGTTCGCCGGCCACTACCGTGCGGACCGGATGTGGACCGACAGCGTGCTCACCGAGGCCGAAGCGCGGCTGCGGCACTGGCGGCAGGCCGCCGCGGTGGCCGCCGCGCCGTCGGCCGCCGATACCGTCGCCCGGTTGCGTACCCATCTCGCCGACGATCTCGACACTCCGTCGGCGCTCGCGGCTGTCGACGCCTGGGCGCACGCCGCACTGGAATACGGTGGCGCCGACCCGGCCGCGGGCGCCGATATCGCCGCAGCGGTCGACGCGCTGCTCGGCATTCGCCTGCGCTGACCGGGGCGCGGTGCGTGCTCGGCTTCGGGCACACAATCTTTCGGACGAGGGTGGACCGGCCGCGCCGGTGGTGACCTTTCGCCACTCCCGGCCGGGCCGGGCCGCTCATGGGGTACTGTTCGATCCTCGAAATCCCACCCGTTCACCGAAGAGATCGGCGCCGCATGTCTCGTATCGTCAGTAAGGACAACTACTTCGACACCGGCCTGGAGGTTCTGTCCGAGCTCGGTTTCCGGCACCTCAACATCGGCGTGCTGTGCCGGCGGCTCGGGGTGACCAGCGGATCGTTCTACCATCATTTCGGGAGCTGGCAGTCGTATGTGGATGCGCTGCTGGAACATTGGGAGAACCGGCAGGTCCTCATCCTGCGCACCCTGAACTTCGATCCATCCACACCCGACGAGGCCATCCGCGCATTGTCGGATCTGACGCTGGGCCTGCATCATCGGGCGGAGGCGGCGATCCGGGCCTGGGCGGCCAACGACGAAGCGGTGGGGGTGGCGCTCAAACGGGTCGATGAGTCCCGGCGCCGCACCGTGCGCAAGACGATCATGGGTGTGGTGGACGACGAGCGGATCGCCGCCGTGGACACCGAACTCGGGATGGCCCTGTTGATCGGGTATCAGCAGATGGTGGCCGCCGGTCAGCAGGTGTGCCTGGAAGAGCTCCTCGGTGAGTACGCGCGGCTGGTCTATTCCCATGTCCGCCGTCCGGTCGTGAGCGGTTAGCGCGGCCGCGGTACCGGCCTCCCCGCGGTTATTTCAGGACGAGGAGGGCCGCCCGTTCCAGCCGGTCGGCGATATCGGCGTACGACTCGTACCCCATACCCGCGCGTACCAGTGCCCCCGCGTACAACAGTTCCAGCGATTCCACGGTTTCGGGATCGGCTTCGGGCGCCAGGGCCCGGGTGATGCGTTCCCGGATCTCCATACCGATGCGGGTCCGCAGATGCTGGACATCGGGATCGCGCCCCAGCAGCGCGCTCGTCACGGCCCCCGACAGTTCCTGCTCGTCGGCCACGAGCAGGGCGATACCACGGAGTTCGGCCAGTACCCGCACGGTGGGGTCGGCATCCTGGCTGACCGGGCTCTGCGAGGACCGGATCCGGCGCCAGAAGATCTCGGCGACCAGATGTTCCTTGGAGGAGAAGTACGTGTAGGCGGTCGCGGTGCCCACGCCCGCGGCGGTGGCGACCATCCGGATGGTGAGTCCGGCGAATCCCTCCCGGGACAGCACTTCCATCGCGGCTCTGGTGAGTTTGTCCACGGTGTCCGCCTGCTTGCCGCTCAAGCGCCGCCGAGTGGCCTCGAGGATTCTGGAATCTCCTTCGGACATGTGTCTAGATAGTAGTGTGGGCAGAGTGCCGGATCAACTTCCGCCCAGTCCACAGCCGGTGAAGTAATGTCGTTCACCGCCGTGGCACCGCTGTTCGGACGCGAACTCCGCCCGCCGATGATGCGTTACCGCTGCCTTTCGCTGCGGCCTCCGCGGCCTGTACGTACCTGCTCCGAAGGAGGCTCGATGCCCGTCCCGCCGTCCCCGCTGACCGACGAACAGCTCTTCGATCACGCCCGCCGGGCCACCGGGTTCATGCCGGAGGAGGAGGGTCGCGCGCTGCACGCCGCGGCCGTGAAGTACTGCCACGGCGGGGTGATCACCGAGATCGGCACCTACTGCGGGAAGTCGGCCGTCCTGCTCGGCGCCGCCGCCCGCGCGCAGGACGGGGTGGTGTTCACCGTCGACCACCACCACGGCTCCGAGGAACACCAGCCCGGCTGGGAGTACCACGACACCTCCCTGGTGGACCCGGTCACCGGACTTTTCGACACCCTGCCGCGATTCCGGCACACCATCGACACCGCGGGCCTGTCCGATACCGTCATCGCGATCGTCGGCACCTCCGCGCGCGTGGCCGCCACCTGGCGTACCCCGATCGATTTCCTGTTCATCGACGGCGGCCATACCGAAGAAGCCGCCGACCGGGACTACCGCGGCTGGGCCAAGTGGGTGGTACCCGGGGGCGGACTCGCCATCCACGATGTTTTCCCCGATCCCGCAGACGGTGGCCAGGCCCCCTACGGTATCTACCGGCGGGCGATCGACAGCGGCGAATTCCGGGAGGTCTCGGTCACCGATTCGCTCCGTGTGCTGGAGCGGGTCCACCCGGGCGCACCCTCCTGACGCCCCACGCCTTCACCGCCGGATCAGGCCCGCGTCGGTGGCCGCCGCGACGGCGGCGGTGCGGGAATCGACACCGAGCTTGGTGTAGATCCGCGCCAGATGGGATTTGACGGTTCCCTCGGTGAGGTGGAGGTCCGCGCCGATCGCTCGGTTGGACAGGCCCGCGGCGACCAGGGTGAGGACCTCGGTTTCACGACGGGTCAGTGCGGCCCCCGGCGTGCGCAACCGGTTCAGCAGCCGGTCGGCGACGGCGGGCGCCAGTGCGGTGCGTCCGGCGGCCGCGGTCCGTACGGCGGCCACCAGGTCTTCGGGCCGGGCGTCCTTGAGGACGTATCCGGTGGCTCCGGCTTCGATCGCCGGCAGGATATGGGCTTCGGAATCGAAAGTCGTCACGATCAGCACCCGCGGACTTCCGGACTGTGCGGTGATCCGGGCGGTGGCCTCGGCACCGTTCATGCCCGCACCGAACTGTAGGTCCATCAGCACGACGTCGATATCGCCGGTGCCCGCGCGGCCGACCGCCTCCTCTGCGGTGGCGGCCTCGGCCACCACCGTCACGCCGGGTTCGGTCTCGAGCACGGCGCGCAGCCCCGCCCGGACGACCGGGTGATCATCCGCAAGCAACAACCGGATCCGGGTCCCGGTCACGCGGACTCCTCGACTCCGGCGGGTGCAGGACCCAGGGGAAGTCGGGCAGTCAGCGTGGTGCCTTCTCCCGCCGCGGATTCGACCGTCAGCTCCCCGCCGAGCACGGTGACGCGATCGCTCATCGACGCGAGCCCGAAGCCGCCGCCGTCCCCGGTCGCGGTCGAGCCGGCGGGGTCGAATCCGCACCCGTCGTCGGCGATGGACAGGACGACCCGGTCCCCGAGATATCGCAGGACGATATCGGCGCTCGCCGCGGCCGCGTGGCGGACCGTGTTCGCCAGCGCGGACTGGGCGATTCGTAGCAAGGCGACCTCGTGCGAGATCGGCATCGGGACCGGGGTCCCGTCGCGATGGAAGTGGGCGGTGATTCCGTGGCGGGCGCCGGTGGCGGCGCAGAGGCGTTCGAGTGCATCGGCCAGAGAGGCTCCCTCCAGCGCGGGTGGGGTGAGGGCGGCGACGAACCGGCGTGCTTCGGCGAGGTCGTCGACCGCGGTCTGGCGCGCTTGGCCGATATAGCGCAGCGCGCTATCCGGTGCCCCGGGAAGTACTCGCTCGGCGGCGCCCAGGAGTAGCTGGATACTGGTCAGGCCCTGAGCCAGGGTGTCGTGTATCTCGCGGGCCAGCCGCTCCCGTTCGGCCAGCACCCCGGCAGCGTGTTCCGCGGCCGCGAGCTCGGCGCGGGTGGCGGTGAGTTCCTCGATCAGCTGCCGGCGCCGTTCGCTCTCGCGATAGAGCGCCTGATACCCGCGGACCACTGCGACGGCCACGGCCGCGCCCAGTGCCGGGCCGATGACCATCGGCGCGCCGAACGTGCTCTGGTGGGCGGCGAAGCCGATTGCGGCCACCACGGCGGTGGCGGCGACGGCGGCGATTCCGGCGCGTCGTGGCAGCAGATGCAGTTGGAGGAAGTACAGCGGGAAGGCAACCCACACCCCGTCGGCGGATATCACGAGCAAGGCGAGCCAGGCGCAGACAAGGACAGCCAGCCATACCGCCGCGGCCCGCCCGGAGGTGCGCACAGCGGGCAGCACAGACCCGCCCGCGTACACGAGCCCGCATGCCGCGGCCGCCGCCGCGACCGCACCGGCGTGCGGATGGTGGCCGGCGACGGCCCGCCCGACCGCCAGTACGAGCAGTGCCAGGACCAGCACGTGCAGGGACCAGGCCAGGGCTCTGGGGGTGACAGTGTGGGTGGTGTTCACGGTCCCCCCAGCCTAAGCAGCAGCCTGCGGGGCTGCCTCTGTCGAAAGTAGGAACCGTCGCTGTGCCTTCGGGCCGGTCCTTCTCCGTCCCGGGGCAGATGTGCGCGCGGCGCCGGGCGGCGAGGGTGGAGACACCACCCCCTCACGAAAGGGCTGCCGACCGTGTTCGTCGCCTGGAGAGACCTGAAGTTCGCCCGCGGGAGATTCGCCCTCATGGGCTTCGTCATCGTGCTGATCAGCCTGTTGATCGGAGTGCTGTCCGGCCTGACCGCCGGCCTGGCGCAGCAGAATATTTCCGCGATCACCGGTCTGCCCGTAGGTCGAATCGTGTTCGGCGCGGATGGCACCGGCGCCGAACTGTCCTATACCGAATCCCTCATCACCGGGGACCAGTGGCGGAGATGGGCGGATACCCCCGGCGTCGATACCGCCGAACCGCTGGGAATCAGCACCGTCACCGCGAAAGCGGGAAACAGAACGGCAGGGGTCAGCGTGTTCGGGGTCCGGCCCGGTTCGGCCCTGGCCCCCGCCGGTGATCTGATCGGTGAGGGGACAGCGATACTGTCCGGCGCCGCGGCCGACGACCTCGGCGTCGAGCCCGGCGAAACTCTCACATTCGCCGGCCGCACGCTGGCGGTCGCGGCGGTGCGCGGTGACGCCTCGTTCGCGCACACTCCCGTTGTCTGGACCGGGCTGGACGCCTGGCGCCGTACTGTGCCATCGGTCGAGGGGCACGGTGAACCGATCGCGACCGTCATCGCGCTGAATACGGACCCGGGGGTGAACGTGCGGGACGTCGACGAGGCGGCCGGGACGACAACGGTCTCGACGCGCGATTCGCTGGCCGCAATAGGGTCCTACACCTCCGAGAACAGTTCGCTACAGCTGATGCGCGGGCTCCTGTTCGTCATTTCCGCGCTGGTCGTCGGCGCGTTCTTCACCGTGTGGACCATTCAGCGCAGCCGTGACGTCGCCGTTCTGAAAGCGCTGGGCGCGTCGACCGCGCGGTTGCTCACGGACGCCCTGGGCCAGGCGGCGGTCCTGCTGGCCGGTGGCACGCTGCTCGGCACCGGGCTCGCGATCGGGCTGGGTGCCGCGGTACGTGGCGCGTCCGTGCCGTTCCTGCTGACGCCCGCGGACGCCGCGGTATCGGCCGCGTCGCTGATCGTACTGGGCCTGCTGGGCTCTGCCCTGTCCATTCGCCACATCACCTCTGTCGACCCCTTGACCGCTCTGGAGTCCGTGCGATGACCCTGAATCTGACCGCTGTCACCCTGTCCTATCCCGACGGTCCGGTGCGTACGACCGCTTTGGCGGCTGTGGACCTGGATGTATCCGCCGGCACGCTCACCGCCGTGGTGGGTCCCTCCGGTTCCGGCAAATCCAGTCTGCTGGCCGTAGCGGCCACGCTCATCACTCCGGATTCGGGGACGGTGACCGTGGACGGTATCGAGACCGGCGGCATGTCGCGGCGAGCGCTGGCCGCTCTCCGTCGGCAGAAGATCGGGATCGTCTTCCAGCAACCCAATCTGCTGCCCGCCCTCACCGCAGCCGAACAGTTGACGGTCGCGGCGCGCTTCAACGGCGGCAGCATCCGGGGCGTGCACGACCGGGCCCTGCGGATACTCGAATCGGTCGGTCTGGCCGACGTGGCCGGTCGGCGTCCGCATCAACTCTCCGGTGGTCAGCGGCAGCGGCTGAACATCGCCCGAGCGCTGATGAACGACCCGGCCGTGCTCCTGGTCGACGAGCCCACCAGTGCCCTGGACCGCGAGCGTGGAGCGGCCGTCGTCGATCTGATCGCTCGATCGACCCACCGTCGCGGGATCGCCACCGTCATGGTCACGCATGACCCGACCCACCTCACGGCGGCCGATCGAGTCGTGGAGGTACGCGACGGCCGACTGTGCTCTCCGGCGGCCGTAGGGTCCTGACCGTTCTCCCGAAGCGCCCGCGGTGGGTTGGGGGCGGCCTCGCTCGCACGGCCGGGAACGCGCCGGGATATCCCGTGGCCTGCGCCCGTACCGCCGGGTGTCAGTCCGCCCGATGGTCGGGCTCGCGTTCCGACGCGTACTTCCTGGCCCAGGTGTAATCGGGTTTACCGCTGGGGGACCGCACGACCGTGTCGGTGATCCAGATCGCGCGCGGCACCTTGTACCCGGCCAGGTGGCCGCGGACATGGGTGCGCAGCGCCTCGGGGTCCAGCGCGTCCCCGGTGAGGCTGACGACCACGGCGACCTGCCGGCCCCAGCGTTCGTGCGGTACCCCGATCACGGTGGCGTCGTAGATATCGGGATGCGCTTTCACCACACCCTCGACCTCTTCGGCGAACACCTTTTCGCCACCGGTGTTGATCACCATATTGCCGCGGCCGATGAGGCTGATGGTGCCGTCGTCCTCCAGCCGGGCCCGGTCGTCGGTGACCACGATCCGCTGCCCGTCCACGATCTTGAACAATTTCTCGGTGCGTTCCGGGTCCTTGTAGTAGCCGAGCGGGACCGCGCCGGTCTTCGCCAGCCAGCCCTCTTCGCCCGGTGCCACCGGATGCCCGGCGTCGTCGACGACCACCGCGCCGCGCCCGATCGACACCCGCGGCTTGCGCGCCGGGTCCTCGTCACGTTGCGCGAAGCCGATCCCGCCGAATCCGGTTTCCGAGGAGCCGATGGAATCGGAGACGAACAGATTCGGGATCAGGTCCAGCAGTGCGTTCTTGGTCGGCTGGGTGAGCAGGGCGGCGCCCGAGGCGATCATGAACAGCCCGGTGGCGTCGACGGGGTCGGCGCGGTAGGAGTCGATGAGCGGGCGGGCCATGGCGTCACCGGTGACCACCATGACGCCGGGGCGTTCGGCGGCCACCGTGCGCCAGACGTGAGCGGGATCGAACCGGGGTACGAAGATCACGCAGTTGCCGGACCACAGGGCGATGAAGGTCGGCATCATGGCCGCCAGATGCATGAGCGGCGGCAGGATCAGCCAGGTGGAGGGTTCGCCCGCGGCGCCGGTGCGGGACTGCTGGTATTCGTCGGTGACGGGTTCGTTGCTGTAGAAGTCGATCCCGCCGCCGAGGACCCGCCACATGTCCTCCTGCCGCCACAGCACGCCCTTGGGCATACCGGTGGTGCCGCCGGTGTACATGACGAACAGATCGTCGGCGGTGCGCGGTACCTGCGGCCGGGTGCTGGGTGCGGCCGCGGTGACCTCGGCCAGGCAGTCGACAGCGGGGTCGGCCGGAGTGCGGTCGTCGGCCGCGCACAGCAGGTACTTCAATCGCGGCGACCGCTGCGCCGCGGCCCGCACCGCATCCCCGTAGCAGGCGTGGTAGACCAGGTATTCGAGGTCGGCGTTGTCGTAGAGGTAGGCGAGTTCCTCGGGGCCGTACCGGAAATTGATGTTGACCGGTACGGCGGCCAGTTTGAAGCAGGCGATCAGCGTCTGCATCGTATCGATGCTGTTGTGCATCTGGAACCCGATATGCGTGCCGCGGGTGACCCCCTGCGCCGCGAGGTGGTGGGCGAGCCGGTTGGCGCGTTCGTCCAGTTCGCGGTAGGTGACGCGCCGACCCTCCTCGATCAGCGCGATCCGGTCGGGCATGGCGTCGACCGAATGTTCGAACAGGTCGGCGAAGTTGTTGGCCATATCAGTCCTGCGGTGGGCCGGGCACAGGGTGCCGGGAGGGGTCAGACAACAGTGAGGGGCAGTGGGATACCGCGGTCGGTGAACCGGAAGTCGACGCCCGTGCTGAAGCGGGTGATGGCCACCTCCGGTGCTTCGGCGAACGGTTCGTCGGCGCGCGAGATCTCGGCGGTCCAGCCGTCGGGCCCCTCGTCGACGACCCGGCTCCGCAGATGCGGGTCCACCCCGCGGACCAGGGCGTCGAGCGGGCCGAGGCGGCCGGGCTCGATCATCGACAGCCAGCCGCTGTCGGTGCGCGCGCCACTGCCGGCGGGAAACCGGATCCGCAGTACACCGATGCCGGGCTCGACGTCGACATCGGTGTAGTGCCGCGGATTCAGCGCCGGGTGCACGCGCAGTACCTGGGCCAGCGCGTCCAGATCGGTGCCCAGCCCGAGGCAGGCGCGGATCCGTTCCGAGGCCACCCCGGCGATCCCGGTGAACTGTTTGCGCCCGATCTCCAGGGCGGAGTCGTCATCGGTGCGTTCGTGCACCGCGATCATGAAACCGAGCACCAGCAGATGCTGCTGCAGGCACACCTCCTCGGCGATCCGGACCAGGGCCGAATGCGAGAAGTCGGCGAACCGCAGATCGCTGAGCAGCGGCCCGCTGTAGTCGGCGCGGCCCTCGTCGCCCGGGTCGATATCGGCCAGCGGTAACCGCGCGGCCACCGACTCCTCGACCAGCGGCGCATTGCGCGGCACCTCCGGCGGGGTGTGCGATTCGTCGATGATCACCGTCCACGCGCACATGGGATGCCGGTCGGCGGGGACGCGCGGCGGGCGGTGGATGGGCCGCACCTGGGCGTACTTGTTGGTGGCCAGTGCCGTGGCGTCGAAGGTGGGGTCCTCGATGTCGTGGCACATGGCCGTCACATAGTCGGGGCCCATCGGCTCGACATCGACGAGGGCGCCGCAATGGTCGAGCCAGAACTCGCCGTGGCGGGCGTCGTCGACGCGGAACCGGAAATCCATGAATTGCGGTGGCGCGCCGATATCGAGCTGTAGTCCCTTGAAGATGGTGACCACGTCGTCGCCGGTGTAGCCGAGCGCCCGTTGCATCCGCCGGGTGTAGATCGGGCTGGACAGCTGCCATTCCTCGATCGCGACCTCGGCCATCCCCTCCCGGCCGAATGCGGAGATGCAGTGCGCCATCCCGGACCGGTCGATCAGCTGCCCGCACAGCAGCAGTTCGGGCACCAGGGCGGCCAGCTGCTCCCGCGTCAGCTCGTGAAACCTGCTGGTGGGTATGGACATCGGGGTCACCAGAGCGAGGCCGGCGCGGTGCCGATCCGGTACCACCCGGGCAGTCGGCCGGAGGTGGCCTTGGCGATCCGGGCGTTCATGCCGTCCGACATCGCCTTATCGGTCATCATCTCGAGGAACAGCGCGGAGACATTGCCGTAGTCGAAGAAGTCGCGCTGCCACGACCACTGGTAGTCGCCGCCGTAGCGGAACCAGCTGCCGCCGATTCCGTTCACCGTGTACTTGCTGCCGTCGGCGCGAGGCGTGGTGTCGTAGACCTGCTTCCAGAAGCCGATCACGTCGCCGCTGCGCTCGTCGATGACGAACTGCTGGTACGGGTACTGCCAGCCCTCCAGGCCCTCCATCTCCTGGCCGAGTGCGAGATCGCGGATCTCGTCGCGGCCCACGGCCATGAATTCGTCTTTGGGGCCGTAGTTCCAGCCGTAGGTGGCGTCGACGGTGTACATATCGGCCAGCGGCTTCCAGTCGCCGAGCTTCTCACATCGTTCGTTCTCCGCCACCCAGCGGCGCACCATCTCGTCGAGTTCGGCGCGGTCGAAACCTGTCATGGATGTGTCCCTTTCGAAAAGATTTGTGGGCTGGATCAAGTCGGAAGCGGTGGTCGTCGAGCACGGGTGAGACAGTGATCGGCCGACAGACCGACGCGGACGCCGGAGCGCAGGCGACGGTGTCGCACCAGCGCCCGCGGCCCGGATCCGCTCAGTCGGTGTTGTCCGGCCATGAGCGAGGGCCCTGCGTGGTCACGCTGCGCTACCGCCTCCGGGCCTGACTCGCTCATGGCGTATCGGCGACGAGCAGCAGGGCCTGGGTGGGGCAGTAGCGGACGGCATTGTCGACGTCTGCTTTCAGTTCCGGGCCCGGGTTCGGGTCGAGGATCTCCACCTGGCCGCGTTTGGGTACGGAGAAGACGTCCGGCGCTTCGGCGGCACAGACGGCGTGTCCTTGGCACAGATCCAGATCGGCGACGATTTTCATGATGTGTGCTCCCTCGGGGTGGAGTGTGCGGGGCGGTTTCCCGGGGCGGCGGGGCGTAGCGCTCCCGGGTCGGAACCTGCCCGGTCCGAGAACGAGTTCCTCCTGGATGACGAGCGGCCGGCCCGTCGGGAAGACACATAGCTGGACATGTGTCTGGACGCTACCATCGACAGGTGTGGCCGACAACGATTCAGCAATTTTCCCAGAATCGGTGCCGGGTCCGAAGTGATTCCCCAAGGTTGCCCGACGCGCGTTACCGACGGTTTTCCGCCGCCCGAACGAGAACATGTTCTTGCGTGGTGGAGAGTGTCCGAATTATATTCCGTACACCTGTCCAGACACTTCCGGCGGAGCGATCCGGCGGCGAAGGAGCAGCCATGAGCGACCCCACCCCCGAGTCCACTGTGCGTGAACGCGGGCTGGCCAAGATGGCGGAGGTCTACGGATGGGAATTCAAGGACGGCCCCGGCGACCATTTCGCCGTCACCGCCGACCATCTGTTCGCCGATATCTGGTCGCGTCCCGGCCTCACCCTGCGGGACCGCAGGCTGCTGCTGCTCGGGGCGCTCACGGCCCAGGGCCTGTTCGATGTCGCCGGTATCCAGGTCGGCGCCGCCCTGCAGAACGAGGAACTCGACGAGACCCAGCTGCGGGAGATCGCGCTGTTCCTCTGCCACTACGTGGGCTGGCCGGCCGGTACCTCGCTGGACCATGTGATCGGCGCCCAGCTCGACCAGCACGCCAAGAAGGCGAAGAAAGCCGCCGAGAACGGTCGCTGACGACCACGATCCTCTCTCCGCCGGGACGCGTCGCGGCCCGCCGGCCCCACCACAGACAAGGCACACAGGGGATA
>NZ_BAGJ01000090.1 GCF_000308775.1 Nocardia testacea NBRC 100365
TGTATGAGGCCATAACGTTGGTGACACCGGTGCGGAGGCGGCTGGCTGGGGGCCGGTTTCCGGCGGCCGAATGTGGTCGATGATAGTTGTAGTGGATGTTCCAGATTCCCAGCGCCTGTCGGCGCTGGGAATCTGTGGTCCATTCGCGGGCGTATAGGAATTCCTCGGCCAGTATCCGGTTGTAGCGCTCCACTTTCCCGTTGTGTCGGGGCGTGTAGGGCGTGATCCGCTGGTGACGGGCCCCGAGAAGCACCTTCGCGAAGTCGCGGGCCTTGTAGCAGGGGCCGTTGTCGGTGACGATCCGCTCGATCCGGGTGATGCCGTGCGCGGCGAAAAACGCTCTGGCCCGGAACATGAACCCGACCGCGGTGACCGCTTTCTCGTCGTGGAGAGCTTCGGTGTAGGCCAGGCGGGAGTAGCCATCAACCGCGGTGTGCAGGAACGAGTAGCCGGGCCGGCGGCGTTTGGCCGCGGCCCGGGCGGCAAGGTCTTGGGCCGAACCTCGGCCGTGAACACGCCAGCCGCCACCATCAGGGATCCGGCCGACCTTCTTGATGTCGACATGCACCATGTGCCCAGGCCGGCGGGCGATGATGCGGCGTGGGGCCCGGTTCGGTTCGCCGTTCGGGTCGAGGAACCGTCGCCGGTTCAGTCCGAGCGCGACGAGGTGGCGCCCCACGGTCCGCACCGAGACCGGTGTGTGCTCGGCAGTCAGTTCGATCGCGATCCTGCGTGCCGACCACTTCCTGGTCCTGCGCAGCTGCTCGATTCGGTTGACGAGCTCGAGTGGGGTCGTCCTCGGTGACCGGTGTGGTGCCGA
>NZ_BAGJ01000089.1 GCF_000308775.1 Nocardia testacea NBRC 100365
GGATACCGAAGGGCTCGAGGCCGTCTCGATGCGACGGCTGGCGGCCGAGCTCGGCACGGGCCCGATGTCGCTGTACCGGTTTGTGGCCAACAAGGACGAACTGCTCACCCAGATGGCCGACGCGGCGTTCGGGGAACTGGACCTCCCGGAGCCCGGGGTGCTCGGCTGGCGGCACGACCTCGAGCGGATCGCCCGCCTGCAGTGGCAGTTGTGCCGACGGCATCTGTGGCTGCCGCGCGTCGTCTCGTTCACCCGCCCCCTACTCGCGCTCAATACGATGGCGCAGACCGAATGGATCCTGCGGGCCCTGGACGGGACGGGACTGTCCGCGGAGGTCCGGATGCGCGAAGCCCTGACGCTGCATTCGCTCGTCCTCGCCGCGGCGATATCGGTGGCGGAGGAGGCCGAGGCCGAACAGAGCACCGGTGTCACGCTCGACGGGTGGCGGGCCGCGGCGCGTACCCGTGCCCACGAGTTGCTCGGCACCGGCCGATTCCCCCGGCTCGCGGCGGCTCCGGAGGATACGACCGCGGACCTCGACGGACTGTTCGAATACGGACTCGCGCGGCACCTGGACGGATTCGCCGTCCTGCTCGCGGGCTCGGCGGGCAGCCGCGCCGTTGCCTCCGAGGTCCCGGACGACCCCTCCGAGATCTGATCCCGGTGTGTGGACCGGTCGGCTGCGGCGGGTATCAGCAGGATCGGAGCATGCCGTTCGAGAAGTGTCGAAATGTAGATATGCGCATTCGAGTTTTCACCTCACATCCGGCCGGGCCGCGTCGTCGGATACGTGCAAGCACAGAGTCGGCCGTCAGCCGGCCGGCGGTAGCCGAGAAATCTTGAGCGGAGACACGATGACCTCGTATGAAGCCCAGGTCAGGGCGCTCCTGGAGAGCCGGACAGAGGCGCAGCGGTCCAAAGACATCGATCGCCTCATGTCTTTCTATGCACCGGATATCGTCTATTACGATGCCGTCGCACCCTTGCGGTTCACGGGTTCGGATGAAGTGCGCCGCAACTTCGTGCGGTGGTTCGACGGGTATATCGGTCCCATCGGCTTGAAAACCCACGATGTGGCCGTCAGCACTTCTGAAAACACGGCTTTCGCCCACATGCTCCACCTCGACTCGGGAACGCGCCGCTGCGGCATCGAGCTACCGATATGGGTACGCGAGACAGTCTGCCTGCGACGGACGGACGGTACCTGGGCGATAACCCACGAGCACATCTCGCTTCCGGTCAACCCGGCGAATTTCCAGGTCTGGTTCGCGTCCGGAAAGAACTCGCCCGTTCGAGGGGGCGGAAGATCGATATTCGGGCTGGTCACAACCAGCTTGCTCGCGCGTTTCGGTGTGCGGCGGAGAGCATTCGATACAGCGGACTGACAAACCCGTCCTGAACCAGGGCCGCTCTCGGCGCCGGGTGAAAGTCATAGTGCCGGGCCGATCGGCACTACGACGATATGGCGTGGCCGGCGCCGGCGCTCGAATGGGCCGACCGGCTGCTCGACATCCGGTCGGCGACGCGCAAGCACGGCGTGCAGGTCCAGGTCGTGAACTTCCCCTCCGGTATCGAGGCGCTGCAGGCCGTCTCCGCCGGCCAGGTCGATATCGCCACCGCCGCCGACGCGCCCACTTCCGCTGTCCTGACGCGCTCGCCGTCGTTGCGCGTGGTCGGCGACGGCGCCCGCTGGGAGGGATCCCGGATAGTCGCGCGTCGGAGCGCTGGGATAGACAGCGTCGATGATCTGGCGGGTAAGTCGATCGGTACCCCGCTCGGTACGAGCGCGGCCTATTTCGCGGCCGATACGCTGGCACAGCACGCCGTGGCGGCGAATCTGGTGCAGGTCTCCCCGTCGGCGACGGTCACCGCCGCCACCCAGCGCAATGTCGACGCCGTGTCGATCTTCCAGCCCTATCAGGCGCAGGTGGTCCAGGCCCTGGGCGCCGACGCGGTCGAGCTCGCCGGCGTCAGCTACAGCCAGCACAGTCTCTACCTGGCCACCCAGGCGGCGATCGCCGCGAAGAGCCCCGCCATCGCCGCCTTCTTCGCCGCGCTCGACGACGCGGGCGCCGAATTGGAGAAGATCTCCGATACCGCCGTCGGCGCTGTCGCCGGCGCGACCCAGCTCGACCCCGGCCTGCTGCGGAAAGTCCTCTCGCAATTCGACTTCACCCTGCAACTGGATCCCGGTCTCGCCCCGAAGCTCACCGAACTCGGCACCTGGGCCGAAACCCAGGGTTCGATCCCCGCCGGGACCCGGCTCCCCGACTACGCCGGTCTCCTGGACGATCGGTTCCTGCCGCGGACGCGGTAGCCCTCGCGGGGCCCGCGCGCACGACGCCCGTGCGGGCCGCCGGGGCTCACCGCGGGAACAGTGTCAGGACCTGGGCCATCACTTGGCGGGCGACGTCGTCGGTGGCCGAGGTGACCTCGACGGCCGGGACACGGGAAACGAAAGCGGTGCTGCTGGCGGGTAGTTCGGGGCCGACCGCGGCGGAATAGATCGGGATACTGCTGTCGTAGAGCGAGGTCGTGCGGAACACGGTGCGGTCGTCGATCTTCTCCTCGGTGCTGCGGGCCGGCATCTGGTCGGGAACGCGGTAGTCGTACACCACCGTGACGGTTTCGTCCCGGTACCGGAACAGGCATTGGGTCAGCCGGCGCTCGTCGGTATCGGCGGTGCCGGTCAGTTTCGCGCGCACCGCGCACGGGTCGGCGCCGAGCAGCACCGTGGGGGCGGTATCGGGAGAGGTGCCCTGGGCCGGCGACTGCCGCCAGCGCTCGATCATACCGGGCAGCAAACCATCGGCGACCGCGCACGAATCGCGGTCCGGAACCGAGACATCGAGGTAGAAGGCGGCGCCCGCCGGAAAGCGGACGGTGGCGCCGCAGGCACGCGGATCGCCGTCACGGCCGGGGACCACCAGGGCGGTCACCTCACCGAGTTGTTCGGTGCGGCCGCGATTAGGGGTGAGTGGGGGAAGCAGGGTCGAATGCCAGGTGAGTGTGGCGGCGTCGCCCGCGGCACCGAGGGTGGCCCGGCACGAGTACAGGCCGACGGTGACGCTCTGGATTTCGCCGAGGCCCAGGTCGTCGAGGGTGTCGCGGGGGAGGAGGGCGCAGACGTCGATCTGCCGGGTCGCCTCGGCGACGGCCGTCTGCTGCTGCGGGCTGTCGGCGGATTGCGACCAGAACTCCGGCGGCGGGACGGGCGCCGCCGGAGTTCTCGCGTCGCCGGTCCGCGGGCCGGAATCGTCACCGCAGCCCACCACGGCGAGCAACACGGCTGCGACGAGCGTGAGCGTGCGATGAATCGTCACCCCTGACCTCCCGGTGCGCGCTGAGCCGGACCGTTGCCCGGCCCCAAGTCTGCGGGACCCGGCAATCACAGCGCAATCACCCCGGCGTCTTCGGCCGGTCGCCGGTGCGGGCGTGACCGGAAACCGGGTCCGGCGGACCGTGCGGGCACGCCGAAGCGTGGCTCAGCGTGGTGGCGCCGGCCGGTCGCGGCCCGCATTGCCGGCGGTGCCCCGGTGGGCGGGCACGGTGGCCGGGTCCTCCGGCCAGGCATGTTTGGGGTAGCGGCCGCGGAGATCGGCGCGGACCCTGGGCCAGCCGGTCCGCCAGAACGAGGTGAGATTCGTGGTCACCGCGATCGGGCGCTGAGCCGGGGAGAGCAGGTGCAGCACCACCGGAACACGTCCGCCGGCCAGGCGTGGTGTGTCGGTCCAGCCGAAAATCTCCTGCACCTTGACCGCGAGCACCGGCGGGTCGGTCGAATAGTCGAGCCGGGGACGGCTGCCGGAGGGGACCTCGGCCCGCTCGGGCGCCAGTTCGTCCAAGCGGGCGGCCTCCGGCCAGGGCAGCAGGCGGCGCAGTGCCTGACCTGCGTCGATGCGTTCGAGGTCGGCGCGGCGGCGGGCGGTGGCGAGTTCGGGGCCGAGCCAGGTCTCCGCGTCGGCGAGCAGTGACTCGTCGTCGACGGGCGGCCAGGGGTCGCCGAGTGTGCGGTGCAGGAAATCGAGGCGCTGACGTAGGGTGCGCGCATCCGCGGTCCAGGACAGGAGACCGAGCCCGGTCGAATTCAGCCCGCGCCGTATCGCCGCGCCGAGCAACCGGGGTTCGGGGTCGGAAATCGGGGTGGCCGACAGGGTGATCGCACCCAGCCGCTCGGTGCGCCGCGCGACCACCTCGCCGTCGATCCAATCTATTTCGTCGACGGTGGTCAGCAGGTTCGAGGCGGCTCGCCGGGCCAGCTGTTCATCGGCGACCGCGGCCAACCGTACGACCCCTTCGGCCCGGCCGGGATCGCGCGTCGCGACGCCGACCGCCAGCCACTCGGCGGCACCTGTTCCGGCACCGGGCGGCAGCGTCACCGCGGTCCCGCCGGCCATGAGATAACTGGTCGAACCCGGGCCGCGCCGGCGCGCCAGCCGTTCCGGATGGGCCAATGCGACGATGAGCGCCGGATCGTCTTCGCCCGCCGGCCCGTCGACCGACCGGGCCAGCCGATCGATCTCCCGCCGCCAGCGCACCGGCCGTTCGCGCCGCAGCGCCCGCAGACCGGCCGCGAGATCGACGCCGGACAGATGACTGTCGTCGTCGAGTACGGTGACGACCTCCGCCGCCGCCCGCGGACCGACCACGGCCGCGCCGTCGAGCAATGCCCGCGCCAGCCGCGGATGCAGTCCGATGCGGGCCATACGCCGCCCGCGGTCGGTCACCGCACCGTCTCCGCCGACGGCCCCCAGGGCGCGCAATACCTCCCGCCCGGCCGCCAACCCCCCGGCCGGTGGCGCGTCCCACCAGGTCAGGCCCTGCCCGTCGGAGGTACCCCAGCACGCCAGCTCCAGCGCCAAGCGCGTCAGGTCGGCGGTCCGGATCTCCGGTTCCGGGTAGGCGGGCAGCGTGCCGTGCTCGTATTCGGGCCAGCAGCGCCATACGTGTCCCGGAGCCTCCCGCCCGGCCCGCCCGGCTCGCTGCTCGGCCACCGCCGCCGAAACCCGCACGGTGGCCAGACCGGACAGGCCCCGGGCACGATCGATGCGGGGGACCCGGGCGAGTCCGGAATCCACCACCGCCCGTACTCCCGGCACCGTCAGGCTCGACTCCGCCACCGCCGTCGCCGGCACCACCCGCCGCCGGGGTCCGGGCCGTAACGCCGTGTCCTGCGACGCCGCCGAAAGTCTGCCGTGTAACGGCACGATGTCGATATCGGACAGGTCGTCCAGAAGGGCCGTCACCCTGCGGATTTCGGCGGCACCGGGCAGGAAGACCAGGACGTCGCCCTCGGTCGCGGCGAGTGCGGCACGGGTGGCGCGCGCGACGTGGGCTTCGAACCGCTCCCGCGGCAGCGGCGGAAGGTATGTCGTCTCCACCGGATGAGTTCGCCCCTCGACCTGCACGACGGGTGCGGGGTGCTGCTCGCCCAGCAGCGTCGAGAGGCGTTCGGCCGCAACGGTCGCCGATGTCGCGAGCACTCGCAGATCCGGTCGCAGCCCGGCGCGGGCGTCCAGCAGCAGCGCCAAGAGGAGATCGGCGTCGAGGTGCCGTTCGTGGCATTCGTCGAGCACGATCACCTCGACCCCGGTCAGTTCGGGATCGTCCTGTAACCGGCGCACCAGGAGTCCGGATGTCACGACCTCGATCCGGGTCCGCCGCCCCACGCGCCGGTCCCCCCGGACCGAGTAGCCGACGGTGTCACCCACCTGCTCGCCCAGTAGCGCGGCCATCCGCCCGGCCGCGGCCCGAGCCGCCAGTCGTCGCGGCTCGGCCACGACCACCCGCCCGGTGGCGTGCTGCGCCAGCGCCAAGGGCAGCAGGGTCGTCTTCCCGGTCCCCGGTGGCGCCACCAGCACGGCGGTTCCGTGTTCGGCCGACGTCTCGACGAGGTGATCGAGAACGCCGCGAATCGGTAGGTCGGGGAGCACGGGCAGTTTCATCACCGGACAGTTTGCGGCATCGGCTCGGTCCCGCGGTATCCACCGCCGGGCTCTGCCGGGGAAACCACTGTTACCGGGCACCGCACCGCCGGTGACGCCGGTGCGGCCGGTCGCACACGCCGACACCGGCCGCATCCCGCGGGCCGGGCGGGGTACAGTGTGATTACTTAGCGGAAGCAATTAATTACGGCACGAACGAAAATCTCTTGCGAACGAACAAACGAAAGATGGGCGCGATGGAGGGTACGGCCGCGACCGGCGCGCTGGGCACCCCCGCCGAGATCGCGACGCTGTATCACCTGCTCACCCGGATCAACCGGACGCTGCGAACCCGTGGGCAGAGCCGCAATCTCAGCGCGGGTGTCGCCTCGGCGCTGTGGACGATCATCAACCACGCTCCGATCCGGCTGTCCGGCCTGGCCGAACGGGAATCGGTCTCGGCGCCGACGATCTCCCGGATCGTGGCCGTCCTCGAGGGGCACGGATACGTCGAGCGCACCCCCGACCCCGATGACGGGCGCGCCCGTCTGCTGAATCCGACACCGGCCGGGATCGCACTGATCGCCGATGCCCGGACCCGGCGAGCACAGGTACTCGCCGAGGCCGTCGGCAGCCTCACCCCGGCCGACCGTCTGACGGTCGGCCGGGGAGTCGCGATTCTGGCCGGTGCCCTCGGAATGACCTAGTCCGCCCAGTACCCACAGGCGATGCGCAGTGCGGCGCAGCCCTTCCTTGAACCATCGCTCGAAGGAGCCATCCATGACCACGCCCGTCAGCCGAGCGGCTGCCGCGCATCCGGCGGATCTCGGACCGCACTACAAATGGATCGCGCTCTCCAACACCACCCTCGGCATGCTGATCGCCACGATCAATTCGTCCATCGTGCTGATCGCACTGCCCGATATCTTCAAGGGCATCGACCTCAACCCGCTGGAGTCCGGGAACACCGGCTACCTGCTGTGGATGATGATGGGGTTCCTCGTCGTCACCGCCGTACTCGTGGTCGGCTTCGGCCGTCTCGGTGACATGTTCGGCCGCGCCCGCATGTACAACATGGGTTTCGCCATCTTCACCGTGTCCTCGATCTTCCTGGCGATCACCTGGTTCGACGGTCCCGCGGCGGCGATCTGGCTGATCGCCTGGCGGGTTGTCCAGGGCATCGGCGGCGCCTTTCTCATGGCCAACAGTTCCGCCATCCTCACCGACGCGTTCCCCGCCGACCAACGTGGACTCGCCATGGGTATCAACGGTGTCGCCGCCATTGCCGGTTCGTTCCTGGGCCTGCTCGTGGGCGGTGTGCTGGCGCCCATCCAGTGGCACTACATCTTCCTCGTCTCCGTGCCGTTCGGGGTCGTCGGTACCGTCTGGGCCTATCTGAAGCTACGCGACACCGGGGTACGCAAGCGGGCGAAGATGGACTGGTGGGGCAATGCGACATTCGCGGTCGGTCTCGTCGCGATCCTGGTCGGCATCACCTACGGCATCCAGCCGTATGGCGACTCCGATATGGGCTGGGCGAATCCCTGGGTGTTGACGGCGATCATCGGTGGCTGCGTCGTACTCGGCGTCTTCGTGTACATCGAAACGAAGGTCGAGAGCCCGCTGTTCGAGTTGTCGTTGTTCCGGAACCGCTCCTTCGCATTCGGTAATGCCGCCAATCTGATGGCCTCGATCGGCCGCGGCGGTCTGCAGTTCATCCTCATCATCTGGCTGCAGGGCATCTGGTTGCCGCAACATGGCTACGACTACTCCCGCACCCCGCTGTGGGCCGGTATCTACATGGTGCCGATGACGATCGGCTTCCTGCTCAGCGCACCGCTTTCCGGCGCACTGTCGGACCGGTTCGGCACCAGGGCGTTCACCACCACCGGCATGATCGTCACCGCGGGGACCTTCGCCGGCCTGATCGCCCTGCCGGTCGACTTCTCCTACTGGGTGTTCGCGCTGATCCTGCTGATCAACGGCATCGGCATGGGCCTGTTCTCCTCGCCGAATCGCGCCCTGGTGATGAACTCCCTGCCGGATACCTCCCGTGGCTCGGGCGCCGGCATGATGACGACCTTCCAGAACGCGGCGATGGTGCTGTCGATCGGACTGTTCTTCTCGCTGATGATCGCCGGACTGAGCGCGCACCTGCCGGCCGCCATGTTCGACGGGCTGACCGCGGGTGGTATGGCGGACACCCCTGCTCAGGGCATCGCCGCGCTGCCGACGGTCGGCATCCTGTTCGCGGCCTTCCTCGGCTACAACCCCATCCAGCAGGTCGGCGGCGAGGCGCTGCACGGGCTGCCGCAGACCGCCGTCGATCATCTGACCGGACTCGAGTTCTTCCCGCACCTGATCAGCGACCCGTTCGCCGACGGTCTCAGCGCCGCCTTCACCTTCGCGCTCATCTGCTGCGTGCTCGGCGCGATCTTCTCCTTCTTCACCGACGACCGTCGTAGGGGAGGGGCCGAGGAGAAGACCCACGAGTCGGTCGGTGACGAGCTGGCCGCGGTGGCCGCGTTCGCGTCGGGGGAGGCCCCGTCCGAACTGATCGACGAACCCGTACGACGCTGACGCCGCGGCATTCGCCTATTCCTCGTGGAGCCGTCCGCCGGCCAGATGCCAGCGCCGGGTGGCGCGCACCGAATCCAGCATCCGCCGGTCGTGCGTCACCAGCAGGAGTGTGCCGGTGAACGAGTCGACAGCCTCCTCGAGCTGCTCGATGGCCGGCAGATCGAGATGATTGGTCGGCTCGTCCAGGACGAGCAGGTTCACGCCGCGGGCCTGGAGCAGCGCCAGCGCGGCCCGGGTGCGTTCGCCCGGGGACAGGGTGTCGCAGGCGCGGTGCACGTGCGGGCCGCGTAGACCGAACTTGGCGAGCAGGGTGCGCACCTCGGCGTCCGGCCAGTCGGGCACCGCCGCGCCGAAGGTGGCCGCGAGCGCGGCGTCCCCGCGGAACAGGCCGCGCGCCTGGTCGACCTCGCCGACCCGCACGCCGGACCCCAGTGCCGCCGTCCCGGTGTCGGGAGCCAGCTTGCCGAGCAACAGTGCGAGCAGGGTGGATTTACCGGAGCCGTTGACCCCGGACACGACGATGCGGTCGGCCCAATCGATCCGGGTGGTCACCGGCCCGAGGGTGAACGCGCCGCGTGTGACGGTGGCCGCGGCGGCCGTCGCGACGACGGTGCCGCTGCGGGGCGCGGTCGCGATCGTCATCCGCAGTTCCCACTCTTTGCGTGGTTCCTCCACCACGTCGAGCCGCTCTATACGGCGTTGCGTCTGGCGGGCCTTGGCGGCCTGTTTCTCGGTGGATTCGGCGCGCATCTTGCGGCCGGCCTTGTCCGAGTCGTTCTTGCTCTTGCGGCGCGCGTTCCGCACACCGTGTTCGAGCCAGTTGCGTTGCATGAGCGCCCGGGCCTCCAGCCCGGCGCGGGTGGCCGCGTAGTCGTCGTAGGCCTGACGGGCGTGCCGGCGCGCGATCTCGCGCTCGGCCAGATAGGCGTCGTAGCCGCCGTCGTAGAAGCCGACCTGCTGCTGGGCGAGATCGAGTTCGAGCACGCTGGTCACGGTGCGGGTCAGGAACTCCCGGTCGTGGCTGATGATCATGAGCGGCGTGCGCACCCCGGTGACGAACCGTTCGAGGCGTTCGAGGCCGTCGAGATCGAGATCGTTGGTGGGTTCGTCGAGCAGCAGGATGTCGAAGCGTGACAGCAGCACCGAGGCGAGACCCGCACGGGCGGCCTGCCCGCCGGACAGACCGGTCATCGGCGTATCCAGTCCGCCCGCGAGGTTACCGGTGAGGCCGAGGTCCGCGGCGACCTCCGCGGCGCGCTGGTCGAGGTCGGCGCCGCCGAGCGCGAGCCAGCGCTCGAGAGCGGGGGAGTAGTCGTCGGCACCACCCTCGCCGAGGCGCTCGGCGGCCGCGTCCATGACCCGCTGGGCATCCGCGACGCCGGTGCGCCGGGCGAGGAACCCGAATACGCTCTCCCCCTCGATGCGTTCGGGTTCCTGCGCCAGGTAGCCGACGGTGGCGTCCGGTGGGCTCAGGGTAATAGTGCCCTCGTCCGGGGTGCCGTCGGCGAGCATACGCAGCAGCGTCGACTTACCGGCGCCGTTCACGCCGACCAGGCCGACCACGTCGCCGGGAGCGAGGGTGAAATCGAGGTCGGCGAACAGGGTGCGTTCGGCGTGTCCGGCCGCCAGGCCGCCGGCCTGCAAGGTTGCGCTCACCGGGCATATTCTGCCCGTCCCCCGCCGCGGCCCGCCGGGCGACCGGCCGCCACCGGCGCCGGGGTGCTCGCGCCGGTGGCGCCGGCGCATCCGGCGACATACGATCCGGCGATGTCGATAACCCGTGCGGACCTGATCGGTTACATCGAGCGCGATCTCGACGCCGACCTGACGCGTTGGTTCGCCGACCGGCCGCGGGTCGAGATCCCCGGCGCCGCGGTGCGGCCGGTCGAGCCGTTCCTGGAACGCCTCGAGCCGGCCGCCGCCGCCGCGCTCGCCGGATTCGATCGCCGGGTGCGGTCCGGGACGATGCCGCAGTTCCTCGACATCTACGACTGGTCCTACGGGTTCGGTTTCGCCGCCAACGATTGCGGGCTGCTGGACAGCGATTACCGCACCGAACTCACCGACGAGGACGTGTACACCGTGGGTGCCGACGGTGGCGGCAACCTGTACACGGTGCTCACCAGTGGTCGGGTGGCGATCTGGTTCCACGAGGAAGAGGTCCTCGAAGGCGGTACCCGGTTCGACGATCTGGACACCTTCGTGTGGTCGCAGGTGCGCTATCAGGCCGTGCGGGCGGGAAGGCTCGATCCTGATCCGGTCGCGGCGGATTTCCACGCACTCGGTCAGGACGGCGCACTCGCGCCCGGGATCGGGCTGCTGGCCTCGCTGCGGGGTTCCCGCTGATCGACGGACCCGGGCGCCGGCCCACTCCCTTGCGCCGGTCAGGGATCGGGGGATTGCAGCAACTGCAATGTCCGTGTGGCGGCGACACTGAACCGGCCCATGCTGACCGAGGTCCGGCTGGTCGCGATGAGCAACAGAGTGGTGCTCGGTGTATAGAGGAAGAGCTGCTCGTCGGCGTTTCGCGCGAGCGGCATGATGATGTGGTACTGGGCTTCCAGGGAAACCAGGATCGGCGGGTCGGTCAGTGCTTCCGACTCCCGAAACCGGCCCGCGTGGCGAGATGCGGCCCCGGCGACCGCGTACGCCCGGGCATCGCGCGGCGGCGCTGCCGCCCGATATCCCGGTGACGGCCCGACCAGGTCCCCGCGGCGTACGCCGGTGCCTGGTCACGCCGTGGACGCCTGTCCAGCGGGTACGCTGGTCGGCACGGTGCTCCGCGGACAAGAGGAGTGCGTGACCATGGAGTGGCTACTGATCGCGGTGGCGGTCGTGCTGGTGGCGTCGATCCTGGTGTGGCGGTCCCGGCAGAACAGAATGCGGGCGGCGGCCGAACTGGCCGACGCGCTGGCCGACGCCCGCCGGCTCAACGAGCGCCTCGGCGGGCAGGTCTACCAGCTCTCCGGCAGCAATCCCGCCGCCCAGCAGGCGCTCGCCGACGCCGCCGAACGTCATACCGCGGCGGGCTCACAGGTCGACCAGGCCAGAACCCCGGTCCAAGCCCGCTTGGCGAAACAGACCGCGGTCGAGGGGCTCTACTACATCCGTGCCGCACGGATCGCCATGGAGATGGACCCCGGCCCCGCCGTACCCGAGTTGGCGGGACGGGACACCGCGGGCGAGGTCAGCGAAGACCGGGTGATCGACTTCGACAACCGCCGGATCGCCGCGTCTCCCCGGCCTTCGGCCGGAACGCCGAACTACTTCCCGGGCGGACGCGTCGCGGGCCGGCCCGTCCCGGCCGGCTGGTATTCCGAGCCCTGGTGGAAACCGGCCATGGTCGCCGGGGCCTGGGGTGTGGGCTCGGCGCTGCTGTTCAGCTCGCTGTTCTCCGGGATGGCCGGCGTGGGTTACGGTGCCGAAGGCTTCGAACAGGGCTTCGGTGAAGGCTATGCGGACGGATTCGCCGAGGGCGGGCAGGATTACGGGGGTCCGGGCGACGGCGGTGATTGGGGCGGGGACGGGGGTGGTTTCGACGGCGGTGGTTTCGACGGCGGTGGCTTCGACTTCTGACGGACCGCGCTCGCCCGGTGATGTCGCCGCGGCAGGGGGAGTCGAATATGTCGCGTTCTGCCACGGTGGGCAGCGCGGCGTCCGGCCGGGCGAACCCGCCTTCGGCGAGTGCGCTCGGCAGGGCTTGGCGCTTCGGGAAATGCCGGCGCGGCGTGGCGTGACCGGCGAAGGCGCGGGGACGCCGAGGTGGCCCGCCGGCTCCGGGCGGTTTCCGAGGAGTCGACCGGGGTCGGCTTCCCATGGGGCGCTCCGTGGATGGATGGCGATGACGACGCGCTGAAAGTTGCTCTCTCACGCCGGTGCCGAGCATATGCCGGGTCCGCTGTCCGCCGCGTCGGCGTAGCGGCGGGCCAGGCGGGCGAATGCGGCGGTGAGCTCGGGTGGGCCCACAACCTCGATATCGGCGTCGAACCTGCCGAGGGCACCGGCCAGCCCCACCCACGACCACGACCCGGCGGCGACCCGGCACCGATCCGGGCCCAGTGCCTCGACCATTCCGTCGGCGGCGTAGTCGAAGCGCAGAACTTCGCTGTGATGAACGGCCGCGCCGAGGGTCGTGAGAACGACGGTGTCCACGTCCGGGACGGGCCGGCTCGAGGGTGTTTCGACCGCGGTGATCCGGAGGGCGTCGATGCGGTGACGCAGGCGCGCGGGCAGCACCTGGCGGATCGTGTTCAGCGCGCGCACCGCGGGTTCCTCGAGTCCGGCGCCCGCGGTGGTGGCGATCTGCAGCGCGAGGGTGAGGGCCACGGCCTGCTCGTCGTCGAACAAAAGCGGCGGGAGCGCGCTGCCGGCGCCGAGGCGGTATCCGCCGTCCGGGCCTTTGGTGGTGACGATCGGATAGCCCAGCTCACGTAACCGGTCGACATCGCGGCGCACGGTGCGCGGGCTGACCTCCAGCCTTTCGGCCAGTAGCGTTCCCGGCCAGTCCCGGCGCACCTGTAACAGGGACAGCAGCACAAGCAGCCGGGCGGAAGTTTTCGGCACATTCTCATTCTGGGCGCAGTAGAGGACATATCCTGTCCGCTACCCCTGCGAATGTTGCTCCCGGTAAGTCACCGAGTGCGAATCAGGAGCAACCGTGTCCCTCACCACCACCACCCACCTGAACTTCCGCGGCGAGGCCCGTGCGGCGCTGGAGTTCTACCAGTCGGTGTTCGGCGGTCATCTTGCCGCCATCACCTACAACGACGCCGGAGCCGTAGGCAACGAGTCCGAAGCCGACCAGATCATGTGGGGGCAGGTACAGGCCGGCAACGGTTTCCGCGTGATGGCCTACGATGTCCCCGCGCCGACTGCCCATACCCCGGGCGAGAACGCGTTCTTCGTCTCCGTACGCGGCGAGACCGCCGAGGAGGTCTCGGGTTACTGGGAGAAACTGGCCGCGGGCGCGACGGTCGTCGTCCCGCTGGCCCCGGCGAGCTGGGCGCCCGTATACGGGATGCTGCGCGACCGCTTCGGTGTCGTGTGGGTCCTCGACGTCACCAGCGAATACAACGGATGACCTACGGGCCACCGGGGCGGACACATCCGCTGCGGTGGCCCATTGCGCGCCACCCCACTCGGAAGACCGACACACGAATGGACACCACGATGAGAACGCGCCCCCTCGGTCGCACCGGAAGACGGGCCGGCCCGTACCGCCGCGGCGCCATGACGTCCGGTCCGGCGGGAAATCCCTACCGTGACGAATACGTCCGAATCGTCCACCGTTCGCTGGACGCGGGCCTAGACCGCGCCGGCACCCATCCCGAGGCCGTCTCCACCGCCATCGGCCCGCACATCCCGGCGCGGCTCGGCGATCCGGCCGGCCTGTGCCGCGGTCACCTCCGGCGAGGTGCCCGACCGGATGGTTCGGACCGTCGAACCCGGTACGGATCGCGGCCCGGAGTGGTCGTATCCATTGCCCGCCGCCGGACCCTCTGCGGTACAACGGTTTCCGGCCGCCGAGCGGACGGCGGCCCGGCCCGATGACCGTACTGTCCGCCCGCGCGCTCAACCGGGCCACCCTCGCCCGGCAATTGTTGCTCGACCGCGCCGACCTACCGGTGTCCGAGGCCGTGGCACATCTGTGCGGATTACAGGCTCAGGAGCCACAGGAACCGTTCGTAGGGCTGTGGTCACGGCTGCGCGCCTTCGATCCGGCGACCCTCGACGAACTGCTCACGACCCGCCGGGTGGTGCGCCTCCATCTCATGCGCCGCACGGTCCACCTCGTCACCGCCGGCGACGCGTTGGCGTGGCGGGCCCGCCACGACGCCATGTTGCGCCAGCGGGTCCTCGGGACCTACCGCCGCGAACTCGCCGGCGTGGACCTCGACGAACTCGCGGCCGCGGCCCAGGAACTGCTGGCCGACGGCCGATCCCGCACGATGCCGGAACTCGGCCGGGAACTCGCTGCGCGCTGGCCGGCCGCCGGGCCGCGGCCACTGGGTGAACTGGTGATCGCCGCCCTCGTCCCGACCGTGCAGTTGCCCCCACGCGGATTGTGGCGCCGCACGGCCGGCGCCCGTACCGTGCCACTCGCCGCCTGGTTGGGTCGCGCGGTCGACCCGCCCACCCCGGACGGCACCGATCCGGTCGGAAAGGCGCTGGTGCTGCGATATCTCGCCGCGTTCGGTCCCGCTTCGGTGGCCGATCTGCGTGCCTGGTGCGGCCTGGCCGGGCTACCCACCGCGGTGACCGCGGTCCGCGACGAGTTGCTCACCTTCCGTGACGAGCACGGCCGCGAACTCCTCGACCTCCCGGACGCACCACGCCCCGATCCGGACACCCCGGCCCCGGTGCGATTCCTGCCCGCGTTCGACAACGCGATCCTCGGCTACCACGACCGCAGCCGGATCATCGACCACGCCCACCGCGGCCTCTCGGTCGCCGGTGAGCGCGTGGTACTGGTCGACGGCCGGGTCGCCGCGACCTGGTCCCACCGCGATGGCGCCCTGGCCGTCACCCCGCTGCGCCGGCTCTCTCGAACCGAACACCGCGCGGTCGCCGAACAAGGACGAGAACTGGCGTCGTTCCTCACCGACGACAACAGCCATCCCGTGCAGGTGGCGGCATTCGGTGACAGCGACGGAGACGGGGGCGGTGACGATCACCGGCCGGCCACACCCGCCGCCCCGAACTCGCGGTAGCTGTGGGCGCCGTCGAGGGTTGGCCGTTGCTGTTTCGGCGGGTGATGAAGTAGGCGACTTCGTCGGTGGTGCCGGCCCGGATGCCGGCCATGCCGACGACGGTGCGCAGGGTGTGGTCGGGGCCGTAGTCGCCGGCTCGCAGGCTGGTCACGGTGTCAGAACGAGGCGACCGGAAAATCGACCGGCGGCGAGGCGGGTGTGGGCTTCGGTGGCTGCGTGCAGTGGGAGGGTATCGGCGACACGGGTGGTGAGCTTCTGTTCTGCGATGCGGGCGAGAGCTTTCCCGTCGGCGTGGATCCATTCGTGGTGGACGGTGATGCCGCGCAGGGGGGCGGGGTCCGGACCACCGACGACGGTGACGAAACGGCCGCGGTTGCGGATCGCGGCGAGAGCACGGACGCCGGCTCCGGCGGTATCCAGCGCGGCGTGCACACCGCCGGGGACGAGCCGGCGCGCCTCGACCACCAGGTCCGCATTGCGCGGAAGTGTCCAACGCGCGCCGACGGAGCGCAGGAAGTCCGTGTCACTCCCCTGGGCGATCACCCGAACACCCTGTTGTGCTGCGAGCTGGACGGCGAAGCCGCCGACGGCGCCGTTCGCACCGGTTACCAGAAGGGTGTCGTTCTCGGACAGTTCCAGTAGATCGAGCGACTGGGCGGCGGTGAGGCCGTTGAGCGGCAGGGTGGCCGCCTCGACGGCCGACAACCCCGTCGGGGCCGCAGCAACAGCAGTCGCGTCGAGCACCACATAGTCGGCGTATGCGCCGAGCGAAACATCGAGCAGGTCACGCAGGCCGATCACCTTCTGCCCCTCGGTGAACCCGTCGACGTCCGGGCCGAGGCGTTCGATCTCACCGGCGACATCCCAACCCATACCGGTGATCTCCCGCGGCGCCATCAACCCCGCTTCGACCAGCGCGCCCGAGCGCGTCGCCAGATCGACCGGGTTGACGGCCGCAGCCTCGACCTTGATCCGGATCTGACCCACGCCCGGCTCGGGGATATCCACATCGACGATCTGCAAGACCTCGGGTCCACCGTAGCCGCGAGCCACCACCGCTCGCATCATCTCTCGCTCGCTCATGAACACAACTATTGGAGAGCTACTCTTTATTCGGAAGTCGGCACTTCGAAGTGCCCACGGCACCCGGAGGTAACCTGTGTCCACCCGGACCGCAGCGCAACTGCGCGCCGAGCGCGGCGCCGCGTACGACGCCTATCTGGCCGAATGCCCCGCCCGCAAACTGCTGGACCGAATCTCCGACAAGTGGGTGAGTCTGGCGGTCAACGCACTGGCCGATGGGCCGCAGCGCTATAGCGACCTCCGCCGGCGACTGGCCAGCATCAGCCAGAAGATGCTCACCCAGACGTTGCGCAATCTCGAACGCGACGGCCTGGTCACCCGCACCGTGTGGCCGACCGTGCCGCAGCGAGTCGAATACGAACTCACACCACTCGGGCACTCGCTGCTACCGGTCATGCGGGCCATCAAGGACTGGGCCGAACAACACATGGACGAAGTGGAAAAAGCCCGCGCGGCCTACCCGGCAGCTCACGCCCCGAAATCGAAAGACAACGCCGAGCCACGACTCCCGCCGGTCACGATCGACGGATGCTTCCGGCTCTGATCGTGGGGCATGGGCCGGGCCCGGCGCCGCCGCACCCGCCCGATGGGGGCATGCCGCGTTTCTGCGCGCACTCAGGACGCTCGTGCCTACCACCGCACCGGTGTGGCGCGACCGGTAACGATCCTCCGGACACACCGAATCTTGTGTGCAAGAAGACAGATGGGGTGACACGACCGCCGCCGTCGACCAAGCTTGAAGGGTTTGGATCATGCGGGAGGAGAGTCGTCGTGGCTTCTCGATACACATCGGCGCTCGAGCGGAGAATCGCGGATATGCGTGCGCAACGGGACGCCCGGGTACGCGCGAACAAGCCCTGGTCGTTACAGGAACTGTTCAGCACACCCGACTGCGATATCGCAGAATACAGCAAAGAGTTCAGGCCGAGTCGATTCGGTGAGCGTGCCTGCGCGGACGTGGAGAAATACTGCCGCGCCCAGGGCATCTGGCTGGAGCCGGGCGGCGCCCACTACAACAGTATGACGCCGTATCTACACCCCGGACCGATCAGTGCGGACCGGCTGACCACCATCGGCCTGTTCAACGCGATCCTGTTCTGGCTCAACGACACCGTGGGCCGGGAGAAGTTCGGCCACCTGTCCACGGGCGAACAGGACCGGGCCCGAACCGAACTCGACCGACTGTGCCGCCTGCTCGAATCGCGGACCGCGCCCGAGGATGCCGCGCCCATCGAAATCGCGACACTGGAGTTCCTCTCCCGGCTGCGCACCCAGAACGCGGACCAGCAGTGGCTCGACGGGTTCCTGGAGTCGACCGTCGAGCATCTGCGCACCGCGATCCGGGACCAGAATGCCCGTTCTCGCCGGGACCTGCTGACCACGGCCGAATACATCGATCTCCGTGCTCAGGTGTCGGGCATGTTCCCGGCCATCGCCCTGTGCGAATTCGGGCGCGACAGCTATCTCGACCGGCAGCGGTTGGCCGCCGCGGGCCTGGCGGACGACGTGCGCCGATTACGGGTGGTCACGGCCGAGATCGGTGCCTTGATGAACGACATGTTCTCCTTCGAGAAGGAGTGCATAGTCGACCGCTCCGATTTCAATCTGATACCGGTGTGCTTTCTCAACGATCCGCGGGCGACGCTGGCCGACGCGGTGCACGCCGCCGCCGAAGTGGTGCGTGATCGGCTGACCGAGTTCCGCGGCCTGCACGCGGCGCTCACGGCCCGCTGCGCCGAACCCGATATCGCCGGCAGCGGGCTGGCCGGGCCGGTGCTGACCCATCTCGCCGATCTGGACGGCTGCGTCCAGGCCACCTGGGTGTGGCAGCTGATGACCACCCGGTACAAGGGTGTCGGCATCTTCTCCGAGAACAACGCCCGGCCGAGTAGCAGCGGCGCGGCCTGATAGGGAAGGATGGCCTCAGTCGGGGTGGTGATGCCCGGCAGGGGTGACGTGGTGGCTGCGGTGGTGTCGGGCAGTGGATGGACGAAGGGGTGCGATGGACGGGTCGGGGCACGACGAACTGGTCCGCTCGTGGTCACGGGCACTACGGGCGCCCGGCGACTCCTCCCCGTCCGATCCGGCTGCCGAACAGTTCCTGCACTGGCTGGTCGACGACCTGGCGAAAGCCCTCACCACGACACAGTTCGACCCCACCGCGGGGGCCAGGGTCGGCGCGGCTCTGGCCACCGTGGAGGTGGGTGTGGACGATGTACCGGCCGTCTCGGCGCCGATCCTGTGGGGCCTCGTGGAGCCGGATGCCGGTCCGGACGTCGTGACGCGTATGTCGATACTCCTCACCAAACTGGGCGAGGGGTACGGGACTCACCGCCAGCAGCGGTTCGCCGCCCACCACGCGGAACAGACCGAGCCGACCCGGCAGTCCGACGCGCGCTACCGGGTGGTGTTCGAGAACGCGGCGGTGGCGATCGCCGTGGGCGACACCAACGGTATCCTGCTCGACGCCAACCAGAAACTCGCCGATATGATCGGCGTCCCGGTCGACGAGCTCCGCGGTATATCGGTCTACGAATTCGCCCATCCCGAGGACCGTGAGCGTATTCGCAGACTCGTCTACGAGAAGTTGGTGCCCAAGCGCGGCGGCACGGTGAAACTGGAACAGCAGATCGGCCGCGTGGACGGCAGCTACGGCTGGGCTTCGTTCTCCATCACCTTCGTGGAGGGCGCCGCGGGCCACCCGAACTATCTGCTGGCGGTGGGTGAGGATGTCACCGAACAACACCGTATGCGCCAGGAACTCCACCGCCAGGCGCGGCACGACCCACTGACGGGCCTGCCCAACCGGCGTCAGTTGCTGGAACGGCTCGATACCGTGATGAACGAGGCGGGCGGTCACGAGCAGATCGGTTTGTGCTTCGTGGACCTCGACCGCTTCAAACACATCAACGACCGATACGGGCACGGCACCGGCGACCGGGTGCTCACCGCTGTCGCCGACCGGCTGCACGCCAGTGTGCAGGACCTGGACTGTCTGGTGGCCCGGATCGGCGGCGACGAATTCGTCGCGTTGGTGCCGCCGCCGGTCGACGCCTGGAAGATGGGCCGGGTGGCGGACAGCCTGCTGGGTGCGCTGAGCGACCCGGTGACCACCAACAGCCACCGGGTGCAGGTCTCGGCGAGTATCGGCGCCGTGCTGACCACGGTGCAGAGCGGTCAGGCCGAAACTCTGATCGACGCCGCCGACACCGGCCTGTACCGCGCCAAGAACAACGGCAAGGCGCAGTGGGTACTGCATATGCTCGCCGACGGTGTGGTCACCGAAGCCGATCCCGACCTCGATCCCGATCGACTCAACCGATACATCCCCACCGAGGACGTGCCGGAATCCTGATCACGGCGGTTGCTCCGCGCCGGAGTCGCTCGGTCCGCCGGGACGAGGAACCGGCACCGGGTACAGCGATGACACCGGTATCGGCGACCGGCACGGAACCGGATCACCGATACCGGCCCCATCAGGCTCCCGGCCTGCTGTCCCGTCCGAGATGCCGGCGGAAGAACGCGAGCGCGCTGTCGACCTCGAACCGGGGCACCTCGGCATGTCCGCCCGAGTTGGCGTGCAGGGACTTCTCCTTCGAGGCGAAAGCCTCGAACAACGCGAGACCGGAGCGGCGGTCGACCAGCTCGTCGTCCCATTGGAGCAGGAATTCCAGCGGCACCGTGATCCGGGCCGCCGCCTCGGTCAGGGACTCCTGCCCGAGGCACCCGAACACCGCCGCGGTGATCCGGGGTTCGGCCGCCGTCAAGGGCACCCCGATCCCCGTGCCCTGCATGATGCCCCAGAAGCCGATCGGCCCCGCGGCACCGATCTCCGGTATGCGCTGTAGAGCGTCCAGGGTGGCCTGCCACTCCGGCACGGCGCGTTCGGCAAGGTAGGTGTGCAGCGCGCCGACGACCGGGCCGATGGGCTCACCACCGGCCTGGGCCCGGCGGAGGACGGCGAGGCGCTGCTCGTATTCCGCGGTCCGGGGGCGGTCGCCGTGGCCCGGAGCATCGACGGCGGCCACGTGGAAACCGCCACCGGTTACGAAGCGATGCGCGCGACCTGCGATCCCCGGAGCTCTCTTGTGTCCGCCGCCGCCGTGCGCCATCAGTATGAGAGGCGCTGGGGCGGAGCAGGCCTGGGGCGAGAAGAGTACGCCGGGGACCTCTCCCACGGTGAAGTCGCGCTCGATGACGCCGTTCGACGAGGTCTCGGCGCTGAAGTGCGTAGAACGCATAGGTATTACCTTTCGGGAGTGCCTTGTTCGCGGCGCTCCCGGCGACACCAGCGTCAGTCGCCCGGCCGTGCGGAGAAGAGGGAGCACCCGTTCGATACAGCGTTGATGGGTCTCACCTCCTCGGTCGATGTCACGGACTCGCGGAGAGTATCAGGCCGATGTCGCCGTACCAACTTCTTTTTCGCCGCTGCCCGAAGGAGCCGGTATCGGCCTGCGGCGACGGAATCTGCGCACCGCACGCCAGGCGATGAACAGCAGAACGCCCAGCGCGATCGGCACCAGCAGCGGGAGCGCGATCGCCAGCGCGACCAGAAAGAACGCCAGCACATCCTCGACGACCGAGACCACCGGGTTCGCGATACCGGCCGTCGTGGCAGTGGTGGCCGCGCGGACACCGGTCCGGTTCGCGCTGAAGGTGAGTGCGGTGGGGGCGCCGACGATGATTCCCGCGATCGCCGCGGTGGCCGGATCGGCCGCCTCGAACACCGCCCCGGCGGCGATCGCCCCCGCGATCGGGCCGCTGACATTGCCGATGAGGGACAAGACGTTGTCGATGAACGGGACGAGGTCGGCGAGTATCTCGGTGATGGCCGCGACCGCCAGCGCGAGCAGGGCACCGGTCGAGCCGATCCAGGCGAAGGACTCGTTGAGGTTCAGGCCGAGCACACCGAAATGCGCGGCGGCGCTGAGCACCAGCAACGGCAGGAAGGTCCGGAATCCGCAGGCGGCCGCCAGCCCCAGACCCAGAAAGGCGGGGAGTACCCAGCTGTTCATGTCTGCGAGTGTAGGTTTCCTCGGCCGGGAACGGCCCGGGACGGACGGTCACCGTGCACCGCACGGATTCCGATGCGATGGTTGCACCGGCACCACCGCCGGCTGCCCGTCCGCTTCCTCGACGAAGGACACGATATGACCGACGACACCACGCCCGGTAGCGCTCGCGTAGTAGTGATGACCGGCGCCACCTCCGGTATCGGCGCCGCCGCACTGCGGCAACTCGCGGGGGAGCCCGGCACTCGGATCACGGTCGGCGCCCGCGGTTCCGGCCGTGAGGTGCCCACCGGAGTCGAAACGCTGCCGCTGGACCTCGCGTCCCTCGACAGCGTCCGCGCGTTCGCCGCCGCCGTGACGGACCGGCTCGCGGGGACGGCCATCGACGCGTTGGTCCTCAATGCCGGTACGCAGTCCAGGCGACGCCGGGAAGCACGGACGGCCGACGGTTTCGCGACCACCTTCGGAGTGAACCACCTCGCCCACTATCTGCTGGCCCGTCTGCTGGTGCCCCACCTCGCCGACAACGCGCGCCTGATCCTGACCACCAGCGACACCCACGATCCGGCGGTCATCCCCTTCGGGCCCAGAAGCCTCGACCCGCAGGCTCTCGCGCACCGGCCCGCATCCGGGCCGTGGGCAGGCCTCCGCGCCTATGCGGCGTCGAAACTGTGCAATCTGCTGACCGCGCGGTCACTCGCCGAACTGCCCGAGCTCCGCGCGCGCGGGATCACGGTGCTGGCATACAACCCGGGTCTCACCGCCGGCACCGATCTCGGCGACCCGGGTCCCGCGTCGGCGCGGTTCATGAAACTCGCGGTGTATCCGCTCTTCCGGATCTTCGGCAGCGTCAGGCCCGCGTACCGCGCCGGCGAACCCGGGCGGGCGGGGCTGGTACTCGCGCGGCTCGCGACCGGCGCGCTGACACCTCCGGCAGGCCACGTCTACGTATCCCTGGTCGGGGGAGAGGTCACCTATCCCGCGCCCTCGAAGCTCGCCCGCGACGACGAGGTCCGCGACGACCTCTGGGCCCGCAGTGCCGTGATGGTCGGTCTCGCCGATCGGTGAACCCGCTCGGTCTCGTGCACCGCGCGCACGGGTGAGTTCTCCGGCCGGGCCACCACAGCCGTTGCCCGTGGACCGGTGCCGCTCCCGCCTCGCTACGACGGTGCGCCGAGCAGAGCGAATACCGAATCCAGCTGATCGCGCACGGTTTCCACGCCGTCGGTGCGTCCGGCGAGCCGGTGCAGCAGGGCACGCTGGAAGATCCCGTCGATGGTCGTGTACGCGACCGCGGGGGTGAGGGCCGGTGCGCTGCCGCGGTGTTCGCAGTAGCGGGAGACGACCCGCCAGATCATGTCCTCGCGGCGGGCCTCGATCTCGAGGACATCGTCGCGGAAGGAATCGTCGAACAGGCTCTGATTGCGCAGGTCGTACCAGAGCCGGTGGACGGCGGCGTCGGCCACCAGGGTGGCCGAGAACGTGGCGATGAACTCGGTGCGCAACTCGTCGGCGTCCTGCGCGGACGCGATCACCTCGTCGTACCGGGTCACGCAGACCATCTCGTACTGCCGGACGGCGTGCACCAGCAGGTCGATCTTGTCGCGGAAGTAGTAGTGCAGGACGCCGTGGGAGTACTCGGAGTTCTGCGCGATCTCGCGCAGGCTTGTATGGGCGTAGCCACGCTCGGCGAGCGTGTGCAAGGTGGCCAGCGCCAGTTCGGTGCGCTTGGCCGCGAATTTGTCGCGCGCGCGCTCGTCTATGCGGGATCTGGGGTCAGCGGCCTGTGTCACTCGTCTGCATTCTTCTCGGTTCGATCTCACCTGCCCGGCTTCTCCTGAGTGTAAGCGCACGGCTACCCGCAATCTTTGGACGACTGTCAAGATTTTTCTTGACGACTGTCAAGATTTCGCCCTACTGTGTCTTGCGACACACCACGGCGTTGTTGTGGCACAGATCACTGTGTCGGCTGCTTTCGAGAGAGGAACAGTTATGACGAGTTACGACCTGGGCGGACGAGCTGCGCTGGTCACCGGGGGTGCGCGCGGCCTGGGTGCGGGGATGGCCCAAGCGCTGGCCGAGGCCGGCGCGGCGGTGGTGATCGCCGATATCGACGCCGACGGTGGCGCCACGATGGTCGAGAAACTGCGGGCACAGGGCAGCCGAGCCGAATTCGTGTCGCTGGACGTCACCGATGACAGTGCCTGGGAACGCGCCGTCACCACGACCGTCGGCGCGCTGGGCGGGCTCGACATCGTGGTCAACAACGCGGGCGTGGAAGTCACCAGCCTGCTGGTCGATCTCGATCCCGACCGGGCCCGCACCATGCTCGATGTCAATCTGCTGGGCACCGCGCTCGGCATCAAGCACGCGTTCCGGGCCATGCGGCCGGGCGGGGCCGCCGGGCGGGGCGGGGCCGTGGTGAACATCGCCTCGGTCGCCGCGACGATCGCGTTTCCCGGAATCAGCGTCTACTCGGCCACCAAATCGGGTATCGACCGGCTGACCAGGGTGGCCGCCGCGGAGTCGGGCAAGCTCGGCTACGGCGTGCGCGTCAACTCGATCTATCCCGCCCTGACTCCCACCGCGATGGGGAACAAGCTCGCTGTCGACTGCGCGGAGCTGGGGTTGTTCCCGTCTCCGGAAGCCGCCGCGCAAGCGGTAGCCGAGCTCACGCCGCTGGGCCGGCTCGGCCAGGTCGACGATATGGCCGACGCCGTCGTATTCCTCGCCTCCGACGCGGCGAAGTTCATCACCGGCGCCGGGCTGCCGGTCGACGGGGGGATGGGCATGTAGCGGCAGCCCGAATCACCACCGCCCCATCACATTCGAGGAAAAGAGAACACCACCATGGCTACCGACAAACGGGTCGTCGTCTACGGCGCCTCCGGCTACACCGGCCGGCTCATCTGTGAATATCTGCGCGAGTACGGTATTCCCTTCCTGGCCGCGGGCCGCGACCACGCGCGACTGAAAGCAGCGGTGGACGCGGTGCCGGGTATCGATACCGTCGACCACGAGATCGCCGAGGTCGAGCACACGGCCGCGGCGCTGGCCGAGGCATTCCGGGGCGCGCGGGTCGTGCTCAATACGGTCGGCCCGTTCGCCCGCTACGGTCACCCCGTGGTCGAGGCGTGTCTGGAGATAGGCGCCCACTACACCGACACCAACGGTGAGCAGAACTGGATGATCGACGCCCAGGAACGCTACGGTGCCGAATTCGCCGCCCGGAGCCTGCTGCTCACGCCGGGACTGGCGCAGATGTACACCATCGGCGAGATCGCCGCCAATATCTGTCTGGAGAACCCCGGCCTGGACACCCTCGATATCGAGGTGTTCTGGAAGGGACACCCGACCGTGGCCTCCACCAACACGATCCTCACCAATGCCGCCTTCGCCGAGGCGTACTACCTCGAGCAGAACGAGTACGTGGAATGGCCGGTCGACGAAGGGCTCTACCAGGTGGTGGTGCCAGGTCAGCACGAACTGGGTCTGGCACTGCCGTGGGGCGGTACCTCCCATCCGGTGTGGTTCAAGAACGATCCGCGGGTCGCCAATGTGCGGGCGCTCGGCGGCGTGATGAACCGTCCGTTGATGCTCGGCGTACCACAATTGGTGGCGGCGGCCCTCGCGCAGATGGACGGTAAGTCGGAAGCGGAGAAGTACCGCATCATCGACGAGCAGTCCGCCGCCATCCGCAGCGAGATGCCGCCGCGGGAGAATCCGCGGATCAACACCTCGCTCGACTCGGTGTACGCCTCCGGGCCGTTGGGCCGGGCGCACTGCCTGATCCACGGGAACTGCAACTACAAGCAGACCGCGCTCCTCAACGCCCACGCCGCGGCCGCCCTGCTCCAGCAGCCCCCGCAGGTGACCGGGTTCGCCTCGAGTTGCCAGGCATTCGGGCACCGCGAACTGCTCGGCACGCTGCGCGCGTTCGGGCTCGTCCTCGACCCCATCGTCACGGTACATCGCTGAGGCCGTCGATGCGACTCGCGGACTATCTCGACAAGGGGGTCTCGCTCGGCCGCGAGGCCCCGTGCCTCACTTGCGGCGGCACGACCAGCACCTACGGCGAGGTGTACGACCGGTCGGTGGCCGTCGCCGGCGCCTTGCAGCACACGGGGATCGAATCCGGCGACCGGGTCGCGGTCCTGTCCGCCAACGATCCGCTCGCCCTGACCTGCGTTTTCGGCATATCGCGCGCCGGCGCGGTGTGGTGCCCGGTCAACCCGCGCAACGAGGCCGAGGAGAACCGGCAACTCTTCGACCTGTTCGGTTGCCGGCTGCTGTTCTTCCAGCAGCGCTTCGCCGGCCTGGTGGCCCGTATCCGCGACCACCTGCCCCGGCTGGAGTGGCTGGTCTGCCTGGACGGCGACAGTGCGGGCGCGGTCGCGTTCGACACGTGGCTGGCCGCGCATCGTGGCGAACCCGACATGCGCCGGCGACCGGCGGACGGGCTGTGCATGCTCGCCGGCACCGGCGGCACCACCGGGCGGCCCAAGGGCGTGCGGCTGACCGAACTCAATATGATGACCTCGACCGCGCTGGCGCTGATGAGTTATCCGTTCGGCGACCGCCCGCGCTACCTCGCTCTCGCACCGCTCACCCATTCGGCGGGAGTACTCACCTTCCCGATCCTGGCCCTGGGCGGCGAGGTCGTCATCATGCCCGCGCCCGATATCGGGCAGTTCCTCGCGCTCGCCGCGCGGCACCGGATCACGCACGCGTTCCTCCCGCCGACGGTGATCTACGGCCTGCTCGATCACCCCGACCTCGACCGCACCGACCTGTCCGCGCTGCGCTGTCTCTGGTACGGCGCCGCACCGATATCGCCCACCCGGCTCGAGGAGGCACTCGCGCGGATCGGCCCGGTCCTGGGTCAGTTGTTCGGCCAGACCGAGGCGCCGAATATGATCGCCACCCTCGCACCGGCCGATCATTTCCGGCCCGACGGCTCGGTCGCCACCGAGCGTCTCGCCTCGGCCGGACGGCCCACGCCACTCACCACGGTCGCCATCATGGACGGGCAGGGGACGCTGCTGCCGCCGGATGAGCGCGGCGAGATCGTGGTGCGGGGCCCGTTGGTGATGGACGGTTATCACGAGAACCCCACCGCGACAGCGGAAGTGAGCGCGTACGGCTGGCACCATACCGGTGATATCGGCTATCTGGACGAGGACGGTTTCCTCTACGTCGTCGACCGCGCCAAGGACATGATCATCACCGGTGGGTTCAACGTCTACTCCGCCGAAGTCGAGCAGGCCGTCCTCGCGCACACCGCGGTGGCCGAGAGCGCGGTGGTCGGTCTGCCCGACGAGAAATGGGGTGAACGGGTGACCGCGGTGGTGCGCCTGCGTCCGGGACACACCGTAACCACCGACGAGCTGATCTCGTTCGTCAAACAGCGCATCGGCAGCGTCAAAGCCCCCAAGCAGGTGGAGATCTGGGCGGATCTACCGCGCTCGAAAGTCGGTAAGGTGCTGAAGAACGTGATCCGTTCCGAACTCCGGGAGTGACCGAGCCGGTACCGCCGGGGGCGGATCTCGCGATCACCACTCTCGATTCCTCGCGGTCAGAACGCCACCGCGGCCGCCGTGAGACGTTCGAACACCGCGGGATCGGGCCAACCGGCGGTGCGATAGCGCGGCGGGTGGACGCCCGGCATCGGGGCGAGGCCGGTCATATCGACGGCGATCTCGAACGGCACCATGATGGTCCGTTCGTCCTCGGTGGCGAACGCGAGGAAATCGGCCACCGGCAGGGCGGCGTCGACACCCTCGCCCCAGACGGTGACGGTATGGATACCGTCCTCGCGTTCGGCCACCATCAGGCTGCTCACGTAGATCGCCTCGAGGTCGGCCCGGTAGTGCTCCTCGAGCCATTGCTGCTGGGCGTGGTATTCGGCGCCGGCGAGGACCGCCCGGGCGCGGGCGATCTCGGCGTCGTTCGCGGTGCTCACCCGGTCCAGGGGGATCACCAGGCCGGATTCGTCGAGCGTGTAGCCCTGGGGCGAGAGCGGCCGGGTCGCCTCCCGGTACTCCTGTTCCACCGCGTCGAAGGCCTCGGACAACAGTTCGGGCTCGCCGGGAACGATCAGCAGGGTCTGCTGGTCGGGGATGAACGCGACCGGCGGATGCTCGAAGTTCGTCGTCGAGACGAGCAGCCAATCCGGCACCAGGATCCACGACGACAGGTAGTCGGCCTCGTCGACCTCGATCTTCACGATGCCGTCGCCGGGCAGTTCCGCGACCGGCACCACCGCCGCCAGGTTCTCCCGGGCCACCGTCAACGCTTCGTCGGCCGTCACGCCCCATTCGGTGAGCTTGGACTCGTCGGGGAAACCGATCACATCCGGATAGTCGATGGCCAGCAACTCGTCCACGAACGGGAAGAGCGGGCGTCGTATCCGCGAACCACTGTCCTCCAGCGCGTAGGTCGACGGCCGCAGGACCGGCCGCAGCAGCGGGCGTACCTCCTCCCAGCTCTCCGGAGGCGTCTCGGGTGTCACCAGCGCGGGGACGATCCGGGCCAGCCACTCCTGCGTGTCCTCCGGTGCTCGGTCGCGCGTCTCGGCGAAGAGATTCGCGAGATGGAGAACGGCATCGCCGCCGTCGTATCGGACGGCGAATTCGTCGGCGTCGTAGGAGACATCGGTGATGCCCGCCGACCGCATATGCCCGAACACCCGCAAGGCGAATTCGCGCCGTACCCGGTCGTCGTCGATATTCGTCATCGGAAAGAGCAACCTCACAATTCGCGGTCGGGCAATGGCAGGAAGCGCGGACACTACCCGGAATAGTTGCCGGTGATATTCCCAGCGCCGGTGCGCCCTGTCGGCCGACGCCCGGCGACGAAGTCGATCACCGGGGCGACGAAGGGGAGCAAGCCGGTGATCGTGGGGCGGCCCACGCCGACCGTGGCCCACACCGACCATAGTGGGCCTCTCCGGCTGTGGCGGTCGCGTCACCGCGGGCGAGTGGCGGGCTGGTTGAAGTTGTCCGATCCGGGTACGCGCCATTCGAACACTCGTTCTGCCGTGGAGAGGAGCGGTAATGGTGCAGCAGCAACCGGAGAAGGACCGGGACCAGTGGACCACCGGCGACGAGCCGATGACCGGCCCACAGGAGTCCTATCTGCACACCTTGGCCCAGGAGGCCGGGCAGCAGGTACCGGAGGGGCTGACCAAAGCGCAGGCGTCACAGCTGATCGACGAACTCCAGCAGCGCACCGGCCGCGGGGTGTGATCGGCGGGCTCCGGTAGCGCAGCGGCCGCGAGGTTCGGTCGGCGAACTCCGGTAACGCGGGGGTCTACCGGCGAACCCACGGCGCCCGGACGGCGGTGTCACCGGCCGGCCGGGATTCGCCGGCGGGCAGCGCGCGGATACCGTCCGGCCCGGAAGGCGGCGAACGCGAGTACCGCCGATATCGCGATGACCACCGCTGCGACGGTGAACGCGGTGGCGAAGGAGTGCCCGATGACCGGGACCACGAGCAGCGGGCCGATCACCTGCCCGATCGCGTAGACCGCGGTGAGTGTCGCCGCGGCGCGCGGGACGTCCAGCCCGCGGGCGTAGTCGAGGGTCAGGACCACCACGCCCATGAACGTGGCCCCGAATGCGACGGCGGCGACCGCCGCGGCGGCAACGCTGTGCGACGCCGCGGCGACCGCCGCCCCCGCCGCCTGCACCGTGAGAGCGGTGATCAGCGCGGGCCCGGTCCCGATCCGGTGTGCGAGGTGATGCCAGGCCAGTGTGGCCGGTGCCGCGGCCAGCCCGACGAGCGTCCACACCAGCGCGCCCGCCGACGCGCTGCCGGTTCCGGCCACGGCGGCCACCAGGAAGGTGCCGATGATGATGTAGCCCACCCCCTCGGCGAAGTACGACCCGAGCAGCAGTCGCCACGCTCGCCGCGCAGGCCCTGCACTGCTATGTCCCGTGCCGAACGCGGTATCGCCCGCGCTGTCGGCCGGACCCGATTCGGAGCGGATCTCCAATAGCCAAGCCGGCGCGAGCAGCAGTGCGGTGAGCACCGCGGACCCGAGCCACAGGCCCTGCCACGACAGATGCGGGGCGGCGAGCAGGGTGTAGACGCCGGAGAAGGCGATCCCAATACCGACCCCCGCGAACGCCACTCCCGGTGACGCGCCCTCGTGGCGGTGGTGGGCCACCGTGGCCGCGCAGGCGATGAAAATCGCCGCGCTGGCCGCCCCCGCCAGGAACCGGAGGCCGCTCGCCACCGCCACCTGCGCGGTCGCCGCCATTCCCGCCTCGCTGGCGACCAGCACCACCGACCACGCCAGGAACGTCGAGCGCAGGCTCAGCTGTGGCCGCCGTGTCAGCAACACCGCGCCGAGCAGGTACCCGGCGTAGTTGCCGGTCGCGATCACCGCGCCCTCGCCGGCACTCATTCCGGCCGAAGCGGTCAAGATCGGCAGCAAGGGTGTGAACACGAATCGCCCGACGCCCATCGCGGCGGCGAGCCCGGCCGCCGCGGCGATGCCCACCGCTCGGCCACGCAGTGCCGGCCCCCCGCCGCGCCGAGCGGCCCGCAGATCGGTCATACCCGGTAGATTACGATTCCCCGTCCCACCCTCGGACGGCCGCGGTCGGGCACCGTGAGTGCGAGCGGGCGACCGCCGGTCACCCGTGGTCCGGCGCCGCGGTTTCGGTCATGGCGAGCAGTTCCGCGCGTGCCGTCTCGAGCTGCTCGGCGGTGAGGTAGGGACTGTCGGCCGCAGTGGCCAGGCCCTCGGCCGCGAAGCGGATCACCGATGTCGTGGCGGGTGCGAGGCCGTCGGCGGCGAACGCTTCGTGCAGCCGCCGTGCGTCGGCGGCGAAGAGTTCCTCGAGGTCGCGGGCCGAACCCAGGGCGACGAGCAGGCCGGTCGGGCTGAAGGCCCGGGTGACCGATTCGCTACCGCTGGTCAGGGCCCGGACGTAACCGCGGGTGAATTTCCCGGGCCGGTTCTCGGACAGGTCGATCCGCTCGTGTACCTCGGCCCACACCTTCGCGATCAGGTGTTCGGTGACCCCGGCCAGCAGCGCGCCCCGGTTCGGGAAATGGTGCATGAGACCGCCTTTCGTCACACCGGCTGCCGTGGCGATATCGCTCAGGCTCACCCGGGCGCCGTGTTCGGCGAACATTCGTTCCGCGGCCTCGAGCACGGCCAGCCGGGTGCGTTCCTTGTCCCGGGTGAGCCCCTGGTCAGACCGGCTCATGCTGTCCCTGCTCCTTGTCCGTGGTCGGCCGCCGCGACGGGATGACGCGCCAGGCCAGCACGCCCGCGATCACGAGCAGGGCCGCCGCGAGATACGACGTGGACTGCAGACCGGTGGTGAAGGCGTGCGCCGCACGGGTGAAGATATCGGACTCGCCCGCGACGCCCGCCGCGCCCGCGAGTGAGTCCCGGGCCGCGGCGGCCGCGTCCGGATCGGTGCCGGGCCCGAGTTCGAGGTGCGCGCGGTACCGCGCCAGCTGGATCGAACCCAGCACCGCGATACCCAGAGCGCCGCCCATCTCGTAAGCGGTCTCGGCGATGGATGAGGCGGCGCCCGCTCGCTCCGCGGGCACCGCGGTGACCACCGCGTCCGTCGACAGCGTCATGGCCACGCCGACGCCGAGGCCGAGGACGGCCAGGGCGATACCGAGCCCCCAGAAACCGGATGAGGTGGCGGCCCACCCGATCCCGGCCAGACCGGCGGCGGCCACCAGCAGCGCGCCGCCGATGGTCCGCCCGGCCCCGAGCCGGGACACGAGGAGGCCGACCACGGCGATGACGGCCATGGAGGCCAGCGTTGTCGGCAGTTCGGCCAGCCCGGCCTGCAGTGGCCCGTACCCGCGGACGAGTTGCAGGTACTGGGAGAAGAAGAACAGCAGCCCGAGAAACGCGAAGATCGACAGGGCGGTGGAGAGCACGGCACCGGTGAAGGCGGGCATCCGGAACAACGAGATATCCACCAGCGGAAGGGCCAGCCGCGACTGTCTGCGCAGGAAGAGCAGACCGCCGCCCGCGCCGATCAGCGCCGCGATCGCAACTGTCGCGTCGAGGCCGGTGCCGGCCCAGTGTTTCACCGCGTAGACCAGCGGCACGATGGCGACGATCGACAGCATCGAGGACAGCCAGTCCACCGCATGCCCGCCGGTGCCGCGGGATTCCGGCAACAGGAGCGCGCCCGCGACCAGGACGACGGCCATGACCGGCACATTGATGAGGAATACCGAACCCCACCAGAAATGTTCGAGGAGCACACCGCCGATCAGCGGCCCGGCGGCCGCGCCCGCCGTGGCGCCGGCCGACCATACGGCGATGGCCGTCGTCCGTTGCCGCGGATCGGTGAACACGGCACGCACGATGGACAGGGTCGACGGCATCAAAGTCGCCCCGGCCACCCCGAGCAGCGCTCGCGCGGCAATGAGGATTTCGGCGTTCGGCGCCAGGGCGGCGAGGACGGAGGCGGCGCCGAACGCGGCGGCGCCGATCAGCAGGAGGCGTTTGCGTCCGATCCGGTCGGCGAGATTGCCCATGGTGATGAGCAGTCCGGCCAGGACGAACCCGTAGATGTCGCCGATCCACAGGAGTTGGGTCGCGGTGGGCCGGATATCGGCGGTGAGTGCCGGAACCGCGAGGTAGAGCACGGTTCCATCGATGGCGAGCAGCAGCACCACGCTGACCAGCGCGGCCAGGGCCGCCCATTCACGGCGGCCCGCCCGGGTGCCGGCGGTTTCCACGGCTTCGCTCATTCCTCCCACACTAACAGTCCATATGGAAGGTTATAGAATCTGAACGGTTTGTTCGGTCACACGCGGTGGTCGGCGTTCCGCCGTCCGTGGGCGCTGCTCGGCTGGGCCGGCCGCTAGCGTTTCGGTATGACGGTGACGTGGGAAGAGATGGGGTGGGAGCGGCTCGCGGACGGGGTGGGGCGATGCCGGTTGCCGGTATGGGACTGCACGGCGGGATTGATCGTGGGGGAGGATTCGGCACTGGTGGTCGATACCGGGTCGAGCCTCGCGGAGGGCGCCCGGGTGCGGGATCGGGCACAGCGGCTGGCGGGCCGGGATATCACCGGTGTCGTGCTGACCCATCAGCACTTCGACCATGTCTTCGGTGCCGCGGCGTTCGGGCCCGCGCCGGTCTTCGCCGCGGACGGTGCGCAGGCGCTGTACCGGGAAGCACGCGAGGAGTTGTATGCCGACGCCGTGCGCAACGGACTCGACACGACCGCGGCCCGGGCGGCCGCCGATGCCCTGGTCCGGCCCGGTGAGTACGTCCGGGACGTGACCGTGCTGGCGCGCGGCGCCGGTCGCGATGTCCTGCTGGTCCGTATCGGTCCCGGACACACCGGGCACGATCTCGCGGTCGTGGTGCCCGGCGACCCCACGGTGGTGTTCTGCGGTGATCTCGTCGAGGAGTCGGGCGAACCGCAGGCCGGGCCCGACGCCGTCGGGTCGCGGTGGCCCGCCGCCATCGACCGGTTGCTCGAGCTGGGTGGCGAGGACGCGGTGTACGTGCCCGGGCACGGCGCGGCGGTGGACGCGGACTTCCTTCGCAGACAGCGTGACGATCTGGTCACCCGCTTCGGAGTGGACGAACCCACCCTGTAGCGCCGGCCGCCACGCCATTCCCGACGCGACTGTGAGCCGGGGAGTTTTGCGGGTATGTGCGACATAGGAACTCGGCGAAGCCGCTCGGGTGTCACCGGTTCCGACGGAACATCAGGAGGTTCTCATGCTCGCCATCGCCGCCGCCGTCGCGTTCGGCCTCGCGCTCCTTTTCGATCTGACGGATGCCGACCTGGGTGAGTCGATCACCGGCGGCACCTTCGTCACCCTCGGATTGCTGCTGATCGCCCTGCATCTCGCGGGATTCGGTACCGGTGCGCGCGCCGGAACCGGGGGCCGCTCCTGGAACTGGCGACGCGTCCGCCGCTGACCCGGCCGGGCCCCGCGATTCCGGCCCGGACCCCACGATCCCCTGCGTAGTGTGCGATCCGGAAGTTCGTTCGCACACAAGGAGTTTCCGTGGCGTCCTCCCTTTCGAAACGCCTGGGCGCGCTTTTCGCCGCCTCCTGCGCGGCACTGTCGCTCGTGGTATCGGCAACGGGCCCCGCCGCCGCCGACGAAAAGTCCCCCGGAGGTCCGGGCGGCGCGGCCCTCGCCTGTTCGACCGCGCCGACCACCGGCAACCTGAAGGTCGACGGTTTCGACGGCCGGTACTATCTCGTGCACGTCCCCGCCGGGATATCCGCCGGCGGCGCACCGCTGGTGGTCGTCGTCCACGGTGGTTACAGCACTCCGGAGACCATCGCCTCCGTGTCGGGCTGGAATACGATCGCCGATCAGCAGAAGGCCATCGTGATCTATCCGCGCGGCAGCAAACCGGAGAGCCCCGGCTGGGGGTGGGACGCCGGCGAGGGCGCCTACGACATCACCCATATCCAGAAGGTGGTGTCCGACGTCCGCGCGAAATACTGCGTGGATCCGAAACGCATCCATCTGTCGGGCCATTCCAACGGCGGGCAGATGGCCTCTCGCGTCGCCTGCACGGACCCGGGTCTCATCGCCTCGGGTGCGGTCTACGCGCCCGCGCCGCCGCCGACGGGCTGCGACCCGGCGCGGGCGGTCTCCTGGGGCGTCTTCGCTTCGGCGAACGACACCACCGTGGTCGAGCCCATCGCCTACAGCCATGTCGTGTACTGGAGCTGGGAGAATCGTCCCTGCCAGAACGAGCAGCCCGACGGCGGGACCGATGTCAAGGATTCGAAGCGCTGGGACTGTGCGTCCGGCACCCAGGTGCTGTGGCGGGTCTACAACGGCGGCAGCCATGCCTGGCCGACGGGCACCCGGCGCACCGAGATCCTGAACCGGATGTGGCAGCTGTTCACAGCCCATCCGCATCCGTAGCCGCCCGGCCGGGCAGTGAGCCGGCGATAGTCCGCGGCGCGGGACGCGATTCCGGGCGGGATCGCCACCGGTCTATTCCGGCACGCGACCGGAACCTTCCGCGACGATGACAGCACGACGGCGGCCGCCCGGAAGTCCGGACGGCCGCCGTCGGGTGTTCGATGGCCGGTGCGCCGTGACGAGGCGCTCGGGTCCGGCAGGCGAATCGCCGCTACCGTCCCTGATGCGACTTCTGCCGCGCTTCCTGTACGTCGGCTTCGGAGCGGGCCTTCTCGGCTTCGGCTTCCTTCTCCGCGACCTCACGCTGTGCTTCGGCCTTGTCCTGCTGGGCGATGCCCTCGTCGCGTAGGTCCTTGTTGTCGAGGAGGGTGCCGCCCACTTCCTTGGCTTTGCCCTTCACGCCCTCGACGACGCCTTCCAATCCTTCCCGGGGACCGGTCTGCTTCTCGGCCACGATATCTACCTCCGCATGTTCGGTGCTGGTGGATATACGCGACGTACCCGGAGGTCGGAGGTTCAATCGGTGATCTTCCCTGCGGCCGCGCAGTGGCAGGAATGTACTCGATGATGTCTTTCCGGACTCTCGTCTGCGGGTGCCGATACGGCCACGCTGAAGCCATGAGCGCAACCATTCCACCGCGCGTACGGCGGACCGCCGTACCGGTCGACGGCCGAGCGGCCAGTTACCTGACCGTGGAGCAGGACGGGCCCACCGTGCTGCTGCTCCACGGAACGTACTGGAGCCGCGTGTGGCTTCCGGTGCTGGGCGGACTCGCGGCGGCGGGGCTGCGGCCCCTCGCGGTCGACCTTCCCGGGCTGGGCCGATCGGAAGGCGAACTCACCACGGATACCGCCACCGTTCCCGCGCTGGCGGCATGGGTACGGCGATTCGTCTCCGCGATGGGGATCACCGGGCCGATCGCCCTGGGCGGCCACGATATCGGCGGTGCCGTGGCCCAGCATCTCCTCGTCCACGACGGTTTCGATGTGTCCGGCCTCGCGCTGGTCAACTCGGTGCTCTACGACTCCTGGCCCGCACCACACGTGGCGCGATTCGCGGACCCGGCGGTGGCCGCCGCCGCCACCGCCGAGGAGTTTCTGGAAGCGCGCCGGCGGGCCGTGGCGTCGGCGCTCGCCGATGCCGCCACCGCGGAACTGGTCACCGAGTATGTGGATCCGTGGACCGACCCGAGGGTTCGCCGCTCCTGGCTGGCGCTCGCGCGGGCGGCCGACCACCGCTACACCCTCGATCTCGTGCCCCTGCTACGGCGTTGCCGGACACCCAAGCTTTTGGTCTGGGGTGTGGACGACCGGTTCGAAAGCATCGATTACGCCGAGAAGTTCGCCGCGGAGATTCCGCGTACCGAGCTCGTCCGCATTCGCGGGGCCGATCATATCCCCACGGAAAGCGCCCCCGGCCGGATCGCCCGTGTCATGGGCGATTTCTTCACGGTGTAGCAGCCGTGGGGCCGGACGTGTCCCGGTAACGAGACGCTGCGATCACCCGTCGAGCAGCTGGCGGACGAGCACGTGACTCCACCACTGCTCGACCCGCTCCGGGGACCAGCCGCGTTCACGGGTGAGCACGGTGTAGACGTCGATATTGCACAGGGCGGCATAGGTGTCGACGGCGGTGGACAGATCCACTCCGGAGCGGAGTGTGCCCGTGGGCCAGGCCGAGAAGACTTCCTCCCGGATGCCGTCGGCGGCCCGGCGGACCCGGGTGTAGAGGGTGGCCAGGTCGGCCTCGGTCCGCCCGGCCTCACGGATCAGTCCGATGAGGTCGCCGGACCTTTCGAAGAGCCTGCGGTCGTAGCCGGCCATTGCGGCGAGTTGCCGCGTGGGTTCGGCCGACTCCAATTCGCCCAGCAGCCGGGCCGGGTCGGCCGGCAGGTCCGCGGCTTCCACCAGCGCCCACACCAGACCGGTCTTGTTCCCGTACGCGGCGTAGACGGTCGGCACCGACACCCCTGCCTCCTGTGCCACTTCCCGCACGGTCGTCGCCCCCCAGCCCCGTGCGACGAACAGGCGACGAGCCGCCTCGGCGATCTCCGCCCGCGTGCGCTGCGCTTGCGCTTGCCGTCGCAGCGAATCGTAGCCGCGGCGGGGGGTCGAGTCGGTCACTTGCGCCTCCGGTCTTCCGCTCCTTATATTCATAATAATAAGCGTAAACCGAATATGGGAGGTCGACGCCGTGGTCGAGTCGAATGCAGCGGGCTTCGCCGGAATCGGATTCGTGCTCACCGCAGTGGCGGTCAACGTCGTCTACCTGCGTGCGCGACTGCCGTTGCCGATGTCGGGACAGAGCATGGACGAGGTGATGGACGCGCTGGCCGGAGTGGGGGAAGCGTTGAAACGTCCCTCGGTGCTCGCCCCGCTGGCATGGCTGTGCACCACGGTGTTCGCCGCGGGACTGGCCGCGGCGATGTGGGAGTCGCCGGCGGCGCCGACCATGTGGTTGCTGCTGGGATTCGGTGGCGTCCTGATGCAGAACGTCGCCTTCGGCTGTGTGGAGGCGCTGCGGTTCGGGATGGCCGCGGCCGCCCGTGACCGTGTTCCGGCATCGGGCCTGTGGGCCCTGCACAATGTGTTGTTCGGCTTCAACCAGCTCTTCTTGGCGATCGCGCTGCTGGGTTTCGGTATCGCCGCCGCCGAGACCGGTTTCCTGCCGCCGTGGCAGCAGTGGCTCGGCTTCGCCGCCGCCGCGCTGCTGTTCTTCGCTTCCTCCGCGAGTTCCCACAATGCCGAGGGGACCAGCCGCCTCGCGCTGATCGGCCTGGTGGGCTGGCTCGGCTGGATCGGCTGGATCGTGGCCGCCAGCGTCACCCTGCTGGCTCGATAGCCACCGGATTCCGGCGTGCTAGCGTTTGCGCCCCCGTGCCGGTTTCTTCCCGGAAGTGATCGGTTTCTTCGCGGGACGCGGTCGCTTCCCCGGCGAAGGCTGCTTCCGCGGTTCCGGTTCGATGCGCTTCCCGACGGGGGACCGGGAGCTGTTCTCCGAGCGGCCGCGCACCACGCCGATGAACTCCTCGACCGGATCGGAGGTCCGGTCCGGCGGCCAGGCCAGGGCGATCTCGGTGTCGTCGGTGTCGGTCACCGTGCGGTAGACGAGGTCGCGTCGGTGGTGCAGGCGGGCGATCGAATGAGGCACGATGGCGACACCGACGCCGGCGGCCACGAGTTCGATGGCGGCCCCGGCCGCGTCGATATCGGCGGTGTCCTGCAGGCGCTCGTTCGCGAGATCGGCCATGCCGACCTCGTCGAACAGCGAAATTTCGTGATCCTTCGGTACCACGACGACGGGCAGTTCACGGTAGAGCGGAATCGCGTTCATCCCGTCGCGGTCGATCGGCAGGCGGACGAAGCACATGTCGACCCGGCCGTCGCGCAGCGCCGTCTCCTGGTCGGCCTGAGCGACCGCGACCAGCTCGAGCGGCGTATCCGGAAACCGCCGGCCCCAGATGCGCTCCCATTTGGTGACGGTGACGCCGGGCACGAACCCGACCCGCAGGGTGGCGGGGGCAGTGACCGTCGCGCTGTCCGGCTCCTTCTCGGTCCGCGCGATGATCTCACGCGCCTCGCGCAGCAACTCCTTCCCCGCATCGGTCAGCCGGGTCGGCTGCGCCCCCGGCACGAAGAGCTTCGTGCCGAGCTCGGTCTCCAGGTCGATGACGGTGTGGCTGAGCTTCTGCCGGGAGATGTGCAATCCCGTCGCGGCGCGTGCGAAGTGCAATTCCTCCGCGACTGCGGCAAACCAGCGCAGGCGCTGCACATCGATCGAGGGGAACCGGCTCATACCCGCAAGCGTATGGCACCGCGGAGTCCGGACCTGCCCGGCGGCCCGATACGCTGTTCCGGTGAGCCAGGACAGGAAACCGCAGACGATGAAGCCGCTGACCGCGGCGAACAAGCTCGGCATCTATCTTCCCGCGGCTCCCGAAGAGTTCCGGAACCACCCGATCTCCCGGAGCGAGCTGGACGAGCTCCGGACGAACCCGCCACAGTGGCTCACCGAGCTGCGCCGCACCGGACCATTCCCGCGTGACATCGTGGCCCGCAAGCTCGGTATCTCCCACAGTGGCCTGACGCGGGCCGGGGTGTCCGACGCGCTCACCGCCGACGAGATCGCCGCGTTCCTCGCGGATCCCCCGGAGTGGCTGATCCGTGAACGCGAGAGCTATGCCGCCGTGCGCGCGGAGGACGAACGGGTCCAGGCCAAGGAGGCCGAACGCCGGGCCGCCACCAACCGGCCGGCCAAGGGCCGCTAGTTGTGCTGAGTCGACCGCACTCGCGGTAGTCCCCGCCGGTGTGGGGTGAGGCGCCCCGGCCGGAGGCCGCCGGCCACAACAGCCCGGCGGCCTTTCCGCTCCCTCATCGGTCGGCCGGTGACGACCTTTTCCGGAGATCTTCCACGCGGCCCGGCTACTCGGCGCCGCGACTGGTGAAGTCGAAGGACCCGCCGTCGATGCCCCAGGAGATGACCCGTTCGGGGTGGATCCGGATGACCGCGCGTTCCTGCGGGGGAAACGGCGGCTCCTCGTCGTCGAGCGCCTCGGCCGTGCCGCGTACCTCGATGCCGCGAATCACATAGGGCTCCAAGGAAACCTGCTGGTCGATCACGAACGATACCCGGCTGCCCGCCTCGACATTGCGGTACTTCCGACTGGTGCGCATGCGCATGCCCCCGATGTCGATCGTGCCGTCGGCGTTCACCCGATAGTTGGTCGGGTTGTTCTGCACAACGCCGTCGGGCGATACCGTGGCCAGCCGGCCGATTCCGGCCTCCGCGAGAAACTTCTGTTCATTGGCGGTGAAGGTCATGTCGGTTACTCCTGGGTGAGTTGTATTCCGGATGTGTCCCCGGTGATTGGCCGGAAGCTGTCGGGTGCGGGAGGTGCGAGCCCTTGCGTGGGCGCGGAGGTTACCGCATCGACGTTATCTAGCGTTGCTAGGAACTAGCGCAACGTTAACATCGGGGCGCTATCTTGTCTAGCCTTGCTAGATCTCGGGCTCGGATCCTGCTGGGAACAGCGAGTCGCCCGCCTTCGGTCGAGCGCTTCGTTACCCCTCGGGACCGACTGCGGCAGCCCGGGTGCGGGAGCGTCACGGGGAGAAGTGGTTCGGAAGCGGGCGCCTCTCGGGGCCGGCTCGCGAGCGCTCTGTCAGCGGGGCGCGGGGGTCGCCGCGGGCGTACCGGTGCCGTGGTTACGGTCGTCGGGTTCGAGGATGCCGATCCCTCTGAGGATGGTCTCGAGCAGTCGTTCGGCCCGTGCGGGAGTCCTATCGCGCTCCGTGGTCAGTCCGATGCCGGCCACCAGAAGGATGAGGTCGTCGACGGAGGTGTCGTTCCGGACGGTGCCGTGGCGCTTCGCGCGCGAGACCAGGCGGGTGGCCGTTTCTTCGATGGCTGTCCGGCACTGCGCGCTCTGCTCGGCGCTGCCGGTGAGCGCGGCGGCTCCGAGTCCTTTGTCGGTGCGGGTGTGCAGCAGTAGCGCGTGTAGCCATCGCGTCAAGGCGGCGTCGGCGTCGGGCAGGGACAGGAGCTCGGCGCCCCCCCCGCAGAGGTTCTCGACGCGTTCTTCCAGCACGGCCGCCTGCAGGGATTGCCGGTTCGGGAAGTGCCGGTACAGAGTTCCCGGACCCACCCCCGCGCGGCGGGCGATCTCGTTGAGTGAGGCGTCGGGACCGGACTCGGCGAACACGGTGGTCGCCGTCCGGATGATCTGGTCGTAGTTGCGCCGCGCGTGTGATCGCATCCATACCTCTTGTGAAGCGGAGAAGTTCTCCATATTCTATCCGGGCGGTAACGGAGAGGTTCTCCGGTACGCGTTACGGAGGATCGGATGAAACAGCAGGACCCAGGCGTCGTCGGAATCTGGACATGGTCCTTCGACCGGCAGCCGGCGCCGGCGGTACGCGACGCCGCCGCGGAAATCGAGGAACTGGGCTTCGGGGCGCTCTGGTTCGGCGAAGGGCTCGGCCGGGACACCGTCGGACAGGCATGGCTGTTGCTGTCGGCCACGCGGCGGATCGTGGTGGCATCGGGCATCGCGAATGTCGCGCTGCGGGACCCGATCTCGATGGCGACAGCCGAGCGGGCCCTCGGTGAGGCGTTCCCCGGTCGTTATCTCCTGGGGCTCGGTGGGCATCGGGTCGGGGGCCGCCCGGTCGACGCGGGGGGATTCACTATTCCCTCCGGTGGCCGGCCCCTGGCGCTGCTGAGTGGGTATCTGGACGCGATGGACGCGGTGCCCGCCCACGGGCCGGTCCCGGACCCGCCGGTTCGGCGGGTGCTGGGAGCTCTGGGGCCGAAAATGCTGGCCTTGGCGGCGCAGCGGACCTGGGGAGCGCACCCCTATTTCGTTCCGGTCGAACATACGGCGCGGGCCCGGGAAGTGCTGGGGCCCGACTCGTTTTTGGGTGTGGAGCAACCGATCGTGTTCGATCCCGATATCGCCCGCGCCCGCGAACTCGCCCGAGCTCATGTCGCCGCGTACGCATCCGGCGCTCCGCATCAAGCGGCGAATCTGCGCCGGCTGGGTTTCGGTGACGACGATCTCGCCGGTCCCAGCGGCCGGCTGGTCGACGCGATCGTGGCCTACGGCGATCTGAACGCGATCGAGGAACGTGTGCGCCGCCATCTGTCCGCGGGTGCGGACCATGTGTGCCTGCAAGTTGTGGGGACCGCCCCGGCGGCTCTGCCGCTGCGGGAATGGCGCGAACTGTCGGCGATCGTGCCGAGCGTGTCCCACCGCACGTCGGTCTCCTGATCACCGCCCCACCCCGACGCGTCATGGGAGCCGGTGTGCCGGTGCGTGCGTCGTGGGCGTGCCAACGACCGAGTGCGACGGATACTTCGATCGGCGACTGCCGCAACAATGTTTCATTGCATCGATCGAAGACAGAACGCGAGCGAATCGTTCGACTTCGGCAACCGGACGAACCCGCTACCGCGAGAGCGACAAGCAATCTCCCGGTGGCGATTTCCTCGATTCGGCGAATTTCCGATCGAGTTCGGTCGGTGATCGGCGCGAGATGTCCTCCATCGGTGGTGTACCGGCTCGGCGAATTCCGGCTCCGGGCGTGGTCGATGCGGGTTTCGGCGGCCAAGGGCGGTGGTTGCCCGGCATCGGGAATTCCGCTTCGCCGAATTGGACGGTCGACGGCTCCGCGCCGAAGGCCGGCCACAGCAGACGCAATCGCCGATTTGTCCGAAAAGCCGGATTGATCCGGTGGAAATGGCCGACTGTGCTTTCTTCGCGTCGGTTTCCGTATCTGCCGAATCTTGTGTAACACTGAGTCCGCCCTATCGAATGTTGGTAAGGCTTGGTTTGGTTCTCTGCGGGAGTGGATGTGGTCGAAAATACGTTCGCTTCCGGTGCGCCGTCGGTGGCGGCCCAGCTGGTCGGTAGCGGCTTGATCGGTGTCCGTGAAGGCCTCGAGACCGGGATCGTTGTCATGATCCTGGTCGCGTTCCTGGTGAAATCGCGGCATCATGCCGCGTTGAAGTGGGTGGCTCTCGGAGTCGGCGGTGCGGTCGCGATGGTGGTCGCCATTTTCGCCGGTGTGCACTACGGGACATCCACGGTGACCGGTGTGGCCGCCGAGCTGATCGCGGGGCTCGCGTCGCTGGCCGCGGTCGTGATCGTCACCTGGATGGTGCTGTGGATGCGGGCGGCCGCGAAGTCCATCTCGGGGGAGCTGAAGACGGGGATGTCGCGGGCGTTGCGTGGTGGTCCGGTGGCGGTGATGACCCTGGCATTCCTGGCGGTGGGCCGCGAGGGTGTGGAAACGGCGCTGCTGATGGTCGGCTATGCCGAGAACGCGTCCGGCAGTCAGTGGCCCCTGATCGGGCTCTTGGCCGGTATCGGGGTGGCTGCGGCCGTGACGGTGCTGATCTACCTGGGTGCGGTCCGGATCGATTTCACGACATTCTTCAAGTACACCGGGATCCTGTTGATCGTGGTGGCGGCCGGGATCCTCGCCTATGGCATTCGCGCACTGCAAACCGCGTCGTGGTTGCCCGGGCTTTCGCGGCACGCCTTCGACATCTCGTCGTGGTTCTCGATGTCGAGTTGGTACGGCACCGTGGCCCAGGGCATTTTCAACTTCCGTGCCGACCCCACCGTCCTGCAGGCGGCCGCGTGGGTCGTCTATGTGGCCGTGGTGCTGTGGCTGTTCCTGCGCACAGTCCCGGCTGCTCCGGACAGGAAGCTCCCGTCGGCGCAGAATTCGGCGGCATCGCCGCGGTGAACGAAAGGTCCATTTCCGTGCGTAGTTCCCTGTTCGCGGCTGTCCTGGCGGCGACGGCACCGCTGCTACTCGTCTCGTGTACGGCCAAATCGGGTCCGGCCGCGCAGGACGAGATCGCGGTGACCGCCGGTGATTCGTCCTGCGATATCTCCCGCGATTCCGCCGAGACCGGGACAGTGACGTTCCGGATCACCAACAACGGGACCAAGGTCACCGAGTTCTATGTCTACGGTGCCGGTGATCGGGTGCTCGGGGAGGTCGAGAACATCGGCCCGGGGCTGACCCGGCAGCTGATCGTTTCGGTACCCGATCCCGGGAGCTATTCGACCGCCTGCAAACCGGGCATGGTCGGCGACGGGATCCGTCACGACTTCACGGTCACCGGCCAGGCACGGCAACGCGACGATTCCGGCAAGCTCGCGGAAGCGGCGGACGGGTACAAGCGCTACCTGGTCGGTCAGGTCACCGCCCTGCAGGAAACGGCGAAAACCTTCGTTTCGGCCGTGAAGGCCGGCGACATCGAGGCTGCCAAGAAGCAGTACCCGGTGACCCGGACCTACTACGAGCGCATCGAACCGGTCGCCGAGAGTTTCCCCGACGATCTGGATCCGCGGCTGGACCTGCGCGAGGCCGACCTGGCCGAGGGGGATGTGTGGACGGGGTTCCACCGGCTCGAGAAGGATCTGTGGGTCCGTGGTCCGCAACCGGATACGAATCGGATCGCCGATCAGCTGCTCGCCGATCTCGACGAACTCGTGGCCGGCGTGAGTGCCCCGGAGTACTCGATCGATCCGGTGCAGGTGGCCGGAGGCGCGCAGACGCTACTCGACGAGATCGCGCGTACCAAGATCACCGGTGAGGAGGACATCTTCTCCCATACCGATCTCTGGGATTTCCAGGCCAATGTGGACGGTTCGCAGGCTGCGGTCGCGAGCGTGCGCCCGATCCTGGACGAGCGCAACGCCGAACTGGGCGTCCTGATCGATCGTCGCTTCACCGAACTCGACGGTGAACTGGCCCAGTACCGGCGTGGCGACGGCTACGTCGGCTACGACACCGTCGGTGACGCGCAGCGCGGTGCGCTCTCTCGCCGGATCGACGCGCTGTCCGCAGTGGTGAGTCAGGTGCAGGGCGTTGTCGCCGGATCCTGAACCGCGGCTGTCCCGGGGCCGCGGCGGTATCACCCGCCGCGGCCTGATCGGGTCGGCCGGTGTCGGAGTCGTCGCGGCGGGGGCCGGTTCGGTCGCGGGAAGCTTGCTGTCCCGGAGCCGGCCGCCGGCCGTCGACCAGATCGTGCCGTTCCGGGGTGAGCACCAAGCGGGGATCCTCACGGCGGCGCAGGATCGGTTGCATTTCGCGGCCTTCGATGTACACACCGATTCGCGTGACGAGCTGGTCGATCTACTGCGCACCTGGACCGTGATGGCCGAGCGGATGACCGCGGGGCGGGAGGCATTCCCGGACGGCGCGGTCGGCGGGGGCGCCTACAACCCGCCGGCCGATACCGGTGAGGCGTCGGATCTGTCTCCGGCCCGGCTGACGCTGACGATCGGCTTCGGCCCCTCGCTGTTCACCGATGCCGAGGGCAGGGATCGATTCGGGATCGGCGCACGCCGACCCCGCGCGCTCGCCGATCTACCCAGATTCACCGGAGATGCGCTGGACCCGGCTCGCAGCGGTGGCGATATCGCCATCCAGGCCTGCGCCGACGATCCCCAAGTAGCGGTGCACGCGATCCGGAATCTGGCGCGCGTCGGCTTCGGAGTGGTTTCGGTGCGGTGGTCGCAGCTGGGCTTCGGTCGCACGTCCTCGACGACGACGAGTCAGGTGACCGCTCGGAACCTGTTCGGATTCAAGGACGGAACCCGCAACATCAAGGCCGAAGACCGGCACGCCGTCGACGAGTTCGTGTGGGTCGACGAAGCCGACGATCAGAAGTGGATGGCAGGCGGCTCCTACCTCGTGGCCCGCCGTATCCGGATGCTCATCGAGCCCTGGGACCGCACGAGCCTGCGCGAGCAGGAACGGGTGATAGGCCGGGCGAAGGGGACCGGCGCACCACTCGGCGGCAGCGACGAGTTCGACGACCTCGATCTGCAGTCGTCGGGCCCCGGCGGACCGCTGATCGATGCCGACGCCCATGTCCGCCTGGCCTCCGCCGAAGAACGTGGCGGGATCCGGATCCTGCGCCGCGGCTACAACTTCACCGACGGATCGGACGGCTTCGGTCACCTCGACGCCGGGCTGTTCTTCATCGCCTACTGTCGCAACCCGAGCACCCAGTTCGTACCGATGCAGAACGCTCTCGCCCGCAACGACGCGCTGAACGAATACATCCAGCACGTCGGTTCGGCGGTATTCGCCTGCCCGGGTGGGCCGAGCGACGGAGAACACTGGGGCGCTCGCCTGTTCGGCGACTAGACGGAATCGGCCGCTGAGCTGCGGCGCGCTCGGCCGTGATTCCGTTGCCCGGGACATGGCTTCGGTCAGCCTGTTCGCGAGACCGCGACTGGACGCTGTGGTTTCCGTGGCCTGCCCGGCAAGATCGAAGACCGCTACCCAGGTGTACTCAGCAGCATCATCAGCGCCGGCCGCGGCAGTGCGTGAGAGCGCCGGCCCGAGGCGACCGGGCGATCGATCGACGGGACTCCGGCGGTCCGAATGAGGGGCGCCGAGCGAGGTCGGGCACGGTCCGAGGGTTCACCGGCGGGTACAGGGTGTTCCCGGGCACAGAATCTCCACATTCGACGCCTGTTCTCTCCACACCGGGTGGCTAGGCTTCCCGAGCATGGAACGGAACTCACCGGTAGGGGGAGCGGCGGCGCGGCGGATCCTGGTGGTGGACGATGAACTCACCATCGCGGAATCGGTGGCGGCGCGGTTGCGGGCCGAGAAGTTCACGGTGGAACTGGCCCACGACGGGCCCGCCGCGGTAGCCGCCGCGAACACTTTCGAACCCGATCTCGTCGTCCTCGATGTCATGCTGCCCGGCTTCGACGGACTGGAGGTCTGCCGGCGGATCCAGGCCGAACGCTCGGTGCCGGTACTGATGCTCACCGCGCGAACCGATGAGACCGATCAGCTCGTCGGTCTCGGCGTCGGCGCCGATGACTACCTCACCAAACCGTTCTCCCTCCGGGTTCTCGCCGCCCGGGTGCACGCCTTGCTGCGCCGGGTGGAACGTGCCGCGGCGCCGCCCGGCGCGATCACCGTGGTCGGCGATCTGCGAATAGACGCCGATCAGCGCCGGGTCTGGCGCGGCGGAGTCGAAGCACAACTGACGCCGCTGGAATTCGATCTGCTGGCCCGGCTGGCGCAGCGGCCCCGCGCGGTGCTGGCCCGCGAACGGCTCCTCGAGGAGGTATGGGACTGGGCCGATGCCGCGGGTACCCGGGCGGTCGACAGCCATATCAAGGCATTACGTCGCAAACTCGGCGCCGACCTGATCCGGACCGTCCACGGTGTCGGGTATGCGCTGGAGAGCAGATGAGCGGGCACACGGTCACCGGAGCCGACGCCCGGGGCGGGGTCGTGGGCGGGTTGCGACGGGCATCCGATCGGGTGGCGGCGGTATTGCCGCGGCCGCTGGATCGGGTCCGCTCCATCAAACTCAAATTGGCCGTCCTGATGACTTTCGCGGGTGGAGTCGCCTTCGGCTACTTCCGCCTGCAGATCGGCTGGCTGCCACCGATGACCACGCTGGCCGCGATGGTGATCGCGCTGGTGTCCTCTCAGTTCCTGGCGCACGGCATCACCACGCCGCTGCGGGAGATGACCGCCGCCGCGCAGCGGATGGCGCGCGGGGACTACACGAGTCGTGTGCGCGCCTCCTCTCGCGACGAAGTGGGCCAGCTGGCCGAAGCGTTCAATCGGATGGCGGACGACCTCGCCGCAGCCGACCAGCAGCGTCGTGACCTGATAGCCAATGTCTCGCACGAATTGCGTACCCCGGTCACCGCGCTGGGCGCCATTCTGGAGAACCTGGTGGACGGCGTATCGACGCCCGATCCGAAAACACTCGAAACGGCTCTCGCGCAGACCGAACGGCTCGGGCGGCTCGTCTCCGAACTGCTCGACCTCTCGAGTATCGAGGCGGGCGCCGTCCCGCTCGACCGCGGTGAGTTCGCCATCGCGCCCCTTTTCGCGGAAGTGGTGGCCGAGGTGGAGGTCATGACGGCCGCATCGGGCCGCGGGATCCGCTTCCGCAGCGAGGTCGAGCCGGTGACCGCGACCGTGTACGCCGACCGCGCACGCCTCCACCAGGTCGTGCTGAATCTTCTGGACAACGCCGCCCGGCACGGTCCGGCCGGCGGCGAGGTCCGGCTCCGCGCCCACACCGTGGCCGCCGATCTCGTCATCGACGTCGAGGACGACGGTCCCGGCATACCACCTGCCCAGCGCGAGAGCATCTTCGACCGTTTCACCCGCGGTGGTCGTACCGACGACGGCGGCGGCACCGGGCTCGGGCTCGCCATCGCGCGCTGGGTGATCGATCTGCACCGCGGCGCCATCGCCGTCACCGACCCCGGTTCGCGGATCCGCGTGGTCCTGCCGGCCACCGAGCCGCCCGGACACTGACCTTTCCCTCTGCACAGCCCGGCCGCCGATCGGCCCGGGCCGATCACGCACACCTTCAGGAGGCGCCCCGTGCCCGGACGAACCGAACCGAACGACGACAGCACCGAACCGACGACGACCCCGGCGGAATCGCCGGCACCTGCCGAGGTTCCGAACTCGGCAGGTGCCGGCTTCGGAACCTCGGCCGCCGCCGAGCCCGCGGCGACGCCGGTGGGAACAACGGGAGTCGGAGCAACGACCGAGAACATGGGTTCGGCAGCCCCTGCCGAATCGAGCGGCCCGGGGAGATCGCTCGGGTCGGGAGCATCAACCCGCTCGGCGGAACCGGGTGAGCCCGAAACCGCTATCGAGGCGGCGAGACCGGGCGAGTCGGCGGGATCAGGGGGTCCCGCGGACCCGCTCGAGGCAACCGGCGCAGCCGAACCGATCGGTGACACGGCCCGGGCCCGGGCCTTGCAACCTGTTGCGGTAACAGGACATTCGGCTGCCCCCCCATGCGACTCAGCGGCAGCGGTCACCGGAAACCCGAGGTCCTCCGCGGGGCCGAAAACCGCCGCGGAGTCGGCCTCCGATGCTGCTATCCGAGGGCCGGGCAGCCGGATGCACGTGCAGTCGTCGAGCGCTCACGGTGCACCGGAACACCCGAATCCGCCGGCCGTGCCACCACACCGGCACCTGGTCGCCTACCCGGCGGGTGTCCTACCGGCGGCGGGGATCGTGGGCCTGGTCGCCGCGGCGACCGTCCCGCTGGACCGGCCCGGAATCGGCTGGGTGCTCGCGGCTTCCGCGGCCGCGGCCGCGGTCGGTGCAGTCCATCGACGGGCACGTCGTACCGCGGGACCGGAACACGGACAGGTCCGCAACCCGTGGCGCCTGTGGTGGGCGATCACAGCGCTGGTGTTGCCGGCGGTCGGCACCTTCCGGGCCGCGGGGTGGTTGTTCGTTCTGTGCGTGGCGGCGGCGGCCGTGGCCGGATCGCTGGCGGTGGTGGGCCGGCGTTCCGTGCGCGGCACCTTCCGGGACGCGCTGGCTGTTCCGCTGGCGTCGATCGGCGCCATCGCCTGGGTGTATACCGCCTTGGGAAACCGGTCCGGCGGTGCCGGGACGCGTAATCGCCGGCTCGCGGTATCCGCCGCCGTCACGGTGGCGTTACTGGCGGTGTTCGTGCCGCTGCTGGCCGGCGCCGACGCCACGTTCGCCGCGCTCATCGACGGTCTGGTGCCGCGAATGGACAGTGACACGGTGACCCGCTGGGTCGTGGTGTTCTCGGCCGCGGGTATCGGCACTCTGGGCGCCCTGTACCTGCTCGCCGGACCCCCGCTCCCGGCCGGCGGAGAGCCGAAAAACGCGAATCGGACGCTGGCGCGGCTGGAATGGGGACTGCCGGTCGGCGCTCTGACGGTGGTGTTCGCGCTATTCCTCGGGGCGCGGTTGGTGGCCCTGTTCGGTGGTGACGATTATGTGCAGCGCACCGCCGGCCTGACCTACGCCGAGTACGCCCGCGGCGGTTTCTGGCAGCTCGCCGCGGTCACCGTGCTGACGCTCGCCGTCATTCTGCCGGTCCTGCACCGGGCCGCCCGGGACACCGCCGTGGACCGGCTGTGGTTGCGCGGCCTGCTGTGGGCGATCAGCGGGCTCACCCTGGTGATGATCGCCTCCGCGTTCGGACGTATGTGGACCTACCAGCAGGCGTACGGATTCACCGTGCTGCGGTTGCTGGTAGGCACCTGCGAACTCTGGCTCGGCATCGTCTACGTACTGGTGATCATTGCCGTTCTGCGTCTGGAAACGGCCTGGCTGCCCCGCAGTGTGATCGCCACCGCGACGGCCGCACTACTGGCCCTCGCCGCACTGAACCCCGAGGGCCTGGTCGCCGCCGAGAACATCGACCGCTGGGAGCGCGGCGAAGATCTCGACGTCGACTACCTGGCCGGTCTGTCCGTCGACATAGTCCCCGCCCTCGACCGCCTGCCCGCCCCGATCCGCGACAGCCTGCTCGACCGGCTCGGGAACCGGCTCGACGACGACACCTGGAACAGCTGGAATCTGGCCCGCAGCCGGGCACGCTGAGCCGTGCTGTGCTCCTGCAGTCGATTTCACCCCCGGTCACTCCCACCGCGTGTGCTCGCCGGCAGGGCCCGACGGCCCTCTCGGTGCTGCGAGACCATCCCGCCCCCAGCGGCCCCTCAGCGGTGAATCAGGTCGTACCCCTCACCGGACCGGCGGCAGAACCAGGTCTTACCCAGCTCGTCGTTACCGAATCGACCCACCCCGTTCGCGACACACGCTCCGTGGGTGGAGTAGTGGCCGACGGTGTAATCGGCCGCCGCCGTACCGGCCGCGCCGAAGGAGAAGGCCGCGATCATCACCCCGGTGATCAGATACTTCGACATGGCGGGAAGGCTACCGTGTGACACCGCTGCTTTGCGACTGAAATATATTGTCCTCTCGCGCAATTCGACGTCACCGGCCGGATCTCCGAAGCCGGCGGGATCCGGAGCCGATATGCCTCTCGTCATGACACGCGGGGACCGCCCCGCACCTCGGGGCCGACGCCTCATACCGCCGAATGCCCGGAGTGCATCGGCGGGGAAGATGTCCGCCTCGTCGAGGAGCTGTTCCAGCGCCGCATGGCCCCGGTGCCAGCGGAACTCGATCTCGGCCCTCACCGGAACGGTCCACCGGATGTGGCCCTCGGGCAGCGGACAGTACTCGCAAGCGGGCAGGGCGGGTCGCCGGCCGGGCTCGGTACGGGGCTGCGCTGTACCGTCGGGGATGGAAAGATGGGCGCGAACATCATCGCGGTCGACCAGTGGAGCTCAGGAGAATCCATGCCTACATCAGGAGAGTTCCCCGGCATCGGTATGCCGAGTTTCGAAGCGTCCTCGTCCATGGACGGCCTGGGTCCGGTGGAAATGGAAACACCCACCCAGGATCTCGTCGTCGACGGCATCCTCGACACCTTCGTCACCACCGGTCCCGATTCGATGAGTGTCTGGACCGATACCGACCTCGACGGCTACGCCGACCGGTTGAGCGTGGTGGAGAACGACGGCGACTTCTCGGCCTGGGAATACCACCGCAATCCGGACGGGACGGGCGAGTGGCGGCAGACCGACCAGGGGACAGTGGGGGAGTGATCGGGGCGCGGGCCGCGCGCACCGAGACGCCGCGTCGATGAGTGCGGACTGCGGACATCGATGATCGAGCGGCACCGGTGGCGTCCCTTGTGTCGGCTCGCACACACAGTGCATGTCGGTGCGGAAACAGACCGTTCAGGTGCGGAGCCGAAGAATTGTGGTCACTGAACAACGCAGGCCATTCGGAGGATTCCATGTCGAGACTCACCACCCTGATCAATACGACCGCTGTCGCATTCGTCGCTGCCGCGGTTGTAGGTTTGTCCGGGCCCCCGGCCGCGACGGCCGATCCGGCGCCGGCCGGCCCCGCGATATCGGCGCACGCGCCCGTGCGAACGCAGGGATGGCTGAACATCTACGACGGGCGGGCGCCGCACGGCGCGAATGCCGTCGAGCTCACCGCGGTCGCCGACCCGACGGTCGGGCTTCGCGTCACCGATGGTGACGGTCGCTCGCTCTACCGGTTCGACAAGGACACCGCCAAACCGTCACAGTCGAACTGCAACGGCGATTGCGCCGTCACATGGCCGCCACTGCTGGTGAGCCGGGGGCAAGGGCTCTACATCGTCGGTATCGACCCGGGGCGGGTCGGGTTCGTCGAACGCGCGGACGGTTCGTGCCAGATCACTGTCGGCGGCTGGCCGGTGTACCACTTCTCGAAGGACCACCGGCCAGGTGATCTGCGAGGTCAGGGCGTCGGCGGCACGTGGTTCGCAGTCGCGCCCTCCGGCGGTAAGGCCCTCGCGAAATAGGCTTTCAGCGGGCGAAGCGGACCAGTTCCACCCGGTCCACCACGGTGATCCTGCCACGGGTCAGCGCCAGGATATTGCGTTGTTGCAGGTCGCGAAGCACCTTGTTCGTCGTGGCCCGGGTGGTGCCCGCCATGGACGCCAGATCTTCCTGATTGAGCCGGATCTCGGCGGTGGAGCTCGATCCGCCGTAGATGGCGGCGAGGTCGATCAGACGCCGCACCACCCGGGTTTCGACCGGTAGATACAACGCTTCCAGCACCTGTGCGGAGAGCCGCCGCACCTGGGCGGCCAATGTGTCGATCATGACCTGGTCGATCTCCGGATATCTTCGACGCAGTGCCGTCAGCTGTGCGCGACCGAACGTCAATGTCTCGGCACTTTCCACCGCTTCGACGGTCGCGGTCCGGCGAGAGTGGCTGTCGAGCACCGCCAGTTCACCGAACGAGTGGCCGGGTCCGAGCATGGTCAGCGTCGCGGTATCCCCTAGCGGGGTAGCCACCCGGACGATGAGCCGGCCGGATTTGATCAAATGCAGACAGTCTCCGGGGTCGCCTTCGTGGCAGATGATCTCCCGCCGCTTGTACCGGCGTGGTGTGCACGAAGCGAGAAATTCGCGTTGTTCCGGCTCGCGTAGGCCACGGAGTATTTCGAAGTCGGTCGTCACCGTAATCCATCCAGCACATAGCAGGTCACCGGTTCGCTCCGGCCTCGTACAGTGACTGTGCCACGGCTGCGTACCTGCGCGCGCGAGCCGAGGTGTGCGTAGGTCAGCGAGCCGATGACCACGGTCCCGGGCTCCGCCAGGCTCTCCAGCCGGGCGGCGAGATTCGTCGTATCACCGATCGCGGTGTAATTGCGCATCTGCGGCGCGCCGATATTGCCGACCAGCGCCGGACCGGTATTGACCCCGACACGGAATCGCGGCCAGCCGGGATGCCGAATCGCGGTGTGGGCGACGGCTCGCTGGAGCGCGAGCCCTGCGCCGGCCGCCCGCAGCGCATGATCCGGCTGGTGGGTCGGCGCGTTGAACAGGGCCATCACCGCGTCGCCGACGAACTGGACAACCGTCCCACCGTGGTCAAGGATTGCCGGCACGATAGCGCCGTAATACGTGTTCAGCATATGCACCACCGCTTCCGGGGGCGCGGACTCGGAGAACGGCGTGAATCCCGACAAGTCGGCCATCAGCACACTGACCTCGGCGATCCGACCGCCGAGTCCGGCCTGGGAGGGGTCGGCGATCAGTGCGGTCGCTACCGTGGGCGACATATAGGACCGGAACAGCCCGTCGAGCTGCCGATACAGGCGGGCATTCTCCAGCATGACCGACGTGCGGTCGGCGAACGATCGCAGCATCGCGAACTCGGTATCGCTGAAGCGGCCCTCCGCACGCTGTGCCTCGAGTACCCCAGCACGACTTCCCTTGACGACCAGTGGAAGGGCCAACGATTGTGGATCGGCGGATCCACCGTCGGAAAAGGCCAGTTCGTGCCCTCGAACCAGCCCCAGGCGGAATCGATCCCGTTCGAACGCTTCCGATACCAGGTGCAGCGCCTCGTCGAGGAGTTCCTGTTCGCCGCGGATCACGTTCGAACGCTCCCCGATCGCCGCCAGCAGTCCCAATCGGCGGACCTGCTCCCGCTCACCACCCAGCGCGTAGGCGCCCTGCTGCAGCACCGCGACCTGACGTTCGGTGAGCCCGAATCGCCTGGCCAACCGGACACCGACCGCTCCCAGCGGCTCGGTCGGATCGACGCCGCCCTCGGCGCGCGCCCGCAGCGCATCGACCATCTCGTTCAGGGCATGCGTGTAGTCGCGCTCCAGCCCGGCCATGGTCTGGTACAAAGTGACGCTGTCGAAAAGCCCGAGGGCCGACCCCTCCCTCCGGAATTGCAGGTGTGCGCTACCGGAAATGAGGACGAAGGCTGCCAGCATCAGCACATGCCATTCCCACCACGAGGTATGCCAGCTGCGACTGAAACCCACGGCGAACAGCGCCTCGGCCAGCAGTACGAAGGCGGTGAGCACACTGAGCAGCACCACTCCGCGTCGTCGCAGGTACTGATGACCATAGCGAAACGCCGCGGCGAGGTAGCACGCTGATCCGATGAAGGCCACACCGACCAGTGGTCCCTTGGCCTCCGCCGGATCGGGTGCGTGATGCAGTGGCGGCAACTGTGCCATCGATACCACTGCCCATGCCACGAGCAGAAGCGTCGGGAGCGCGGACAACATCCACGCGAACCGATGCAACCGGGCGGCCGCGGCGGGACCGAATTCCACCGCCGACACGAGGGCGGCGACACCGCCGAGTCCCAGCCCGACGGGCACCGAATAGACGAAACCGGCGTTGGGCGCATGCAGGATCACGCCCGGCGTCGCCAATGCGTGCAGTCCGAGGAAACCCGCGCTGAACTGGAATACCAGCGAAACCAGGATCAACCGGGCGTCCCGGCGCATCCGGGCGGCCCGAAACAGTATCACGCCCAGGGCCATCGCGATGGCGGCGGTGGTGAGCACCAGCCAGAAGTGTGTCCCGTGGTGTTCGTAGTCCACCTCGAGTTCGGGGCGGGTTATCAGCAGCCACAATCCGAGCGCCGGTAATGCGACATGTCCCAGCCACAGCAGAACCTTGACCTTCGACACCACGCGAACGCTACCGCGCGACTCGCACGAGAGAAACATGTACAGCCGATCACGTCTACGCCGCTGCGGCGCCCGGCGGAACCGCTTCCGCGACCGTGTCTCGCCTATCTGCCCGACCACGGTATGTTCCGCGCAAAGCGCGAGAGGAACGGATCGCCACTGTGCCGGGGCCGGATGATGGTGACTGGGCCCCGACAGCGGGTCCACCGACTATGCGAGTTGTGGTTGGTTGAACTCGGTCCATGTCCACTGCCGCCGAAATTTCTCGGGAGTAGAAAAGTTCAGCGATCCGTGGGGACGGTAAGTGTTGTACTCGATGCGAAGGGTGCGACGAAATCCGCGCGTGGGGCGGCGAATTTCGTGTCCGAGGCCGTCAAGACCGCGCGCTCTCAGCGTGTCCGGCCCGGTGGTGGTGCAGGCCGATTCGGCGTTCTATGCCGAGGAGGTCGTGGCCGCCGCCGCGCCACCACCGGCACCATCCGCGCCGACCTCATCGGAGTGCCCGCTCGCCTGGCCCGTCGCGGGCGCCGACAGGTCTGGCATCTACCCGCCTACTGGCACGCCGAGGGTGACTGGCTCGATCTGTTCGCTGCCGTGCACTCGCCACCGGCCGCAGCCTGACCTATCCGTTCACCCCGATAATCCGGGCTCTATCAGGAACCACAGTGGAAAGGCCGGGCAGACCAGCGGTCACCGGCTACCCACAATCTGGTGGTTTGCGCGCCGCAGCCGCGCAAACCACCCCGACCTCAGCCCTGCCATGGTGTGGTCGTCTCCTCCTGCGCCCATTCTGACGCATCAGAACTCTCACAACCGATGGACCCATTCACCGGGCTCCAGTCAATGGCGGGCGAGGACCTGCGTCCATCGATGACCGACTCGCACTACAGGTGGATGACCTCACGGAGGGCGCGCAGGCTTGTCGGCTTCGGTGGACGCCGCGTGGTGGGGCGCCGAAACAAAGATCGACAGGTTTCGGTGAGTCTCTGTGTCGGCTCGGACACACAGGGGATGTCGGTGCGCGTACAGATCTTCCGGGGCCGAAGCCGAAGAATTGTGGTCACCGAAACAAACGCCGTTCGAAGGAGAATTCGACGTGAGGAATGTAAAGAAGACAATCGCGGTGTGCGCGTACGGAATCGGAATCACCGCCGGAGTTGCGGTGATCCACCCCGCCACTGCCTCCGCGGCAACGTATGGCGGTCAGTGCGGCCAAGGGTATGACGTGATCGATTCACACAAACTCGAGGGCGGCACCGTCTACCTCACCTACAACGGTACGAAGAACTGCGTGGTCACCGTCCGGGACCGGCCGGGGAAACCTGTGCGGATGGGCGCCGGACTCCGGACGTCGAAGGATCACAGTAATGTGATCATCGATGATGCCGACTACACCGAGTTAGCCGGCCCGGTGAAAGTTGCAGCGAAGGGCGAGTGCATCGACTGGGGCGGCCTCATCGGTGACGACCTATGGCAGACTTTCAAGGTGCATTGCAGCTGAGCGGCACAGAGAGCGCGTAGCGAGGGTTGATGTGTACTCTCTTCGCTCGGTCGTTCATGGCCTGGTAATCGCATTCCAGGCAGGGCTACGTGAGCCCGGAGGCCGACGAGGCACGTTCGAGCAATCCGGCGCTCACCGGTTACCGCGAACCCCGGGGTGTCGGGCGATGGCGAAGACGCTCGGCGGCGCCGCAGCCGGTATCGGTGAAGTCGCTGCGGACGCGGGCGGTCCGCCCTCTGCGAAGGAGTTGGACCCGACTCTTCTCTGGGTCGGCCCGGGCGACTAGTGTGGTCGCGATGACAGTTGCAGAAAGCCTGCTGTTGCTGGTCTACGACAGTACGACGGGTAAGGCGCGAGTGGGTGGAACCCAACTGATTGCGGCACTGGCCGGTGCTGCCATCGTGGAACTCACTCTCGACGGCGCGCTACGGCTGACCGAGGCCGATGAGCCGGGCGTCAAGAAAGGACGCCTGAGGCCGACCGGCAAGAAGCCCGGGGATCCGCGGTTCGCCGAACTCGTGGCGGTGGCCGATGGCCGCAAGCCGAAAGACGCGATCGGTAAGGTGGGCGGGCTCGGCTCGTGGCGCAGCCGCGCTCGCGATCTGCGGGAGGCACTGCTCGGTGACCTCGCCGACGCAGGCGAGGTCACCGAAACCGAGCGCAAGGTGTTGGGGTTGTTCCCCACCACCGCATGGCGGCCGCGGACCGACGGTGAAAAGGCCCGGGTGGAACAGCGCGTCCGCGCCGCTGTCATCGACGAAATCGAACCCGACGACCGCACTGCGGCATTGATCTCGATCCTGCACGCCGTCGACTTGCTGCCCAAGCTGCTTCCCGACGCCGACAAGCGTGCTGTCAAACAGCGCGGGAAGACGATCAGTGAAAGCGAATGGGGCGGCCCGGCGGTCCGGAAAGCGGTGCAAGAAGTCCAGGCTGTCACCATAGGGGTCATCGCCGCCACCAGCGCGGCGACCAATGCCGGCAGCGGCGGCTGATAGCTCGGCGCCGTCCGACGGCATTTCCGCAACAGAGCATCAGCGCATGACGCCGCGTCACCGGGCGGGCCACGGGCGCTTTCCCGCGCGGAATCGCCCGAGGGAGCGCAGGTCCGTTGGCGGGATACAGCGATGTCTCGGTGGCCGAATGAAAGAGCCGGCTCGCCCGGTTGTGGGCCGAAGCGATTGCCGCGGGTGAGCTACCGGAAACCGATGTCGAGATGGGGTGGAGTCGCTCGAGCCGATCCGGAAATGCGCCGGACCGCCGACGCCGAACGTATCGGCGGCGGTCCGGCGCAAGAGTTTTGTGGACCGGTTCAGGCCGCCTGCTCGATGGCGGAGGGATGGGCGGTGAGCGGCAGGATGTCGATCGTCATATACGGGAAAAGCGGCAGGTTCCACAGGATTTCGTGGAGTTCGGCGGGTGAGTCGACGGCGAAGACGCTGATGTTGCTGTACTGGCCGACGATGCGCCAGATATGGACCCACTTCCCGGACCGCTGGAGTTCCTGGGAGTACTTCTTCTCGCGGGCGACGATATCGGCACGGACGGCGTCGTCGAGATCGCGGGGGATATCGACGTCCATCCGGACGTGGTAGAGGTGCATGGGTCTCGTTCCTAGTTCCGGGTCCACCGTTTGACGGCGTCCATGTTCAGTTCCACCCCGAGCCCGGGGCCGGTGGGCAGGTGTACCTGTCCGTCGTTGTATCGCAGCGGTTCCTGGAGCAGCTCCTCGCTGAACAGCAGCGGTCCGAAAAGTTCGGTGCCGAAATCGATTCCGGGTTCCGCGCAGGCGAAATGGATCGAGGCGGCGGTGCCGATCGGGCCCTCGATCGAGGTGGCGCCGTGGCAGGCCAGGCCCGCGGCGCGGGCGACGGCGACGACCTCGCGGCTGCGGCGCAGGCCGCCGCATTTGGTGGTTTTGACCGCGAGCACGTCGGCGGCGCCGCGGCGGGCGACCTCCAGGGCGTCGTGCGGGGTGTGCACGCTCTCGTCGGCCATCACCGGGATCGGCAACAGGGCGTTCAGTTCCGCCAGGACCTCCAGTTGCTCACCGGGGGTGGGCTGTTCGATCAGCTGGACACCGCCGTCGGCCAGCCAGGGCAGGTGGCGCAGGGCGGTGAGCCGGTCCCAGCGGGCGTTGATATCGACCCGGACGCCGGCCTGCCCGGCGAGGGCCTCGGTCACCCGCAGGACGCGCTCGGTGTCTTCGGCCGGGTCGAGTGCGCCCATTTTGAGTTTGAAGCTGAAATGCTTACGATTCTCGATCTTTTCCCGGGCCTCGGCGATGATCTCGTCGACCGGCGCCGATCCCAGCGCCCAGGTGACATCCACGCTGGAGCGGAAGGCCCCGCCCAGCAGGGTGTGCACCGGGACGTCCAGGCAGCGGGCCCAGGCATCGTGCAGCGCGACGTCGACCGCGGCCTTGGCGAAGCGCGCCCCGGCCACCACCCGTTCGATATCGGCCAGGATGCCGGTGATCTCGTCGACCCGGCGCCCGAGCAGCACCGGCACCAGGTACCGCTCGACGACGGCCTGCATCGTCTCGACCGATTCACCGCCCCACCACGGTCCGCCGGGTACCACGCCCTCGCCGTAGCCGGTGACTCCGCCGCCGGTGGTGACCCCGACCAGCAGGATGGGCTGGGCATCCATCGAGGTGGTGGCGAACTTGTGCGGCCGTACCAGGGGCACGTCCAGGATGGTGGTCTCGACCGAGACGATCGACAGGTCCGACATCGAAACTCTTTCTCGTGCGGTGAAACGGTTCAGGCGGGGTCGAGCGCGAAGTTGTAGGTGACGCGGTTGACGCCGTCGTCGCCGGTGACCGGGTCGAGGATCAGTTCGGGTTTGGTGGCCGAGGCGACATCGCTGTCGATCCATTCGCCGCCGCGGAAATACAGCTGGGTGGTCACCGATTCCCGGCCGGGGGCCGAGACGATGAGGTGCAGATGCGCCGGCCGCCACGGGTGACCGTTCTGCGCGGTGATGAACGCGCCGGTCGGGCCGTCGGTCGGGATCTGGTAGGGCGCCGGCTGGATGGTGCGGATGGAGTACCGGCCCTCGGCGTCGGCGATGATGGTGCCCCGCAGGTTCCATTCCGGCAGATGCGGGGCGAACTGCGAGTAGTAGCCGTCGGCGTCGGCGTGCCACAGCTCGACCTTCGCGCCGCCGAGCCCGTTGCCGTCGAGGTCGGTGACCTGACCGGAGAAGACCAACGGAGTCTGCTCGCGGTCCTGCGCGCGCATCGGCAGTTCGCATTCGGCCGGTAATTCGGGAGCCTCCGCCACGTAGTAGGGGCCCTCGATACTGCCCTTGGTTCCCTTGCGGCTCCGGGCCAGCACCTCCTCCACCGCGTGTTCGATGAATACATCGAGGAACAGCGGCCACTCGCCCCCTTCGCCCACATCGATCAGCCACTGCTTGAACACCCGGTATTCGGGATAGGTGACACCGTGCTCGAGGATCACCTTGTGCAGGGCGCCCAGGGCGTCGCGGGCGATGGCGGCCAGCCGCTCCGGGGAGGTATCGGCGGTCGCCCGCTCGCCCTTGAACTTGTCGGTCGCGGCGGTGCCCGAGCCGAGTGCGGTGGGCGAGACGGATTCGGTGGTGGTCATATCGTGCTCCTCGGGAAGAACCGGGGGAAAAGAAGAAGTACGCTATGCGTACTAGACTGACGCTCTGCGTACCAATTACTGTGCGCGTGGTCACTTGGTTTGTCAAGAAGGGAACGGAGCGGGCCGTATGAGCGAGAACGAGCGCGACTACATCCAGAGCATCGAACGGGGATTCGCCGTGCTCACCGCGTTCGACAGCGAGCGGCCCAACCCCACTCTTGCCGAGCTGGCGCAGGCGACCGGGCTGGCCAAACCGGTGGTCCGCCGCATCCTGCTGACATTGCAGCGACTCGGCTACGTGGCCGGCTCCGGTCCGCGCTGGACGCTCACGCCCCGCGTCCTGAGCATCGGGCAGCACTATTCGGCCGGCCATACGCTGCTCGAACAGGCCATGCCGCATCTCCTGGCAGTGGCCGACGAACTGCACGAATCCGCATCGCTCGGCGTCCTCGACGGCGCCGAGGTGGTGTATGCGGCGCGGGTCCCGGTGCGCCGGATCATGAGCATCAACGTCTCGGTCGGCACCCGCGTCCCGGCCTATGCGACCTCCATGGGCCGCGCGCTGCTGGCGTGGGCGCCGCAGACGACGCTGGACGAGGTGATCGCCCGCACCGAGTTCCGCCCGCTGACCGCCACGACGATCACCGATGCCGGACAGCTCGAACGCGAACTCGCCCGCGTCCGGGAAAAAGGCTATGCACTCACCTCCGAAGAACTGGAGAAGGGACTGATCTCGATCGCCGTTCCGGTACGGGACCAGTCCGGCGCGGTCGTCGCGGTTATCGCCTGTTCGACGTCCACCGGCCGGACGACGGCCGAGGAATTCGAGCGCACCGCGAGCGCGTGTGTCTCGGCGGCGGCCGATGAACTGAGCCGCGGCCTCGGGTGGACGCCCTGACGCGGGTCAGACCGTGACCCGATAGGCGAGGATGTCGCGGACCAGCGTCCCCAGGCTCTCGGCCCCGGTTTTCGCCTTGATCCGCGCCCGGTGCACATCGACGGTCTTCACGCTGGTCCCCAGCCGGCTGGCGATCTGCTGGCTGGACCTGCCCTCGATGACCAGGTGCAGCACCTCGCGCTCGCGGGGGGTGAGATCCGCCAGCCGCCGCTCGACGTGCAGGCGTTCGGCGCGTTCGGCGAAGGCCCGGTCCGCGGCCAGCAGCTGTTCCTGCACCACCTCGAGCATCCGCTGCGGCTCGTAGGGTTTCTCCAGGAAATCCACCGCCCCGGCGCGTAGCGCGCGCACCGACATCGGGATATCCCCGTGTGCGGAACAGAAGATGACCGGAGCGGGATAGTCGCGCCGGTTGAGCTCCTCCTGTAACTGGAATCCGCTCAGTCCGGGCATCCGGACATCGACGATGACGACCCCGGCCTCGTCCAGATCGGCCTCCTCCAGGAAGGAGGCCGCGGTGGCATAGGTCAGCGCATCGATCCCGATGCTCTGCAGCAGAAACGCGAGCGATTTGCGCAGGTCCTCGTCGTCGTCGACGATATGGACGACGGGGGAGGGTGCACCGCTCATACCCGTCGATTCTACGTGTGAGCAGGCCGGCGGAGTGCCCGGCGAGAATCCGGTGGCCATCTCGATCACGGCCCCATCAGCACCGAACTGCCCGGGAAACTGTCCGCGAAGGCATGCGGCAGCGGGGCCACGAAAACGTTCTCGGTGCGGGTGCGGGTGATCTTCCAGGTGCCGTCGGCGCGGCGGAAGGTGTTGTTGAGCCGGCTCGACCGCAGCAGTCCGGTGCCGTCGGAATACAGCCACGGTTGCATGTGGATCCATTGTCCGGCGGCCGAATCGCCGTCCACCCGGATCTGTTCGGCGGTGAGGTAGTGCGCGTTCAGCACCAGGGCGGGCTCGCGATCCGGAGCCCAGAACCGTTCGAAATGGCCGCGGATGGCCGCGTGCCCGGTGAGCCGGCCGAACTGGTCGTCGTAGTACTCGCCGACGCCCTCCCAGACCGCGTCCTCGGCGTAGAGCTCCATGATGAGGTCGATCCGGTGGGTGTCGTCGGTGACCCCGAACTCGGGGCACGGGGTATCGCACAGGAACATGTAGCGCGCCTGCAGTCGCCGAATATCGGCTTCGGCTTCCAGTGTCTCGATCCGGCGGGTCAACCGCTCGATGGTTTCGCTCTCGGTCATGACGTCCCTTCGGTGATCACAGCACGACGGTGACGGTCTCGGCTTCGGTGTTCCACGGCACAATGGCCGCGACCACGCCGACCGGGTCGACGGTGGTGGAGGTGCCCGCGCCACCACGGGTCCACGACCCCGCGAGATAGAGGTCGGTGGTGAGTTCGGGAAGTGCGGTCACAGGGGTCTCCTCGTGCGGGGATACTCGGCGGGCCGGGCAGTGCCCGGCCGAGAGTGCGGTGCGCCGGTCATGACGTTCGGAGGGGCACGGTGCGGGCCTGGACCCACGCGGCCGTCCGTAGTAGCGCGGCCTCCTCGCATGGGCGTCCGATGACCTGGACGCCGAGCGGCAAGCCGTCCGGCGTGCGCAGGCCGGGGACGGTGGCCACGGGCAACCCGAGCGCCTGCCAGGCGCGGCTGAGTACCGGGTCGCCGGTGGCGGCCAGGCCGGTCGGCGCGGGGCCCGGCGCGGCGGGACCGACAATCGCGTCGTAGCCGGTGAACAGGTCGAGCACTGTCCGCCTGGTCCGCTCGACGATTCCGCGCGCCTCCGCGTAGTCGCGCGGATCCGTGGCGGCGCCGGTCCGCAGCAGTTCGGCGAGCGGGGCACTCAACGCGTCGGCGCGGGCGAGTTCGGTGGTGCGGGTGCGCGCGGCCTCGTAGGCCATGACCACCCGATGCGCGGCGGTGGTCTCGGCGACGGCCTGCTCCGCGGCGAAATCGGTGACGGTGGCGCCGTCCGCGCGCAGCCGTTCCCGCAGAGCCGTGACGGCATCGGTCATCACTGGCTGCACAGCGTCCAGCGGCGCCGCGGTCCAGAAGGCCACCCGTGGGGGCCGCGCGGGTTCGGCCGCCGGGTCGGGCACGCCACGCAGGGCCGCCCACGCGCAGGCCAGATCGCGGACCTCCGCGGCGTAGTAGCCGTGGCTGTCCAGGCTGTGCGCGAGTCCGGTGACACCGGTGGTGGGCAGCAGGCCCCGGGTCAGGACCAGGGCCGCGACCCCGCAGTAGGCGGCGGGCCGGGTCACCGACGCCGCGGTCTGCGAACCGAGTGCCAGCGGCACCTGGCCGGCGGCGACCGCCGCGGCCGAACCGCTCGACGAACCGCCCGGTGTATGGTCCGGTGCTGCCGGGTTACGCGTGGGACCCGGCGCGAAATAGGCGAATTCGGTGGTGACGGTTTTCCCGGCCGGTAGCGCCCCCGCGGCCCGCCACAGCTCGACGATCTCCGCGTCGTGCTCCACCGGTGCGCTGTCCGCGCGCAGCGTCGAACCGCACCGGGTGGGATATCCGGCGACATCGATGATGTCCTTGACCCCGAGCGGAATTCCGCCCAGCGGCCCACTCGGCGCGGCGAATTCGGGGCGGGGACCGCGGGCGACCCATGCGGCGAGCGTGTTCTCGGTGGCGGCGATGCGGTCGGCGGACCGCTCCCATGCCGTCGCGGCGTCGGTGCGCCCGGCGGCCATGTCATCGACCAGATCACGTAACGACCACGGGGCGTACAGGGATTCCGCGGAGGTCATGATTCCACCCACATCGCCTCGGCGGTCCAGTAGTCCATGCCCGCAGCGCTCACCGCATGCCGCCACTCGGTGGTGCGGCGCAGGCCGGGTTCGGCGATCGCGGTGATCCGGTCGGCGGCGTCCGGCCCGTCCTCGGGGACCTGCCAGTGCACCCAGTTGAGCTCGCGACCGTCCGCATCGTGCAGAAACAGGTCGACGTGGCGCCAGCCGTACCCGTGGGTGTCGTTGTAACACATCAGCGTCATGCGGTGGTCCGCCTCGTCCATCCGGTGTTCTCCTGCTCGGGGTGGGATCGATGCTCGGTGCCGATGCTGTGGAAGCGCCGCTGGAAATAGACCAGCGCGCCGGTGTTCTCGCGGACATCGACGCGCTGGACGCTCACCAGGAAGATCGAATGCGAACCCTGGGTGTGGTCGCTGATGATGCGGCCCACCACCCGCGCCGCCGCGGTGCGCAGCATCGGGATGTCCTCGGTGTCGTGGTCCCAGATCGGCCACTCGAATCGTTCGGCCATCGGTACGCCGGTGGCACCGGCGAAGTGTCCGGCGAGTTCCTCGTCGGCCGAACTCAGGATGTTCACGCACAGCCGCTGATTGCGCCGGAAGATCGCGTGGGCGTAGCTGGACTGGTTGACGCACACGATCATCGTGGGCGGTGCGTCGGTCACCGAGCACACAGCGCTGACCGTGATGCCTGCGCGACCACGCGGTCCGTTGGTGGTGACGACGTTCACTGCGGCCGAAAGATTCGACATCGCAGCCCGGAAGTCACGCTGCTCGGCGGTCAATTGCTTGGTCATGGCATCGACGCTACGAGTGATCTACGCCTCGAGGTATCGAGATTTCCTCCGGGTGCGCTGAAGGTTTTACTTATCCGGCCCGGGCCCCGGCAGGACGAAACCGAACACCGATCCGCCGCCGTCCGCGGGCCGGCACCAGATGCTGCCGTGCTGGCGGGTGATGATCCGGTAGCTCAACGCCAGCCCGATTCCACTGCCGTGTGCCTTCGAGGTGAACGAATCCGAGAACGGATCGCGGGGCACCCCGCGGCCGTGATCGCGGACGGTGAAGCATCCGCCCCCGTCGCGCACCGCGGTGGCGAGCACGATGCGCCGGGATCCGGGCGGGCACTGCTCCATCTCGTCGATGGCGTTGAAGCACAGATTGACGATGACCTGCCCGGTGAGCACGCGCTCGCACCGGATTCCGACCGGCTCGCCGGACAGCTCCAGGTCGACCCGGACACCGGTCTCCTGCGCCCGCAACCGGACGAAATACAGGCATTCGGTGACGATATCGTTCAGGTCGGCCACCTGCTCGACCTGCTCGAGATGACCGACGAAGGCGCGCAGCGTGGAGACGATGGTCGCGGCCCGGTCGATCTGTTTGCGCGCCGCGTCCAGACCGAAGGTGACGCGGTGGTCGAGGGCCTCCCCGGCGGGCAGATGTGAGCGGATCCCCGCCACATAGTTGCCGGCGGCGGCGAGCGGCTGGCCCAGTTCGTGGGCGATGGCCATCGCCATATCGCCCATGGCGTTGTAGCGGGCCAGATAGTTCTCCCGCTGCAGTTCCAGCCCGCGTTTCTCCTCGTCACGGATCCGGTCGGAGACATCGTGCACCAGCATCAGGTACGCGGGCACACCGGCTTCGTCCAGCCGTTCCAGGCTGCCGTCGAGCCAGGAGGTGGATCCGTCCGGCCGGCCTATCTCGAGCCGCACCGAGGCCACCGGGTCGGCGTCCGCGGCCACCGCGGCCCAGTCGGTGCGCCGATTGTCGCGATGCAGGTGGGCGTAGCGGGTGAGCTGCGGCCCCACGGGCAGTTCGGTCCCCGGGTCCAGACCGAGGCGGCCGAGCGCGGTATCGGTGGCGAACCGGATCTCGCCGGCTTCGTCGAGCACGAACGCCATGGTGGAAGTGTGGCGGGCCAGAGCGTCCACATAGGTGGTGGTCAGCCGCAGCGCGCGCTCGGTGCGCTGCTCCCGTTCGATATCGCGGAACTGCACCATCACCGCGGGTCCCTGGGCGAGTTCGATCCGGGTGGCCACCGCGTCGGTCGGGATGATCCGCCCCGATTTCGACCGGTAATGCCATTCGATCCGGCTGGTGCCGTGCTCGACGGCATCCTGGAGCCAGGCGCGCCCGATCACCCGGTCGTATTGCTGGGCCGAACTGCTCATATCGTGCGCTTTCAACGGCCGGATCTCGGCGAGATCGAAACCGAGCATCGCGCACGCCGCCGGGTTCGCCCACAGGATGTTCTTGGTCGCGGCGTCGTGCACCAGAACGCATACCTCGGTGGCGTTCATCATCGTGACGAAATCCGAGACGACCAGTTCGGGAGCTCGCGGATCGACCGACATCGCGCCAGCGTAGCTTTTCCCGAACCGCGGGTTCGCCATCGTCCGGGACGATTGAAGGTTTCCCCTACAGGGGTGGTGGTTCACACCCGTCCGGGCGCGGGCTTTACCGATGTTCGTGTGACCGCGATCTCCCTACCGTCGAAGAACAGCCCATCGACGACAGGAGCAGGTGATCGTGACCACCTCGCAAGCCACGGTCCGGTCCGCGACCGGCGCGGCGAATCTCGACGACGTCCTCGCCGAGCTCGCCGTGCGGCGGCAGGAGTTCGGCGAGCAGAAATACGTGCCGCGGGATTTCGTCGCACGGCTCAAGGAGACCGGCGTCTACCGCGCCGCGACACCGCGGCGCTTCGGCGGCGAACCGTTGCCGCCCGCCGAGTTCCTGCGCATCGTCGAACGTATTTCCGTCGTGGACGGGTCCACCGGCTGGGTGGCGAGTTTCGGCTCGGCGCTGGTCTATCTCGCGGCCTTACCGCTGGAGACCCAGGCCGCCCTGTACGCCGACGGACCCGATGTGGTGTTCGCCGGTGGTTTGTTCCCGATCCAGCCGGCGCCGGAGGTCGAGGGCGGCTTCCGGATCGACGGGCGATGGAAGTTCGCCAGCGGATGTATGGGCGCCGATGTTCTCGGTGTCGGCATACCCGGCGACGCGAGCACCGACGGCAAGCCCCGCACCGCGGTGCTACGGCCCGAGCAGGTGGAGATCGTGCAGGACTGGGACGTGGTCGGGATGCGCGGCACCGGCTCGTTCGACCTGGTGGTGCGCGATGTGGTGGTGCCGCGGGAGTGGACCTTCATCCGTGGTGGCGCACCGACCGTGGACGAGCCGCTGTACCGGTACCCGGCCATCGCCTACGCGGCCCAGGTTCTCGCGGTGGTCGGTGCCGGGGTGGCCCGGGCCGCCCTCGACCATGCCGTCGAGACCGGGGCGGGCCGATCGGGTATCACCGGGGCGCCCAAGCTCGCCGACCGCGCCTACTACCGGACCGCGGTCGCGCAGGCCGAAGCCGATCTGCGGTCGGCTCGCGCCTACTTCTACGAGATCACCGAGGAGGTCTGGGAGACGGTGCTGCGCGGCGATCCCGCCACCGCCGAACAGAACGCCCATCTGCGGCTCGCGGCCTCCCATATCGCCGCCACCGCCGCCTCGGTGGTGAACCGGCTGGTGGAGATCTCCGGTACCGCCGCCATCTTCCACGGCCACCCGCTACAGCAGTGGGCCGGCGACGCCCTGGTACCGCAGCAGCACGCCTTCCTGGGGCCGGGCCTGGTCGACGCCGCCGGCGCCGTGCTGATGGGACAGCCACCCACTGTCCCCGGATTCCGCTGACCGACAACCCTTTTCGACGACAGGACCTTCCGTGACCGACAGCCCGTTGCGCGTGCTCTTCTGTATCGGCATCAACCAGAACTTCTTCGACCTTCCGGAGGGCGGTGTCACCGCCGGTGACGTGTGGACCGCCTTCGTCGCCCTGATGGACGGGATCAAAGCCCTCGACGGTATCGATTTCATCGGCGATATCGACGACGACTCGACCATGGTCGGGCCGTCCGCGAGCTGGCCGTGGACCTGCTACCTCCTCGCCGACGCCGACAGCCACGACACCGTGAAGGCGGCCTGCAACCTGGTGCGCACCATCCAGGTCGGCAGCAGCGAGTGGAAGCTCTGGAAATTCCTGAAGATCGAGGCGCGCATCGGCCGCGCGCTCACCCCACGCCAGTACTGACCAACCCCGCCAGGAGGCATCATGACCGCGCACAGCGCAGCGCTCCCGCACCGGGCCCCCGCCGATCTGGTCCGTGAGGATCGGGTCGCGGCCCGGATGTACACCGATCCGGAGATCTTCGAGCAGGAGATGACCCGGATCTTCGAGAGCACCTGGATCTGGGTCGCCCACGAATCCGAACTTCCCAAGCCCGGCAGCTTCAAATCCACCCATGTGGGCCGGCAGCCGGTGATCGTGACCCGTAACCGCAAGGGGCAGCTCACCACTCTGCTCAACCGCTGCCGCCATCGCGGTGCGAGTATCTGCGAGCAGAAGACCGGTGTCGCCAACGGCTTCACCTGTCCCTATCACGCCTGGTCCTACAGCCTGGACGGCCAGCTGCGCGGAATTCCCTACCCCGACGGCTACGAGGGCGTGGTGGAGAAGGGTGATCTGTCGCTGAAGAAGCTGCGCACGGAATCCTACGGCGGCATGGTGTTCGCCACGTTCAACGCCGATATCGAACCGCTCGCCGACTTCCTGGGCGATGCGAAGCTCTGGATCGACCGCTTCATGAAACAGGGCGGCGGCTACCCGATCAAGGTGCTGGGCACCCACCGGTTCGCCTTCCACGGGAACTGGAAGATCCAGCTGGAGAACACCACCGACGGCTACCACTTTCCGATCGTGCACCGCTCGTGGATGGCCTCGGTCGACGCCGAAACCGCCGACATGATGTCGTTCATGACCGATCCGGAAGCGGTCACCCACGACCTCGGCAACGGGCACAGCGTCATGCAGATGGTGCCCGAACACTCCGATCTCGACGCCGACGACGGCAGCGAACCGCTACAGGCCCGTTTCGACGACCTGATCGCCGAGCTGAAAACCACCGGCCTCGACGACGCCGCCATCCGGAAACTCGTGCGCGCCATGCACGGCACCGGGTTCAACCTGAACCTTTTCCCGAACGTTTCCATGTCCGCGGCCTTCTTCCGTGTGCTGCGCCCGATCGCGGTCGACGAGACCACGATCGAACACCTGGCCATCGGCCCCGACGGGCCCGCCGAGATCGTCGACCCGGTCAACCGGGCCCGGCTGCGGGTGCACGAACACTTCCAGGGCCCCTTCGGCTTCGGCACCCCCGACGACGCCGAGGGCTGGGACCGCGTCCAGCGCGGCGCGCAGGCCGACCCCGATATGCCCATCCTGGTCAACCGCGGACTCGCCCGTGAGAAGCCGAGTCCCGAGGGCTGGCCCACCTCCCATGTCACCGACGAGACCGGTATGCGCGCCGCGTATCAGCAGTGGAAGCAGATGATGAGCGATGACTGACACCCGTACCGCGACGGCGGTGTTCACCGACGGCCGGGTCGCGCGGGCGATCGAACTGATCTGGCGCGAGGCCGAACTGCTCGACCGCAAGGAGTATAACGCCTGGCAGGAGCTCTACACCGCCGATGCCCACTACGTGGTGCCGATCGACCGGGGCACCGACGATTTCGACAACACGCTGAACATGATCTACGACGATGCCCGCATGCGCGGCATGCGCGTCGTCCGAATGACCGAGGGTTACGCCATCGCCGCCGTCGACGCCGCGGTAACCGCCCGGACCGTCTCCCGCTTCGTCCCGGAGCATATCGCCGACGACGAGGTACACCTGCGGGCCGCCCAGATCCTCATCGCCTTCAAACGCGGCCGGCACGATATCTGGGCCGGAGACGTCGAATACCGGATCCGGCTCGGTGCGGCACCCGCCGACGACCGGATCGCCCGCAAGGTGATCCGGCTGGTCGACAGCGAGGATGCCGTGCCCGCCGCGGGGTTCCTGCTGTGACCGCGCCGGTCGCCGTCGTCACCGGCGGCGCGGGCGGTCTCGGAGCGCATATCGTGCGCCGGTTGCATGCCGGCGGGCATTCCGTCGCCGTCGCCGATCTGGACGGAACCGCGGCCGCCGCGCTGGCCGCCGAACTCGACGGCGCGGTCGGGGCGCGAGGTTACGCGGTGGACGTCGCGGACAGGGGCTCGCTGGAGCGACTGCTCGCCACCGTCGTCGCCGATTTCGGCGGAGTCCAGGTGCTGGTGAACAATGCCGCGCGCACCCAGGCCCGGCCGCTGCTCGAGATCACCCCCGAGGAACTCGACGGTGTCATGGCCGTAGGCTTCCGCGGCACGTTCCAGGCCTGCCAGCTGTTCGGCGCCCATATGGCCGCGCAAGGGTACGGCCGGATCGTGAACATGGCCTCGCTCGCCGGGCAGAACGGCGGCACCGCGACCGGTGGGCACTACGCCTCCGCCAAAGGCGCGGTCATCTCGCTGACCAAGGTGTTCGCCCGGGAACTGGCCGCGTCCGGGGTCACGGTGAATGCCGTATCGCCGGGGCCGCAGGATTCGCCGGTGGTACACGACATCGTCGGCGTGGACAATCTCGAAACCTTCGCCCGATCCATACCCGTCGGGCGTCTCGGCGATCCGGCGTTCATCGCCGAGATGGTCGCCCTGCTCGCGTCACCGGCCGCCGCGTCGGTCACCGGGGCGTGCTGGGACGCCAACGGCGGTCTCTACATGCGTTAGGAGCACGCCGTGACCGATATCAAAGTGGTGGTCGCCGAGATCGTGGCGGAGACACCGGATATCCGCTCGCTGCGCCTGGTCCGGGAAGACGGGGCCCCGCTGGGGCCCTACCGGGCCGGCGCGCATATCGATGTCACCGGACCGACCGGCCTCCTCCGGCAGTATTCGCTGTGCGGGCCACCCGCGGAGACCGCCTCGCTCACCATCGCGGTGAAGCGCGAACCGGAATCCCGCGGCGGTTCGGCGGCCCTGCACGAGGTGCGCGAAGGCGACATGATCGAGATCGGGCAACCGCGCAATATCCTCACCGTCGCGGCGGACGTCGGCCGGCACGTGCTGATCGCGGCCGGTATCGGGATCACCCCACTGCTGAGCATGGCCTACGAACTGCATTCCACCGGGGCCGAGTTCACGCTGATCTACTTCGGCCGCAGCCGCGCGGAGACCGCCTTCCTGGAGCTTCTCGAGAACCGGGTGGAGTTCGGTGACCGCGTGCACCTGCACCTCGGATGCACCCGCGCCGAACAGCGCGGCGCGCTGACGGCGGTCGCCGCCGGACTCACCCCGGATACCGCGGTGTACACCTGCGGCCCGGCCGGATTCATGGATACGGTCGCCGAGCTGGTGACCCCGATGGTCGGCATCGGCAATGTGCATATCGAACATTTCGAGGCCGCCGCGGCCGATACCTCCGGAGATACCGCGTTCACGGTCGAGCTGGACACCGGGGAGAGTTTCGAAATACCCGCCGATCGGTCGATACTTTCCGTCTTGGAGGAAAACGGTATCGAGGTTTTCAAATCGTGCGAGGAAGGAATCTGTGGTTCCTGCGTCTCGAATATCCTCGAGGGCGAGCCCGACCATCGCGACAACTGTTTGTCCGTCGCGGACAAAGCCGCGGGGGAACAGATGGCGTTGTGTGTCTCCCGGGCGAAGACTCCCAAACTGGTCATCGAATTGATCTGACCTGCCCGGGGCGGATAAAGGAATTCCGTATCCGCACCGGGAATTCTTCCGATGTTCCGCGTCACACCACCGCTTTAGCGTGTAGCAGATCACACAGCCGAAAGTGGATGACTCATGGAACATACTCACTCCGATCCCCCCGCCCCCGTGGGGAATCCCGGTCTCGACGAACTCGCCCGGGAACGCGCCCGCCTGGTGTTCCGGCTCAGCGCGGTGGTCCTCGTCCTGTTCTTCCCCCTGCCCGTGCTCGGCGGTTTCACCTCCGTCCTCGACACGGTGGTGGCGGGCGGCGTGACCGTCGCCTGGCTCTACGCCTTCTTCCAGTTCGCCGTGGCCATTGTGGTGGCCCGCTACTACATGACTCGCGCCGCCGCGCTCGAGGCCCGCGTCGCACGGGAAGGCGCCCGCGCATGAACATCGTCTCCGCCTCGCTGTTCGCGGCCCTGGTCGTGGTGACCCTGGTGATCACCGCCTGGGCCGCCCGGCAGAACAAATCCGCCGCCGACCACTACGTCGCCGGTGGCGCGCTCACCGGCCGGCAGAACGGTGTCGCCATCGCAGGGGATTTCATCTCCGCCGCGTCGTTCCTCGGCGTCACCGGCGCCATCGCGCTCACCGGGTTCAACGGTTTCTACCTGGCGGTGTTCGTTCCCGTCGCGTTCGTCCTGGCGCTACTGCTCATCGCCGAACCGCTGCGCAATCTCGGCCGCTTCACCCTCGCCGACGTGCTGGCCACCCGGTTCCCGGGTAAGGATGTCCGGTCGCTGATGGCGATCAGCACGGTGGTGATCAGCGTGGTCTACCTGGTCTCCCAGCTGGTGGGCGCGGCGTTGCTGGTCTCGCTGCTGTTCGATCTGGACTACGCGGTCGCGGTGCTGATCATCGGCGCGCTCACCACCGCCTACACCCTGGTCGGCGGCATGCTGGCGACCAGCTGGATCCAGATCATCAAGACCGGGCTCCTGCTCGTCTGCGCGGTGGCGCTGTTCGTCCTGGTGCTGGTTCGTTTCGATTTCAACCCGTTCGGGCCGTTCAGCACCGCGCTCGCCGAGTTCGGGCAGCAGTTCGTCGCCCCGCGTCGCCCCGGTGACGCGGCCTCCTTCGATCAGCTGTCGCAGACGGTAGGGCTGGTGCTCGGTGTCCTCGGCCTCCCACATGTGATGATCCGGTTCCTCACCGTCCCGGATGCGCAGCAGGCCCGCACCTCCGCCTACACCTCCATCTGGATCTTCTTCGGTTTCTACCTCATGATCCCGGTGCTCGGGTACGGCGCCGCCGTGCTGGTCGGGCCCGAGGCAATCGCCGCGGAGAACAAGGGCGGTAACCTCGCCGTCGCGCAGCTCGCCGAAACCCTCGGCGGCGGTGTCCTGCTCGCGTTCGTCGCCGCGGTCGCGTTCGTGACCATTCTGGCCGCGCTGTCGGGGCTGGTCATCGCGACCTCCGGCGCCATCGCCCACGACCTGTACGGCCAGGTGCTGCGCAACGGCAAGGTATCGCCCACCGCGCAGCATCGCGCGGCCCGGATAGCCACCGTCGCCACCTGCCTGGTCGGCGTCGCCATCGCGTTCGCCGCGCAACGCCAGAACGTGGCCTTCCTGGCCTCGCTCGGTATGTCCATCGCCGCCTGCGCCAATCTTCCAGCGCTGCTGCTGACCCTGTACTGGCGCCGGATGACGGCTCGGGCCGTGCTCTCGGGGATCGTGACCGGCCTCGTTCTCTCCATCGGGGTGATCGTGCTCAGTCCCGCTGTACAGGGAGCCGACTCGGTGTTGCCGTTCTCCAATCCCGCACTGGCGGTGGCGCCGATCTCCTTCCTGGTCTCCATCCTGGTGGCGCTCGCCACCGCACCGAAGGATGCCGAGGCCGCGGCCGCCGCCACCGTGTTCCGCTCGCTGCGCGTCCGCGCACTGACCGGTCGTGCGGCGGAACCGCCCGCCCGGGAAACCGTGTCCTCCTGACATCGGTTCGTCGATGCCGGCCACATCATGAGGGGTGGCCGGCATCGACGTGTCCGATTCGTGCCCCGCTAGCCGGACTGCTCCAGCGGTTTCGCCTCGGCCGGGAAACCGCCGCGATCTGCCCGGTCACCGGGGCCCGCGTACGCGGCGAGCCGGCTCCGGAACGGTTTCCCGACCGCCAGCGGTGCGGTCTCCTTGCCCTTCAGCAGTGCGAACAGGCTGATAAGCATGAGTGCGGCGGCGTAGAACCCGACCGGGACCACGCTGCCGGTACCGCTCACGATCCGGTTCGCGACCATCGGCGCGATACCGCCGCCGACCACCGCGCCGACCTGGTAGCCGATACCCACCCCGCTGTAGCGCTGGGTCACCGGGAACTGTTCGGCGAACATGGTGAACATCGGCCCGTACACGAACCCGGTCAGGGTGAATCCGATACAGATCACCGCGATACAGGCCAGGAACGAGCCGTGCGCGGTGACCCAGAACAGCACCGGCGCGAAGACCGCGGCCGACGTCATACCGAAGCCGATCACCGCTTTGCGGCCCAGCCGGTCGGACAGATGGCTGCCGAGTACCACCGTCGCCGCATGGCAGGCGAGGGCGGCGGTGATTCCCCAGACCACCTGTGACCGGGAGAATCCCCGGCCCGGATCGGGTTCGGTCAGGAAGGACAGCATGAAGGTGAACAGCAGGAACGCATAGCAGTTCTGGCCGATGTTCACGCCCGCGGCGCGGACCACCCCACGCCAGTCCTGGCGCAGGACCGCCAGGCCACGCGGTGCCGGCCGGTCCGCACCGGCGGTCGCGCCGGCGAAATCCGGTGTCTCGGAGATCCGTGTCCGGGTCCAGATACCGATGATCAGTACGACGCCGCCGACCAGGAACGGAATCCGCCAGCCCCAGGCGATCACCTGGTCCATCGGGAGCAGCAGGACCAGGGCGAAGGCGGTGTTCGCCAGGATCGCGCCGACCGGCGATCCGAGCGTGACGAAACATCCGTAGAGACCCCGGCGGGACGCAGGGGCATGCTCGGCCGCCAGCAGCACCGCTCCGCCGATCTCGCCGCCCCGCGAAATACCGTGCAGCATGCGCAGGAAGATGAGGATCAGCGGGGCGGCGATCCCGATCGCCCGCGAGTCGGGGACCAGGCCCATGACCAGGGTGGCCGATCCCATCAGGATGAACGCGGTGGTGAGCGCCGCGCGCCGGCCGAACCGGTCCCCGTAGTGGCCGAAGATCACCGCGCCGACCGGTGCCATGACGAAGCCGATGGCGAAGGTGGCGAAACCGAGGAAGGTGCCGAACCAGGGATCGTCGGTGTCGAAATACACCTTGTTGAACACCAGCGCCGTGGCGGTGCCGTAGATCGCGAAATCGTAGAACTCGAGGATGGTGCCGACCCCGGACGCGATCGCCAGTTTGATAGGACGCTCACGTGTTTTCGCGGCAGCGAGTTCGGGTGAATTCAAAGCTGTCACAGCCGTCTCCTCATCGGTTCTGCGGCTCGCCGGTGGGGCGTGCCGAGAGAACTCCCGCGGCGGCTCGGCCGTTGTGCCGCGGGAGGTCGTCGTACCTGTGTAGTTGTCCCGTCGCGTCGAGGACCTGCGCGAAGTCTGCGATGCGCTGGGCCCGGTAGTCGTCGCGCGCGGTATCGGCGATGTCGTAGAAGTCGCCGTCGGTGGCGCCGCGGCGGCCGGCGGCCATCTTCTGCTCGACCAGGGACGCGGGCGCGAAACGCTCACCGAGTTCGTCGCGTAGATAGTTGGAGGCGTGGAACAGGGTGTCGCAGCCACCCCAGTCGATGAACTCGAGCAGGCCGAGTACGGCGAATCGCGACCCGAATCCGATCCGGACGGCGCGGTCGATCTCCGCGGCACCGGCCACGCCCTCCTCGACCATCCGGACGGCTTCGTTCATCACCAGCGCCTGCAACCGCGGCACGATATAGCCCGGCGACGCGGCACAGACCACCGGTGTCTTGCCGACCGCCGACAACAGCTCGCAGGTCGCCTCGACCACCGCGGGTGCCGTCGCGGCACCCGGGCTCACCTCCACCAGCGGCATCAGATCGGCGGGGTTGAGCCAGTGGGCGTTGAGCAGCCGCTGCGGCCGCGCGACGAATTCGGCGAGGCGGCTCACGAGGAAACTCGAGGTGGTCGAGGCGATCGGCGTATCGCGGCCGGCCGCGGATTCTATCCACGACAAGGCCGTTCGCTTGACCTCGAGGACCTCCGGCACCGCTTCGAAGACAAGGCCGGCTGCCGCCATGGCATCGGGCGCGGCGTCCCGGCCGACCAGCCGGATCCGGTCGAGCACCGCGGGTAGATCGGCTTCGGCCAGCAGCCCGAGCCGCACCTTCCGTTCCAGCGACAACCGTATCTCGGCCTGGGCCGCCGCGAGATAGGCCTCGGTGGCGGCGCCACGATCCCGGAGGTCGACGACGGTCACCTCGACCTTCCCGAAACCGAGGGCCGCCGCGATCCCCTGGCCCATACGGCCCGCGCCGGCCACCGCGACCGTGGCCGTCACCGGGAGAAGCCTTCCTGGAGAAGCTGTTTCATTCCGGCGCTGTCCAGCTCGCCGAGCCCCAGGGTGGCCAGTGTCCGGCCACCGCTGTCGGGCGAGCGGCCGGTGATCGCCCCGGCGATCGCGAGCAGGCCGCTCGCCACCGGCATCGGCACCCCGGCCCAGCGTCCGACCGAGGTGAGCAGGGCGAGCCCGATCTCGACATCCTCGGTCATGTATCGGTGGGTGTGCAGGTCGATGTGCTCGCGCCAGTCGCCGCTGTCGGTCAGCTTCTCGTGCGCGGCGTTGCCGTACATCCATTCGTCGCCGTCCGGTGTGTAGTGGTCCGCGAGCGGGAAATGCGGCGCGCCGTACCCGAGCGCGGTGCGCAAGGCGATGCGTTCGGCGTCGAGGACGGTGGTGACGCGGCGGATGGCATCCTGGGTGCCCTCGTTGTGGATATCCCAGGCCGGGAAATGCTGCAGCGGACCGGCGTTCATGAGGATCAGCGGTGGATGGATGATCGGTCCCGCGTTCATCAACGCCCCGCTCAGCGCGTCCTCGACGGGTTCGACCGGATAGATCTCCGCCAGCACCGCCAAGGCCCGCTCGCTGTCGTGGGCGGGCAGGACTCCGGTGGGCAGGCGGGTGGCGTAGCCGCTCACCACGACCCGGCAGTCACCGTGCCTGCGCGCGAGATAGGGGAGTGTTCCGGTTTCCGCGAAGGCGACCTCGGCCGGGTTACCGACGGCGGCCATAGCCCGCGCGAAGATCACCGAACCGAAGCTGCCCGGCGGTAGGTACACCACCTGCCCGTCGGTCAGATGCGGCGCTATTCGTCCGGCGAGATCGGGATGGGAGAACGCGGGAATCGGCACGATGACGATTTCCGCGCCGGCGACGGCACGGCCGAGATCGGCTTCGACGGTGATTCCGCCCGGCGAACCCACCGGCACGCCGCGCTGTCCGCGGTGGTCGTCGACCCGGATCTCGCCCGCCTCGAGCAGCGGTGCGAAAGCATTGTGATCACGCCGCCACCAGACGACCTCATGTCCTTTCCCGCTCATATCGGCCACTGCCGCATATGAGCCGTGTCCGCCGCCGATAACCGTGATCTTCATTCCGATATCCTCCTCGCTCGCCGGCCGGGTGAAATACCGCCGAGATGTGAAATCGAACGTTAAAGATGCGAGCGCCGACTTTTCGGGGCATGTTCGGAAATACAGATCGAAGCCCATCCGGTGAAGGATTCTCACATGCCAGACGACATCGATTTCCGGATCGTTCACGCCCTGCAGTCCGCGCCGCGCGCACCGTGGGGCGCCATCGGCGATGTCGCGGGCGTCAGCGCGCCGACCGCCGCACGGCGCTGGGAACGGCTGGTGGACAGCGGTCTGGCATGGATAGTCACCTACCCGGGCCCGGCGTATCTCAATACACGCTGCGCGGCTTTCGTGGAGGTCGAGGCGGCCGAGCGCTTGCCGGACCTGATGCGGGAACTCTCCCTGGACGGGATGGTCGCGACGATTCAGCGAACCGCCGGAGACGGGGACCTGCTCGTCACCGTGATGACCTTCGATCTCGACACCCTCGGCGACTGGGTGCAGCAGCTGGCGGCGTCCCCCATGGTCGCCCGCACGCGCACCCGGGTGGTGATGCAGGTGTTCGGGGAGAGTGAACGCTGGCGGGTGCGAGCGCTCGATATCGGCGAGGAGTCGACCTTGTCCCGGTACCGTCCGCCCCCGCGTCCACTGGTCCATCAGCCCGACGCGGAGGATTTGGCATTGATCGCCGCGCTCGCCGCCGACGGCCGCCGGTCGGCGGTCGAACTCGCCGAGGTCTGCGGGATCAGCGCCCCGGCCGTCCGGCGCCGGCTGACCTACCTCGTCGCCGAGCGCATCCTCTCCATCCGCTGCGAGGTCGCCCACGTACTCAGCGGCTGGCCGGTGACCGCCAATATCTGGGCGCGTGCCACCCCGCGCACCCTCAGCGTGCTCGTCGACGCGCTCGATTCGTTCCCGCAGATCCGGGTGTGCTGTGAGGTCACCGGAACCGCGAACGTACTGATGACCGTGTGGTTGCGGCAGATCAGCGAGTTGTCGCGGCTGGAGCACGATCTCGAATCGCGAGTACCCGGCCTCGTGATCGCGGATCGCAGTATCACCCTCGAAACGCCCAAGCGGCTGGGCTCGCTACTCGACCGCGCGGGCCGCTGCACCGGTTTCCATCCGCTGGAGCTGTTGACCACCTGCCGCCCGACAACAGCATGACGCCGTGCCGGGGCCACCGTCGGTACCCTGCCGGTGCTCGGCGCATCCGGCCGACGATTGTCCCGAAGGCCGGGGTGTCAGCCTCGACCGACTGGGTCCGGATGCCCCACCGGCACAGTGTTTGGCAGGATCTCGGAACGTGAACGTGTCAGAAATTGTCTACAACGTCGTAGTCGCCACCCATCTGCTCGGTATGGCAGCGGTGGTCGGCGGGTATGCCGCCGGTCGGCCCACCGTGAACGCGGTGATGGTCTGGGGCGCCCGGGCGCAGATCATCACCGGCATGGTGCTGGTCGGGATGGCGGAATCGCTGACCTCTCTGGACAAAGACCTGAACATGGTGAAGATCGGGGTGAAGCTCGTGATCTCCGTGCTGGTGGCCGCCTTCGCCGAGATGGGCCGGGCCGATGCCAAGCGCGGCAAGGATCCCGCGTGGATGCCGGATGCGGCGGGTGGCCTGGCGATCGTGAATGTGCTGATCGCCGTGCTCTGGACCTGATCCGCGCGGCCGTTGCCGGTGCCCGGCACCGGCAACGGCCGCCCGGTCACGATTCGAACAGTGTCTGGCCGATGTACTCGTCGGCGCCGCGGGCTCCGGGCGGCACGGCGAAAACCGCCGAGCCGATCGGAGTGGTCCAGACGTTCAGCGCGTCGAATTCGGCCAGTCGCCGCTGGACCGGCAGGAACTGGGCCGACACGTCGCGCTGGTAGGCGGTGAAGAGCAGGCCCGAGTTGGAGATCGCGCCCGGCGCCGGCGCGTCGTCGTAGTTGTAGGCGCGCCGGAGGAACCGCTCACCGTCGTGCCGGTGATGGGCGCGCGCGATATGCGACGACGGTGGAATCACCGTGATCCCGTTCGCGTCCACCGCGGTGAAATCCGGGTCGTCGAATTCGTCCGTCCCGGTCAGTGGTGCGCCGTTGCCGAGCGTGCGGCCGACGGTGAGCTCCCGGGCAGAGGGGTCGATCTCGTCCCAGGTGTCCAGCGTCATCGCTATCCGGCGCAGCACCACCGAGGTGCCTCCGGCAAGCCAGGGTTGAGCGGTTCCGTCGTCCCACACCAACCGGTCGAAATCGGCACCGGCCGCGATATTGGCGGTGCCGTCGACCTGGCCCATCAGATTCCTCGGCGTAGCGCCCGGCGGCCCGTCCCGGAAGCCGTGTTGCACCCAGCGCACCGACATCAGCGAGCGCACGCTCCGGCACAGCACCCGCACCGCGTGCGATACCGCCGTCGACTCCTCGGCGCACACCTGTAACAGCAGGTCCCCGCCGCAGTACGCGGGGTCGAGCCGGTCGACGGGGAACGGCGGTAACGGCGCCAGCCAGGGCGGGCGCCGCGCCTCGAGCCCACAGCGTTCGAATACCCGGGCGCCCAGGCCGATCGTGACGGTGAGCCGCGCGGGACGCGATGCCAGTTCCGGTTCGGTATCGGCGAGTGCGGGCCGGCCCTGCGTGAGGCGGGCGGCGTCCCCGGTCCAGATCCGCAGGGCGCCCACGATATCGTCGCGTGCGGTCCCGGGGCGCAGATCCATGGCCACGAATGCGGCCCGGGCCGGAGGCGGGGTCGCGATCCCGGCCTGGTGGACGCCGTGGAAGGGTTCGGTCGCCGGGGCCCCGGCACCTGACTCGCGCGCACCGGCGAATATCGCCGCGCCCACGCCGAGCCCCACCGCACCGGCGGCACCGCCGCCGATGAAGCGGCGGCGGGCCATCGCGGGCCGGACCTGTTCAGTCACTGTGCGCGGGCGGTTGGGCCCCGCCGTCGGGCCGGTAGTCCTCCTGGTTGCCGGAGAAGTCACGCACCTGCGCGGTGAACGTGGTGGTGGATCCGTCCGAGAAGGTCAGCGTGACCGGAGCGTCGGTTCCGGTGCGCAGGGCCCCGCGCAGCTCGATGAACATGATGTGGTCCCCGCCCGGTGCCAGGCTCAATTCGCCGCGCGCCGGAATGACGAAGCCACCGGCCTTGGGCCGCATGAACGGTGTTCCGCTGCTGTCGGTGGCGACTTCGTGCAATTCGACAGTGGCGGAAACCGGGCTGTTCGCCGCGACGACGGTGACCTCCCGGTCGCCGGCATTGTGCAGTTCGCCGAAGGCGGCCGACATACCGCTGTCGGCGGCCTTGGCCCATTGATCACTGATCGTCACCGACTCCGCGGCGGTGCTCGGAGCGTCGCTCGCGGAGGAGCAGCCGAGGAGCAGTAGTGGCGCCGCGCTCGCCGCGGCGAGCGCGGACAGGACGCGCAGGGGTGAGACGTCCGCACGGGACGCCGGAGGACGAAGTGGCATGGATCTACTCCGATCGAGGTATGTGGATGTGCCGACACGGCCGACGGCCGGTAGCGGTGGCGCTCGCCGGGCGCGCACCGGTGGCACCCGGCGCCGGCCCGGTGGGCAGCGCGCGGTGCGGTGCGGTGTGTACGGCCTTGTCGGCGCGTGGGTGTCCGCGCACGGGGCCTTCAGACAGGCCGGTGTGCCGCGGACCGGGAGAACCGGATGGGCAGCGGTGGTGGCCCGCGGGTCCCGGATCCCGAGGACAGCAGCGGATGCCGGGCCGCCCGGCGATTCGACTCCGGAACACCCACGGCGCGTGGGAACAGCAATCCGGGGACGGTGGGGTCGCGCAGCGCTTTCGTCAGTCGCGAGATCGCGTAGCGGACGGCGCGTTCCGCGCTGTGGATGAGTACGGCGCCGATCGGAATCGCCAGCAGGTGCGCCACCAGCATGGGCGCGCTCGGTCCCGCGCTGTGCTGGTGCCCCGGGCCCGCGGTGAGCGCGCTGTGCCCGATCGTCTGGCCCAGCGCCAGTAGTGGCAGCAACGACACCGGCCCACGTTCCGGACGCAGAGTGAACGCCAGTGCCCCGGCGAGCGCGCACCCGGCGAGCAGCAGGGCGGTCGACGAACATCCGGGAGTGACCGTGCCGCCACCGGCCGCGTGGGCGGCGATACTCACCGATCCGGACGCGGCACCCACGAACGCGCCGCGCAGGTGCGCGGGAGTCGGTCCGGAGGCTGGCACGTGACGATACTACGCCCGGTCGTAGATTTACGGCCAGGTGCTCGGTCAGGAGAATCGCAGGGCCCGTGCGGAATCCGGCCGCACGGCACATAGGAAGACCCCGGGTATCGCAGTGATACCCGGGGTCCGGCGGGAGTGCTATCCGCTCAGCGCTGCAGTGCGGGTTCCCGGCGGGTGAGTCCGCCGGATGCCGCGTCGCCGGTCCGGTCCGGTCCGTCTCCGTCCCCGGAGCCCACCGGATCGAGCCCGGGATCGATATCGATCGTGCGGCGCAGCGGGCGGTTCGGCAACAGCGTGGTCGCCAGGAGCGCGACCACCGCGGCGATCGCGGCGATCAGGAAGATCCGGCCGGTCGCGTCGCCGTAGGATGCGCGCACGACGGCGGCGATGGGTGCGGGCAGGCCGTCCAGATCCAGATTGCTGCCGCCACCACCCGTGGAAGTCTGGATACCCAGCCGGGCGAACCCCTGGGCCGACAGTTCGCCGACGCGGGTCGCCAGCACCGAACCCAGCACCGAGACCCCGATGGCCCCACCGAAGGTGCGGAAGAAGGCGACGTTGCTCGAGGCCGCGCCGATATCGTGCACACTCACCGTGTTCTGGACGGCCAGCACCAGGTTCTGCATCATCATGCCGACGCCCAGGCCCACCACCGCGATGAACACGCTGACCAGCCACAGGTCGGTTTCGTGATCGAGCGAGGAGAGCAGGGCGAATCCGAACACCAGCAGGGTGGCGCCGCCGACGACGAATCCCTTCCACTTGCCGAACCGGGTGATCAGCCGGCCCGACACCACAGAGGCGACGAGCATGCCCGCGACCATCGGGATGGTCAGGACGCCGGCGATCGTCGGCGAATAACCGCGCGAGGTCTGGAAGTACTGGCCGAGGAAGGTGGTCGCGCCGAACATGCCGATACCCACCGCGACGGATGCGATGATCGCCAGGCCGGTGGTGCGCTCGGTGACGATCCGCAGCGGCACGATCGGTGACTTCGCGCGTGCCTCCACCCAGACGGTCGCCGCGAGCAGTGCCACACCCGCTACCACGTACAGCAGCGATTCCCGGGAGAACCACTCGTAATAGCCGGCCTTCCCCGCGAAGGAGACCCAGATCAGCAGAATCGAGACACCGGCGGTCATCAGCAGGGCGCCGAGCCAGTCGATGGACACATCGTCCTTGCGCTCGGTGGGCAGCCGCAGTGTGCGCTGGAGCAGGAACAATGCGACCACAGCGAGGGGTACGGAGACGAAGAAGCACCAGCGCCAGCCGAGCGGGCTGTCGACGATGACGCCGCCGAGGATGGGTCCGCCCGACATGGACACCGCCATTACCGCGCCCATATAGCCGGAATATCGGCCACGTTCGCGCGGCGCGACGATACTGCCGATGATGGCGACGACGAGCGCGGTCAGACCGCCCATCCCGATGCCCTGAACCACGCGGGCGGCCAGCAGCAGCGTCACATCGTGGGCGAGGCCGGCGAGCACCGAACCCGCCACGAAGACGACGATGGCCGTCTGGACCAGGATCTTCTTGTTGAAGAGGTCGGCGAGCTTGCCCCAGATGGGGGTGGACGCCGCGTTGGCCAGCAGCGCGGTGGTGATCACCCAGGCGTACGCGGTCTGCGATGCCTGCAGATCGCCGATGATCGTGGGCAGTGCGGTCGCCACGATCGTGGTACTGAGCAGCGCGGTGAACAGTGCGGCCAATAGCCCGGTGAGCGATTCGAGAATCTCACGGTGGCTCATCGCGTAGGGGTCTCGCCGCGTCACCGCCTCGACTGGACTAGACATCTATTTGCTGACTCTCTTTCGATTTCGGCTCGTGTTCTCCGGTGACGCTGCGCTGCGTATCCGCGGACGATGAGCTGTGCGGATGTTTCTGGTTGTCGGTCGCGGCGTGGCGACCGTCCCGGGCGATGAGTCGGCTCCGGAGTGTGTGCAGGATCTGGTGGGCGTGTTCGGCGTCGTCCACGCTCCAGTCGGCCAGAACCTCCTGCAGGCCCCGGACCCGTGAATCACGGATCCGGGCGAGGAGTTCGTGGCCGGCGGGTGAGACCTCGACGCGGATGGCGCGCCCGTCGCTGGGATCGGTATTGCGCAGGACATAACCGTCGGCGACCAGTTCGGTGATGTGGCGGCTCATGGCCGAGGCGCTGATACCTATCTGCGTGGCCAGGTCCACCTGCCGGCACGGACCGGACGTTTCCAGGTTGACCAGGACGCTGATCCCACCCGGCAGCAGCCGGCCCTCTTCGGGCTGTGCGAGGGACCGGCGGAGCGCTCGACTGATGAGGAACAGTTCGTCGAGGATGCCCTGGGCGGTGTCGGGGGGTACTCCCATGCGTGCTCCGTACTGGATTAGTTGCTTGCGCTAATCAACTATAAGTTTGTTGCTTGCGCTAATCAACAAATGTGAAGTGTGGGTGTGCCCACAACCGGGGGGCGGATGACGACAATGCGCCGCCGAAGTTCCGCGCGGTCCATGCCGCGGGCCGCCGCCGTTCCCCGCGCCCCACGGCTATCCTGCGGTGCGATCGCAGGCCGATGGTCCTTGTCCCGAGTGTTCACGACTATCCGTATCCCGGAGAGTCGCCCGAACCGCGGCGCGGGTGTACCTACAGGTCACCGACTCGAGGTGCCTCGTCCCCGAGTCGGGGGCCGGAGACATTGCCGGATGGCCGACCGACCCCGTCCCGGGGGCGGTGACGCCGCGGGGTCGGCGGGGGTTCTCCGCGGCCGAGCACGCGGCGGTCCGGTAACTGCGTGGTCTGGGACCCAGAGGAAGGTGTGCTGCTACCGCACGAATTCCCCGGCGCGGTCGGCGAGATCCAGCAGTGGCTGCGGAACGATGCCGAAGATCAGCGTGGCCAGCGCCGCGACACCGGCGACCGTGGTCGCGGCGGGCGGACCGACGACTTCGGGCGGGTCGGCCGGCGGATCGGTGAAGAACATCAGCACGATCACCCGGATATAGAAGAACGCGGCGACCGCGCTGGCCAGGACGCCGACGATCACCAGCAGACCGGCATCGCTACCGGCCGCGGCCTGGAAGACCGCGAATTTCGCGACGAATCCGGCGGTGATCGGTATCCCGGCGAACGACAGCAGCAGGAGCGCGAACATGATGGCGAGCCACGGTGCGCGCCGGCCGAGCCCGGCCCAGCGCGACAGCGCCGTCGCCTCCGTCCCGTCGGCTTCGCGCACCATACTCACGATCGCGAAGGCGCCCAGGGTGCCCAGACCGTAGACGAACAGATAGAACAGGGTCGCGGCGATCCCGCGGTCATCGGCGGCGACCAGCGCGGTGAGCAGGAACCCGGTATGCGCGATGGACGAATAGGCGAGCATCCGCTTCATATCGGTCTGGGTGATCGCCAGGATCGCGCCGACCACCATCGTGGCCACCGCGACGGCGGCCAGTACCGGCCGCCAGTCGTCGGCTATTTCGGCGACTCCCACGGACAGCACGCGCAGCAGGGCGCCCAGCGCGGCGATCTTGGTCGCCGCGGCCATGAAGGCGGTGATCGGCGTCGGGGCGCCCTGGTACACGTCGGGCACCCACGCCTGGAACGGGACCGCGCCGACCTTGAACAGCAGACCCACGGCCAGCATGGCCACCCCCAGCAGCGCCAGGGTGGGCGCGCCGGTCTCGGCGGCGAGCGCGTCGGCGATTCCGGCGAGGCGGACCGTGCCGGTCTGACCGTAGAGCAGGGCGACCCCGTACAGGAAGAACGCCGAGGAGAACGCGCCCAGCAGGAAGTACTTCAGCGCCGCCTCCTGGGAGAGCAGCCGGCGCCGCCGGGCCAGACCGCACAGCAGGTACAGCGGCAGGGAGAGCACCTCCAGCGCGACGAACATGGTGAGCAGATCGTTGGCGGCGGGGAACAGCAGCAGGCCGCCCAACGCCAGGAGCAGGAGCGGGAAGACCTCGGTGGGCGTGATGCCCGCGGTCGCGGCCGACCGCTCGGCTCCGCTGCCCGGGACGGCGGAGGCCTGCGGGGTGAACGCGTCCATGCCGTAGTCGGCGGTCGCGGCCGCACGGCTCCAGGTCCCCGGACCGGAGCGCGGCCGGGGCAGCGGCGCGCGCTCGGCGACGAACAGCACCGACAGAATGCCCACGATCAGCAGCGTGCCCTGGAGGAACAGGGTGACCCCGTCGACCGCGACCGCGCCGACCGCGGCCGTCGTCGCGGTCCCGGAGAGCAACAGGACAGCCACCAGCGCGGCCACCAGGGCAGCGAGGGTCAGTACCAGTTGCGCCGGATACCGCCACGGGCGCGGGAGGAACGCGTCCACCAGCACGCCCAGGATCGCGGCGCCGAATACGATGAGGATCGGCGCCAGCACGTGGTATTCGATACTCGGTGCCGGAACGGTCGCGGCCAGGACCGCGCCGGCGGACAACTCAGCGCTCATGATGCACACCTCCGGGGTTCGCCGCCTCCGGCCGGGCCGGGACCGGCGGTGCGGGATCGACAATGCCGATCGTGGTGAGGGTCTGGTTCACCGCCGGGTCGATGAAATCCAGTACCGGCCTCGGATAGATGCCGAAGAAGATCAGGGCGCCGAGCAGCGGCACCACGACCACCAGTTCGCGCGGCACCAGATCGCGGATCCGTTCACTGCCTTCGCGGACCGGGCCCGTCATCATCCGCTGGTACAGCCACAGGACGTAGATCGCCGCCAGGACCAGCGCCGCGGCGGCGATCACCGCGGCCACCTGGTACCTGCTGAATGTGCCGATCAGGACCAGGAATTCGCTGACGAACGGGGCGAGTCCGGGCAGGGAGAGGGTGGCCAGACCGGCGATGAAGAAGGTTCCGGCCAGCACCGGCGCCACCTTCTGCACACCGCCGTAGTCGGCGATGAGCCGGCTGCCGCGCCGCGACACCAGGAAACCGGCCACCAGGAACAGCGCCGCCGTGGACAGGCCGTGATTGACCATGTACAGGGTCGCGCCGGTCTGCGCCTGACTGGTCATCGCGAAGATACCGAGCACGATGAACCCGAAGTGCGAGATGGAGGTGTAGGCGATCAGGCACATCACATCGGTCTGGCCGATCGCCAGCAGGGCGCCGTAGAGAATGCCGATCACGGCCAGCGTGATCACCAGCGGGGCGTAGGTGTCGACCGCGGCGGGGAACAGCAGCAGACAGTAGCGCAGCATGCCGAAGGTGCCGACCTTGTCGACGACCGCCATCATCAGCACCGCACTCGCCGGGGTCGCGGAGACGGCCGCGTCCGGCAGCCAGGTGTGCAGCGGCCACAGCGGCGCCTTGACCGCGAACGCGAACATGAAACCGAGGAACAGGGCGTTGAGCACCGCCGGTCCGGCGCCGAGCTGGCCGGAGTTGGCGGCCGCGACCACCGCGCGCAGGTCGAAGGTTCCGGCGCCGTCCGCGCCGAGATCCTGCTGGACGGTGAGGACGTAGAGGCCGATCACCGCGGCGAGCATGATCAGACCGCCGAAAAGGTTGTAGAGCAGGAACTTCACCGCGGCGCGGGAGCGCTGCTGCCGGACCTGCGCATCGTCGGTGCGTGGCCCGAAACCACCGATGAGGAAGTACATCGGGATGAGCATGGCCTCGAAGAACACATAGAACAGCAGGATGTCCAGGGACAGGAACGACACCAGAACCATAGCCTCCACCAGGAGGGTGAGCGCGATATACGTGTGTGCCACCCGCTTCCCGGTGCCGACCTCGCGGTCGTCGTGCCAGCCGGCGATGACCAGCAGCGGGACCAGACCGGCGGTGAGCAGCACCAGGACCAGCGCGATCCCGTCCACGCCCAGGGTGTATCCGGCGCCGAACGCCGGTATCCAGGTGTGGGATTCGACGAACTGGAACTGCTCGCCACCGGGTTGGAAGGCCGCCGCCACCCCCAGCGCCACACCGAAGGTCGCCAGCGTGAACAGCAGACCGACCCAGCGGGCCAGTAGTCGCTGCGCGGCAGGCAGCAGGAGTACGACCGCCGCGCCCACCACGGGCAACAGCCAGAGCACAGACAACCAGGGCACGGCGCTCACCAGATCCTCACGGCCAGCAGGGCTGCGGCCACCAAGGCCGCGCCGGTGAACATGGACAGGGCATACGAACGGACGAAACCGGTCTGGATCCGGCGGGCCCGCGCGGACAGACCACCGATGACCGCGGCGGTGCCGTTGACGAGACCGTCGATCCCGCGGTTGTCGAGGAAGACCAGGGCACGGGTCAGATGCCGGCCGGGCCGCATGAAGGCGGCCTCGTTGACGGCGTCCCCGTAGAGATCGCGCCGCGCGGCCACGGTCAGCGCGGTCACTTCCTGGGGTGCGCTGTCGGGCACGGCACTACGCCCGTACTGCCGGTAGGCGACCGCGACGCCCACCGCGACCACCGCGAGGGCGAGCCCGGTGATCACCGGCACCGGCAGGATCGGTTCCCCGTGGTGCTCACCGACAACCGGTGCCAGCCAGTTCTGTAGCGAGGAACCCCAAACGAAAACCGCTCCGGCGCCGACCGACCCGAGCGCCAGCAGGATCATCGGACCCGTCATCACGGCGGGGGCTTCGTGCGGGTGGGTATCGGGCTTCCAGCGGCGTTCGCCGAAGAAGGTCAGCAGCATCACCCGCGTCATGTAGAAGGCGGTGAGTCCGGCGCCGAGCAGGGTGACGGTGCCCAGGATCGGACCGGCGGCGCCCTCGGCGGCGAAGGCCGCTTCGATGATGCGGTCCTTGGAGAAGAACCCGGCGAACGGCGGCACACCGATGATGGCGAGGTATCCGAGACCGAAGGTGACGTAGGTGATCGGCAGCAGGGTGCGCAATCCGCCGTAGCGGCGCATATCGGTTTCGTCGTCCATGGCGTGCATGACCGACCCCGCGCCGAGGAACAGGCCCGCCTTGAAGAAGCCGTGGGTCAGCAGGTGCATGATGGCCACCGCGTAGCCCGCCGGGCCGAGGCCGACGGCCAGCACCATGTAACCGATCTGACTCATGGTGGAGGCGGCCAGCGCCTTCTTGATGTCGTCTTTGGCACAACCGATGATCGCGCCGAACAGCAGCGTCACCGCACCGACCACCACCACCGCGACCCGGGCGGTGGGCGCGAGATCGTAGAGGGGATTCGAGCGGGCGATCAGGTACACACCCGCGGTGACCATGGTGGCGGCGTGGATGAGCGCCGACACCGGGGTGGGGCCCTCCATGGCGTCCCCGAGCCACGATTGCAGTGGTACCTGCGCGGACTTACCGCAGGCGGCCAGCAGCAGGAACAGGCCGACGGCGGTGAGTGTCGCGTCGCTCGCCGCGGGGGCGGCGGTGAACACCCCACCGAAATCGAGGGATCCGAAGGTGGCGAACATGATCATCATGGCGATGGCCAGGCCCATATCGCCGACCCGGTTCACCACGAACGCCTTCTTGGCGGCCGTGGCCGCCGACGGTTTGTGGTACCAGAACCCGATCAGCAGGTACGAGGCCAGACCGACGCCCTCCCAGCCCAGGTACAGCACCAGGTAGTTGTTCGCCAGCACCAGCAACAGCATCGCCGCGAGGAACAGGTTCAGATAGGCGAAGAACCGGCGGCGGCCGGGATCGTGGCTCATGTATCCGACGGAGTAGACGTGGATGAGCGAGCCGACGCCGGTGATGAGCAGGGCGAAACAGATGGACAGCTGGTCCAGCGCGAGCCCGAAATCGACCTGTAGCCCGGCGACCGGAACCCAGCTGAACAGATCCGTCGCCACCGCGCGCTCGGCGCCGGAACGGCCGAGCATTCCGGCGAAGGCGATCACCGCCACCACGAAGGAGGCCAGCGCGGCCACGGTGGCGAGCAGATGACCCCATGCGTCGGAGCGACGTCCGGTGAGCAGTAGTACGGCGGCGCCGGCGAGGGGGAGGGCGGGCAGCAGCCACAGCGTTGCGGTATCCACGTCAGTGTCCTTTCGACATGCTCGGGCGCGCTGCGTGGTTACGCTGCGCTGCCGCCTCCGCGCTCGACCCGTACATGTCAGTGTCCTTTCGGCATGCTCGGGCGCGCTGCGTGGTTACGCTGCGTTGCGGCCTCCGCGCTCGACCCGGGCATGTCAGAACTTCAGCAGGTTGGCGTCGTCGACCGAGGTCGAGCGGCGGGCACGGAAGATGGTGACGATGATGGCCAGGCCGACCACGACCTCGGCCGCGGCGACCACCATGGTGAAGAAGGCGAAGACCTGGCCGTCGAGGTTCGCGTGCATCCGCGCGAAGGTGACGAACGCGAGATTGACCGCATTGAGCATGAGCTCGATGCACATGAAGACGATGATCGCGTTACGCCGCAGCAGCACGCCCGCGGCGCCGATGGTGAACAACAGCGCCGAAAGGAACAGATAGTTCTCGGGATTCACCGGGTACCTTCCTCGTCGGCCGGACGGGCGGGGCGGGCATCGTCGGATCCGGTGACCGGCGCGGCGCCGACCGAGAGCACCGCCGCATCGGTGAGTGCCCGGGTGCGCCGGTGCCGCAGAATGGTCGAGACCGACAGCTCCTCGAAGGATCCGTCCGGTAGCCGCGCCGGGATGTCCACCGCGTTGTGCCTGGCGTAGACGCCGGGGGTGGGCAGCGGTGTGGGCCGGTGCCCGGCGTCACGGAACCGTCGGCGCGACAGTTCCCGCTGGCCGAGTTTGGGGCCGAATTTCTCCCGATGCGCCAGTAGCATTGCGCCGATGGTGGCGGCGATCAGCAGTGCGCCGGTGAGTTCGAACGCCCACACATAACGGACGAAGATCAGTTCGGCCAGGGCGCCGATCACATCCCGGCCCGGGAAACCGGTGGCGGGGAATTCGATTCCGGAACTGCGGACACCGTGCGCGATACCCGTGCACAGCAGCACCCCGAAACCGACCCCGACCACGCCGGCGGCGATCCGCTGCCCGCGCAGCGTCTCCCGCAGCGATTCGGCCGAATCGACCCCGACCAGCATCAGGACGAACAGGAACAGCATCATGACCGCGCCGGTGTACACCACGATCTGCACCACGCCGAGGAACAGCGCGTCCTGGGCAATGTAGAACACCGCCAGCGTGATCATGGTGGCCGCCAGGCAGATCGCCGAGTGCACGGCCTTGGCCGCGAAGACCATCCCGAGCGCGCCGAGCACCGCGAGGGGGGCGAGGATCCAGAACTGCACCGTCTCGCCGGTTCCGGCGTCGGTCAGCGGGGCGGCGGCCAGCAGGGCCGTATCGGGGCCGATCATCGGTTACCTCCCGGCGCGGTACCCGCCGTGGGCCGGGGCGGCGCGGCGTCCACCCGGCCGAGGTAGTAGTCGGCCTCGGTGGTGCCCGGCTGCATCGCGTGCGGCGGGGCCTGCATGTCCGGTGCCAGCGGGGCGAGTAACCGGTCCTTCTCGTAGATGAGATCGGCGCGGTTGTCGTCGGTGAGTTCGTATTCGTTGGTCATCGTCAGCGCCCGGGTCGGGCACGCCTCGATGCACAGGCCGCAGCCGATACAGCGCAGGTAGTTGATCTGATACACCCGCCCGTAGCGTTCACCGGGGGAGAAGCGCTCCTCGTCGGTGTTGTCGGCGCCTTCGACATAGATCGCGTCGGCCGGGCAGGCCCAGGCGCACAACTCGCAGCCGATGCACTTCTCCAGGCCGTCGGGATGCCGGTTGAGTTGATGGCGTCCGTGATAGCGCGGTGCGGTGGGCACCTTCTCCTCGGGATAGAACTCGGTATTGGGTTTCTTGAACATGGTCAGCGCGGTGACCGCGAAACCCGCCAGTGGTTCGAACAGCCCGGGGGAGGAGGTGATGGTCGAGGTCCGTTCCGGCAGCGGCGGGGTCGGGAATCCCAGGAAGACCTGGCTCCCGCCCGGCGGGCCGGGCGGGGCGTTGCCCACCGGTAGATCGTCCTCGGGGGCGAACTCCGGTGCGGTGGCCGGGGCGTTACCGGCCCGGAGGAACAGCCCGACCAGCAGCCCGGTGAGCAGCAGGCCGCCGATCACCAGAATCGGTGTGCGCACCGGATAGCCCTCGAGGTCGAGGACCCGCGCGGTGGCCACCACCATCACCCAGGCCAGCGAGGTCGGGATGAGCAGTTTCCAGCCCAGGTTCATGAACTGGTCGTAGCGCAGCCGCGGCAGCGTACCGCGCAGCCAGATGAACACGAACAGGAACATCCAGACCTTGGCGGTGAACCACAGCAGCGGCCACCAGCCCGAATTCGCGCCCTCCCAGAGGTTGACGGGGAACGGGGCCCGCCAGCCGCCCAGGAACATGGTGGTCGCCAGCGCCGAGACCGTGGCCATGTTCACGTATTCGGCGAGCATGAACATGGCGAATTTCAGCGAGGAGTACTCGGTGTGGAATCCGCCGACGAGTTCGCCCTCGGCCTCGGGCAGATCGAACGGCGCCCGGTTGGTCTCCCCGACCATGGAGATGCAATAGATGAGGAACGACGGCAACAGCAGGAACACATACCAGGTGGGCTGCTGGGCGGCGACGATGCCGGAGGTCGCCATGGTGCCGCCGAGCAGGAACACCGCCCCGAAGCAGAGCGCCATGGAGATCTCGTAAGAGATCACCTGCGCGGTGGAGCGCAGCCCGCCCAGCAGCGGATAGGTGGAGCCCGAGGCCCAGCCGGCCAGCACGATCCCGTACACACCGATCGAGGTGACCGCGAGGATATAGAGAACACCGACGTGTAGATCGGTGAGCTGCAGGGCGGTTCGCTGCCCCAGGATCGAGACCTCCGGCCCGAACGGGATCACGGCGAAGGCCAGGACGGCCGAGACGACCGAGATGATCGGCGCGAGTACGAAGATGGGTTTGTCCACGATCGCGGGGACGATATCTTCCTTGAACGCCATCTTCACGCCGTCGGCGGCGCTCTGCAACAGACCCTTGGGTCCCACGCGGTTGGGTCCGACCCGCATCTGCATCCAGGCCACGACCTTGCGTTCGATCAGCACGCCGAACAGCACGGTCAGCAGCAGGAAGACGAAAACGGCGACGGCTTTGGCGGCGACCAGCCAGAGCGGGTCGTGACCGAAGAGGGACAGATCAGTCATGGTCGGATGCCTCCGTCCGCTGGTCGGCGCGTCGTAGGGTCACGACGTCGCCCGGTCGGGCGCCGAGATCGGTGTGGATCGAGCACCCGGGTGAGTTCATGGGCAGCCATACCACCCGGTCCGGCATCTCCGTCACGGTCAACGGCAGGGTCACCGCGCCGCGCGGGGTGGTCACGGTGAGCGGGTCACCGTCGGCGGCCTCCACTTCCGCCGCGGTCGCCGCCGACAACCTGACCACCGGCGGCCGCGCGATACCGGCCAGGTTCGGTTCGCCGTCCTGCATCCGGCCCCGGTCCAGCAGCATCCGCCAGCTCGCCAGCACCGCGGTGCCGGGTTCGGGACGGACGGGGGGCGCGGCCGGTCGTGCCGGGGGCGCGACCGTGGCCCCGGTCCAGGGACCGAGACGGTCGAGTTCGGCCCGGGCGGCGGTGGTATCGGGGAGACCGAGTGCCACCCCCACTTCCGCCGCCAGGCTGTGCAGCACCCGCAGATCGGACAGCGGTGCGGCGGTGCGGCGTACCGTGCTGTCGGTGAGTGCCGCGGCGAACGGCCGCGGGCGACCCTCCCAGGTGCGGAAGGTGCCGGATTTCTCCATCGCCGTGGCCACCGGGAACACGACGTCCGCGTACGCGGTGATCTCGCTCTGCCGCTGCTCGAGTGAAATGACGAAATCGGCGGCCCGCAGGGTCGCCCGCGCCGCGGCGGGATCCGGCAGGTCGGCGAGTTCGATACCGCCGATCACCAGGGTCCCCACCGTGGCGGTGCCGTCGAGAACCGACGCGGTATCGCGGCCGGGCCGGTCGGGGAGGTCGGTGATTCCCCAGATCTCGGCCACCTGCCGCCGGGCTTCGGGATCGGTGACGGGACGGCCGCCGGGGAGCAGGCCGGGCAGTGCACCTGCCTCCACCGCGCCGCGTTCGCCGGCTCGCCGCGGCACCCAGGCGAGCGCCGCACCGGTATCGGCGGCGAGCCGGATCGCGGCCGACAGCGCGCCGGGGGCGGTCGCCAATCGCTCGCCGACCAGGATCGCCGCGCCGGGTTCCCGCAACAGCCGCGCCGGGCCGGGTGCGGGGCCGGGTTCGCTCAGCTCGGTGAGGATCCGGGCCTCGCTGCCGGGGACCGCGGAGAGGAGAGTGCCCGACATCC
>NZ_BAGJ01000088.1 GCF_000308775.1 Nocardia testacea NBRC 100365
GCGTGACGTGCAGAGGACGGATCGGGGCCGGCTCCGGCGCGGACGGCACAAGTGGCGTCGGTTCGATCGCGGGAAGGGCCGAGTCCAGCGGGAAGCCCGCCTCGGCAAGTTCGGCGATGGTGGTGCGGTCACCGTATTCGAGCTCTTCGATCACCGCGTAGGCCTGCTCGGCGGTCCAGACGACCGCACTGCGGTGATGGGCGCGGTGGAACCAGGCGCGCAGCGGGTTCTGGGTGTTGCACAGCAGCACATCGCAGCCCGGCGGCGGGGCCGACTTCTTCTCGAGCCGCATGGTCGAGCCGCGGGGCGGGAGCACGACCACGAGCCCGGTGACGAACGCGCTACCGCCGACCTGCTCGGCGGCGGCCTTCAGTTTGAACACCCCGTCGCGAACCTGGTCGTAGGGAGTGGTGTCGTTGTCGCGCACACTGATCGGGTCGCCCGCGGAGCCCGGAACCCGCCAGCGGCTGTTGGTGGTGCACTGCAGCACGTTGCCGGTGACCTCGGGGTCGATACCTTTGATCTCACCGACCACGGTCGTGTACGGGGTGATGATGACCAGGTCCACCTCCTGTCCGGAGATGAAGCAGTTCGTGATGGCGACTCCGGGAACCCGATAATCCCCCTCCCATTTCCGGAGCCAGCCGACAACCCGTTTCTCCGCGCCCGATCTGAGCTTGTCGGCGATGACGAGCATCCCGATACCCCTCCCTGTCGCCGGTGATGTGGACACGATATCGGTAGTCGCGCGGCCGGGCGCGAAACCCTTTGCCACAGAGACTCTTCATCTCCGGCGCGCCCCGGTATCCGGACCTCCTACCTGCAACGACCGTGCCGGCTATTGCGGGAGCGGCCGTTCGTACGGTATTCGACTTCACGGAGCGCCGACGGTGGCGGTACCGATTCGTCGGCTGCCCCCCTTGTGGGCGCCCGCCGCGCTGCACCGCAGCCGACACCGGCCGCACGGAGGACACCATGCTGTTCGATATCACCCCTGAACAGGAGTTCTTCCGTTCCACCACGGCGAAATTCCTGACCACCCGGGCGCCGGTGGACCGGCTTCGCCGGCTGCGCGGGGACGACGACGGGTTCACCGCCGACTATTGGCGCCGCGGTGCCGAACTGGGCTGGACCTCTCTGCTGGTGGGCGAGGATCACGGCGGCGGCACGATCAGCGGCCGGCCCGTCACCGATCTCACGCTCGTCGCCTACGAATTCGGCCGCCGCGCCGCGCCCGGGCCCCTGGTGCCGGTGAATATCGTGGCCGCGGCGCTGTCGGACACCGGCGCCCACCCGGCGGTTCTCGCCGCACTGCTGAGCGGTGAATCCGTCGCGGCCTGGTGTCATGCCGAACCCGCTCCGCGACACGAACTCGGCGCGACCGCGCTCGAGATCCGGCCCGACGGCATCGATCTGGTGCTCGACGGCGTGAAACAGCCGGTGGAATCGGCGGCGGCCGCGGGCCGGCTCCTGGTCACCGGGCGCTGCGCCGGCCGCCTCGCGCAGGTCCTCGTCCCCGCGGAGACGCCGGGCATCTCGTATACGCCGCTGCGCTCGCCCGACCTGACCCGCCGGTTCTCGCGGGTCGTCTTCGACAATGTCCGGGTACCTCGGACTGCGCTGGTGGGGGAGCTCGAGACCGCGGGCAGCCGGATCGAACGGCAGGTGGAGATCGCGCTTGTGCTCCAGTGCGCCGAAACGGTCGGCGCGATCCAGACGGGATTCGAGATGACCCTCGACTGGCTGACCGATCGCTATTCCTTCGGCCGGCCGCTGGCGTCGTATCAGGCGCTGAAACACCGTATGGCGGACTTGAAATCGTGGCTGGAGGCCGCGCACGCCATCGCCGACAGTGCCGCCGCCGCGATCGACGGGAACAGTCCCGAGTCGGGCATGCTGGTGGATGTCGCGCAGGCGTTCATCGGCCACCACGGGCCGGAACTGCTCCAGGACTGCGTCCAGCTGCACGGCGGCATCGGGCTGACCTTCGAACACGATCTGCACCTGTTCCTGCGCCGGGCCACGGTCAACGGCACGCTCCACGGCACACCGGCCGAACACCGCCGCCGGATCGCCGACCGCCTCGTCGAACAGGAGTTTCCGGTATGACCGCCGAGATCGAAGCCGTCGAGAGTTTCCGTCTGCGGGCACGAGCCTGGATCCGGGCCGAGCTCGGGCCCTACCGCGCCGAGGCCGTCGCCGGGCTGCGCAAGGTCGCGCGGGAGGAGGAACTCGCGGCCGTAGCCTACGACCGGCAACTCCAGCGCGCGTTCTACGAGGCCGGGTTCGCCGGTATCGCGATTCCGGTCGAATACGGCGGCCGCGGTCTCACTGCCGCACACCAGCGGGCGTTCACCGGTGAGCTGGCCGGATACGAATACCCCTCCCGGTGCCAGGTGCCGACCCTGTCGCCGTGCGCGGCGGTACTGCTCGATTTCGGCACCGAGGAGCAGAAGTGCCGCCATATTCCGGCCATGCTGCGGGGCGAGGAGATCTGGATGCAGTTCCTCTCCGAACCCGGCGGCGGTTCCGATGTCGCGGGTGCGGTGACGACCGCCGTACGCGACGGCGACGACTGGATTCTCAACGGCGCCAAGATCTGGACCACCGGCGCGTGGTACTCCGACTGGGCGCTGTGCCTGGCCCGGACCAACTGGGATGTACCCAAACATCGTGGTCTGACGGTTTTCATGCTGCCGATCCACCAGCCCGGTATCGAGGTCCGCCAGATCGAGATGCTCAACGGCGCCCGCGAATTCTGCCAGGAATTCCTCACCGACGTCCGGGTGCCCGATACCGATCGGATCGGTGCGGTGGACGGCGGCTGGACGGTCGGCACCCGGTGGATGTATCACGAACGTCTGCTGTCGGAATCGCCGTATGTCACGGTGCCCGAGAAACCCGCCATATCCGACCGGTCTCCGGTCGAGATCGCCTACCGGGCGGGGACTCTCGACGAACCTGGCGTCCGGGAGCTCGTCGGGGAAGCCCATATGCTCGAGATCGTCGGGACCGAACTGCAGCGCCGGCTCGGCGCCGGGATGGCGTCCGGCCGTCTCTCCGATCAGTCGGCCGCTGTCGGCCGGTTGTTCCGCGGTGTCGCCGAATCGCGACGTGCCACCATCGAATACGAGATCGCCACGGCGGGCGGTGCCATCTGGACCGGCGAATTCGGCGATATCGGCGATGTGTTCCTGATGCGGCAGGTCAGCTGTATCGGCGGCGGCACCACAGAGATGGCCCGCAATGTGATCAGCGAACGCGTGCTGGGTATGCCCCGTGAGGCGCGGTCGGACCACGATGTCCCGTTTCGCGACGTACCACGCGGCGGCCGGCGCGGCTCCTGAGAAGTCGCCGGCCTCGTCGCCCGGCCCGGCGGTGGTTTCGTGCTCCGGGGCCTCCGCCGGAGGAACGCGGCGAGTTCGGATGGCTGCCTCCGGAGGAGCTCGAGCCCTTCCGCGCACTGCCGCGCGAGTTCGCGACCGGCGGACTGTTCTGGCCCTCCGACGGCGATCCGACCGGCTTCCGGGGGAAGATTTATCAGGAATGGATATCCGACGAGTTCGGGGTCGGTCTCTACGACCTGGTCGACCCAGAGGATGTGCGGGACCTGCTGAAACGGCTCGAGGAATGGCTCGGCCGGGCGGATGCCGGTGCGGTGCCGGTGCCGCTGTTCGGACACGACAGCGACGACGGGTACGCGCTGACGCGGGTGCGGTCGCTGGCCGCTTTCCTGCGCACGGCCGCGGCCCAGGGACTCTGGCTGTTCCCCGACTACTGATCGGCCACGGCGACCGGTTCGGTGCCGATCTGCGGTAGCAGCGCCAGCCGGCTGGTCGTGCGCTGGATATCGGGCGGCAGATGATCTCCGGTCAGGCTCACGGTGAGCGGCGCGGCGGCGACGAGGTGCAGGCGGCGGTCCCGATCGCACAGCACGTCCACCAGGTTGGCGAAACGTTGCGCGGCGTCGCGGCCGGTGGTGGCCAGCGGGGGCAGGCCCGACACTGTCCAGTCCCGGAACCGGTCGGCCAGGCCCAGGTAGTCGATGGTCGAGTACGGCCCGTCGCAGAGGTCGGTGAAATCGAACCAGACCGCGTCGCCGCGCACCGCCCGGGCGGTCACCGCGCGTGCACCGAGCCGGAGGCGCTGCCGTTCGGCCGGCGCCGGCGGCACCAGCCCGGCTCGCGCCAGCTGGGCGCCGGTGCCCGGCCAGAGGTAGCCGCCGCGCTCGAACTCGGCGGCGGGTGTTCCCGGCCGGTGGGTCCGCCGGTAGTCGTGGGGGCCGGCGACCTCGACGATGTCGAGCGAGCGGTGCAGGGTCGCGGCCAGCGGTTCGATCAGGTGATGGAACAGCGGGTTCGGCAGCAGACCCGTCGGCGGATAGTTCGAGGTGGCGACCAGCGTGATCCGCTGGGCGAGTAGCGATTGCACGACCCTGGCCATGATGGTGGCGTCACCGGGATCGTGGACATGGAATTCGTCGAAACACACCAGCCGGGAATCGCCGAGTAGTTCGCGCACGGCGCGGTCACCGGCGTGTTTCTCGTGGCGGTGGGCGGCGTAGCGGGTGTGGAATTCGCGGAAGAACTCGTGGAAGTGCATCCGCCGTTTCCCGGTGATCGGTAACGCCGCGTAGAAGGTATCGGTCAGCCAGCTCTTCCCGCGCCCGACCGGCCCCCAGACGTACACACCGCGCGGTGCCGCGCCGCCGAAGAGCGGACGGCGGCGCGATAGCTCGTCGCCGAGCCGCACCAGCCGGGTGGCGGCCGCGTACTGGGCGGCGTCCAGGTCGAAACCCGCCGTCCGGGCGGCCACCTCGAAAACCTCCGGTGTCCAACCGTGTTCTGTCCCGGCCACCTTCGCCACCTCCTCGGTCCCGGAGGCCAGCCTGGCAGGACGATGCCGGCGAGCCCAGAGATCAGGAGCACATGTGAGGATGATCGCGCGGAGGGCGTCAGGCGGCGGGTGTCAGCGTGTAATCGCGGGGGTCCAGTCGGCGGACACGGCGGCGGTACCGGGTCACCGTACCCGGCCAGTTGTTGGTGATCTTGCCCGCCGCGTTGCGGTACCAGCTCGAGCAGAAGTTCCACGGGGTGCGTTCCAGGCGTTTCTGCAGGGCGTCGTTGAACGCCTGCTCGGTGTCTGCGCGCACCTCCAGGACATGCCCGGGGGTGGTGGCGAGCAGTTCGACCGCCTGCCGGATGTAGCGGGACTGCGATTCGATCATGTAGATGATCGACCCGACGCCCAGATTCGTATTGGGCCCGTAGACCATGAACAGGTTCGGGAATTCGGGCACCGTGATCCCGTAGTAGGCGTGGGCGCCCGCGGACCACGCCTCGGCCAGCTCGCGCCCGTGGCGTCCGGTGATACGCATCGGCCACAGGAACTCGGTGCCCTTGAACCCGGTGCCGTAGATGATCACATCGGCCTCGTGCAGGGTGCCGTCGGCGGTGCGCACGCCCCGCGGGGTGATCTCGGTGATACCCGAGGTGGTCACTTCCACATTCGGCCGGGTGAGCGCCGGATAGTAATCGCTGGAGAACAGGGTGCGTTTACAGGCGATCGGGTAGTCGGGAGTGAGGGCGGCCCGCAGGTCGGGGTCGTCCACGTTCTTCGTCAGATTGCGGGTGGCCAGTCGCGAGACGAGACGGCCGATGATCGGTAGTTCCACCAGGCCCAGCGAGGAGATCTCGGCGGTCAGCCACCAGCCGAACCGCTCCACCAGCAGCATGCCCGGGATCCGGGCGAAGAGTTGGTGCTGGATCGGGGAGTAGTCGGTGTCGAACTTGGGCAGCACCCAGGCCGCGGTGCGCTGGAACAGGGTCAGCTGCCCGACCACCGGCTGTATCCGCGGCACGTACTGGATGGCGCTGGCCCCGGTGCCGATACAGGCCACCCGTTTCCCGGTGAGGTCCACCTCGTGATCCCACAGGGCCGAATGGAAGGCGGGGCCGGCGAAACTGTCGATGCCCGGGATGGCGGGCAGTTGCGGGCGCGAGAGCTGACCGACGGCGGAGATCAGCACCTGCGCGGTCCGCCGGCTCCCGTCGGCGGTGTGCACCGTCCAGGTGCCGGCCTGCTCGTCGAAGACCGCGTCGGTGACCTCGACGCCGAACTCGATCCGGTCGAGCAGGCCGTGCCGCCGGGTCACGCCGCGCAGATAGTCGTGGATGGCGGCCTGACCGGAGTAGCGCTGCGGCCAATCGGGCTTCTGTTCGAAGGAGTAGGAATACAGCGGGGACGGCACATCGCAGGCCGCGCCGGGGTAGGTGTTCTCCCGCCACACACCACCGAGATCCTCGGCCTTCTCCAGGATGGTGATCTGGTCGAACCCGTGCCGGCGCAATTCGATGGCCACGCCGATACCACCGAATCCGGCGCCGATGATCACGATAGATACCGGGCGTCGCGCACTCATACCCACTCCTGTCGCCGCTGTGGTTTTCCTCACTGTAAGACGGTGCCTGTGGTCCGGATCGGCACTTTCGGCCAAACGTTTCGGGGCCGCCACCGAGCTGTCCGGGCCGGCCCGGGGCGATCCCGGGCGCTGAGGGCACGGCGGTCACCGGCGGAAAACCGATTGCCCGCGGGTGGCGTGGCCGATAGATTGTCGCGGTTTTGTCCATCCCGACTGCCGGAGGAGATGCAGTGTTATGAAACCCCTGACCGAACGCGAGATCAGAGCGTCGTTCGTCAATTGCTCGAAAGGCGACGCCAAACGTCTATCGGTACCCGCCGACCTGGCCGACCGGCCCTGGGACGATCTGGACTTCCTGGGCTGGACCGACCCCGGCGCTCCCGGACGCGCCTATCTGGTGGTGCCCGAGGAACACGGACCGGCCGGGATCGCCCTGCGCTACGAAACAGGTGGACCGCGACGTTCGCAGATGTGCACCATCTGCTCCACCACGCACACCAACGGCGGTGTGGTGCTGATGACGGCGCGCAAGGCGGGTGAGTCCGGCCGGCGCGGCAACTCGACCGGGACCTACATCTGTGACGATCTGTCGTGTTCGCTGTACGCCCGCCGGAAGAAGACGCCCGCGATGGGCCGTGCCTATCGCGACGATTTCGATCCCGAGTACCGGATCGAGCAGATCCGGGAGAACATCACCGCGTTCCTGACCCGGGTGCGCGGCTGACCATCGCGGTGGATATCGCTCGACGAGAAAGAGGTAGTGGCTGTGCGCCGATACTCGAGACCCGGCCCGGGAAGGGTTCCGGATCCCGCATCACGACAGCGGAATCCGGAGCCTCCCGCATCCTCCCCGGCCGAGGCGGCCCGGCCGGGCCGGACCGCGCCGGTCGGGGAGAATGCGCCCGGGGGTCACCCCGGGTCGAAGGAGCCGAGGCGGTGGCCGAGGAGTTCGGCGATCGCCGCATGCCCGTCCTGCATCGATGTCTCCCCGCCCCGGCCTCGGTCGCCGTAACACAAGGTGACCACATCGGTGCCGTCCCCGGCGGGGTGGCGGTGCACCGTGTACTCGCGATCGGATCCGGCCCATCGTCGCGCCAGCAGCGCGACCGGGTCGGCGGACGTGAGATCGGTCGCGATGGCCAGAGCGGTGCGACCCCGCGCGTCGGTACGAGCCGGGTCCGCGCCGTGGGCCAGCAGCGCCCGCACGATCCCGTAGCGGCCGTCCTGGGCGGCGATCGTCAGCGGAGTGCCCGGTATCTCCGGATCGGCTCCCGCTGCCAGCAAGAGCTCCACTGTTTCGCGATGCCCGTTGCGGACCGCCCACAGCAGCGGCGGCGTCCCCGGGCCGGTCTGTTGCGGATGGGGTGGCTCCGGGGTGTCCGGGTCGGCGCCGGCGGCCAGTAGTGCCGCGACGACGCCGGTATGGTTCCAGCACGCCGCGGCGCACAACGGCAGTCCTTCGTCCTCGCCCCCGCCGCAGCGATGCGGGTCGGCGCCGTGTGCCAGCAGCAGCCGTACCGCCTCGGTGTCGCCCTGGACCGCGGCCCGGTACAGGGGAGTGGTCCCGTATTCGTCCGGCTCGTCGGGATCCGCCCCGGCTGCCAGAAGCTCTCGCACGCGCCCCGCGCCCTCCCACGAGACGGCCGCTACCAGATCTGTCACATGTCCATTGGAGCCGGTGGGTCAACTGGATAACGCGGCCGAGGGAGGGGTTCCGGACTCCGCACCACGACAGCGGAATTCGGAGCGCCCCGCATCCTCTCGGTCGAGGTGGCCCGGGCCTACCGGTCGGCGAGGGCGTGCCCGGGTCGCTCCGGGCCGGGGTGATGGCGGATTAGCCTGGGCGGTATGACCGATCGACGCCGAGGCGCATCCCGCAATGCCGGACGCTTCCCCCGCGACCCGTGACCGGCCCCTGTGCCGCGGTGCCCGCCCGGTCGATACCGGTCGAGCTGCGGCCGTATCTGGCCGAACTGGTCCGGCGGACGCGCGCCGTCTTCGGTGATCGGCTCGTCAGCGTGTTCGCGGTGGGATCGCTGGCGCTCGGGGATTACCGGCACGGCCGCAGCGATATCGATATCACGGTGATCGTGGCCCCCGGCGGACCCGAGCGGTTACGCCACGAACTCGCCGCAGTGCTGACCCATCCCGCGCTCGAGTGTCCTGCCGCCGGACTCGAGCTGGTGGTCTACGACACGGAGTTCGCCGCGTCGGGGGCACCGGGACCCGGATATCTGCTGAATCTGAACACCGGCCCGCTGCTGCCCGCGGTGGCGGATTTCGAGTCCGCGGGGGCTCCGGCGTTCTGGTACGTAATCGATCGCGCGGTCGCTCATCAGAGTGGGCTGCCGCTCTACGGGCGGCCGGTGCGTGAGGTTCTCGCGGCGCCACGTCGGCACGATCTGCTCGCCGCGGTGACGGCGTCGGTGGACGAGCACGCCTCCGGCACCGGACACCTCGCCGACAATCGGGTGCTCAACGGCTGCCGGGCCGTGTACTTCTGTCGCACCGGCCGCTGGGTGGCCAAACGGGAGGCCGGCCGGGCGATCGCGACAGCCGGCGACGGGTTCGGTGCGCTCGTGCGTGCGGCGCTGCGCAGTTTCGAGCGGCCGCGCCGGCAGGCCGCGGAGCTGCCGGCGGGGCAGGTCGGCGCGTTCTCGGCCTGGGTGCGCCGGACCGTGGCCGCGACCGCGCGGCACGAGGCCGCCGGCGATATCGAGGAAACCGAACCGGATATGCCTTGACAGGAATATGCCTCTACGGAAATATAACCGCAGTGGTACGTGATGTCTTCGAGGTACTGGCCGACCCCACCCGGCGGCGGATTCTCGACCTGCTGCGCGACGGCGAGCACACTGTCGGCGAGTTGGTGGGTGCGCTCGGCGCCGCCCAGCCCAATGTGTCGAAACATCTGCGGATGCTCGACGCGGCCGCGCTGGTGCGCGTCCGGGTGGACGGTCCGCGCCGGCACTACGGTCTCGAGCCGGGCCGGCTGCGGGAGATCGACAGCTGGCTGGCCCCGTTCCGTGAGATCTGGGCCGACCGCCTCGACGAATTCGAGCGGTATCTGGACACGCTGCCCGATGACGAAGATCCGACGAAACCCGAGGAGTGACATGACCGACGCGACCCGGCGTCTCGGTGAAATCCTGCGCGACGGCGATCGCGTGGGCACCCGCTACGAACGCGACCTGGCGCATCCCCCGGAGAAGGTGTGGCGGGCACTCACCGAATCAGAGCATCTGCGGCACTGGTTCCCCGCGGACATCATCGGTGCGCGCCGCGCGGGTGCCGAGGTGCGGTTCCGCTTCTGGCCCGAGGCGGTCGACCGGGCGGGCGAGGAACTGATCGAATCGGGGGTCGCCCCGGACGACCCGGTCCTGCCGGGGCGGATCCTGACCTGGGAACCGCCGCGGCTGTTCGAATTCCTCTGGGATGACGAACATCTGCTGTTCGAGATCGTGCCACACGGTCCCGGGTCCCGGCTGCTGTGCACGGTCTGGTTCGGCACCCCGGGGCCGCACGGGATATCGGGGACCGCCGCCGGATACCACGTCTGCCTGGACGCGCTCGCGGACTTGCTCGATACCGGCTCGGGGGACGAGCCGGACCGTGCGCTGATCCTCGCGCTCGAGCGCCGATACGCCGAGGTCATCGGCTGAATCGGGGACGGTCGCGCGGTATCCGGCGGCGGGTCGTCAGATGTGCAACATGGTGCGGCCGAGGGCGGACCGGTCGTCGATGGCGACGTGGGCCGCGGCGGCGTCGGCGAGCGGGAAGGTCTGTCCGATGACCACCTCGAGTTGCCCGGTGGCCAGCAGTTCCAGTATTCGGGTGGCGTAGCGGGCCCGGCTGTCGTTGCCGGTGTTCAGGTCGTACAGGCTCAGCACCTCGACCCCGCGCTCGCGGGCGCTCTCGGCTCCCGCGGCGGCGAATTCCCCGGCGGCCGCGCCGTACCCGATGAAGAGGCCACCGCCGGGCACGATCCCCACCGCGGCATCGCCCAGGGCGCCGCCCGCACCGTCGAACACCACATCGGGGCCGCGGCCGCCGGTCGCGGTCAGAGCCCGGTCCGCCCAGCCGGTCTCGGAGTAGTCGATCGCGCTCTCGGCGCCCAGCCGCCGGGCGAGAGCGAGCTTGGCTTCCCCGCGGGCGGCGGCGATCACCTGTGCTCCCGCCCGGTGGGCGAGCTGGGTGAGCAGGGTGCCCAGACCGCCGCCCGCGGCCGTGATCAGCACTCGCTGTCCGGGCCGGATATCGGCGCGCTCGAAGGCAGCGAGTGCGGTATGGCCGTCGTGGACCACAGCCGTCGCCTGGTCGACGCTCACGCCGTCCGGTATACGGTTCAGCTGCTCGACACCGGCGAGCGCGTATTCGGCGTAGCCGCCGATGGGCAGACCGCCACCGACGCCGCTGGCCACGGTCCGCGCGGTTACCCGGGTACCGAGCAGCCCGGGGTCGACCCCGGATCCGACGGCCGCGACGGTGCCGCCGATCGCGCCGCCGGGTACATAGGGCGGCCGCACGGCGAAGAAATCGGTGCCCCATCCCGACCGCAGCCGGGTATCGAGGAACATCACATCCGCCGCGGCGACGCGTACCAGGACCTGGCCGGCTTCCGGCTCCGGGGCCGGGATCTCCCGCAGCTCGAGGACACCGGGCCCGCCGAATTCCTTTACCTGTACTGCCTGCACGATGTCACTCCTCGGGTTCGACAACCGGTGAACGCGACCAGTCTGAAACCTTTACATAGGTTCAGGTCAAGGTGGAGCGGTGGAGCCGGATGCGCGCCGCGCACGACGAACCCGCGACATCCGCGTCCGGTTGCCCGGCCCCGCGCCCGTGACCGGGCAGGATCGGGGGCATGCGAGTACTGCTGACCGGCGCGGCCGGATTCATCGGTTCCCATATCCAGGCCGCGCTGCGGACGGCCGGCCACGACGTCGTGGCGGTCGACCTCATGCTGCCCGCCGCGCACGGGCCCGGGGCGCGGCCGCCCGCGGGCGTGCGGCAGGTGGATATCCGCGATGCCGCCGCGCTCGACGGGCTGGTGCGGGGCATCGACGTGGTCTGCCATCAGGCCGCCGTGGTGGGCGCCGGTGTCGACGTCCAGGACGCCCCCGCCTATGCCGGGCACAACGACTACGGCACCGCGGTACTGCTGGCCGCGATGGACCGGGCCGGGTGCGAGCGGCTCGTCCTGGCTTCCTCGATGGTGGTATACGGCGAGGGGCTCTACCGGGGGCCGGACGGCATCGTCGAAGTGGCGGCCCGCCGGCGGGAAGACCTCGCGGCCGGCCGGTTCGAACACCGGCCCCACGGCGTACCGCTCGGCTGGGCCCCGGTTCCCGAGGACACGCCGGCGCGGCCCCGGAGCCTGTACGCGGCGAGCAAGGTGGCGCAGGAGCACTACGCGACCGCGTGGGCCACGGCCACCGGTGGCGCGGTCACCGCATTGCGCTACCACAATGCGTACGGACCCGGAATGCCCAGGGATACCCCGTATTCCGGTGTCGCGGCGATCTTCCGCTCGGCCCTGGCGGCGGGCCGGGCGCCACAGGTGTACGAGGACGGCGGGCAGACGCGGGATTTCGTGCACGTCACCGATATCGCCGCCGCGAACGTGGCCGCCGTGGAGACGGCGCTGCCCGGGTTCGAGCCGTTGAACATCTGCTCGGGGCATCCGATCACCATCGGTGAGGTCGCGCGGACCCTGGCCGCCGCCCACGGCGGTCCGGAACCGGTGGTCACCGGTGCGGTGCGGCCGGGAGATGTGCGCCATATCGTCGCCGATCCGGCACGCGCCCGCCGATTGCTCGGGTTCACCGCGGAAGTCGACCCGGCCGCCGGCCTGGAAGAGTTCGCCTCCGCCCCACTACGTCCGGTCGCGGCCGGCGCCACGATCGGCTGAGAATCTCGGCCCACGCGCGAGCGCGACCGCCATTTTTCGGCCGGCGGGTCTTTCGCTGCCGATCAGGCCGGTATCTGTCCTATATTCGCGACACACTCGCATCATGAGTGAAACCGAATCGGCTCCGGCCCAGTCCGAGATCACCGACTACAACGATCCCAACGCGCCGTGGAACCAGGAGTGGGACCAGGAAGGCGGCATCGCCGACTGGAACGATGAGGTGATCAAGGAGTTCCGGGAGAACGCGGGCAAGGTGGGCGGCGCCTACGCGGGCGGAGACCTCATCCTGCTCACCACCACCGGAGCCAGGAGCGGCAAGCGACACACGACCCCGCTGGGACCCCTGTACCGGGACGACACCATGTACGTGAGTTCGTTCATCGAGGACAAGTACCCGGCCTGGTGGTACAACATCAAGGCGAATCCGCAGGTCACCATCGAGCTCCGGGACAAAACCCATCAGGCGACCGGTAAGGTCCTCGAAGCCGAGGAGTACGACGAGTTCGCGGCCTGGGTGCTGGCCAACAACCCGCTGCTGGCGGATTTCCAGTCCAAGGTCGACCGGCCGATCCCGCTGGTCGTGCTGACCCTCGACGGCGAGGGCTGAGCGATCCGGGAACATCCGGCGGCGGCGCGTCGAAAGGTGCGACCGGGCTGTGCGGCACAGCCGGAACGCCGCCGGAGGTGCCCGTAACCCGCTACCTCGACCGGGGACTCGACGATACCGCCGCCGCCGATCCGGCGACCGTGTGCCGGATCCGCGGCGACATCGAACACCGGATCCGTGGCCCGCTCACCGAGCTCGGCCTCGATCTGCATCCATAACCGTCGAAGGCGGCGGCCGGTTCCGCCGTGCGCAATGTCGCCGACCGGGCACCGCTTCGGGTCGCTACCGCAGGGCCGGAGTCCGGTCGGATCGGTCGCGGCGTGGTGCCGGCCGTGGCTGTCCCGCATCAATTCGAGGCGGGACCGGCCTCGATGCTTGCGCGGAGTGCGAGGATTTCGGCTTCCTGGGCCCGGAGGCGGGCCATTCCAGCGTTCAATCGGCTTGCCCGCTCGTCGAGTTGCGTCAACGCGGCTTTCCGGTCGGCATCGGAGGCGCCGGCGGGATCGATGCAGGCGACCTGCAGTATCGCGGAGGCCTCCGACAGCGACAGGCCGGATGCGAGCAAGCAGCGTATGTGGTCCACGATCTGAACATCGCCGGGGTGGTAGTGCCGGTACCCGTTGGAGTCGCGTTCGGGCGAGAGAATCCCGGCATCCTCGTAGTGCCGGAGCATTCGGGGGCTCGCCCCGGTGGCCTGGCTCAATTCGCGTATCCGCATCCGGCTGCCCGCTCCTTGACATTGACGTTAGTGTCATACTTTAGTTTGGCCGGCATGATGAACGAAAACAGTCGGCCGAAGGTGATGCTCGTGGTCGGGCATCCGGACCACGACTCGGCTACCTGGGCCATTGCCCGGGCCATCGAGCAGGGCCTCGAGTCCGAGGGAGATATCACCGTCATAACCCACGACTTGGTGGCATCCGGCTTCGATCCGGTCTACCGAGAGGCGGATCTGGCGCACCACCGGGGGCTTTCGGAACTTCCGGCCGACGTCGGGCGTGAGCAGGAACTGCTCGAATCGGCCGATGTGACCGTCGTCCTCTTTCCGGTCTACTGGTGGTCCATGCCGGCACTCGTCAAAGGCTGGTTCGACCGGGTATTCGGGGCATACGACGATATTTCGCACGGTGAACCGAGCGTGGTGAAGCAACTACATCTCGTCGCAGGTGCCGGTCTCGGTGAAGGTACGTTCGCCCGGCACGGATACAAGACGGCGTTGACGACTCAGACGATGCACGGCATCGCCGACTACTCCCGGATCGGCGACTCGTCCCTCGAGTTTCTCTACGACACCGAGTCCAAGGACCCGGCAGTCCACCGGCAGCTGATCGCTCGGGCATACGAAATCGGCGTCGCGATGGCGCGGCGTGCGCACAGTGCCCGTGACTCGGTTGCGGTCTGAGTGATCGGACGTCACACCCCGGGACCGGTGACCGGGCACGGGGCCGGTGGGCTGTCGAGAAGCACGCCGACGTCCAGATCATACGGTGACCGAAAGGTTCAGATGGGCCAGGCGGCGCACGATCAGGCTCGGCACGTAGGTCGGTTCGGGGCCGCGAAGTGTCACGTTGCCGGTGGCGTCGAGCAGGGCGTGCACGGCCTGGGCGGTTTCCTTGCGGGCGAGGTGGGCGCCGAGGCAGAAGTGGATCCCACGACCGAAGCTGTGGTGCAGTTTCGGCCGGTCGCGGTCGCGGTCGACATGGTCGGGGTGGTCGAAGATCCGCGGGTCGCGGTTGGACGCCCCCCACATGAGCATCAGCCGTGCACCGGCTTCGAGTTCGATTCCGGCCAGCCGGATGTGGTGGTGACGCGGAAGTGGCCGCGGAACGGGCTCTCGATCCGCACGGCCTCCTCCACCAGCGCATCGACGCGCCCGCGGTCTGCGCGCACACGATCCTGCAGCGCGCGGTCCTCGGCCGGCAACCGGACCGCGGTGCCCAGCAGACTCGTGGTCGATTCCGCGCCCGCGGTCACCAACTGCACCAGCAGGATCGCGGCCTGGTCGCGGGTCATCGCTTGCGCGGCAACGGCCGCGGCCAGGTTGCCCAGTACCCCGGCTTCTTCGCCCGGCCGGGTGTTATCTCTGGTGAAGTGGTCGCGCCGGCCACCCGGGGCCGGGAGCCTCCACGGAGGCTCGTACGGGATGGTGCTGTTACAGGGGGCCGCCGGGGTCGGTGGAGGACCCGGTCTGCAGCAGCTGCAGCACCTGCGCCAGCTGGTCTGCGGATCCGGTCGCACCTCCGGTCCCCGGGTTGGTATCGGTAACCGGTGCCGCCGGGGTCAACTGCACCGGCGCCGCGGAGGCGGTCCCGGCTGCTCCACCCATGCCGGCCGCAGCGATGGAAACGGCGGCGACGACGGTGTTGAATCTGGATCTCACAGTGTTCCTATCATCGGTGTCCCACACCGGGACAGCTAGTTGCGCCCACGCCTGTTCGGCGGGCGCTTATGCGTTACAGCGTGTTTCAGATTATGTCGATCGCCGCGTTATCGATTGCCCCCAATTCCTGGGTCGCATCGGTTTGTGTGTGAACCGCCTTTGGGAACATTGTGCGAGCGGACGGCGGCGCTCAGGTGAGAGGCAGTCCCGCGAGGGTGGCGGTGAGGCCGAGGATGACGCTGGTGCCGAGGATGCGCAGCATGGACCAGTCGAGTTTGAAGGCGAGGATCGCGGCGACGGCGGTGATCGCGAGGGCGATGGGCTGGATGCTGGTGGGGTCGGGGAGTTGGAGGTGCAGGGGCCCGGTGGTGAGGGTGTGGGTGTCGGTGAACAGGGTGTGCAGGGTGAAGTAGAGGCCGAGGTCGGCGATGACGCCGACGACGGCGGCGGTGATGCCGGTCAGGGCCGCCGAGAGGGTGTGGTTGTGGCGGAGGCGTTCGACGTAGGGGGCGCCGAGGAGGATGAACAGGAAGCAGGGCACGAAGGTGACCCAGGTGGTGAGCAGGGCCCCGAGTATGCCTGCGACCCAGGGGTCGAGGGTGCCGGGGTGGTGGTAGGCGCCGAGGAACGCGACGAACTGGACGACCATGATCAACGGTCCGGGGGTGGATTCCGCGAGGGCGAGGCCGCGGACCATATCGGTGGGGGAGAGCCAGCCGTAGACCTCGACGGCGCGTTGGGCGACGAAGGCCAGGACGGCGTAGGCGCCACCGAAGGTGACCACGGCGGTGCCGGAGAAGAACACGCCCTGGGTGGTGAGTGTGCTGGTGGTGCCGAGGAATACCGCGGCGGCCGCGACCGGGATCGCCCAGACGAGCAGTCCGATACCGAGTATGGCCAGGCCGCGCCGGGCCGAGGGCGCTTCGTGGTGCAGGGTGTCGTCGGCGATCAGCGGTGCGGCCTCGCCGGTGTCGTCCTCGGAGTGTGCGGGTCCGGCCGGTGTGGAGGTGTTTCTGCGCCCCAGTGCCCATCCGGCGGCCGCGGCGGCGGCGATGACGATCGGAAACGGGACCGCGAACAGGGTGAGTGCGGCGAAGGCGGCGACGGCGATCGCGACGAGCCCGGGCCGGGTGAGGGCGCGACGCCCGACGCGCAGGACGGCTTGGGTGACGATCACCACGACGGCGGGTGCGAGTCCGGCCAGCAGGGCGGTGACCAGGGTGGTGTCGCCGAAGCCGACGTAGATCGCCGAGAGCGCCAGGAGGGCGAGCATGCCGGGCAGGACGAACAGGGTGCCGGCGATGAGGCCGCCGCGGCGGCCGTTGAGCAGCCAGCCGATGTAGATGGCGAGCTGCTGGGCTTCGGGGCCGGGCAGCAGCATGCAGTAGTTCAGGGCGTGCAGGAAGCGTTGCTGGCCGATCCAGCGTTTCTCCTCGACCAGCGTGCGTTGCATGACCGCGATCTGACCGGCGGGGCCACCGAAGGTCTGCAGGGAGATGAGGAACCACGCCTTGGTCGCGGTGCGCAGCGGGATGACGTCTGTCGTGGTGGTGTCGCGTCGTAACACGGGGCGTTCCCCTTCTCCGGCCGTATCCATGCCGGGAAATGTAACCGCGGGGAACTGCGCCGGATCCAGCGCCGGGACTTCTTCCCACCGCCGGTGCGCACCGCCGCCCAGCGGGCGGTGCAGGCCCTGCACCCCGACCACGTCACCGAGGAGTCCGCATGAAATGGGCCACCCGCGCCGGTATCCACATCGACCGCGCCGCCTGCGCCTGGTTGATCCGTCGTGAGATCGACCCGGAAGCGGAGTTCGTGTTCGTCACCGACCCGGCCGAGGTACCGGCGGAGGCGACACCGTTCGATATGCGCGGGGTCGACCTCGGCCACCACGGTGGGGACTGCAGCTTCGAAACGATCCTGCGCCGCCACGATCTCACCGACCCGGTGCTGTGGCGGATCGCCGAGATCGTGCACGAAGCCGATATCGACGACGAACGCTTCGACGCCCCCGAAGCCCCCGGCCTGGACGCCGTGCTGCGCGGGTTGTCGATGATCGGCGACGACACCCACACCCTGGCCGTGTCCGGCCCGATCTTCGACGGCCTCTACGAGTACTACCGCCGTGAAACCCTCCTCGGCCGCGAACCGGCCTGACCAGCTCCTCACCGGCCCCGGATGGGACCGCCCGCCGCGGGCGCCGGGGTTCGAGATCGCCGGGGTGGGGTCGTGCTGCCGCGGGACGACGGTGCTCGATGGGGTGGCCGCCGACGTCCCGCATGCGGGACGCCCGGGCGGGGCCGAACTCGATTCGGAAGTCCCCTGGGCAACTCGGCCCGGCAGTTACCGGATCAACTCGAAATCCTCACCTGTCACAACTTGGTCACCTGGATCTCGCCTTGATCGCTGACTATCTCGACGCGCGCCTTACCGGAATCCAGGTAATCCCATATATCGCAATCGAATTGGTTACCCACGACGACCTGAACGGAACCGGGACAGCTCACCCGGCCCACCGGCTCGTCCCCCACACCTTGCAATCGGTTCGCCACCTGCTGCTCCAGCGCTGCCTGGTCCAGCACCCGTGGCGGTTCGGCCGGGTCGAGCTGGGCGCCCGCCACCTTCACCGTGACCACCACCGCGCACACGGCCACAACGACCGAGGCGGCGGCGGTAACGATCCGGGCAATACTTTGTTGATCAGCCACCCGATATTCCTATCCGCCCCATATCCGGCTGACAAGAACGGAGATGCTGTCATCAGCGCCGGTCGAGCGTTGTCGTTGTTCCACGTGAGCCCGGAGCGCACTACCGCCGGCGCCCGGCTCTGCGACGGCCGCGCCTACGTGGCCGCAGACCAGCGCCTTGTCGATGCCGGCTTGCCGTGCGGCGGCCGCGCGCTCCCGGCCGGGCGGTCGAGACGGCGGTAATCGAGTTCGCCGCCGGCCATGAGGCCGCGGGATTCCACACCGGCCACGGGACGCCAGTTCCCGCCCGGTACCGCTCGATTACCCCTCCGCCTTCCGCCGAACTCAACCGGCACGTCCTGCTCACCCACGACAAGACCTCGTGCGCGAGTTCGCCACCCCGGGCGCCCGTTTCACACAACCCGACCTCTTACCCGGTGTGTTCACGACCGACGTGCTCAGCGGCCGACGAATTCGGGCCGGTCCGGGCGTTCGAACGGGTAGCGGGCGCGGAATTCCCCGGCCGCCTCGGCCATCGTCACGAACTCGACCCCGGCGAAGCCCGCCCAGCGGTCCAGCAGGCGTTCGAGCATCAGCAGTACCTGCGGTCGTCCGGAGACGTCGGGGTGCAGGGTGACCGGGATGACGGCGTAGTCCAGTTCCCGGTACACCCAGTCGAACTGGTCGTTCCACATCTGTTCGATCGCGCGCGGCGCGACGAAGCCGTGGGAGTTGGGATGTGCCTTGATGAACATCATCGGCGGCAGATCGTCGACGTACCAGTTGCCACAGAACTCGACCAGGTCGATCTCGTGCCCGTGTTCGAGCGGTTTCATCCAGTGGGCGGCGGGCCGGGAGGTGTCGACGGGTGTCCAGGTGTCCCCGACGCGGGCGTAGAAGGGCACGAAATCGTTGTAGTTCTGCGAATGGTCGTAGGAGAAGCCGTAGTCGGCGAGGATCGAGGCGGTGTGCTCGCTCATCTCCCACCAGGGTGCGACGTAACCCAGTGGCCGGTGTCCGGAGAGCTGTTCGATGAGTTCCACGCATCTGGACATGACATCTCGCTCCTGCCGGGGCGTGAGCGCGCGCGGATTCTCGTGGCTGTATCCGTGGGCGCCGATCTCGTGTCCTGCCTCGACACACTGGCGGGCCTGCGCGGGAAACGTTTCGAGGGAATGACCCGGCCAGAACCAGGTGGTCCGGATGGCGCGGCGCTCGAACAGCCGCAGCAGGCGCGGCACTCCGACCTCGCCGGCGAACACTCCCCGTTGCATATCGTTGGGCGAATCCTGGCCGCCGTAGGAACCCAGCCAGCCGGCGCAGGAATCGACATCGATGCCGAGTGCCACCTGAATCGTCTTGTTCATCCGAGCGGTTCCTTCCGGTGGTCGGTGTGACGCTGTCCTACGGTCGCGGCCGGGCCCGGTCGGCCGTGTCCCGGGCCCTGGTCGTCGGTGGCGACGGGCAGTGCCGCGGCGGGCCGGCCCGCAGGAGAACCGATTTCGGCGTGGTCGGCGGTGGCGCGATGGGCGGCGTAGATCTCGTCGACGAGTTCGCGCAGGTCCAGCGGTTCGAGGTCGAGGCGCAGGGCGCCGGCCGAGATCTTCGACATCTCGAACAGATCGTCCACCATCCGGGACAGCCGCCGGGTCTCCCGGTCGATCCGCTCGGCGTACCGGACGATATCGGCCGGGTCGGCCACCGCCGGGTCGCCGAGGGCCTCGGTCATGGTGCGAATTCCGGCGAGCGGGGTCCGCAGATCGTGGCTCACCCAGGCCACCAGTTCGCGCCGCGACCGTTCGGCGGCGTGTTCCTGTTCGCGCAGCCGCCTCTCCCGCGACCTCTTCCGGGACTGTTCCCGGCCCAGCAGCACGGCGGCCGGAACGGTGACCACGGCGACCAGCACGAGAACGAGGACGATGCACCGGAACTCGGCGGTGACCGCCGGTCCGCCCACCCCGGTCAGCGCGACCGGCGCGGCCAGGATCGGGATGAGCACCAGGACCGTGGTGCACGCCGTGAGCGAACGATCGCGCAGGGCGCGCAGGACCAGGGCGCCCGCCGTCACCACCGGCAGCGCGCAGGCCACGGTGTAGCCGATGATCTCGATGCGCATGGATGCCTCACCAATTCGTCAGCAGCAGATGGACGAGCAGCAGGGCCCCGGTCGCCTGCACGGCGAGCCAGGGGCGACGATGTCCGCGCGGCAGGAACGCCGTCGCCGCGAGCAGCCACATATCGAACGGCAACCAGATCCGTTCGGTCTCCGCCTTGCTCAACCCGCTGAGGTCGGCGGCGGCGACAGCGCAGACTGCGGCGGCGACCAGCAGCGCGGCCGGATCGAGCGTCCGCAGCCGGGACGGCGCCAGCGCCCGCGTCAGGGCCGCCGCCGTCGCGAGTCCGACGGCGCAGACCGTGGCGGCGAGATTGCCCCACCACCAGTACCCGTACGGGCGAGTGGCGGCGATCCCCTGGTAGTAGCGCTCGACCACCAGGTGGTAGCCGTCGAGCCACCAGAATCCGGCGGCCGTGAAGCCGGCCACCACGACCAGCGTGCCCAGCACGGCGTGCAGCAGCGGCCGGACCGTACGGCCCGCGAGCAGCACCGCGACGGCGAAAAATCCCATCAGGATCAGGCCGTAGTTCAGGTAGATCCCGCAGCCGAAAAGCACTCCGGCCGCGAACGCGACGGGTATCGCGGTCCGGTGGCTCACAGAAGGGTCGGGCGGCCGGCCGGTTGTGGGCTCCGGCCGGGTGGTTCGGCGGGCGGCTCGCGCGCCCGTGGCGACGGCCAGCAGCGCCACCGCCCATGCGGTGACTCCGGCGAAGAGCGCGTCGGCCGAGACCGCGACCCAGATGGCCGCCGGCGCGAGCACCAGGAACGGCAGTGCCCGCCGCGCGTGGTCCTCGGCGCCCAGGGCGCGCAACGCGACCGCCACCGCGATCGGGGCGCTGGATCCCGCCAGGACACAGACGATTCCCGCCCACGTGGATCCGCCCAGGCCCATCCGGTCCAACAGGACGAAGAACAGCAGCGCTCCGGGCGGATGACCCGAGACGTGCGTGGTCCAGGAATCCGGTCGGCCGTCGACGATCCGGTCGGCGAACGAGGCGACCGTCGCCGGGATATCGGTGACCGCGGGCACCTCGGCGAGGTACTCGTGGCCGTCGGCGAGCCGGGCGGTGAAACCCCGCCGCCACCCGTCGACCAGGGTGAGGGCGAATGCCCACACCACCGCCGTGAGATATCCGGCGGTGAGCAGCCGGCGCCAGGGGAGCCGGTCGGCCGTCGCCGGACCCCGGATGACCACGGCCGCCGCCAGGGCCAGTGCCGGAAGGGTGCCCCAGCCGATATGTGGCGACCAGTGGCCGAAAATGGGCGCGGCGGCGGCGAACAGACTGCGCCGCCAGGATTCGCCGGCCAGTTGCGGAACCGTGAACGCGACCGCTACCAGCAACGCCGCGCCGGCGGCGCCGATAAGCTCGCCCCGGAACCGGGTGCGGGGTTCGGTGATCTCGATCAGCTCCGGCACAGAGGCCACCCTAGGCCGGTGCGGCCCCGTGGCAGCGCATTCACCAGGAAATTCGGACACGACGTCATGGTTTTGTCACGGGATTTCCACCCCGCCGGGCTTAGCGTTGCACCCATGCCGACAGAGCACCGCGAACCGGCCGGTATCACGGTGGTGATCCCGTGCCGCAACGAAGCCGAGGCGTTGCCGGCGGTCCTGGCCGCGCTACCGGACGGATATCGGCCGATCGTGGTCGACAACGGGTCGACCGACGGCACCGCCGCCGTCGCGGCCGGATACGGCGCCCGTGTGATCACCGAACCGCGTCCCGGGTACGGGGCCGCGGTACAGGCCGGTATCGCCGCGGCCCGTACCGAACTGGTCGCCGTCCTCGACGGCGACGGATCGATGGACCCCGGGGAGCTACCCCGGCTGGTAGCCGAGATCCGCGCCGGCGCCGACCTCGCGGTGGGCCGCCGTCGCCCGGTGCGCGGCGGGGTCTGGCCGTGGCACACCCGGCTCGGTAATCGTGTCGTCGCCCGCCGGTTGCGGCGGCGCTACGGCCTGCCGGTGCACGATATCGGGGCCATGCGGGTCGCGGGCCGGGAACGGCTGGAATCGCTGGGCCGGCTGCACGATCGCTTCGGATATCCGCTGGAACTGCTGATACGCGCCGCCGCTGCGCAGTGGGACGTGCGCGAGGTCGATATCAGCTACCGGGCGCGTGCCGGCGGCCGGTCGAAGATTTCCGGGACGGCGCGGGGATCACTGCGCGCCACCCGTGATTTCCTGGCGGTCCTGCGGTGAGCGGGGCCTCCGCGCCGGGCACCGGTGCCCGCCCCGGAACTGCGCCGATACCGGTGGCATTGCTGGTGATGGCCAAGGCACCGGTCGCCGGATACGCCAAGACCAGGCTCACCCCGCCGTTGACGCCGGCGCAGGCCGCCCGGCTGGCGGCCGCCGCGCTGCTGGACACACTCGATGCGGTGAGCGCCTGCCCGGTCACCCACCGGGTGGTCGCGTTCACCGGCGACCTGGACGCCGCGCAGTCCGGCGAGGAGATCGCGCGGCGGCTGGCCGATTTCGAGGTGGTCCCCCAGCGCGGTTCGGGTTTCGCGGTGCGGCTGGCCAACGCCCACGCCGATACCGCGCGGGCAGGACTGCCGGTATTGCAGATCGGGATGGATACGCCGCAACTCGGCGCGCGGGTGCTCACCGACGCGGCTCGTACCCTGGTCGCCGGGGCCGACGCGCTGCTCGGGCCCGCCACCGATGGTGGCTGGTGGGGCCTGGGGTTGTCCGATCCGCGGGCCGCTCGGCTCCTCGCGGACGTGCCCATGTCCACCGCGGCCACCGGCGATCGCACCCGGGGCGTATTGCGCGCGCACGGATATCGGGTCGGGATGCTGCCGGCCCTCACCGATGTCGACCACTACGCCGATGCCGTGCGAGTCGCCGCGGGCTGTTCCGGGCGGTTCGCGGCGGCGGTGGCGGCGCTCGGCGCGCCCCGGACCGTCCGGTGATCGGCCGGTTCGATCCGGCCCTGACCGGCCGCGACTGCTGGATCCGGTCCGCCGACGGCGACCGCACCCGGCTGCCGACCCGTCGCTGGCTCGGCGGTGCCCGGATCAGCGCGGCCGATCGGCAGGTGGATTCGGCCCTGGTCGGATGCTGTGACGGGCCGACGGTCGATCTGGGGTGCGGACCGGGGCGGCTGGTGGCGGCGCTGTGCCGCCGCGGTGTCATCGCGCTCGGCGTCGATATCTCGCCCACCGCGGTCGCGGTCACCCGTCACCGGGGCGCCCCGGCCGTGGCACGCGATATCTTCGGGCCGCTGCCCGGGGATGGCCGCTGGCACTACGCGCTGTTGGCCGACGGGAACATCGGCATCGGTGGTGACCCGCGCCGGGTGCTGCGCCGTATCGGCGGGCTGCTCCGTCCGGGCGGTCTGGCCGTTGTCGAATTCTCCGGCCCCGGAACAGGTATCGGTGTCCGGCAGATCCGGCTGGAAACCCGCACCGAGGCCGGTGACTGGTTTCCCTGGGCGGAGGCGGGGATCGAGCACGCCGCCGGGCTGGCGGGGGAGACCGGGTTCGACCTGCTCACCACGGCCGATATCTCAGGACGTCATATCGCCTGGTTGCGCAGCGGCGCGCGCCGGTGAGCCGGATGGTGGATCACGGCGCGGCGGACTCTTCCGGCGCGAAACACCGCTGATAGAGAGCGCGCATCCGCGTCTCGAACTCGGGTGCCGGTCCCTCGGCGACCACACCGGGGGCGACCTGCGTGATCGGCAGGGCGGCCACCGGTGCGGCGGGAGCGCCCCATTCGCGCAACCATCCGGCGAGCTGACCGCTCGACGTGGCGAAGACGATACGGCCGAGGCCGACCCAGCCGTGCGCCGCCGAACACATCGGGCAGTGTTCGCCCGAGGTATACACCGTGGCGGCCGCGCGGTCGGCCGGATCGAGGTGGGCGGCCGCCCAACGGCAGATCTCGAATTCCGGGTGCCGGGTGTGGTCGCCGCCGGCCACGCGGTTGCGGTCCTCGAACAGCACCTCGCCGGTCGCGGTGACCAGCAGTGAGCCGAACGGCTGGTCCCCGGCGTCCAGCGCCTCGCCGGCGAGTTCGACACAGCGGCGCAGGTACTCCACATCGGGCGCGGAAATCGTCATGGAGCCCATCCTCGCCGATAGGGGTTCGGCACGGTGGTAGCGGTGCGCCGGACACGGGGTGTCCGGCGCACGCGTCAGGGTGTCGGTGCGCCCGCGGCGGTGGTGGTCTGCTGCGGGGTCGTGCTCGGCCGGGGTGTCTCCGAGCTGCTGTTCACCGCGACCTGCGGGGGTGTGGGACGGGTGGCCACCGGCGGAGTCGTCACTTCCGGAGTGGCCACGACGGTGCCCGGCTCCGTCGCCTCCGGCGTGGTGCCCGGCTGCTCCGTGGTGGTCTCGGTGGTCGTCGGCGCCGTGGTCGTCGGCGCCGTGGTCGTGGGATCGGTCGTGGTCGCCGGGCCGGTCGTGGTCGGGGTACCGGTCGCCGGCTGCGTGGTCACCGGGGTGGTGCCGCTCGTCGTCGGCACGGCCGTGGTGCCGGTGGCCGCTCCGCCGGTCGTGGGTTCGGTCGTGGTCTCCGCCGCCGCCCGGTAGGCGTCGTCGAGGTCTTCGGCGGTCGGGGCCGACTTCGTGTCCACCGGTTCGCCGGCCTGCGCCTGCTTCGCCAGATGGGTGAGCCAGGCCGCCGCGTACTCGGCGGAGGTGAGCGTTTTGCCGTTACCGGGGTCGGCGTCACGCCAGTAATCGAAGTGGTGACCGGTGGCGTTGGGGCCGAGGGTGAGATTGTAGGGGTCGGACAGGATCACCGGGATGGTGTTCTGGTTGGTGACGATCAGGCCGACGATCTCGTTGAGGACCTTCTGCGGCAGGTAGGCCAGCGGGGACATCTGATCGGTCGAGATGGCGTCCGCCGGCGCCGGCGTGGTGGTCTTGCCGGGTTCGTAGGCGGGATCCGAGACCCGCAGCAACACCTCGAGGAAGGTTTCGTCACTGGCCATCCAGTTGGGCTGCGACTGGATATCGGCCAGTGCCAGCAGCGCGACCCGGCTGAGGACCACCGCGACATCCTGCCCGGTGGCGGGCGTGAGGCCTTCCCGTTCGAGGGCGTCGACGTTCATCTGCCGCGCCACATTGACCACCAGTTGCAGCAGCGCGATATTATCCGGCGCCGCGCAGGTGAGGTCGCCGTCGGAGCAGAAGGAGGCGATCTTGCCGTTCAGCGCGCCGAAATCGCCGCTGGTCCCGGCCACCGCACCCCGACCGGGGACCGGGGTGCCGCCGTTCTGGTAGAGCTGATCGAAATTGTCCGGGTTGCCGTACGGGTTCTCGGCGCCGGGGAACGGCCCGTCGCCGGCCGAACGGCCGGAGTCGGCGAGGATGACCACACCGGTGACCTTGCCGGGGTCGACGATCGCGTAGCCGCCGTCCTGCTGCTCCTGGTGACCGATCTCCATCGCCACTCGCCGCACCACATCGGCGCCTTCGCTGTACCCGACGATCGCGAACTCCGTGTCCGGGCATGCCTGGGCGATCTCCCGCATCACCTGCTGGGTATTGGCGACTCCGGTGGTGACGGCGTCCTCGTAGGTGGCCATGTTCGCGGGGTAGGCGATGTAGACGGCGGCATACGAACCCGCGTCCACATCATCGGCCGGGGCGTTGACCACCGGGTCGACCCATTCGCTGCTGTGATCGCCCGACAGCGCGGCGGGCAGCGGGTTGCCGTTCGCGTCCACCAGCAGTTTCGTGGTGCCCTCGGCCGGTGTGTCGCCGCGTCCCGCGACCGAGATGGTGACCATATCGTGGCACTCGGTGACCGACGCCTTCAGCTGTGTATCGGCGTGCTGGGCCGGTGCGGTCACCGAGTAGGCCGCGGCCACCGCCGCCGCCAGGCCGAGACCGGCGGGGGCCGCGATCGCCGCGGCGAGCCGGTGCTGTGCCAGGTAGGTGCGGGCGCGCACCAGGTGATCACTTCGGAAAGCCATGTCCCGAGCTCCATTCGACTGCTGGTAAATGGACGGACAGGCCCCCCGACGGGCCATTGCGTCACCGGAGAAGTCGCGGCCCGGGTGCGCGGCGTTACGGTCTCACTTCGGGTCCAGTGCCCCCTGGTGGTAGCTCACCGACGGGCTCCACAGGAAGAAACTGTCGATCCCCGTCCGGTAGGTCGCATCGATCTGCGCTCTGACCTGGGCGTCTCCATAGTCCGCTCCGAGACTGAAGTCCTGCAGCCACGGGATCACCGTCGCGTTCGTGCCCTTGGTCACGGCCTGGAAGTCACGCAGCGCGGCCGCCACGATGTCGTAGGGCTGGTTGTTCGGATCGGCGACCCCGTACTCCCCGGCGTTCCAGTGCGAGGGATAGATCATCGGCGCCACGAAATCCACCTGCTGCGCGATGAGGGGGATGTCCTGGGCGATCTGGTCGGGCCGGGAGGCGGCGATACCGTAGACCGCCGCGCTGAGATGCGCACCGGCGGTGTGCACCGGTTCCCGGGCCTGCCCCAGGAAGCCGGCGACGGCGCGGGTCGCCGGACCGGTGAGCCCCGGGAATCTCATACTCGACAGACTGCCGTCGGGCCGGCGGACGTAGTCGTACATGACTCCGTCGAAGCCGAGTTCGGCGGCCTCGACAGCGAGCGCGATGTTGTAGGCACGCACCTCGGGATGGGCGAAATTGGTGAACGCGATGGCGCCGTAGTGGCTGGAATAGGGCTGACCGGCCGGATTCTGGACCACCCAGTCGGGCCGCTGATTGTGCCAGGCCCAGCCGGCCAGGGTGGGATCGCGGAAGGCCACGATCCGGCCGACCACCTGCACTCCCATCTCGTGCAGCTGCCGCAGCGCGTCGCGGGCCCGGTAGATCGGAGTGGCGGCGCCGGTGCTGCGGGCCAGCGGGACCTGTGAGTCGTAGCCGACGACGCCGTCCTCGTCCTTGATATCGAGCTGGACCGTATCGATGAGGCCCTGCCTGGCCATGTCCAGCACCGACTCGCGCATCCCGTCGTGCGACCAGGCGTGGGCGGTGACGTGCACCGCCCGCATCCGTGGCAGATCGATACCCGCGGCCGGCGGCCGGCGCGTCTCGTTACCCGCCGCGTCCGCGGCGACCACCGCGGAACCGGAGGGATGGTGGGGCAGCCGGATCTCGAAGCTGCCGTCGGGGCCGGGGGTGACCTGCTGATTGCCGATGGACACGCGCACGGCGTCGGGAGCCCGCCCGCGAACCGTGACGGGGTCGCGGTAGGAGCCCACGGCCGGCGGTGGCGCCAGGTCGAGGGCCGGGGCCGTGGTGTCGACGGTGAACGTCGCCGACACGGCGGGTTCGTCGCGCAACCACCCGAAAGGTCCGCCGACCGGTATCCGAGCCGTGAAGGTGTGCTCGCCGTCGCCCAAGCCCTCCGGTTGGTAGATCACCGAGGTGCCCTCCACGCGGCCGGTGACCGTGCCTCCGTCCACGGCGAGTTCCACCACCCGCGGGTCGTGCCCGGTGGCGTCCACTCGGAGCATGAGGTCGTTCAGGGCGGCGGCGCCGACCGGACCCGGCGGTAGACCGCTCAGCGGTAGGGCGGGAGCGGGTGAACGACCGGCCCCGACACCGACCGCGACCAGCAGGACTGCCAGGACGACACCGAAGGCCGAGACCACCAACCGTTTACGATCGGCGCCCCGGAACCGCATGAGCACAACGCATCAACTCCCACGAACAACTGTCCCGTCAATATGGACAGATCGCGGCCCGCTCAATCTCTTTCCCGGAGACGGGACGTAAATCGTTGTCGGCACGTAACATTCGGGCGATGGTGCGGTTCCCGGGAGCAGTCGTACGGGCGGTCGTGGCGGCGGTGGTGTGCGCGGCGGCCGCTGCCTGCGGGGGAACCCCGGGGGCGCAACCGCAGACCACCCCGGCGGCCGCACAGCCGCCGCCGGTGACCACCCCGCCCTCGCCCGACCCGGCGGCCGTGGGCGCCGACGAACTCGGCGCGGTCCCGATCCTGATGTACCACCAGCTCGCGCCGCGGCCGGGCGGCGAATACGACCAGACGCCCGCCGAGTTCCGCGGCGAACTCGACCGGCTGTACCGGGAGGGATACCGGCCGATCACCGCCGCGCAGTACGCCGCGGGAGCAGTGGACATCCCGGCGGGAACCCATCCCGTGGTGCTCACCTTCGACGACTCCACCACCGGCCAGTTGCGGTTCACCCCGGAGGGCGCGCCCGCGCCGGACTGCGCGGTGGCGGTCCTGGAGGAGTTCGCGGCGCGGCATCCGGACTTCCCCGCTCGCGCCACCTTCTACGTCACCGACGATGCCTTCGGCGGCGATCCGCGCGCCCTGCCGTGGCTGGCCGCCCACGGCTACGAGATCGGCGCGCACACCGCGACCCATCAGGATCTCGGTGCGCTGGACGCCGCGGGCGTGCAACGGGAACTGGCGCAGAACGTGCGGACGATCGGTGCCGCCGCTCCGGGCACCGTGGTGCGCACCATGGCCCTGCCGCTGGGCTCGTCCCCGGCCGACCCCGCGCTCGCCCTCGCCGGGAGCTGGGGCGGCACCGGCTACCGGTTCGAGGCCGCGATGCTGGTCGGTGCGAATCCCGCGCCCTCACCGTTCGGCGCGGTCGACCCGGCCGCGGTCCCGCGGATCCGGTCCGGTCTCGGCCGGGTGCCGTTCGACTCCGCCTACTGGCTAGACGAACTCGCGGCGAATCCAAGCCTTCGCTTCACCTCCGACGGCGACCCGCGGCGGATCTCGTTTCCCCGTGCCGCGGCCGGTGGGCTCGCCCCGCGCTGGGCCGGGCGAGCCGCGCCGTACTGACGGGCGGGGAGCGTACCGCACACGATCGGGTACCCCCGGGCGCAGCGCGGAGTGGGTCGTCGGTGCCTCCTTGGGCCGCAGTGCCTTTCGGCCGCGGGGGTCGGCCGCGGTCGGGAGGCGTGTGCCCTACCGCTCGGCTTCCTGCCGGTCTCGGCGTGTGCTTCCCGGATCACGGTCACAAACCTGTTCGATGTGGCTGTCGTGGCGATTCCGCTCCGCTGCCGGCGTAGTCGTGTCGTTCAGCGCCGATGCTGTTCAGTTCGGCCACGTCGGCATCGGAGAGGATAAGGCCCGCGCCGGTGATGTTCTCACGCAGATGCGCTGCCGACGAGGTGCCGGGGATGAGCAGGATGTTCGGTGCGCGCTGCAGCAACCAGGCCAGCGCGACGGACATCGGTGTGGCGCCCAGTCGGGCGGCGACCTTCGAGAGCGTTTCCGACTGCAGCGGTGTGAAGCCGCCGAGCGGGAAGAACGGCACGTAGGCGATGTCGTCGGCGGCGAGGCGGTCGATGAGGTCGTCGTCGTGACGATGGGCGAGGTTGTACATGTTCTGCACGCAGACGATCGGAGCGATGGCCCGTGCCTCGGCGACCTGTTCCTCGGTGGCGTTGCTGACCCCGAGGTGACGGATCAGGCCCTGCTGCCGGAGTTCGACGAGTGTTTCGAATGCTTCGGCGAGCGGCCCGGGCCGAGGCCCTTCGGCGTCACCCATACGCATGTTGACCAGGTCGAGTACTTCGACACCGAGGCGCCGGAGGTTCTGGTGTACCTGCTTGCGTAGGTCTTCGGGCCGTCGTGCCGGAGGCCAGCCGCCCCGGGAGTCCCGGCCGGCGCCGACCTTGGTGGCGATGAACAGGGGCTCCGGGTAGGGGTGCAGCGCTTCACGGATCAGCTCGTTGGTGATGTACGGCCCATAGGCGTCACTGGTGTCGATGTGTGTGATGCCGAGGTCGACGACCTCGCGCAGCACGGCCAGGGCCTCGTCTCGATCGGCGGGCGGTCCCATGACCCAGGGCCCCGCGAGCTGCATGGCGCCGTAACCGAACCGGGTGATGGTGGTGTCGCCCAGATCCCGGGTACCGCCGGGGAGGGAGGTGGTGGGTGTGTTCACGGAGTGCCTTTCCTCCTGTAGCGGAGGCGCTTCCGGCCTCCCCGCACGATTATCGGAGAGCTACTTCTTCCCGGGGAGTAGGCACTCGAAAGTGCGTAAGCCACCTACAGGTGCGATGTGAGGTGGGCGCCGACGCAGGACTCCGAAACGGCATTCGCTGTTGCCGCGGGAACCGGCTCGGCCGCACCGACACGCCCCGGAATATCGGACCGGCACCCCGTCGGTGCCCGCCGCGCCATCTTCGTGGCCGGCCGGCCCTCAGTCCGGGAGCCGGCGCATCTCCAGCACGGTGAGCCCGAGATTGTCGATCCGGGCCAGGACTGCGCGGACCCCGGTCGGGTCGGTGACAGCTCCCGACAGCACAGTCGTGCCGTGATCGCGATCGCCGTCGAGTTCCGGGAAGGCGGCCAGCGCGCGCTCGGAGAGTTCGCCGTCGATGGTGAACTGGTATCGCATCGCCGTCTCCTGACTTCCGGACCGGTTCGACGGTGGTGCCGTCGCAGCGAATTCGAGTGTGCGCCGGTCACGCGGGGCGGCGCATCGTCCGCACCGGGTGAACCCGGCCCGCTTCAGAGCAGACCGGTGCGGCGCGCTTCCTGCAGGGTCTCCATCCGGGAGTTGGTGCCGAGTTTGGCGTAGATCCCGCGCATATGGGTCTTCACGGTGTTGATGGAGACACCGAGGTCATCGGCGATGTGCTGGGTGGTCCGGCCGGAGGGCAGCTGGCGCAGGATCGTCAGCTCGGTCGCGGTGAGCGCGGGATGGCCGGCCCGCCGGTGGGCCTGATGGCCGGCGCGTACCGAATCGGCGAACGCGCTGCGATGCCCGAAGCAGCCCGCGTAGTAGTCGAGCAATTCGATGGTGCCCGGCACATCGAAGAACGGCCGGGTGATGCGGTGGGTTGCGGCGATGCACAGGCCGTTGTCCACGGCTTCGCGGGTCTTGGAATCATTGCCCAGCTGGTGGTGGGCGCGGGCGTAGAGCAGCCAGCCGGTCAGCTGGGTGACCGGGTGCAGGTTCGGGGTGCCCGTCAGCAGCGGCTCGACCTGCAGTACGACACCGTGGTGGTTACCGGAGGCCGCGGTGAGGGCCGCGCCGGACAGCACGGTGTCGGGGGTGCGGCCCAGCACGGTACGGGCGCGTTCGGTGAGATGTTGCGCGGTGGCGGTTTCACCCGCCTCCAGCAATGCCCATACCGCGGCGCCGACCAGACCTCCGCTCAGCGCGGGCGGCGGATCGGCGTCCAGCAGGCGGCCGATACTGCGGCGCAGCCGTTCCGCGGCGGCGCCCCGGTCGGTCGAATGCCGGCAGTCCAGCAGGCTGCCCACCACATGCGGGAGCCAGCCGGCCACCGGACCCGGCGTACCGTCGCGCCGGATGTGCTCGGCGCACAGAATCCGGATGTGCCCCGGCTGCGGTTCGGTGCCCTGCAGATAGGCGCCGTAGGCCTCGAGGGCGGTGGCGTGCACGGTTTCCGGCAGGTCCAGCAGATCGTGGTCGCGGGCGATGGCGCAGGCCCGTTCGGCGCGCTGGCGCATGGTCGTGATCGATCCGGCCAGGCCCGCGGTGACCGCCAGCCTGGTCACCGCGATGAGCCGGAGCCGGGGATGGCAGCGGGACCGGGTGCGGCTCAGCGCGATCCGTAGTCGTTCCTCGCCGCGGCCCAGTTCACCGCGCAACGCCAGCGCGGTGCCGGTGGTCACCGCGAGGTAGCCGTCCAGGTCGGGTCGGTCGGCGGGCGGCATCCGGTCGGGGAACACACCGGTTTCGGTGGCGCTGCCTGTCGCCACCGCCAGTTCCGCGTCCACCGCGGTGGTCAGGGCCTCGAGCCGGTGCGGTCCCGCCAGTGAGAGCGGATCGTCGTCGGCGAGCAGCCGGGCACTGTCACGGTAGGCCTGCGCCGAACCGCTGTCCCCGTGCAGCAGCGCGTCGGTGACCTGCAACAACCGCAGATACGGGTCGGCCAGGACGTCGGGGGCGGTATCGGCCAGCGAATCGAACAGCGCCGCACCGTCCCCGGCGAACACCAGGGCCAGCGCGTGCTCGGCGAGGAAGCCGGCCAGCGGCCGATGATCGGCCACGGTGAGCAGATGGGGCAGCGCGGCGCGCAGTTCACCGGCCGACATCAGCTGACGCGCGGCGCGCAGCCGCAGGTCCGAGCACAGGTCGGCGCCGAGCCGGTTCGCTTCGGCGAGGAAATACGCGCGCAGCATCGGGTGGTAGGTGTGCCAGACCTTGCCGCCGCGGGTCAGCGAGGTCATCGGGAAATTGATCCGGTCCAGTTCGTAGAGCAGATGCGCCGCACCGCCGCCGACCATGGCGTCGGCCAGTTCCTCGGTGAACTCGTCCGGGATGCTGGTGCAGGTCAGGAATTGGCGCAAAGCCGGGGACAGGGTGTCGATGAGCTCGCCCACCAGTAGATCGGTGAAGGCGTGCGGCGGCCGGGCCAGCGCGGTCAGGGCGTCGCGGTACTCGCCGTCGTGGGCGGCGAGATAGATCGCCGCGATCCGGACCAGCGCGGCCCACCCCTGGGTGAGCGACATCAGCGTGCCCAGTGACTCCGGGTCCAGTGCGCAACCGTGTTCGGCGCACAGGCCGGCGGCCTCCTCCGGCGACAATGCCAGGTCCGGGCCGCTCCACCGGGTCAGCCGGGAGTGTAGTTCCAGCAGATGCCACCGGATCGGCGGCTCGAAGCGGGCGCACACCACGGTCGTCACCGTCGGCGGCGTGTACTGCAGGAAGTATTCGAGCCCGGCCAGCGCGAGCGGGTCGGTGATCAGGTGGGCGTCGTCGATCACCAGCACGGTGGGCGTGGAATCGTCGGCCAGCGAGGCGATCACCGCCTCGGCCTCACCGACCCCCGCCGCGGGCTGTCCGGTGCCCGGCCCGGAACTGCCCAGCCGTGCGCGCAGCTCCGCCCACAGCGCGGTCTGCTCGCGAACCGTGACCCACGCGATGCGCGTGTCGTTATGAGTGCGTGGCAGCCGCTCGGCGGCCCAGTCCGCGACGGCCACTGTTTTGCCGACCCCCACCGCGCCGCAGATCAGCAGGACTCCGCCGGTGCCGCCGTCGACCACCGCATCCAGCACCGCGTGCAATCGTGGCCGCGACACGGGCGTGAAGGGGAACACCGGGATGGGTGAGCGGGCCCGGGCCCGCGATACCGAGCGGCCCGTCAGATCCAGTGTTGGCGAAGTGGTCACGGTGCCTCCCGAAGACGTCGTCCGAAACAGCACTAGCACGCACTCGGCCGCAGCCTACCGGAGCGAAGAGGGCATCCAGCCGGTCGTGAACCAACCTGTTACCAGGGCGTATCCGGGTGAAATCATCCGCATCGGGTGAGCCCGGTGGCCCGGTGGCAGCCCTAGCGTGGACAGGTCGCCGGCACCGGGGACTCCTGTATCCGCAAGCGAACGAGGTGTGCCATGTCCTTCTGGGAAGTGCTCTGGCTGATCGTGGTGAGTTTCGCGTTCGTCGCCTATCTGCTGCTGCTCTTCTACATCATCGGTGATCTGTTCCGGGACAAGCACACCTCGGGCTGGGTCAAGGCGATCTGGGTGGTCCTGCTGATCGTGCTGCCGCTGCTGACCTCGCTGGTGTACTTGATCGTGCGCGGCCGGGGCATGACCGAACGCGCGGCCGTGGAAGCCGAGCAGGTCGAGGCGGCGCAGAAGAAGTACATCCAGGAGACCGCCGGTACCAGTCCGGCCGCCCAGATCGCCGAGGCGAAGCGGCTGCTGGCCGAGGGCACGATCACCGAGAGCGAATTCGAACGGCTCAAGGGCAAGGCCTTGTCGTGACCGGACCCGCTCCGGGCTCCGGCGATCCCGTATCGAAGGATGCCGGTCAGGGCCGGGAGGATGGGGGCACGGGACCGGCGGGGCCGGCACCGGAGGTCGCGGCGCCGGGACAGGACGGCGCCGGGCAGGCGCCGGAGGGTGCCGGCCCGGCGTCGTGGGCGATACCCCGTGGCCTGATCGTGCTGCTCGTCGCGGCCGCCACGGTGGTGGCGATCACCGGAGCCAGGGCGTTCTCCGGAGTGCTCGGCCCGGTGTTCCTGGCGCTGATGTTCGCGATCGCGGCCCAGCCCATCCAGACCCGGCTACAGCGCCGCGGCGCACCGGCCTGGGTGGGGATGCTCGCCGCCCTGACAGTGGTGTATCTGGTGCTGCTGGGACTGGTCGCCGCGATGGTGCTGTCGGCCGCCCAGCTCGCGACCGCGCTACCGGACTATTCCGATCAGTTCTCCGCGCTGTTCGACCAGGTCCGCGCACTGCTGGAACGATTCGACGTGGACCAGGACCGGATCCAGCAGGCGTTGAGCGGCTTCGATTTCGGCAATCTGGTCGAGATGCTCGAGGGTGCGCTGCGCGAACTCGCCGGTGTTTTCTCGAATCTGCTGTTCGTACTGGCCCTGCTGCTGTTCATGGCGTTCGACGGGATGACCATCGGACGCCGGATGAAGGTGGTGGCCGGGATGCGGCCCGATATCTCGCACGCGCTGAGCACCTTCGCCGCCGGTACCCGCAAATACCTGATCGTCTCGACGGTGTTCGGGCTCATCGTGGCCGTGCTCGACGGTGTGGCGCTGTGGTTGCTCGCGGTCCCGTTCCCGGTGCTGTGGGGACTGCTGTCGTTCATCACCAACTACATCCCGAACATCGGGTTCGTGCTCGGTCTGATCCCGCCCGCGCTGCTGGCCCTGCTCGACGGCGGTGTCACGCGGATGGTGTGGGTGATCGTGCTCTACTGCGTGTTCAACGTGGTGGTGCAGTCGGTGATCCAGCCGAAGTTCGTGGGTGACGCGGTCGGCCTGAGTGTCACGGTCACCTTCCTGTCCCTGGTGTTCTGGTCCTGGGTGCTGGGCGCGCTGGGGGCGCTGCTGGCCATCCCGCTCACGCTGCTGGCCAAGGCGCTGCTGTTCGATATCGATCCGTCGACACGGTGGATGGACGTACTCATCAGCGACCGGGCGCCGCCCGAGACCGATCCGGACGGCGAGGCGCCGGCCGCCGGACCGGCGGTGTGACCCGGAATCACCCGTGACGGGTGAGGTGAAGCGGTCCCACCCACGCGAGAGTCGACGCACACCTGCGCTCGGAAGGAGTGGAGATGACTACTGCACGGGAGCCGATGGCGAGCACTTCCGGCCGGTCCCCGGTACGGCAGGGCTTCGCGGCCGGTACCTCGATCACCGCTGCGATTCTGCTGTTGACCGTCGGCGCGCTGTCGGTATTGGAAGGGATCGCCGCCGTGGCCGAGGACGAACTGTTCGTCGTCGGGGTGAACTACACCTACGAATTCGATATCACGACCTGGGGCTGGATCCACCTCGTCCTGGGGATCGTGCTGATCATCAGCGCGCTCGGCCTGCTCACCGGGACGGCGTGGGGGCGCGGACTGGCGATCGGTATCGCCGCGCTGTCGATCCTGGCGAATTTCCTGTGGCTGCCCTACTACCCGTGGTGGTCGGTCCTGATCATCGCGCTCAATATCGTCGTGATCTGGGCGATCGCGACCTGGCAGCCGCGGGCCACCTGATTCCCGCGCGTGTCTGTCCTGGGTGATCTGCTTCCCTTGGCGGTGGGAGTGGCGATCTCACCGATCCCGATCGTGGTGGCCATCCTGATGATCCTGTCGAAGAACGCGTCCGCGGCGGCGGGCGGTTTCGCGACCGGCTGGACCGCGGGCATCCTGCTCGCCACTGTGGTATTCGCCGTGCTCGCCGCCGTGGCCGGGTTGTCCGCGGACGACGAACCCGGCGCGGCCGCGGTGTGGGTGAAGATCGTGCTGGGGGTGTTGTTGCTGGCGCTGGTTCTGGTGCAGTGGAGACGTCGCGCCGATACCTCCCAGCCCGGCTGGATGCGCGGTATCGATTCACTGAACGCCGGCAGGGCCGTACTGCTCGGAGCCGGTCTCGCGGCGGTCAATCCGAAGAATTTGCTGCTGTGCGTGTCCGCGGGGGTGGTGGTGGGGGCGAGCGGGACGGCGGCGGGCGCGCAGATCGTGGCCGTGGCCGTATTCACGGTGCTCGCCGCGGCCAGTGTGCTCGGCGTCGTGGTCGGATATGCCGTCGCGGCGGATCGGCTGGGCGCAACCCTGGACCGTGGCCGGGCCTGGCTCGAGGCCAACAATCACGTGGTCATGGCGATGATGCTGCTGGTGATGGGCGCTGTCGTCCTGGGCAAAGGGATCGGTGGCCTGTGAGCGGTGCGGACGCGGCGGCTTCGGATCCGGTGCGCTCCGGACCGGCCGGTGCATTGTTTCCCTCGTTGCACGGGTACCGGCGGTCGTGGTTGCGGCCGGATATGGTCGCGGGCCTCACCGTCTCCCGCGGCGCCCCGGAGCAGGAGCGGTGACGCCGCGCCGGCGGATCAGCAGCCCGGCCACCAGCCCGATCAAGAACATGACCAGCAGTATCACCCACATCGGTGAACTGACGGTGATGGGCAGGAAATGTATCTCCACATGGTCGCGGTTCTCGACGACGAAGATCACGGCGACGACGGTCAGAGCCAGAGCCAGCCACTGGTTCACGGTGATCCGGGACAGCAGTGCGGGCTTGGGCTCGCGCGCTCGGTCGGTCATCACATCCTCCGGGGGCAGTCGGTCGCGACACTGTGCAGTCTGTCGTCGCGACCGGGCCGCGGGCATCACCCGCCGGGGATGACCCGGTACGGTCGTTCACCGCACGCGGTGGAGCGGCCCGGGGTCACCGTATGTCCTGATGCAGCCTGCAGTCGCCGGGTGGCGTGGTGCGGCCGCCTCCGATCGGTCGGGTGACGAGCTTCCCGGACCGGTCGGGGTGCGCAGCGCCGGATCGCTCGCATCCTCCCGCCTCGTCGCGCGGTCCGGGCAGTTCACCCGTCGCAGGTGATCCGGCGAATGGCCGCGAGTGCCTAGCGTGGCGTGCGGTGTGCCGACACCGCCGTGGGAGCGCGGACACGGCCGCGCGGCGGCGGCACGGCCTCCGCCAGGACCCGAGAGCCGGCCGACAGATCGTGAGGTAACGATGACCACGGAACTGGACTTCGACGACACCGCCGACTTCGGCAACGCGACGCGCGGGTTCATGGCCGAACTCGATCCGCCGGTGGTGACGGCCGCGGACGGCTCGGTGGTCTACGACATCGGCGCCTACGAATTCCTCGACGGCGACTGTCCGGACACCGCGAATCCGAGTCTGTGGCGGCAGGGCCAACTGTGCAGCAAACAGGGGCTGTTCGAGGTGACCGAGGGTATCTACCAGGTCCGTAACCTGGACCTGTCGAATATGACGCTCGTCGAAGGTCGCGACGGGGTCATCGTGATCGATCCACTGCTGTCGGAGGAGACCGCGGCCGCGGGCCTGGCCCTGTATCGCGCGCAACGCGGCGACCGTCCGGTCACCGGCATGATCTACACCCATTCGCACGCCGACCATTTCGCGGGAGCGCGGGCGGCGGTGCCGGCCGGTCATCCGCCGGTGCCCATCCTGGCGCCCGCCGGATTCCTGGAACACGCGGTGAGCGAGAACGTCTACGCCGGCAATGCCATGAACCGTCGCGCCGTGTTCATGTACGGGGCGGTGCTCCCGAAGGCGCCCGACGGTCAGATCGGTGCCGGGCTGGGAATGTCGACCTCCACCGGCACCATCACGCTGATCCCGCCCACCGTCGACATCACCCACACCGGGCAGGAAGAGGAGATCGACGGCGTGCGGATGGTTTTCCAGCTGACCCCGGGCACCGAGGCCCCGGCCGAGATGAACTTCCTGTTCCCCGATCGGCGCGCACTCTGCATGGCGGAGAACGCGACCCACAATATGCACAATGTGCTGACCCTGCGCGGCGCGGTGGTCCGCGACTCCCGGGTCTGGGCCCGGTATCTCGACGAGGCCATCGCCCGGTTCGGCGACAAGGCAGATGTGGCGTTCGCCTCGCACCACTGGCCGACCTGGGGCCGGGAGAACTGGACCGCGTGGCTGGCGAACCAGCGCGATATGTACGCCTACCTGCACGATCAGACGCTGCGCCTGACCAACGCGGGCTACACCGGGGCGGAGATCGCCGAACGGTTCGCCTTCCCCCCCGAACTCGAGAAGGTCTGGGCCAATCGCGGCTACTACGGCTCAACCAGCCACAATGTCAAGGCGATCTACCAGCGGTACATGGGCTGGTACGACGGCAACCCGGCGCATCTGTGGGAGCATCCGCCCGTCGCGCTGGCACAGCGGTATGTGGCCGACTACGGCGGAATCGAGGCGCTCGTCGCCAAGGGAGGTGAATACGCCGAGGCCGGCGATCTCCGATTCGCCGCGACCCTGCTCAACCACGCCGTGTTCGCCGAGCCCGGCCACGAGGAAGCCAAAGAGACACTGGCCCAGGTCTACGACCGGCTCGGGCACGGCGCCGAGAACGGCACCTGGCGCAACTTCTACCTGACGGGCGCCCAGGAACTGCGGAAGGGTCCGACGCCGACCCCGATCCAATCGGCGAGCCCGGAGATGATGACCGCGCTGACACCGGAGATGATCATCGACTCGCTCGCCGTCCGGATCGACGGACTGCGCGCCGCCGCGACGGACTTCACCATGGACTGGGAACTGACCGACGAGGACGCCGTCCATCGCATCACCCTGTCCCACGGCGCGCTCACCCATCGCGCCCCCGACCCCGACGCTCCCGTCGTCGGGCCCGCGGACCTCACGCTCACGCTCTCCAAAGAACAGTTGCTGAACGCAGTGAGCGGCAAGGGGTTCGACGGTGTGACGATCACCGGTGACCGTAGCCTGCTCGAGACATTCATCGGGCTGCTGGATGCCCCGGATCCGCAGTTCCCCATCGTCACGCCCTGACCCGCGGCATCCCGGCCACCGCCGCCCGGTCCGCCGTGGACACCGCGACGTGCGCGGGCGCCGGCCGGACGGTCGCGGTCGCGCCGGGGTGGCGCCGCCCCTACTGGCGGAAGCGGTGCCCCATTCCCGGCTCGGTCAGCAGATACCGCGGATGGGACGGGTCGTCCTCGAGTTTGCGCCGCAACTGGGCCATATAGACACGGAGATAGTGGGTTTCGGTCTGATAGGCCGGACCCCACACCTCCCGCAGCAACTCGGTACGGCCGACCAATTTGCCGCGGTTGCGCACCAGCATTTCCAATACGCCCCACTCGGTGGGAGTCAGATGCACTTCGGCGCCGCGCTTGACGACCTTCTTCGCGGCCAGATCTACGGTGAACGAATCGGTCACCACCACCGGTTCGTCGGTTTCCGCCGAGGCCGTCGCGCGCCGCAGGGCGGCGCGTAGCCGGGCCAGGAACTCGTCCATGCCGAACGGTTTGGTGATGTAGTCGTCGGCACCGGCGTCGAGCGCGTCCACCTTGTCGGCCGAATCGGTACGTGCGGAGAGCACGATCACCGGCACCCGGGTCCAGCCGCGCAACCCGGCCAGCACCTCGATTCCGTCGATATCGGGCAGGCCCAGGTCCAGGACCACCGCGTCGGGCCGCCGTTCGGTGGCCGCGCGCAGCGCCCCGGCCCCGGTGGACGCGGTGACCACGTCGTATCCGCGTACCGACAGGTTGATGCGCATGGCCCGCAGGATCTGCGGTTCGTCGTCCACCACGAGGACGGTCGCCCCCGCGGTCGGGCCGGCGTCCTGCTCCGGGGGAGTCTTCATCACCGCACCTCCGTCGCCGGCATGTCGTCGTCGACGTTACCGGGCGCCACCGCCAGGTCGACGGTGACCGTCAATCCCCCTCCGGGGGTGTCGGTGGCGGTGACGACACCGCCCATGGCGACGGCGAAACCCCGGACCACCGAGAGCCCGAGACCGAGGCCGCTGGTGTTGTCCCGGTCGCCCAATTGCTGGAACTGGTCGAACACCCGCTCGGTATCGGTGCCCGGGAGACCGGGCCCGTGGTCGACGACCCGGACGATCACCCGCCCGTCGGCCGTGGTGGCGTCCACCTTCACCGGGGACTCCGCGCCGTAGCGCAATGCGTTGTCGATCAGATTGGCCAGAATGCGCTCCAGCAGATCGGCGTCGGCGCGGACCGCCACCGATCCCACCCGGACCGTGACCCGGTCCAGGGAACTGCGGCGGGCGCCGCGCGGGCTGACCCCCACGCTGACCAGCGCCCGGTGCACGACCTCGTCCAGGTAGACCGGCCGCATCCGCGGCCGCACCACCCCGGCGGCGAGCCGGGAGGAATCGAGCAGATTGCCGACCAGGGAGGTGAGTTGATCCGCCGATTCCTCCACCGTGGCCAGGAGTTCGGCGCGGTCCTCGGGAGAGAATTCGACATCGTCGGAGCGCAGGCTCGACACGGCGGCCTTGACCGCGGCCAGCGGCGTGCGCAGATCGTGGCTCACCGCCGAGAGCAGATCACGCCGCAACCGGTCGGCCTCCGCGAGCGCGGCCGCCTGATTGGCCTCCTCGGCGAGCTGCCGGCGCTGCACCAACCCCACGGCTTGGTTGGCGACCGCTTCCAGGACGCGCCGATCCCGGGCGCGCAGCGTCGGACCGGCCAGGAGCAGCCAGTAGTCGCCGTCGCTCACCTCCACGGCGGTGTCGGCGGTATCGGCGCGTTCGGGTGGATCGGTGCCGACCGCGGCGATCACCCCGTCGGCATGGTGCCGCAGGCTCACCGCTCGCTGGGCGTAGGTCCGGCGCAGCCGGTCCAGCAGCGCGGTGAGATCGGCGCCGCGCAATACCGACCCCGCGAACAGCGTCAGCAGTTCGGCTTCCCGGGACGCCTGTCCGGCCTGTTCGGCCCGGCGGGCGGCGGTATCGACCAGGACCGCCACCGCGACCGCGACCACCAGCAGTAGTACCGCGGGCAGGAAATTGTTCGGTTCCTGAATGGTGATGCTGTATCGCGGGTCGGTGAACAGGATGTTGAGCAGCAGCCCGGCGAGCAGCGCGGCGGCGATCGCGGGCAGGACGCCGCCGAACAGGGCGACCGCCAGGACCGCCACGAAGTACAGCGCGCTCTCGCTCACCAGATCGAGATAGCGGTCGAGCCAGGAGGCGAGCAAGGCCGAGATCGCCGAGGGCACCGCGAACGCGGCGACCCAGGCCGCTGTGCGCCGCAACCGGGGCCGCGGCCGCCGGCGGCGGCGCCGTCGTCCCGCCGCCTCGTGGGTCACCATGTGCACATCGATCTTGCCCGAGCGCTGCACCACCTCCGCGCCGATGCCCTCGTCCAGCATCCGCGCCCAGCGGGAGCGCCGGGAGGTACCCAGTACCAGCTGGGTGGCGTTGACCGTCCGCGCGAAATCGAGCAGGGCGGTGGGCACCTCGTCGCCGACCACCGTGTGCAGTTCGGCCCCCAGATGAGCGGCCAGTTCCCGGACCGCGGCCATCTGTGGCGCGGCCACACCGGTCAATCCGTCACCCCGGACCACGTGCACCACGAGGAGTTCGGCACTGGACTTGGCCGCGATCCGCCCGGCCCGCCGGACCAGCGTCTCCGACTCCCGGCCGCCGGTGACCGCCACGACCACCCGCTCCCGGGTCTCCCAGGTGTCGGTGATCCGATGGTCGGCGCGGTATTTCGCGAGGGCGGCGTCCACCTGGTCGGCCAGCCAGAGCAGCGCCAGTTCGCGCAGCGCGGTGAGGTTGCCGCGCCGGAAGTAATGGGCGAGTGCGGCATCGGCCTTGTCGGCCGCGTAGACATTGCCGAGACTTATCCGCCGCTGTAGCGCCTCGGGAGTGATGTCGACCAGCTCGATCTGATCGGCGGCGCGTACCACCGAATCCGGGACGGTCTCGCGCTGGACGACGCCGGTGATCTGCTCGACCACATCGTTGAGGCCCTCCAGATGCTGGATATTGACCGTGGAGACCACATCGATCCCGGCGGCCAGCAATTCCTGCACGTCCTCGTAGCGCTTGCGGTTACGGCTGCCCGGGGTGTTGGTGTGCGCCAGTTCGTCCACCAGCACCAGTTCCGGTTGCCGGCGCAGGACCGCGTCCACGTCCAGTTCGTACTGCACCGTCCCGCGGTAGGGGATCGCGATGCGGGGCAGTTGCTCGATGCCGTCGAGCAATTCGGCGGTCTGCGCGCGCCCGTGCGTCTCGACGATCGCGGCCACCACGTCCTGGCCGCGGCCGAGCCGGCGATGCGCCTCGCCGAGCATCGCATACGTTTTCCCGACCCCGGGGGCGGCGCCGAGATAGATGCGCAGCTCACCCGGGGTGCGGTCGTGTGTCGTGCTCACGTCGGCATCATGTCATCCCGCACCCGGATCACGCGCCGCCCGCCGCGGGAGCGGGATAGCGGCGGTCGAGGTCGAGGTTGAGTTCGAGCACGTTCACCCGGGGTTCGCCGAGGAAGCCCAGTTCGCGGCCCGCGGTGTGCGCCGCCACGACCGCGCGCACTGCCGCCGGATCGACGCCCCGGGCCGTGGCGACCCGGCGCACCTGGATATCGGCGTAGGCGGGGGAGATGTGCGGGTCCAGACCGCTACCGCTGCCGGTCACCGCGTCGGCCGGGACCGCCGGCCGCTCGGGGGCGTTCCCGGCGACCGGCACGATGCGTCCGGCCGAGTAGTCCTCGCCGTAGCGGGCGCATTCGACCCGGATGCCCTGATACTCGGCCAGGAATACCGCCGGCGCCGCGCCGGGGCGGGTGGGGCAGGGTTCGTTGACGCTGACCACGCGTTCGGGTGTGACCGTACCGTCGTGATGGAAGGCGCCCAGGACCGCCAGGACCGCCCCGGCACCGCCCGGGGTGCAGAACGGCCGCCTTCCGTCCACGCCCTCCAGTGCGCCGATCTCCCGGCTACGAGAGCACACCCGGGTCAGCAGGCTCGGCGCGAAACCGGCTGTTTCCGGATCGTCGCCGGCGGCGAGCAGTGCCGGGTCGGCGGGTGTGTCGACCACGTCCTCCGGGCCGAGATTGCTGCCGCCCGAGGCCAGCCCGTCGTAGCCGTCGCCGGCCGCCGACGGCCTGCTCTGGAAGTACCAGGCGAGCGGCGCGCCCTCGGCATCGGTGAACGACTGGCCGATCAGCGAACTACCGACCAGGCGGCCGTCGGTTTCGATGAGCGAACCCTCGGCGTTGCCGCGCAGGCCGGGCAACTGCCCGATCGCCCAGACACCGGCCGGATAGAGCAGACCGGTCACCAGGGTCAGGACCAGGAAGGCGCGCAGCGCCGCCAGATGCGGGCGGATCAGATCGGAGAGAGGCATATCAGGACATCCCGGGCAGGTATTGGACGAACAGGTCGATGAGTTTGATCCCGAGGAACGGCGCGACGATGCCGCCCAGCCCGTAGACGGACAGGTTGCGGCGCAACAGTCTCGACGCGCTACCGGGGGTGTACCGCACGCCGCGCAGGGCCAGCGGTATCAGTGCCACGATGACCAGGGCGTTGAAGATCACCGCGGACAGGATCGCCGACTGCGGACTGGTCAGGCGCATGACGTTCAGCAGATCCAGACCGGGGAACAGCCCGACGAACAGAGCCGGGATGATCGCGAAGTACTTGGCGATATCGTTGGCGATCGAGAAGGTGGTCAGCGCTCCGCGGGTGATGAGCAACTGTTTACCGATCTCCACGATCTCGATCAGTTTGGTGGGGTCGGAATCCAGATCCACCATATTGCCCGCCTCTTTCGCGGCCGAGGTCCCGGTGTTCATGGCGACTCCGACATCGGCCTGCGCCAGCGCCGGGGCGTCGTTGGTGCCGTCCCCGGTCATGGCGACCAGCCGGCCGCCCGCCTGTTCGCGTTTGATCAGCGCCAGTTTGTCCTCCGGCGTGGCCTCGGCGAGGAAATCGTCCACACCGGCCTCGTCGGCGATCGCCGCGGCGGTCCGCGGATTGTCGCCGGTGATCATGACGGTGCGGATGCCCATCCGGCGCATTTCGTCGAACCGTTCCCGCATGCCCTGCTTCACCACGTCCTCGAGTTGGATGACACCGAGGAGGCGGGCGTCGCCGTCGAGTATCTCCCCGACCACCAGGGGTGTACCGCCGGCCGCCGAAATCCCGTCCACCACGACGCCCAGTTCGGTGGGCACCGTGCCACCCCGGCTGCGGATCCATTCGGATACCGCGCCGGCCGCGCCTTTGCGCAGCTCATGGGAATCCACATCCACCCCGGACATCCGGGTGGCCGCGCTGAAGGGCACCCACTGCGCGTGGGTGAGTTCCCCGGGCGTGCGCTCCCGGAGCCCGTGCGCCTCCTTGGCGTGGACCACGATCGAGCGGCCCTCCGGGGTCTCGTCGGCGAGACTGGACAGCTGCGCCGCGTCGGCCAGCCGGGCGGCGTCCACCCCGGTGAGTGGGATGAAGCCCGCGGCCTGCCGGTTCCCGAGGGTGATCGTGCCGGTCTTGTCCAGCAGCAGAGTGTTCACATCCCCGGCCGCTTCGACCGCGCGACCGGACATGGCCAGGACATTGCGCTGCACCAGCCGGTCCATCCCCGCGATGCCGATGGCCGAGAGCAGGGCGCCGATGGTCGTCGGGATCAGGCACACCAGCAGCGAGACCAGCACGATCCCGGTGACCCCGTGGGCGTCGAGCGCCAGACCGTCGGGCACTCCGGGATTGCCGGCCTTCGAGTAGATCGCCAGCGGCTGCAGGGTCACCACCGCGACCACGAAGATGATGGTCAGCGCCGCCAGCAGGATGTTCAGCGCGATCTCATTGGGTGTCTTCTGCCGGGCCGCGCCCTCCACCAGGGCGATCATCTTGTCGATGAAGCTCTGCCCCGGTTCCTGGGTGATCCGGACGACGATACGGTCCGACAGCACCGTCGTCCCGCCGGTGACCGCCGACCGATCGCCCCCGGATTCCCGGATCACCGGCGCGGATTCGCCGGTGATGGCGGATTCGTCCACCGAGGCGATGCCCTCGACCACGTCACCGTCGCCCGGGACGACCTGTCCCGCCTCGACCACGACGTGATCGCCGCGCCGCAGCTCCGGCGCCGGCACCGGCTCCTCGGTCACCGGTGCGCCCGGCGCCCAGTCGCGCAGCCGCCGGGCGACGGTATCGGCCTTGGCCTTACGCAGCGTATCGGCCTGCGCTTTGCCGCGGCCTTCGGCGACCGCCTCGGCCAGGTTGGCGAAGACCACCGTCAGCCACAGCCACACCACGATGGCCCAGCCGAAGAAGGTGGGGTCCGCGAGCACGAGAACGGTCGCCCATACGGCGCCGATCTCCACGATGAACATCACCGGGTTGCGCCACAGCGTGCGGGGATCGAGTTTGCGCAGCGCCTGGGGCAGCGATCTCAGCAGCATGTGCGGGTCCAGCAGACCGCCCCGGACCGGTTTGTGCGTGGATTTCGGGCCGGACATACCGGGTGATTCGAGAGTGGGGGCAGACATCAGAGGAGTCCCTCCGCGAGCGGCCCGAGCGCCAGCGCGGGCAGGAAGGTGAGCGCGACCAGGATCAGCGTGACGCCGACGACCAGGCCGACGAACTGTGGTCGATGGGTCGGCAGCGTTCCGTCGGATTCCGGAGTGCTGCCCTGGCGGGCGAGCGATCCGGCCAGCGCCAGGACCAGGATCATCGGCAGGAAGCGGCCGAAGAGCATGGCCAGGCCCAGCGCGGTGTTGAACCAGTCCGTGTTACCGGACAGGCCCGCGAAGGCCGACCCGTTGTTGTTGCCCGCCGAGGTGAACGCGTAGAGCACTTCGGAGAGGCCGTGCGGCCCGGAGTTCAGCATGGACGCGCGTTGTCCGGGCATGGCCACGGCCACGGCGGTGCCGGTCAGCACGATCACCGGCGTGACGAGGAAGTATCCCGCGGCGAGCTTGATCTCGCGGGGGGTGATCTTCTTGCCGAGGTATTCCGGTGTCCGGCCGACCATCAGCCCGGCCACGAACACGGTGATCACCGCCAGCACGAGCAACCCGTACAGTCCGGACCCCACGCCGCCCGGCGCGACCTCGCCCAGCTGCATGTTGAACATCAGGATCATGCCGCCGAGACCGGTGTAGGAGTCGTGCATCGAGTCGACGGCTCCGGTGGAGGTGAGCGTGGTGGCGCCGGCGAAGGTCGCCGAATTCGATACACCGAAGCGCTGTTCCACGCCCTCGGTCGCCGCTCCGACCGCGGCCGGCACGGTGCCGTGGTGCTGGAGCTGGAACATATTGACCAACCCGATGCTCACCAGGGCGAGCACGGCCATCACGGCGGTGACGGCGTAACCCTGGCGGGGACTGCCGACCATGCGCCCGAAGGTGCGCGGCAGCGAGAAGGCGATGACCATGAGCAGGAAGATCTCCAGCCAGTTGGTCCAGGCGGCCGGGTTCTCGAAGGGATGCGCCGAGTTGGCGTTGTAGAAACCGCCGCCGTTGGTGCCCAGTTCCTTGATGGCTTCCTGGCTCGCGACCAGACCGCCCGGCAGGGTCTGCTCCGCGCCGCCGAGCGTGGTGGCGACCTGATCGTGCAGGTGCAGATTCTGGATCACGCCACCCGCGATCAGCGCCACGGCCGATACGGTCGCCAGCGGCAGCAGGATGCGCAGAGTGCCGCGCACCAGGTCGACCCAGAAGTTCCCCAGCGTTCCGGTCCGCGAGCGGACGAAGCCGCGCACGAACGCCATCGCGACCGCCATGCCGACCGCGGCCGAGACGAAGTTCTGGACCGACAGTCCGGCCGCCTGCGCGATATGACCGAGGGTCGATTCGCCCGCGTAGTTCTGCCAGTTGGTATTGGTGACGAAGCTGACCGCGGTATTCCAGGCCAGGGCGGCGGTCATGGGTGTGCCCTGGCCGGCGGGCACCAGCGGCAGCCGGTCCTGGACGAGGAGCAGGAAGTACAGGAACAGCAGGCCGATCGCGGAGAAGGCGAGCACACTGCGGGCGTAGCCGCCCCAGGTCTGCTCACGGTCGGGATCGGCGCCGATCACCCGGTAGATACCCCGCTCGATCCGGGAATGGCCGGTGCGGCTGTACACGCGGTACATATAGTCCCCGAGGGGCACATGCACGAGCGCCAGCGCGGCCACCAGGGCGGCGACGAACAGCAGCCCGGCGATGGTGGTACTCACTCAGAACCTCTCGGGGAACAGCAGGGCGGCCACCAGGAACGCGGTCACCAGAACGGCCAGGACCAGCCCCACGGCATTGACGATGTTCACAAGCGCTCCACCATTCGCTGGACGAATCCGAGCACACCGAACACCGCGACCGTGACCACGAGAAAGGCCAGGATCGACACTTCCGCCTCCGTTCCGAGAACCCGGGGCAGCGCGATGCGGCCGATCGGCCGCTGCTGCCGAACCGGATCGAAACTACGAGCCGCGCGGTAGGTGCTCCGCACACGTTGACGGGTCCTTTACGGGCCGCGTTTCCGCCTTGACGCCTTCCTTGCGCGTGTCACCCGGCTACTGTGACGCGTGCCGCCGCCGGTCGCGTTCGCCGGACGACTTCTCTGTTCTACTCCGTGCGCCGCCATCGACGACCCGGTGACCGGACGATCGCCGGGAAGAAGTGCTCGCCGCCCGGTCGATCGCGGGGCGGGGGTGGTGGGACAAGTCTCTGAGCGGCTGTATGCGCGAACTCGCCCGCGACACGGCGCCGGGGGCGCACGCTGTAGGGGAAGCGCATGTTCGCAACGGCCGTCTGATCTGTCCCGGCACGCACAACGGAGGTCGCTCATGCACCCGTTCGCCTATCAGCCCCTCGAACTCGTCCAGGCCGTCATCTTGGCCGTACGGTGCGTCCTGCACGTGTATTCGTCGGGCACCCCGTGTGTCCCCAGTTGACGCCGGAAGCGCCGCGGGCCTGCCGGCTCCCGGCCGGAAGCGGCAGGCCCGCGGCGCGCCTCGCTCAGTAGCAGTCGGTCGGCTCACCCACCTTGACCACCGACAGCACCGCGTCGCCTTCCCCGATGGGTGTGCCGGGCTCCGGTCTCTGCGCCACCACCACCCAGTTGCGGTCCACCACCTGTGACCGGCCCCGGCCGGTGGCGTCCTCGCTCCGGGAGTAGAAGACCCCGGTCGTCTGGATGAGATCCTGTGCCGCCTGCAGGTTCATGCAGACGACCGCGGGCATCGTCGCGGTGGCGGTATCGGCGACCGAGGGCGCCGTCTCGGTGCCGGCCGATCGCGGCGCGGGCGCGGGCGCGGTGAGTGTGACGGTGGTGATCCGGACCGGGACCGCCGACGCCACAGCCGTGTACGACTCCGTATCCGGTTCGGGGGAGCCGCAGGCGGCCAGTACCGCCAGAGCCGCCGCGATCACGCACACGCTGAGTATCTTCATGAGCATCCTCTCGACCTTCGATGAAGTGGTGTGGATCACTCGCAGATCGATCGGCTATCGATACTTGTTACGCGCGCAGGGAAATCGATGTCGTCGCCGGGGGTCCGGAGAAGGCAGAAGGGCCGGATCCGCCGGGTGGCGGATCCGGCCCCGAGAACCCGGGCCTCGCGAATTACTCTGCGGCGGCGGCGAACCCGGCCTTCAGATCGTCGAGAATGTCCTCGATGCCTTCGATGCCCACCGCCAGGCGCACCAGTCCCGGCGTGACACCCGAGCTGAGCTGCTCGTCCGGGGTCAGCTGGGAGTGGGTGGTGGAGGCGGGATGGATGACCAGCGAACGGACATCGCCGATATTGGCGACATGGCTGTGCAGGGTCAGCGCGTCCACGAACTTCTTGCCCGCGTCGACTCCTCCGGCCAGTTCGAAACCGACGACCGCACCGGTGCCCTTGGGCGCCAGCTGCTTACCCCGCTCGTACCAGGGCGAGGACGGCAGCCCCGCGTAGGAGACCGAGGTGACTTCCGGCCGCTCGGTGAGGAATTCGGCGACCGCCTGCGCGTTCTGGACGTGCCGCTCCACCCGCAGGCTCAACGTCTCCAGGCCCTGGCTGATCAGGAACGCGTTGAACGGCGCGATCGCGGTACCGAGGTCGCGCAGCAGCTGGACCCGCGCCTTGAGCGCGTAGGCCGGGGCGCCGAGGTCGGCGAATACGGCGCCGTGGTAGCTCGGGTCCGGCTCGGTGAAACCGGGGAAGCGCGGGCCGTCGGCGCCGCGAACGGTCCAGTCGAAGGTGCCGCCGTCGACGATCACACCCGCGATCGCGGCGCCGTGGCCGCCGAGGTACTTGGTCGCCGAATGGACGACGATATCGGCGCCGTGCGCGAGGGGCTGGATCAGATACGGGGTCGCGACCGTGTTGTCGACGATCAGCGGTACCCCCGCGCCGTGCGCGACCTCGGCGATACCGGGGATATCGAAGATGTGGTTCTGCGGGTTGGACACCGTCTCGCCGTAGAAGGCCTTGGTGTTCGGCCGGATCGCGGCACGCCACTGGTCGAGATCGTCGGGATCGGAGACGAAGGAGACCTCGATACCCAGCTTGGGCAGCGTGTAGTGGAACAGGTTGTAGGTGCCGCCGTAGAGCCGCGGGCTGGAGACGATATGGTCACCGGCGCCGGCGAGGTTCAGGATCGCCAGGGTTTCCGCCGCCTGCCCCGAGGACACCAGCAGCGCCGCCACTCCACCCTCGAGCGCCGCGATCCGCTGTTCGACGGCGTCCTGGGTCGGGTTCATGATCCGGGTGTAGATATTGCCCGGCTCCGCCAGCCCGAACAGCGCCGCGGCGTGCGCCGTGTCGCGGAAGGTGTACGACGTGGTCTGGTAGATGGGGAGGGCCCGGGCGTTGGTGCTCGCGTCGGGATCCTGGCCGACGTGGATCTGCTTGGTCTCGAAGCTCCAACCGGCGGTCGGGTCGGCCGGCGGGGTGGTTTCGGTCATCGCGGAGTTCTCCTGTAGGTGAGGAACGGGACGAGCGCGCCGGACACAGCGGATTTGCCTCGGGCAGCACGCTTTTCCGGCCTGCCGCGGCCGGATGCGCCGCTGCGGCCCGTTCACGCTAGGTGTGGCCCTCGGGAAATGGCCAGGGTTTTGTTCGCGTGGATTCCAATCATGCCGTGGCGGCGGGCCGCGCGCGATGCTTTCCGCCGTTCGGGCCGGTGCGCTCATCCGGCCGCCGCGCCGCGCGGTGCGTACATGATGATCGCGACCCCGGCCAGGCAGAACAGTGCCCCGGTGATATCCCACCGGTCCGGCCGGAACCCGTCCAGCGCCATGGCCCACAGCAGTGATCCGGCCACGAACACTCCGCCGTACGCGGCGAGGATCCGGCCGAAGTTCGCGTCGGGTTGCAGGGTGGCGACGAATCCGTACAGCCCCAGCGCGATCACGCCCGCGCCGATCCAGGCCACGCCGCGATGTTCGCGCACGCCCTGCCACACCAGCCAGGCGCCGCCGATCTCGGCGAGGGCGGCGAGGGCGAACAGCAGGATCGACCGGAAAACGCTCATGAAGGCCGAGCCTACGAGACCTTCCGGAGCGGTGGGCGGGCCGATTCGGCGGCGACCGGTTCCGGCGATCGCAAGACAGAATCGCAGCTATGTCTTATTGTCGATACGTGGTGGCAGAAACGTATCAGAGCCCGGCCGGGTTCGAATTGCGGTCCGGCGAGACCTGGCGCGACCCGTGGTCCATGTACGCCGCGCTGCGCGAGCACGACCCGGTGCACCGCGTCGTCCCCGCCGACCGACCGGACAACGACTATTGGGTGCTCACCCGCCACGAGCACGTGTACGCCGCCGCCCGGGACACCGACGCCTTCTCCTCGGGTGCGGGGCTGACGGTGGAATACGGTGAACTCGAACAGATCGGGCTCACCGGGAACCCGCCGATGGTGATGCAGGATCCGCCGGAGCACACCGAGTTCCGAAAACTGGTCGCCCGGGGCTTCACCCCGCGTCAGGTCACCGAGGTGGAGCCGGTGGTGCGCCGGTTCGTCCGGAATCGGCTGGACCGGCTGGCCGCCGACGGTGGCGGCGATATCGTGGCCGATCTGTTCAAACCGCTGCCGACCATGGTGGTCGCGCACTATCTCGGGGTTCCGGAGGAGGACCGTTCCCGCTTCGACGGCTGGACCGACGCCGTGGTCGCGGCCAGTACCCAGCGCACGGCGGACGCGCAGGCCGCGTCGATGGAGATGCTGGGTTATTTCGCCGAGCTCGTCAAACGCCGGCGCACCGACCCGGGCGAAGACACGGTGTCGCTGCTCGTCCAGGCCGGGATCGGCGCCGACGACGCCGATGTGGACGGCCTGGTCCAAATCCTGGCCTACACCTGGACCATGGTCGCCGGCGGTAACGACACCACCACGGGCCTGCTCGGCGGGGCGGTGCAGCTGCTGCAGCGCTATCCGGAGCAGCGCGCGGCGCTGGCCGCCGATCCGGCGGGCATCCGGATCGCCGTCGAGGAGTTCGCCCGTCTCACCTCTCCGGTGCAGGGCCTGGCCCGGACCAGTACGCGCCCGGTGGAGCTGGACGGCGTGACCATCCCGGCGGGCCGTAAGGTGCTGCTCGTGTACGGTTCGGCGAATCGCGACGAACGGGTCTTCGGCGCCGATGCCGCCGAACTCGATATCGAGCGGAATCCACAGCGCATCATGACCTTCGGGCACGGCCCGCATCATTGTCTGGGCGCCGCCGCGGCCCGCATGCAGGCGCGGGTGGCACTGGAGGAACTGCTGGCGCGTTTCCCCGAATACCACGTCGATATCGACGCGGTCACCTACGCGCCCGGGCCGTATGTCCGGCGCCCGACCAGGGTGCCCTTCCGGTGCGTGGCGTGACCGATCGATACCCTGACCCGCCGCGCCGGACCGGCGCCGAGGAGGGTCTCGTCGGGCCGAACGGCGACCGCACGCCCGGCACCGGCGCCGGACCGGCCGGGTCCGATTTGCCACGTTGCCGCGGCCCACAGGGCAGTACCGAGTCGGGGAGCGCCCGATGACCGGGGACTGGCTGGCCGGTGGGCGGACCGAACTGGCCGCGGACCGGATCCTCGACGCGGTGCGTGCCCTGGTCATCGACAAGGGCGCCGGCACGGTCGGCATGGCCGAGGTGGCCGAGGCGGCGGGTTGTTCCCGGGCCACGCTCTACCGCTACTTCGCCAACCGGCAGGCGCTGTATGTCGCCTTCGCGGGCCGGGAGGCCACCCAGCTCCTCGCACGGGTCTGGCGCGATCGGCGGCTGGACGGCCCGGACCGGGCCGAACTCCTGCTCGACGGGATGACCGCCACCCTGGCGCAGGCCCGCGACACCCCGCATCTGGCCGTCTGGTTCGAACCCGCGAACGCGGGAATCGTGGCGCGACTGTCGGATTCGTCGGAGGTGATCGACGAACTGGTCGCGGTCTTCGTCGCGCGTCTGCGCCCGGATCTGTCCGCGGCGGCGGCGGATCGGCTGGGCCGGTGGGCGGTACGGGTGATGATCTCCCTGCTGACCCTGCCGCCCGCGACCGCGGACGAGGAGCGCGCCCTGCTGCGTGATTTCCTGCTCCCGTTCCTGCTGGGTACGGCTCCGGCGGCGGGAGGTCCGGCAGCGCCCGGATGACCTGCGCCACCCTGTCCCTTTCCAGCGCGCCGGCATCGGTACGGCGCGGTAGCTTTGCGCCATGGACGCGATCTCCGGTCTGGACTATCCGCTGCTGCTCGCCGATTTCCAGGGCGAGTTCCTGGCGTCGATACCGGATGCCGATCCGGTGGCGCGGATCCCGCACTGTGGTGACTGGACGGTCCGCGAACTCGTGGAGCATCTGGCCTTCGTCCATCACTGGGCCGCCGCGAATGCCCGCGCCGAGAAGGCCGAACCGCTGGGGGAGGGCCCGTTCGACCTCGCCGCCCACTACGCCGCCTGCGCGACCGAACTCCGCGAGACCCTGGCGGCCCTGAACCCGCAGGCCCAGGGCCGGATCCTGGCGCACCCCGAGCCCACGGCAGCGGGACCCGCCTCGTTCTGGCGCCGCCGCCAGGTGCACGAAACGCTGATCCACGGCCACGATCTGCGGGCGGCGATCGCCGGAAAGGCGGCCGGCGGCCTGATCCGGGCCGTCCCGGAGGTGTGGGCGGATACGGTGGACGAGGTGGTGGGGCTGTTCTACCCGCGGCAGGTGGGGATGGGCCGGGTGGAGCCGCTCGAGGCGGCACTGCGGCTGGTGGCCACCGATCTCGCCGACCCGGCCGAGTGGGTGCTCGGTGACTCGGAGGCCGTGGCCGGCACTGTGTCCGGGACGGCCGAAGGACTGGCACTGCTGCTGTGGGGCCGGGCGAGTGCGGACGAAGCGGGCGTCGGCGTCTCCGGCGACACCGACCACGTCGAGGAGATCCTGAGCCGGCCGATCGTGCCCTGATTGCCGCCATGCCCTGATAACCGGGCGATGCCGCCGCCGGACGAACCGGGGGACCAGGGGCCGTACTCGAACGGGATCATGCCAGCTCGGCGAGACCGCGGGACCAGCGGCCCAGCTGCGCCGTGTCGACCGGTTCGTACTCCGGGTCCTGCCGGGTCGCCGCGAGCACCTCGTGGCCGAGCCGCCGGATGCGCTGATGCCGGGTCCAGTGCGCCCGCGCCCAGTCCGGCTCGTTGTGGGCGGCGTCGATCGCGCCCAGAGTGGAACCCATCAGTTCGAATTCCAGCTCCCGCCGCAGCGCGGGGACCCCGGGTACCGGTTCGCGCGGCGAAGAGGGAAGTGCGCGGTGCGGTGGATCCGCCGGCGCGATCTGCCGCGAGTCCGGTGCTACCGCGTCCGGCGCCGGTTCCTGATCCGGACCAGCGACATCCCGCGGGTTCGGCGGTGTGCCTGCCCGGTGCGGTGGTGCCGTATATGGGGAGTGCGCTCGACCCTCGCGACAAGCCCGGTCCGGGGATATGCGGTGCAGGAGGTGGCCGACAACCTCGAGCACACGCTGATCGTTGCGCAGCAGGACTCGCCGGTGGGCCCGCCGGTCGACCGCCCACAGCGCAGCCAGCCCGATCACCACACCGATCACGCTCTCCAGCAGGCGGTCGCGCAGTACCGGGAAGATATCGCCGTACTGTCCACCCCCACCCATCAGCAATGCCAGCGGGGTGATGAAGACGACCGCGAGCCCGTAGTTCCGGGCGACGAACATCTCGATCGCGAATTGCAGGGTCATCAGGATCAGCACCAGCGCCCAGTTCCGGGGTTCCAGCGCGTAGAGCGCGGCGAACAGCACCAGCCCCAGCGCGGTGCCGCCGATGCGGTGCACGCCGCGGTAGGTGCCGCGTACGCGGTCCGGGCCCTGGTGCAGCAGGACGGTGACCGTGAGGACCGCCCAGTCCGGGCGACCGAGATCCAGCGCGACGGTAGAACAGCCGGCGAGCAGCGCGGCGACCCCGATCCGGTTCGCCGAGACCACTGCGTGGCTGTCCGGCGACAGCGACCGCAGCAGTCGGTAGCGCAGCGACGGCCGCGGTGTCGGTGCGGGACGGCCGGTATCGAAGAGCAGATCGGATTCGTCGTCGGTGGCCCGGTTGCGCTGCAAGGCGTCGGCGAAGGTGCGCTGGGCGCCGGTGAGCGTGGCGGCGAGACCGTCGGTGCCGGTGCGCCGGGCGTCGTCGAGTAGGGCCCATGCCGTCTGCACCTTCATCGCGGTCGCGTAGCGCGCGTCCACCAGGTCCGGGGCTCCCGGGGTCAGGGCGGCGTAGTCGTCCACCGCGGCGAGCGCGGCGGCCACCGCCCGCTCTTCCGGCGGGTGCGCTCGCGTCAGCGCCGCCGACATGCCGACCAGCAGGGCACTCACCCCGCCGAGGGCAGTCCACAGCGCCACCTCCCCGGGTGGGACGCCGTGCCCGGTGATCAGCGCCCCGACCCCGGCGGCCAGGACGAAGAAGAACCCGCCCGGTGGGCCCAGCCGCAGCGCCGAGTTCACGAAGGTGCCGGTCACCGCGACAGCCGACATCAACAGCACCAGCAGCAGTTGCCACCAGTGCGTGCCACCCGAATCGAGCCGCTGGTGGATCAGTTCCCCGGTCAGGCCGCCGGCGAATGCCGAGAGGGTGAGCGCCAGCGCGGCCGCCCCGACGACCCGCCACCGGCGCCGGTAGACCTGGCCTTCACCGAAGATGACCGCCAGCGCGCCTGTCGCGGCCATCAATCCCTGCTGTTCGTGTCCCAGGGCCACGGCGATCAGTGCCGGCGCACCGAATGCCAGGGCCGCGCGTGCCGCCCCGGGCAGCCGCCGCCCGGCGGGCGGCAGGCCGAACAGCACCGAGCGGGCCGGAGCCGGTGAGGGAAGGGTCGGACCGTCCGGAGCCACCATTCACCCTCCTCCTCACCTGGCCGCTCACTGTTCGGTGACGAAACCCTGTGCGACCATCCAGTCGCGCGCCACCTCCGCGGGCTCGCGGCCCGCGACATCGACCTGCCGGTTCAATTCCGTGATCGACTCGTTGGTCAGCAATTCCGAGACGGGTGCCATGACCTCCGTGATCCGCGGATGCGCCCGGGCGAAATCCGCGCGCATCACCAGAGCGGCATTGTACTTGGGGAAGAAGGAGCGGTCGTCGCGCAGCAGGACCAGGTCGAGTCCCGGAATGCGGCCGTCGGTGGCCGCGACCGAACCGAATCCGCACTGGGCGGCGTCGGCGGTCGCCTGATAGACCACGGCGTCCTGGACGATCCGCTTGGGCACCTGCCCGCCGTCGATACCGTAGGCGCGGGTCAGGCCGGGGAAGCCGTCCTGGCGCACATTGAATTCGGTGCCCACGCAGATACTCGCCGCGGCGGGGTCGGTGGCGGCCAGGCGGGCGTAGTCCGACAGGGTCCAGGTGCCGGTGCGTTCCGCGGTGCGCCGGGCGGTCGCCAGCGCGTAGGTGTTGTTCATGGGCGCCATCGCCGTCCACACCATGTCGTGCGCAGCCAGGTCCGCGTCACGCACCGCCGCGAACTGACCCGCTTCGTCCGGGACCGGTTCCTCATTGCCGAGGTAGTTGACCCAGCCGGTGCCGGTGTAGTCGTAGGCGATATCGATCTGCCCGTTGACCTGGGCGTCGCGCAGACTGTTGGAACCCTGGATATTGGTGAGGTCGCGGACTTCGGCCCCGGCCGCGACCAGCGCGTATTCGATGATGTAGCCGAGAATGTTCTGTTCGGTGAAATCCTTGGAGCCCACCGTGACGGTGACACCCGCCAGTTCCGGGACCGGGCGGATACTGCCGGGTCCGACCCGTAGCGGGACCGCGCTTCCCGCCTGGAGACCACATCCGGCCAGTAGCAGTACCGCCGCCAGGAGCAGCAGCCGTGACGCTCGGGCGGTTCTCATCGCAGCCCCCGCGGGCCGAGGAACCGTTCCGCCACCGCGCCCAGCCAGTCCACCAGCAGCGCCAGCGCCACCGCGAGTACCGCGCCGACCACCAGCGTGACGTTATCGCGCAGTTTGTAGCCGGTATCGATCAGAATCCCCAGCCCGCCCGCGCTGACCAGAAACGACAGCGTGGCGGTGCCGACGGCCAGCACCAGCGAGGTGCGCAGCCCGGCCAGGATGTAGGGCACGGCGAGCGGGAACTCGATCCGGCGTAGGACGGTGCCCGCCGACATCCCTTGTCCGCGCCCGGCGTCCACCAGCATCGGATCGACTTCCTGGTAGCCCAGGATGGTGTTGCGCAGGACCGGCAGCAGCGAATAGAACGCGATCGGCGCGACCCCGATCCAGAAGCCGGTGGTGCGGGTGGCGAGGTAGAACAGCACGATCAGCCCGATCGCCGGTGCGGCGGCGCCGATATTGGCGATACCGACGACGACGGGCGCCAACCGGCGATAGCCGGGCCTGGTGAGCAGGGTGCCCAGTGGGACCGCGACCACGACGACGAGCACCACCACCGTGGCGGTGATCAGGATGTGCTGCCAGGTGACGGAGGCGATATTGCCGGCATTGAGGCTCGCCTGCTGGGTGACCGTCAGGTCGCGCCGGAACGCCCATACCAGCACTCCCGTGGTGAGCAGCGCGACGAGCACCGGCTGAACCAGCAACCGGAGCCGCTCGGCGCGCCACTGCGCCGAACGCCGCCCCGGTGCCGCGGGTGCCACCAGGGTGGTCATGCCGGTACGTCCGTCGCCGTGCCGGGCTCGGTCCGCAGCCCGGCCAGGTGGCCGACCAGCGTGTCGATCGTGATCAGTCCCGCGTACTTTCCGTCCGCTCCGGTGACCACCGCGGTCGCGTTCCGGTCGCCGAGCAGTGCCGCCAATCCTTGCTGGAGAGTCGATTCGGCGGGCAGGGTCTCGGCCGCGGTCCCGGCCTCGCCGACCGAATCGGCGTGGGCGAGGTCGGCGGCGGTGATCCAGCGCAGCGGCCGCCCCGCGGTGTCGAGCACCAGGGCGCGGGCCCCGTCCCCGATCGCCGTCCGCGCCACCTCCACCGGAGCGTCCTCGGCGACCGTGGCGCATTCCCCGAGCGGAACCTCCCGGATCCGGGTGAGAGTCAGTTGTTTGAGCGCGGCGTCGGAGCCGGCGAATCCGGCGACGGTCACGTCCGCCGGGTCGGCCAGGATCGCGGCCGGCCGGTCGTACTGCAGGATCCGGGAGCGGTCGCCCAGGACCGCGATCCGGTCGCCGAGTTTCACCGCCTCGTTGAAATCGTGGGTGACGAAGACGATCGTCTTGCCCAGTTCGGCCTGTAACCGCAGCAGTTCGTCCTGGAGCAGGCCGCGGGTGATCGGGTCCACGGCGCCGAAGGGTTCGTCCATCAGCAGGATCGGTGGGTCGGCAGCCAGCGCCCGCGCGACCCCCACCCGCTGCTGCTGCCCACCGGACAGCTGCCGTGGATACCGGCGCCGGTAGGTCTGTGGATCCAGCCCGACCAGTTCCAGCATCTCGTCGACGCGGGCGGCGATGCGCTTGCGATCCCAGCCGATCAGCCCCGGAACGGTGGCGATATTGCGCGCGACGGTCATATGCGGGAAAAGCCCCGCCTGCTGGATCGAGTACCCGATACCGCGACGCAACCGGTCCGGGTCGATATCGGCGGCGTCGCGGCCGTCGATGGTCACCGTGCCGGAGGTGGGCTCGATCAGCCGGTTGATCATCCGCATGGTGGTGGTCTTCCCGCAGCCCGACGGGCCGACCAGGACCACGATCTCACCGGCCGGAATGGTCATCGATACCGCGTCCACGGCCGGGTCCGGCTGTCCCGGATACTGTTTGGTGACGGCGTCGAGCACGATCTCGACCCCGGACACCGCCGCGGCACGGTTCGCCGAATCAGTCACGAATTCCCCTCGAAATGGTGAAACGTCCGACGATGACGAAGATCCCGTCGAGAACCAGGGCCAGCGCGACGATCAGCACGGTGCCGGTGAGCGCCTGCGGTACCGCGTTGGGGCTGCCGAGCCGGGCCAGACCGGAGAAGATCAGATTGCCCAGCCCCGGGCCCTTCGCGTAGGCGGCCAGCGCGAGGATGCCCATGATCAACTGGGTGCTCACCCGCATACCGGTCAGGATCGACGGCCAGGCCAGCGGTAATTCGACCGCGGCCAGCACGCGCAACCGGTTCATCCCGACCCCGCGCGCGGCATCCACCACCGCGGTGTCCACCGCGGACAGGCCGACGAGGGTATTGCGCAGGATCGGCAGCAGCGCGTAGAGCACCAGCGCGGTGACCGTCGGCGCGACACCGAGACCCATGAGGGGGATGAGCAGGCCGAGCAGGGCGAACGACGGCACCGTGAGAACGGTGCCGGCCGCGGCGGTCGCGGCGGCCGAGCCGAGCGGGCTGCGATACACCGCGATACCCACGGCGACCGCCACCACCGTCGCGATGAGCAGGGACTGCACGACAGCCGAGACGTGCAGATAGGAGTCGACGAAGAGCTGGTGCCGTCGTTCCACGACGAAGCTCCACCACGTATTCAGGATCGGACCTCCCGTTCCGGTCTCCAGCGAGGCTATCGCGACCTCGCCGCGCCCGGACGGTTTTCCCAGAGAGGCGCGACCGCCGAGACGGCGGCGCGTGACCACCACAGGCGACGGTTCGTCCGGCGACGACGACATACACCCAACGACGGATCGGCGCCGTGTCCGGATCAGTTGCGGGCGAGCGCGCGGTCGGTGAGTGCGCCGATGATCGGTGCGAGCGTTTCGGCGTAATCGACGGTGAGGTGATTGTCGTCGCGGAAGACCAGGTTGTCCCCGATCACCAGCGGGCAGTCGGAGGGGGTGCAGAAGAGCGAGGTCAGGTCGGCGTACTGTCCACCACCGCCGATGGTCGCCGCCCGCTCGGCCGCGATACCGGCGTCGTTCAGCGCATCCGGTCGTGCCGGGGCGCAGGAGGCGGAATCCTCGAGATGTCCGGACAGGCATATCGGGACATCGGTGTGCGGGTCGGGGATCGACCCCAGCACGAGCACGGCCGCACCGGTCGCGCGCAGCCGGGCGACCAGGCGGTTCAGGCTGTCGAGCCAGGCCGGGTCGTAGGAGACGAAGCCGAAGTCGGCACCATATCGCCGGGACATGCCCACCACGATCAACCGGGGCCGCTCGGCCTGCAACCGGGCCACGATCTCATCGCGCCACTGCGCGCATTCGGTGTACTCCCGGCCCAGGTAAGGACTGGTGATGGGCAGGTCCAGCAGCGGGCAGGTGACCTTGGCCATGATCTCCAGCCGCCAGTGCCGCGCCGCGGTGACCCGCTCGAACGCCGGCTGCCACATCGCGGCATGGGAATCGCCGACCAGGGCCACGGTGGTGGCCGAGTCCGGATCGCCGGAGGCGCACTCGGCCTGGCCCACCTCCCGCCAGGACCGTACACAGCCGTTCACGAACACGTCCGCCTTGCTGCCGGCCGCGTCGGCGAGGGAGGGGGTGAGATTGGAAGGGACGGGGCCGATTGCGGCCGATGCGGCAATAGCGGCCTGCGCTTGCGCGATCTGCTGCCGGACCGCCGCCGCGCCGGGATCCGCACTCGGTGCGACCGGTGCGACCGGTGCGGCGGGTGCGGTGAGAGCGAGGGCCGGAGCCGCCGCACCGCGGCCGGCCGGGACCGGCGCGAGTACCAGTAGTGCGAGCGCCAGGCCCGCGGCAACAGCCGTGATCGCCCCGCCACAGGCCAGGCTGCGCGCGGCCGAATCGCGGAGGGGAACGGCGAAACGAGCCGGATTCTCGACCAGCCACAGCGTGAGCATGGCGAGCCCACCCGCGATCGTGACCGCGCCCAGCGAACCGCCGAGTCCGAGCGGATGGCCGACCACCCAGGGCGCGAGCAGTAACACCGGCCAGTGCCACAGGTACCACGAGTAGGACCCGCGGCCGATCGCCCGAATCGGGCCGAATGCCAGCCCGCGTCCGACGCCGAACCGTGGAGTGACACAGCCGGAAATGATCACCAGTACAGTCCCGGCGACGGGGAGCAGCGCGGCGGCCCCGGGATATCGGGTGTGCTCGTCGTACCAGGTGCAAGCGACGGTGATCAGCAGTAATCCGGCCCAGCCGGCGAAAGCGGCCGGGATTGCCGGCAGCCGGGACCACGCCGCCGCCGACAGCGCGATCGCGCCGCCGGCGGCCAACTCCCAGGCCCGGGTGGGCAGCGAGAAGAACGCCCACGAGGGGAGCGTGCCGGTCCAGAGCAGTGCGGTCGCGCTGGAGAACGCGGCGACGATCAGGAGAACGATCAGGTACGGCCGCGGTGCCGCCGCCCCGGTCCGGTGCCGCCGCGCGAACCACGCCGTCGCGGTGATCAGCACAGGCCAGAGCAGATAGAACTGCTCTTCCACACCGAGCGACCAGAAGTGCTGGAACGGCGACGGGAGCACATCGCCGGCGAGATAGTCGGTGCCGCGCAGGGCGAACCGATAGTTCCCGGCATACAGCGCGCTGGCGATCCCGTCGCCGAGTACCCGGCGGGCCTGCAGGGGTGGCAGCAGTACGGCGGCCGCCACCGCGGTCGTGACGAGGACGATGCCCGCCGCGGGTAGCAGTCGCCGGGCCCGCGCGCCGTAGAACCGGGCGAGCCCGAGAGTGCCGGTGGTCGCCGTCTCTCGAAACAGGATTCCGGTGACGAGGAAGCCGGAAATCACGAAAAAGACGTCCACGCCGACGAATCCGCCACCAACTCCGGGCATGCCCGTGTGAAAAAGCACGACGGCCACCACGGCGACTGCTCTCAGTCCTTCGATATCGGGCCGGAAGTATGTACGTGGCACCGCATCATCGCCGCGGTCCGCTCGCCGATCACCCAATTCTTTGCCGACCGCCAGGGTCATGGGCAGCATTGTTATCGGTCTTGTCGGTGTTGTCACGGCAACGCACCGCGTGTGGATTTTCTGTCCGGGTTCTCCCGGCAGCGCTCGACGCGATACACGAAAAAATCGGGGAGTGTCCGGTCACCGGTGAATCCGATCTCGATGTCGGTCGGTTACCGGTCGGGGTGGGCCGGCCTCGGCCCGACACCGCAGCTGTGGATGGCGAGTGTGTTCCAGGCCCGATCCGCTGATCGGATCGTCGGTGGGGAAGGCGCGTGCTGATGGCAGTCGATGCCGTGGCACGGAGGAAAGGCGAGGTCACCGGATGCCGGACCGGTTCCCGAGCGGCCCGGATTCCGCTGTCGGCCCTGTCAGCCGGATAGTCGGCGGCGGCCGATCTCCGGGAACCCTCAGGAGTGGATGGGCATTGCCGGATCGAAAAACCGTGCAAAAGTCGGGTAATTTGTAGTTGAAAGAACGCGGAAAATTCCAGAGTTCGGCGCGTAGAATTCAAGCGGGTCGGGACAGCATTCTGGAGCCCATCATGACGAGAAAGAATTCACATACGAAGTTCGCCCGGTTGGCGGCCGCCGCCGGTATAGCCGCAGTTGCCGCGATTCCGGTCGTCGCAGCCGCGCAGCAAGCGCCTACCGCGCAGGCATCCTCGCCCACGTCCGCAAGCCAACTCGTCGACAGCCCCGGCTGGGGTAAGGGTGGCGGCTGGGATCGCGGCGATGGTTGGGGTAAAGGCGGCGGTTGGGGAAATGGATGGGGTTGGGGAAATGGCGGCTGGGGTAAAGGCGGCGGCTGGGGTTGGGGTAATGGCTGGGGTTGGGGAAATGGCTGGGGCTGGAGTCCCGGCTGGGGCAATTGGTGGCCCGGCTGGGGTGGCTGGGGCAGCTTCTAGCGGCCGGTGACCGTGCCCGGACATGTGCCGGGCACGGTCGTCTCGAGTACCGATCAGGTGAAGTGAGGTTCGACCGGCCGGCACGGAGCTGGTGACGAGATGAAGATCGTATGCGTCGGTGGCGGGCCTGCCGGGCTGTACTTTGCCATCTCGATGAAGCGGCGCGACCCGGCCCATGCCATCACGGTGATCGACCGCGATCCCCCCGGGGCCACCTATGGCTGGGGCGTCGTGTACTGGGACGACCTGCTCGACATCCTGTACGGCAACGACCCCGAGAGCGCCCGGGCGGTGCGCGCCGGGTCGGTACTGTGGCGTGAACAGGCAATCCATGTGGGCGACGACCGGACTGCGCATTTCGGGGGTTACGGGTTCAGTATGGGGCGCGCGGCACTACTCGACGTACTCTCCCGGCGGGCGATCGATCTGGGCGTCGATGTCCGGCACGGGCGAGAGGTCCACGATCTGTCCGGATTCGACGACACCGATCTCATCGTCGCCTCCGACGGCGCGAGCAGCCGGGTACGGCAGCTGAGTGATCATTGTTTCGGCACGTCGGTCGCCTTCGGCGAGAATCGATATATCTGGCTCGGTACCGACCAGGTCTTCACCCGATTCACCTTCGCCTTCGAACACACCGCGGCCGGTTGGATCTGGTTCCATGCCTACCCATCGGTGGCCGGGAAGATCAGCACCTGCATCGTCGAGTGCCAACCGCGCACCTGGCACGGCCTGGGATTCGATTCCCTGGGGGATCCGGAGAATTCGCGTGTGCTGGAGAACATCTTCACCCGGGTTCTCGGCGGTCACTCGTTGATCAGCAAGGCACGCGGCGAGTTCGCGAAGTGGAGCCGCTTTCCCGAGATCACCAACAAGACCTGGTATCACGACAAGGTCGTGTTGCTCGGCGACGCGGCGCACACGACCCACTTCACCATCGGTTCCGGTACCCGGTTGGCGATCGTCGACGCCGTCGCGCTCGCACAGAATCTGTACGAGCATGCCGAGGTCGCCGACGCGCTGGAGAACTACGACGCCCAGCGCCGCGCCGCGCTACGCCCGATCCAGGCCGCCGCCCGTGCCAGCATGGTCTGGTTCGAACACGCCGACCGGTATCTCGACCGGAGCGCCGTACAGTTCGCCTATGCGATGGCGGCTCGGCACGGGCCACAGGTGCCGTGGCGATACCAGGCGCACCTGCTCACACAGGTACCCGCCGTGCGCAAGGTCCGGCGTGTCATGGACTCCGGACAGCGGTGGTGGCGGGCCGCCCGACGGGGGGAACTCGCGGTGGCACCACCCGCGCCGCGACGCCCACCCGGGCCGATCCCGACCGATCAATCGCCGCCGGGACCTCCGGGCAGATAACTCGAGGTGCGGCCGGCGAGGTCGGAGGCGACGTCGAGGATCATGTCTTCCTGGCCGCCGATGACGCCGCGCCGGCCCAGCTCCAGCAGGATGTCGCGGGTGGGAACGCCGAACTTCTTCGCCGCCCGCTTGGTCGGATGGAAGAAGGTCGAGTAGACGCCGGCGTAGCCGAGAACCAATGCGGTCTCGTCGACGATCTGCGGTTCGTTCATCAGCGGTGCCACAACGTGTTCGGCGGTATCGATCAACGGGAACAGGTCGACGCCTGTGTCCCACCCGGCGCGTTCGAAAGCCGCTGCGAGGACCTCGGTTTGGGCGTTTCCGGCGCTCGCGCCCAGACCACGCAGGGAACCGTCGATGAAGGTGGCACCGTTCTCGGCGGCGACGAGAGCATTGGCGATGCCGACACCGAGGTTGTTGTGCGCGTGGAAGCCGATGTCCGCGGAGATCGCCTGTCGTAGGGCGGCCACCCGCTCGGCCGCGTGCCGGGGGACCATCGCGCCCGCCGAGTCCACGACGTAGACGACGTCCGCGCCGTAGGAGTCGAGTACTGCTGCCTGCTCCGCGAGAGGTTCGGGCTCGAGTTTGTGGCTCATCATCAAGAAGGTCATCACGGTCAGGCCGCGGTCCTTGGCCCAGTGGATCGGCTGCTGCGCACAGTCGGCCTCGGTGCAGTGGACCGCGACGCGGACCGTTCCGATTCCGGCCTCGGCGGCCGTCTGCAGCTCGGCGAGCGTGGCGATCCCGGGGACGTAGAGGGCCGCGATGGTGGCATTGTCGACCGCGTCGACGGCGGCACGGATGTATTCGGGATCGGTCGCGGCCGCGAAACCGTACTGGATGGACGAGGCGCCCAATCCGATACCGTGCGCGACCTCGATGGTGTCCACACCGGCCTTGTCGAGGCCGCGGGCGATATCGGCGACATCGCGGGGGGTGAACCGATGCGACACCGAGGACATGCCGTCACGCAGGGTGGTGTCGACGATCGTGACCTTCTTCTGTGCAAGGTTGTTCACTGTGCTGCTCCGGGGGTGAGGTTCTGCTGGGCGATGACGTCGGCGACCCGAACGGCGGCGGCGGTGATGATGTCCAGGTTTCCGGCATAGGTGGGGAGGAAATCGCCGGCGCCGACGACCTCGAGCATCACGGTCACGAGGTCGCCCTCGACGTCGACGAGGCGTAGCGAGTATCCGGGGACATAGCGGCGCACCTTCGCGACCATGTCCACGACCGCCCGCTCGATGGCGGCGGCGTCGGGGTTGCGGACCTCGGCGTAGACCGTGTCGCGCATGTTCATCGGCGGTTCGGCCGGATTGATCACCGAGATCGCCTTGGCACGGTCGGCGCCGGCGACCCGGACGAGCGCTTTGCCGGTCTTCTCGCTGAACTCGCTGAGGTTCTGGCGGGTGCCGGGCCCGGCGCTGTGGGAGGCGATGGCGGCGACGATCTCCCCGTAGGAGGCGTCGGCGACCTCGTTGATCGCGTACAGGATCGGGATGGTGGCCTGGCCCGCGCAACTGATCATGTTCACATTGGGCGAGGCCAGGTGCTCGTCGAGATTCACCGCCGGCACGACATAGGGGCCCACGGCGGCGGGAGTCAAGTCGATGGCGGTGATACCGCCCTCGGCGTATCCGGGTGCCGCGGCGGCATGCACCTTCGCCGAGGTGGCTTCGAAAACGATATCGGGGAGTTCGGGCCGCGACAGCAGCCAATCGATGCCGTCGGCGGAAGTCTCGAAACCCTCCCGGCGGGCCCGTGCCAGCCCTTCGCTGTCCGGGTCGATCCCCACCATGTACTGGAGTTCGACGTATTCGGAGCGCTGCAATTTGTACATCAGGTCGGTTCCGATGTTCCCGGAGCCGACGATGGCGGCGGTTTTGCGAATCATGGAGGTGCCTCTCACTGGAATCTGCTCGGCGTCGGCGAGACCCTGTCCTTCGCCGACGCTGTGCGAAGCGTCGGCGGTCCGCGCGGGTCTCCCTCGACCGGTCATCCGAGAGGGAACCACCGGGAGGCCGGCGATCGGACCGATGAGCGGAATAGCCGGACAACCGCGGCGCGCGCCGCCGTCGGGATCGGCTTCGCCGGACGCGAGCCGGAACAGACCATGGTGACTCCGGCGATCCGGGACCGATGATCGGGACGCCGCGGTCGCGGTGCCCGGTTCCGCGCAGGAGGATCCGCGGGACCGATCCGTGACCGGGAGGAGAGTGGTGCGGTGACCTTCACCGTCGACATAGGGGTAGCGCGCGTCCGGCAGCTCACCGAATTGGCACGCTGGCCGTTCCCGGTGACGAGCCTGTTCCCGGCTGCCGACGAGCGCGCCGAGCGCGTCGCGGCCGCCTTGCCGCCGCGGTTCGTGGACCCCGGGACAGGGGATCTGATCCTTGCGATCCACACCTACGTGATCGATATCGGTGATACGACGCTGGTGGTCGACACCGGTAACGGCAACCACAAGGAGCGGCCGAATCTGCTTCCGCACCATATGTTCGACACCGACTGGGAGGAGCGGTTCGCCGCGACCGGGCACACGCCCGCCGAGGTGGACCTGGTGGTGAGCACCCATCTGCATCCGGACCACTGCGGCTGGAACACCCGGCTCGTCGACGGGGCGTGGGTGCCGACCTTCGAACGGGCCACCCATGTGTTCGGCGCTGTGGAACTGGCCGAACTGCAGGCGCTGGTGGCAAGCCCGCCGCCGGACCCCGTGGTTTCGGATCTCGTGCGGACCTATCACGACAGCATCCGGCCGGTTCTGGAGCAGGCCGCGTGGATCACGGTCGACGACGGCCATATCCTCGCCGAGGAGGGTGACACAAGTGTCGTCCTCCGGTCGGGGCCCGGCCACACCGCCGGTCATCAGATCGTCGAAATTCGTTCCCCCGACCGCAGCGCGGTCATCTCCGGGGACGTCGTCCACCACCCGATCCAGTTCTGCTGCGCCCATCTCGTCCAAGGGGGAGACGTGGACCCGCTCGCGGCCCGCCGCACCCGCGATGCCCTTCTCGAACGCTGCGCACGGGAGGGCCTGCTGCTGATGCCCGCCCACTTCCCGATGGACGCGCCGGTGGTCGTCTCGTTCGATGACGCCGGCCGGCCTTCGGCACCTGCTCTGCTCATCTGACCGGTACCGCGGTGGTGCACTCATCCGTCGTACGCGATCGCGTACGACGGATGAGTCGTGTCTGTCGTCCTTCCGGTCTGCGCTGTGCCCGCAGAGCGCGGTATCGAACCGGGTCGGTACCCCGCATCAGGGGCCTGACCTGCCGAAACTCCTGCCACTTTCACCAGGGCCCGTGACGTCTGCCGAACCGAGTTCCGATGAACGGGACTTTACGATTGGGAATCCGGTAGTGCGGCGCGCATCGTTCTCGTGTCGCGCATCACAGTGGATGCGCTGAAGAACAAGAGGTGGAAGATGCGCCGGCAAACTACTCCGGCCGAGGTCCGGGACCCGGTGGGCGCTCGGACGATCCGTAAGGTGATGCTGCGGTTCATGCCGATCATCGGATTGGCGTACATAGTCCTGTATCTGGACCGGCTCAATATCGGTGTCGCCGGCCTGACGATGAACGGGGAACTCGGAATCTCCGCGTCGATGTTCGGCTTCGCGGCGGGCATCTACTTCTGGAGCTACACGGTCTGCGAGCCGCCGAGCAACTACATCCTCACCAAAGTCGGGGCGCGGCGGTGGATCACCCGGATCATGATCACCTGGGGGATCGTCACCATCGCGACGGGATTCGTGCAGGGGGCGACGACTCTGGTCGTGTGCCGGTTCCTGCTCGGTATCGCGGAGGCGGGATTCTCGCCCGGCATGCTGTACTTCGTCTCCCGCTGGTTCCCGAACCAGGACCGCGGCCGGTCGATGTCGTGGATCGTCGGTTTCATCTGCCTGTCGGGTCTCGGCACGCCGATCACCACGCATCTACTGGAGATGGACGGATTCCTCGGCTTGTCCGGATGGCGGTGGGTTTTCATTCTCACCGGTGTTCCGGCGGTGATCATGGCCGTCGTCTGTTTCCGGGTGCTGCGCGACACCCCCGCCGAGGCGGAGTTCCTCACCGACGAGGAACGCGGCTGGCTCACGAACAAGCTCGACGAGGAGGCCGCGCACACCGAGTCGGCCGCCGGCTCGCACAGCTTCTGGCAGGGCCTGGTGCATCCTCGGGTCCTGGTCCTGATCTCGGTGTTCATCTGCTTCACCTTCAGTCTGAACGGCTTCCAGATCTGGATGCCGCAGATCTACCGGCAGTTCGGCATGACCAACACCCAGATCGGATGGGTCGCCGCCCTGCCCGCGCTGCTGGCGATCGGGCCGATGATCTGGTGGACCCGGCACAGTGATCGCCGCGGCGAACGGCCGGTGCACTTCGCGATCGCGGCCGGTGTCGCCGCACTCGGATTCGGGCTCGCCGCGCTGTTCTTCCAGACTCCGGTCGTCGCCGTCATCGGCTTCTGCGTGGCCGGCATCGGCCTCTACAGCTCGATGGGCATCTTCATGACCATGCCGTCCAACTTCCTCACCGGGGTGGCCCTGGCCGCCGGATTCGGCGTGATCAACGGTATGGGCAATCTCGGCGGCTACTTCGGTCCGCAGGTCACCGGCTGGATCAAGGACACGACCGGCAGCTTCACGCCGGCGATCAGTGTCTACGCCCTGGTCCTGGCGCTCGCCGCGGTGATCGTCCTCGCGCTGAAGTTCGCCACGCGCGATTCGCGTTCCGCTGCCGGCGTGAGCGCCGGGATCGAACGGGTCTGACCTCTCCGAACCGGTCGGGCAAGTCCCGATGATCGGTACGAATTCGTTCCTCTCGGCGATGTCGGCCGACATCATCGACACGATTCCACACCGCCCCGGCGTGCGGCGGTGTTCGACACTCGAGGTGAGTATGAGCAGATACTTCGGCCCGCTGCGACAACTGGGCTATGTGGTGAACGATATCGACAGTGCGATGAAGCACTGGGTAGCGGTGACCGGCGTGGGGCCGTTCTTCTACATCGACGATCAGCCGCTGACCGGTTTCCGGTTTCGTGGACAGAGTGCGTCGCCGCGATTCAGCATCGCCCTCGCACAGAGCGGCGACACCCAGATCGAACTGATCCAGCAGCGCAACGACGAGCCCTCCGCGTTCAAGGAGTTCACCGACCGTGGGCTCGAGGGGCTGCAGCACGTGGCCTATTGGACCACCGACTTCGATCGCCTCCGTGCCGCCGCCCGCGAACGCGGCGCGATCGAATTGCAGAGGGGTATCTCCGGCAGCGGCGCCCCCGACGAACGGTTCGTCTACTTCGAGGAGGGGCCCTTCCCGGGGACCGTCGTCGAACTGTCCGAGGTGAGTGGGCGCAAAGGCGCACTCTTCCGTGCTGTCGCGGCCGCCGCTGTCGGCTGGGACGGTGACGATCCGGTACGCGATATGCGAACGGTGCTCGGCTCATGACGGCGCAGGTGGCCGTCGTCACCGGCGGGGCATCCGGAATCGGGCGAGCGACATGCGACCGGTTCGTCGACCTCGGATGGAATGTGGTGGTGGCCGACCGCACCCCGTTCGGGTCCCGGGATTCGCGGGAGGGGGTGCTCGACGTGCCGACCGATGTCACAGATGAGGGTGACATCGCTCGGCTCGTCGCGGCCACCGGTGAACGGTTCGGACGGGTCGACGCCGTGGTGACCAGCGCCGGCATCGCCCGCAATGCCCCGGTCCGGGAGACCACGCCCGAGGACTTCCGGCGCACGCTCGAGGTCAATCTGGTCGCCACGTTCACCGTCGTCCGTGCCTTCGCCGACCTGCTCGCCGCCGACGGTGGGGGTTCGGTGGTGACGATCTCCTCGGTTTCCGGACTGCGGGGCAGCCAGGATCGCGCGGCGTACTCGGCGTCGAAGGGCGGGGTGATCGCGCTGACCGGCCAACTCGCCTTCGAACTCGCCGAGGACGGTATCCGGGTCAACTGCGTCGCGCCGGGGTCCACCCTGACCCCGCTCGCCCGCACGGGTCAGGGCGCGGGCGCGAAAGAAGAGATCCTGAAGGCGATCCCCTTGCGCCGCTATGCCGAACCGGAGGAGATCGCCGAGGTCATCACGTTCCTGGCCGGATCCAGAGCGGGGTTCGTCACGGGCCAGACGTGGACGGTCGATGGCGGCCAGTCGATCGGTGCGGGCTGGCGCGTACCGAAAGGGGGCCGGGGTGACCGGTAGGTCGAAGCCGATCGTCATCGGCGTGCACGTCAACGAGAACACGATGCGCGACCCCAATCCGCATATCCCGTGGACACCCGGCGAGATCGCCGCGACCGCGGCCGCGAGCCGGGCCGCGGGAGCGTCGCTGATGCACTTCCACGGCCGGACCCCGGACGGCGGAGTGGATCATTCGGCGCGGACCTACGCCGAGATCATCGCGCGGGTCCGTGCCGAAACCGACCTGCTGCTCGCCCCGGCGCCCGCCAATGTCGCGGGCTGGTCGGTGTCCCGGCGGCTGTCCAACCTCGCACCGAATCAGGGACGCCCGGAGACCAGATCCGACTTCCTGATCGTCGAAATGGGCCTCGCGGCAATGGATCTCATCGATCTCGATTCGGGCCGGTTCGTCACCGACGACCGAGTGTTCCTCAACGACACCCGGACACAGACCGAACTGCTGGACCTGGCCGGCGAACTCGGGATGACGCCGTACCTGGCGTCGTTCAATGTCGGGTGGACCCGGGCCATCCTCGCGCACGCTCGATCCCGGCCGTTACCGGTGCCGCTGGTGGTGGCGTTCATCCTCGGCGGCGACGAGTTCCCCGCGGCGCATCCGGCCACCGCGGCGGGTTTGCGGGCGCAGCTGGATCTGCTGCCCGAAGATCTTTCGATCGAGTGGATCGTCTCCGCCTACCGCGGAAATGTGCTCGAGGCCGCCGAGGAGGCCATCCGCCGCGGCGGGCACGTCGCCATCGGCGCCGGCGACCACCACTACGGCGAACTCGGCTACCCATCCACTCCCGAACTGGTCGCCCGGGTGGCCGAGCTGGCGCGCCGGCACGGCCGGGAGCCCGCCACCCCCGGCCAGGCACGTGAACTGCTGGGAGTACCCGCATGAGGCCCGTCGATATCGCGGGCACCGAACCGCGACTGGTTCATCGGGCCGCCGGTGGGCGGGTCTGGGTCACCGATTCGATCGCCTTCGCCGGACCGCGATACCGGGGCGACATCCTCGTCACCGGATCGCACGGCGGCGCCAGCGCCGGCGAGTACGCCGCCTCGTTCGGGGTGGCGGTCGTGGTGTGCAACGACGCGGGTATCGGCAAGAACCGGGCCGGTATCGCGGGACTGGCGGCGGTGGCCGGCCGGGCGATCGCGGGCATCGCGGTATCGCACGACAGCGCCCGGATCGGGGACGGCACCGATGCGTGGGAACACGGCATCGTCAGCTACGTCAACGACATCGCGCACCGGGACGGTGTCCGGGTCGGGGCGTCGCTGCGCGAACAGATCCTCGCCCTGATCGAAAGGAGCAAGTCCTGATGTTCCGCAGCATCATCGGCGCGGAGAACGGCCGGCAGATCGTCGTCATGGACAGCATGTCCCAGGCGGAGACCGAGGACACCGGCCGCATCCTCGTCGCGGCGTCCAACGGTGGGCAGGAGTCGGGCCGGCTGGCCATCGAGATCGGCCCCGCACTAGCGGTGTTCAACGATGCCGGTATCGGCAAGGACGACGCCGGTATCGCCGGTGTCGTCGCGATGGGGGAGGCCGGGGTCCCGGGCGCGACCGTCGGCCACGAATCCGCCGAGATCAGCAATGGGATGGACATGTGGCACCACGGCGTCCTCTCCTACGTCAACGGTCCGGCCCGGGCGGCCGGACTGCGGGTGGGCGATACCGTCCACACCGGAGTCCGCGCGTTCGCACACCGGCTCACACCGGAACCTCGCGACCTGTCCGGGGGGCACCCGTGATCGGTCGGCACTTCGTGAACGAGCCCGAGAACGTCACCCATGAGGCGCTCGAGGGCCTGCAGTTGCTCTATCCGGAGACACTCGTCTGCCACCGCGATCCGGCATATGTCGTCCGAGCGCGGCGACCCCGGCCGAAGGTGGCCCTGGTGTCCGGCGGCGGCGCCGGCCACGAGCCGCTGCACGCCCAGTTCGTCGGCACCGGCATGCTCGACGCGGCGGTGCCGGGCGCGGTGTTCTCCAGCCCCACCGCGCTACAGGTGCGTGCTGCGGTCGAGGCCGTCGAGACCGGTCACGGCACGCTGCTGATCGTGAAGAACTACACCGGCGACATGCTGAACTTCTCGATCGCGGCGGAGTTGCTCACCGGGTCGGTGACCACCGAGATCGTGGTCGTCGACGACGATCTCGCCACCGCCGGCGGCGCGGACGGCGGTCCAGGCCGGCGGGGGACCGCGGGCGTGGTCGCGGTGGAGAAGATCTGCGGCGCCGCGGCCGAACGGGGCCGGTCGCTGGCCGATATCGCGGATCTGGGCCGCAGGGTGGTGGCGGCGTCGTCCACGCTCGGCGTCGCGCTGCGCGCGGGCACTCCGCCGGGCCACACCCGGCCGTCGTTCGACCTGGCCGCGGACGAGATCGAGTTCGGTGTCGGGATCCACGGCGAGCGGGGCCACGGCACCCGGCCGGCGGCGCCGGTGGGGGTATTGGTCGACGAACTCGTCGAGCAACTGGTCGGCGGCGGGCGGGTGGGCCCCGGCGACGACGTGATCGCGATCGTCAACGGGCTCGGCGCCACGCACGACCTGGAACTCGCCATCGCCACCAGGGAACTCGTCCGGGCACTGGGCGAGCGGGGAATCGGGTGTGCCCGCCTGCTCGCCGGCTCACTGGTCACCTCGTTCGACATGCACGGACTGTCGATCACCCTCGTGCGCGCGACCGACGAGTTCGTCGACCTGTGGAACGACCCGGTCGGCACACCGGCACTCACGTGGTGACCCCACGGGTGCGAGCATTTCGGAGGAATGGATGACCACGCTGCAACTCGACCGGACGCGGAACTGGATCACGCGATTCGCCTCGGACGTCGAAACACAGGTCGACGCGCTCACCGATCTGGACCGGCTGATCGGAGACGGCGATTTCGGCCTCAACCTGCGTTCGGCCGTCCGTGCCGCGCTGGCCGGATTCGAGGCCGATCCACCGGCCGGGCCCGGGGACGTGTTCGCCCGGCTCTCGGACGCTTTCCTCGGCACCGGAGGGACCAGCGGTCCACTTCTGGGACTGTGGTTCGGCCGGATCGCCGATATTCGCGGCGCGAAGGTCGGTGCCGCGCAGCTCGCCGCCGCGGTCGACACCGCCACCGGCGCTGTGCGACGGCTCGGTAGGGCGGAGGTAGGGCACAAGACGATGGTCGACGCGATGGCGCCGGCCGCGGCGGCGCTGCTCGCCGCCGCCACGACCTCCGACGATGTCACCGCGGCGCTGATTTCCGCGCGCGATGCCGCCGTGGCGGGCGCCGAGTCGACCCGCGCGTTGCCGGCGCTGCGCGGCCGCGCGAGCTACGTCGGCGACCATGCCCGTGGCGTCGTGGATCCGGGTGCGCACGCGATCGCGATGTTCTTCGCGGCCGCGGTGCGGACGGGAGTGGACGCATGACCACGTTGCGGGACAAGGTGATCGTCACGGTGGCTCCGACCGGTGGGTTCCTCACGAAGGCCGACCACCCGTACGTACCCACTCAGCCGGAGGAGATCGCCGCGGACGTCGCCCGGTGTCACTCGGCCGGTGCGTCGATGGCGGCACTGCACGCGCGCCGTCCCGACGACGAGGCGACCTGTGACGCGGGAATCTACCGGCGCATCAACGACCTCGTCCGGCAGCGCTGCGACATCGTGGTCAACAACTCCACCGGTGGGGGCGTCAACGGGGATATGGTGCGGGTCCGCGCGGACGGAAGCCGGGTGGTGGACTGGTCCGCGCGACTCGACGGACTCGGCGGCGGCGCGGACACCTGCACGCTCGACGCGATCACCGCCTACGTCTCCTCGCCGTCGGGCGAAATACTGATGGATACCCCGCCGAGCCGGGCCGCCGAGCTCGCCGCCGCCATGCGGGCCCGCGGCATCAAACCCGAATGGGAGGCCTTCGGCCCATCCCACCTGCTGCAGGAGATCAGTACGCTCACCGCCGGCGAACCGGGCCCGCACCTGGTGAACATGGTCCTCGGCCTCGACCGCACCTTCCAGAACGCACTCCCGTACACCCCGGCGATCCTGCAGCAGATGGTCGATGTGCTGCCCGCGGACTCGGTGTTCTCGGTGAGCATCGGTGGCAGCGAGCAGATGCGCGGTCTCACCCACGCACTGTTGCTGGGTGGGCACGTCCGCGTCGGCATCGAGGACAACCCGTGCCTGGTGCCGGGGGTGCCCACCGAGAACGTGCGGTTCGTCGAGCACATCGTCGGCATCGTCGAACGGCTGGGCCTGACGCCGGCGAGCCCGGCCGAGGCCAGGCTGATCCTCGGACTGAAAGGACCCTCCGATGAACACTGAGCGCTCGTTGCGATCCCGGGAATGGTTCGCAGGCAACGATCTCAATGCCTTCATCCACCGGTCCTGGATGAAGAACCAAGGCATTCCGGACCGGATGTTCGACGGCCGTCCGGTGATCGGTATCTGCAACACCTGGTCGGAACTGACCCCGTGTAACGCGCACTTCCGTGATCTGGCCGAGCAGGTACGACTCGGCGTGATCGAGGCGGGCGGTTTCCCGGTCGAGTTCCCGGTCACCTCGCTCGGTGAGACGATCATCCGGCCGACGACGATGCTCTACCGCAACCTGGTGAGCATGGACGTCGAGGAGTCCATCCGGGCCAACCCGATCGACGGGGTCGTCCTGCTCTGCGGCTGCGACAAGACCACGCCGGCGCTGCTGATGGGCGCCGCGAGCTGCGATCTCCCGACGATCGTAGTGTCCGGCGGTCCGATGCTCAGCGGCAGGCACGAGGGCCGCACCATCGGCTCGGGTACCTCGGTGTTCGCGATGAGCGAGGCGGTGCGCGCCGGCACGATGAGTGAATGTGCCTTCCGCGCGGCGGAATCGGCGACCTCCCGCTCACCCGGTCACTGCAACACCATGGGCACCGCGTCGACGATGGCGTCGATCGCGGAGGCCCTCGGGCTCGCCCTGCCCGGCAATGCCGCGATCCCCGCGGTCGACTCCCGGCGGCGAGTCCACGCCCGCGACAGCGGGGTGCGGATTGTCGAGATGGTGGCGGAGGACCTCCGGATGTCCACCGTGGTGACCCGCGAATCATTCGAGAACGCGATCCGCGTCAACGCCGCGATCGGCGGGTCCACCAATGCGGTGGTCCACCTGCTGGCGCTCGCCGGCCGTCTCGAACTGCCATTGGAACTGGCGGATTTCGCCGAGCAGACGCGCGATATCCCGCTTCTGGTGAACCTCATGCCCTCGGGCAGCTATCTGATGGAGGATTTCTACTATGCCGGCGGCCTGCCCGCAGTGCTCGCCGAACTCGGGGACCTGCTGCACACCGGCGCCCGCACGGTGACCGGCCGGACGCTCGGCGAGAACGTGGCATCCGCGCCCATCTGGAACGACGACGTCATCCGCCGGCGTGCTGCGCCGCTACAGGAAGATGCCGGAATTACCGTGCTGAAGGGCAATCTCGCGCCGAACGGGGCGGTCGTCAAGACCTCGGCGGCGTCCCGGCACCTGCTGCGGCACACGGGCCGGGCGGTCGTATTCCACGGTATGGACGATTTCCGGGCCCGGGTGGATTCGCCGGATCTCGAGATAGAACCCGACGATGTCATCGTGCTCACCGGGGTGGGTCCGATCGGCGCCCCCGGTATGCCGGAGGTGGGCAATCTCCCCCTGCCGCGCCGGCTGCTCGAACGTGGCGTCACCGATATGGTGCGGATTTCCGATGCCAGGATGAGTGGAACCGCCTACGGAACGGTCGTCCTGCACGTCGCGCCCGAAGCGGCCGTCGGGGGTCCGCTGGCCCTGGTCCGCGACGGCGATCGCATCGAACTCGACATCCCGGGCTCGGTACTGCGGTTGCACGTCGACGCCGAGGAACTGCGCCGCCGCGAAGCAATGCTCGCCCCCGCCGCCGATATCCCCGCCGGCGGCTATCAGCGACTGTTCGTCGACCATGTTCTGCAGGCCGATCGCGGCGTCGACTTCGACTTCCTCGTCGGCAGACGCGGCACCGCCGTGCGAGGCGACAACCACTGACCACCGGCAACCACCGAACAGGAGCACACACAGTGAACGAACGCGTCATCGTCGTCACCGGGGCCGGCTCCGGATTGGGCCGCGCCATGGCTCACGCGCTGCTCGAGGCCGGACATCATGTCGTACTGACCGGACGCAGTCGCGCGCCACTGGAGGAGACGGCGAACGGGCACGAGCGAAGCGCCGTGGTCCCGGCCGACGTGTCGTCCGTCGAATCGGTGCGTGACCTGTTCGCACGGGTGGCCGGTGATTACGGCCGGATCGACGTACTGATCAACAACGCCGGGACGTTCGGGCCGGCCGGTAGCGCCGACGAGATCGATCCGGCGGACTGGGAGCGGACCGTCGCGGCCAATCTCACCGGAACGTTCCTGTGCGCTCGGGAGGCCATGCGGATGATGAAGGCGCAGTCACCCCGGGGCGGGCGGATCGTCAACAACGGTTCCCTGTCGGCGCACACACCGCGACCGGCCAGCGTCGCCTATACGGCCACCAAACACGGGGTGACGGGTCTGACGAAGTCGATCGCGCTGGACGGGCGCGACTACGACATCTGCTGCACCCAGCTCGACATCGGCAATGCGGCCACCGCCATGACCGAGGGGGTGGGAGTGTCGGCACGGCAGCCCGACGGGAGCCGGCGTGCCGAGCCGACCTTCGATCCGAAGTATGTAGCGGACGCTGTCGTCCGGCTGGCCGAACTCCCGCTCGACGTGACGGTGCCGTTCATGACGATCATGGCCAACCGGATGCCGTTCGCCGGCCGGGGCTGAACGGGCGCGCGGTATCAGTGACGCCGCAGCACCGGACGGACGACGGACTGCGCGCGTGACAGATCCCGGGAGATCGACACCGCTGTGGTTCGGACGGCGGCGTCGATACGGGTGAGGTTGATCCGGCCGGCCACCCCCGAGGACGAAACCGCCCCGAGAACTTCATCACCGGGACCGAAGATCGGCGCCGCGACCCCGACAATGCCCCGGATCGCTTCCTGGCGGTCGAAGGCCACACCACGACGGCGGACCTGCTCGAGTTCGCGCTCCAGTTCGCCGAAGTCGGTGATGGTGCTGTCGGTGCAGGCCTTCAGTGTCTCCGGTCGCGGCGTCGCCCCTTCGGAGTACGCCAGAATCGCCTTCCCCGAGCAACTCGCGTGCGCCGGCCACCGGCCCCCGATCTGCTGCGGCAGCCGGGGTCCGTCGTCGTCGCGGAACACGTCGAGGTAGACGACATCGAACCCGTCGAGCACACAGAGCCCGACGTTGTGTCTCGTCGCTTCCCGCAATGCCGACAGGTGCCGTCGAGCCGCCTCGCGCAGGCCGCGCTGGCGCGGCACCGACTCACCGATCTCGAACAGCAGCAGGCCGAGCCGGTAATCCTTGCCCTCGCGTTCGAGCAGTCCGACCCGTACGAGGTCGTCGAGCATCCGGTGCACCGTCGTCTTCGCCATTCCCGTCCGGCGTACCAACGCCGCCGCACTGAGGACGCCGGGGCTGTCCCGGAACGTCTTCAGGATCTCGGTGGTGCGGCCGATCGCGGAAATCTCACCATCGGCCCGATGAACGGGACTCATGCGGATATTCTGGCGAACCCCGGGCCGCGCCGTCGAGTCGCGTGGGCCTCCTGCCGGTGCGTACCCGACGCGGAGGACATCGGGTCGGCACCAGCGGCGATCGTGGGGTCGTCGCGTTCGGTCGGCACCGGATCGGTGGACTGTGCGACAGCCCTCGAAATCCGGTTTCCGGCGGCGATGACGGCGTTCGTCAACTGTTGTCGCGCCGGCCTGAATCGACTCGCCGGCACGGTGATACTCACCGCCGCGATCACCACGCCCATCTCATCTCGGATCGGCGCGGCCACGCAGTGGACCTCGGGGGCCGCCTCGCCGGCGTCGAAGGCGCATCCGGCGCGACGGACCGAGGCGAGTTCTCCCGTCAGCACGGCCGGGTCGATGATCGTCGCCGGGGTCAGGCGCCGCAGCGGCTCGGCGGTGAGGTGGCGGGTGATCTCCTCGGCCTCACGCTGTGCGAGCAACACCTTCCCGAGCGCACTGCAATGAGGTTCGAGAGAGGCGCCGACCCGCGCGCCCGACACGTTGATCATGTGGTTGCCCGGCACCTTGTCCAGATAGAGGACTCTGTCACGCTCGAGCACCGCCAGGTGTGCGGTCTCGCCGTATCTGTGTGCCAGTCCCTGAAGAACCGGCGCCGCGTGCGAGCGAACGTCCACGGTCGCCCGTAGCGTTTCGCTCAGCTCTACGACGCGCCAGCCGAGGCGGTAGCGCCCGCGGGCCCGGCACTGTAGCAATCCGGTATCGACCAAGGCCGACAGCAAGGCATGCACGCTCGAGCGTGGAGCATCGATGGCCGCCGCTATCTCGGCGGGACGCCATTCCGGGCGTGACGCAGTGAACAGGTCCAGGACCGGACCGATCTTCTGAACCGTCTGCAGTGGCGCCACTGTACGTTTCCCTTCCCGGCCGCGAGGCCATGCGCGGCCGCCCGCCTTCGGCCGAGTATGCAGGCCGGGTCTCGGAACGGTCCATGGTTTCGTACCGGTGATCGGTACACACCCGTTCAATTCATTTGCCACCCGCATGGATCGGCAGGGACGATCACCCGATGAGCCGTCCTGTCACCGCTGAGATTCCGATCGGTCCCGTGGATGTGCCCGAGGTGGTCGAGGCGCTCGCCGGCGCCGACACGATAACCCCCGTGTGGCGTAATGAACTCGGAGGTCTGACGTTCCGTCTCGAGGGTGAGGTCGTCAGGTATGCCAAGTGGGTTGCCGCGGGCACTCCGGAGATCGACCTGCGCGGCGAGGCGGAGCGGCTGGACTGGGCTCGGCGGTGGGTGACCGTTCCCCGGGTCCTCGAGCTCGGGGCCGACGACGAGGGCGCATGGCTGGTCACGGCGGAAGTCGCCGGACGTTCCGCGGTGTTGCCGCGGTGGGTCGCGGAACCGGCGACGGCGGCGGCCGCGATCGGCGCGGGGTTGCGCCTGCTGCACGACCGCCTACCTGTCGACCGCTGCCCGTTCGAGTGGAGTGTCGGGACCCGGCTCGTGCGCGCCGACGAGCGTATCGCCGAAGGGCAGGGACCGGCGGACCGGTCGCCCGAGTATCGGCATCTGACCGTCGCGGAAGCCCGGGCGCGGATCGGCGATCCGCCCGCGGTCGACCGGCTCGTCGTCTGTCACGGTGACGCGTGCGTTCCGAACACGTTGTTGCACGACGACGGCGAGTTCGCCGCGCATGTGGATCTCGGCTCGCTGGGGGTGGGCGACCGCTGGGCCGACCTCGCGGTCGCGGCATGGAGTACGGAGTGGAACTACGGTCCGGGATACGACGGGATCCTCTATGAGGCGTACGGGGTCGCGCCGGATCCCGAGCGCATCGATTACTACCGCCTGCTGTGGGATATGGCCTGAACCTCCGTGCGCCGAGACCGGTGAAATCGCTACGCGCGCGGTCCGGCTTTGCCTCATCCCCAGGTGAGGGGGTCGAGGTGCAGGTAGAAGTCCAAGCGGTCACGGTCCAGGACGAGGCCGTACCCGGCCGCGAACAGTGTGTCCGCGGCCAGCGCCTGCTCCTCGTCCTCCCAGGTCTCCCGGGCGTTCGCGAGCAGGAGCGCCAGATCGGCATACCGATCGGCCGACCCGAGACGGCCCAGGTCGATGAATCCGGACACCTTCAGCGTTTCCGGGTCCACGACGATATTCGGCAGGCACAGGTCTCCGTGACAGACGACCGCGTCCACAGCCTCTCGGGCCCGCATCCGCGCGATCTCGGGTTCGAGGCGGGCCAGAAGTTCCTCGGGGGGCGTGTGCTGCTGCTCGACGGGAAGGAACTCCTGGTTCACGGCATCGCGGGCGACGACATCGCGCGCCACGGCGACCATCGTGTCCAGGCCACGGTCGAACGGACACCGTTGCGCCGATAGTCCGTGCAGCCCGCGCACCGCGCCGGCGATGTGTTCCCAGGCCGCGCGGAGGTCCGCAGCCGATAGGCGATCCGCGGAAACGCCGGGAACGGCACTGGTCACCAGCAGTGCTCCCGCCTCGCCGGAGTGCCAGTCGAGCACCCGTGGGCCCGGCACGCCCTGGCCGGCCAGCCACACCACCCGGTCATGCTCTGCCTTCAGTGCGGCGGCCTCCGCCGCCGGCACGCATTTGGCGTATCGGGTGGCGTCCGCGTCGCGAAAGACGGTAGCGCCCGACTCGCCGGTGGTGACAGGTGACCAGTCGTCGATGCGGTATCCCGCGCCGGCCAGAATCGTTCGCGGGTCGTGGCCCTCACTCATTCCGGCCACTCTAACCAGCCCGCCCTCGCTGTGTCAGTCGCGTTTCGTCGCATAGCGCAGCAGGACCGTGCCGCACGGGAAAGTGCGGTTCTCCAGCAGCCGCAGCGGTATCCACGACGGCAGCGTCGGGAAGAACGGTGTACCGCCGCCCACCGCGGTGGGCGCGACCACGATCCGGTACTCGTCCACCAGTCCGGCCCGCACGATCGGCGCGGCCAGCGTCGCACCGGCCACCTCCAGCCTGCCGTCGGTTTCGGCTTTCAGTTTCGTCACCACCTCGACCGGGTCGCCGCGTTCCAGGCGGGAGTTCCAGTCGACCGACTCCAGGGTGCGTGAGAACACGACCTTGGGCATATCGCGCCAGATACGGGCGAAGTCCACGTTCCGGGCAGTGGCGTCCGGAGCCTTGTCGGCGGTCGGCCAGTACGCGGACATCAGTTCGTAGAGTCGCCGCCCGTAGAACGCCAGCGCGGTCTCCCGCTCGAAATCGTTCCAGTACCAGAGGAGCTCTTCGCTCGGGTCGGACCAGTCGAGATTGCCTTGCGCGTCGGCGATGTACCCGTCCACCGAGACATTGAAGCCATAGATGAGTCTGCCCATGAAGATCAGACTGCATCGGATAGCAGAACTAATCGCGACGCCACACGAGATTTGTCGATTCCTTGTAGAGGCGGCCAGATCGAGTGCGGCTGAGCCGAGCATGCCAACCCTTTCTCCCTGCCATCAGCGCCTCGGTGACGGCAAATCGGTGCGGTTCTTCGCCTCGGCGCCGGGGCCGACGGCGTAGTCGCCGATCGAGATCAGGCGTCTCGCACGTGCTGCGCAGGCCGTGTGCCCTACGAGACATGGCCGGCTCTGGCCGCACCTACACTATGGTGGCAAGCACGCGGATCGCCATGTTCGGCTGGGCGCAGAGTCGTGATCACCACCGCATAGCGCTGAAGTCGATCGGTTGGGGGCGAAGGGCTTTCACACGTTCGGCCAGGCCTCGCATCCGGAGCGCCATCTCGCTTGCCGGAAGCTGTCGGCGATCGCCATGACCGGGCAGCAGCCATTCGAAACCGAAATCGGCCGATCGTGCCAGCGAACGGGCCAGCACTTCGACCGAATACCAGGTGACGCTCTCGGCGATTTCGATATCTCCGGTGGTGCGGGACCAGTAAAAGCTGTCCCCGCTGAAACAGTATCGGTCGTCGACTATATAAAGCACACTTCCCTCGGTGTGACCCGGAAACGGATGCGCAATTACGCCGTCGACGACCTCCACGGGCTCGGATCCCCGTAGTATCCGATCGGCATCCGGGGCCGAATCGAGATCACCCTCGTGAATCCACAGTCGAGCCCCGAATCGGTCTGCGTAGCGCCGACCATGCGCAGCGTGATCACGGTGGGTCAGTAGAACGTCCGTCACCACGCCGAGCTCCTCGTATCGGCTTGCCAGCGACTCGCTCCAGCGTGGCGTATCGACCATGAGGTTGCCGCCGCGGCGTCGCAGCAGATAGGAGTTGGCGCCCGCGGTGTGTGACGAGTTGTGGCCACACAGGTAGACCCCCTCATCCAGGCGCAAGGGGAACGGGTCGAACACCGCTTTCAGCGGCACGTTCTCACGCCGAACGGACCGGGTTTGACAAGCGAATGCGGCTGCCGCCAGCGCCTGTTCCTCGGCTTCGTCGCGCGGTTGACGCAGAATTTCGGAGCGACCATCGACCTCGCCGATCAAGCCGGGCGCCAATTGCCGGGACACATCGCAGTTAACGCAGCGATCGTCTACGAACCAGGACATCTGCAGAACTCCCTCCTCGGTGCGACGCAGCTACGACCGCACCTTTTCAGGAGTACCAACCATGGCACTGAAATTTCAAGTCTTGACTTATTTATAAAATCCTATCTGGGGATTGCATCGACAATTCAATATTGGTGCTGCATCGGCAGCTGGGTGAACTGGTGGTAGAGGATGGGTTCGATTGGAGTCGCCGTGTGCGCGGATTCGGCACCCGGGTCGGCGCCATCGATATCGCGGTGTCGAATCGCATAAGGATATGAAACTTGCACTCACCCCGGTAGAGTATTTGTTGTCTTTCGAGCCGTTGCGAAACGCCCTCGTCGAGATCATCCGGTATTCGATAAAACTCGATTGCCTGCCGTAAGATCGCTTCGGCATATTCTGCGGTCTGGAGAAGTCCGGGTATTACGTAGGGTTGGTAGATCCTCATCAGTCGGGTCTGTCCAGCAAGCTTCGCCAGCTTGTTCTGCCCACTTTTTGTGCCTCCGCTCAGGACGCGCCGCCACTCGACGTGAGCACTGTCGATATTTCGAAGCGTGGTGATCAATTCCGGCAGTTCAGGCTCGGCGCCCAGGATGTTGCAGTAGGCTCGGAGATCGGCCTCGGAGGGGGGTCGTCTACCATATTCCAGCTTCGATACCTTGGATTCATGCCACCCTGCACGTGCGGCGAGATCGCGCCCGGACATACCGGTCGAGCGGCGGAACTCCCTGAGTCGTTGTCCGAGCGCTTCTCTCGCTTCCTGAACGTTACGGGTCACTTCACCATCTACGACGTTTCGCCGGCTGCATATTCAGCATAAGGTGTGGCCAACTTCCAGAGCCGTTGTCTGACGCCTTGACAGTACTCGACGATGCGAGGATCTGTCGTCAGGGCTACGCCGGCTGACTTGAGCTGTCGGTCGACCAGATTGAACGCCACCCGCTCATTATCTATGAGCCACCAATCGTCCGTCGGTACCTCACCGGCGAGATGGCGTGGTAGATAACGGATGTCTACGCCCGCCTCGACGTTGCGAGACGCGACGACGAGACTCCATCTCTGGTAGTCGGTGTGCGGCACAGTAACTACCCGAATCCGGCTCACCCTGACACCTCAACCGGTCAACTCCTCGACAAGAGTTTCCCAGTCTCGAAACCACTCGTAGTCATCGGGCTCGTTGTTCAGAAACCGCCGGAATGGTTCTGACTCAACGGGTACCGCGTAGTCATCTCTGACTTCGAGATGGAACGCTTCACTGCGGCACTCGCGGAACAGGTCGGACCAGTCACCCTGCCGTAGATGCACCGTAGAAGGTCCTTTTGCTCTTGGGTACCTCGATTGCCGCCTCGTCGTCCGCGAGGTCGAGTCGACTCAACGTCTTGTCGTCCGTTATCGGCCGACCGCTGAGGGTGAACGTACCCCGCCCCGTCTCGGTCAGCGCGGTCCCGATAAACGTGTGCGGTTCGGCGAAACCCATCAACAGGTGCGGGATCTCGATTGTCTCGGATGTGCCGGTACGCCAGCCTGTCGCTACGTAACTGCCCTGGTCGGTGGCGTACAGGGTCGGGCAGTCGTTCACCTGTGAACCACCCCTGCCGAGGAACCTGAGTTGCATGATGTCGCGCCCATTCTCGCGTTCTGTGTGGGGTGTTCTGCGCATCCTCATTTTTCAGCGATTGAGCCAGACTTCAAGCGGGAACAACCGAACTTGGACAAATTGGGCAAGTTCGTGGTTCGTGCACTCGTGGCCTTCTATAGTTAGCGCGGCAGCGCCTTGTCCGTCGGCGCCCTCGTCACTGTTGTGCGGTGGATATCAGCTGTAGGAGTTTCCGGGAGATAGTAGGGTTGGCGGCCACGGTGTGGCGCGACCGGACGTTGTGGATGCTGCCGTCGGAATCGGTCACCACGGCACCGCTTTCGCGGGCGATGAGCACTCCGGCTGCCATGTCCCATTGTTTGTTGGACATGATGATGCATCCGTCGGTACGGCCTTCAGCGGTCCATGCCAGATCGAGTGCGGCGGAGCCGAGCATGCGAACCCTTTCCGCCTCTGTCGCCAGCGCCCCGGTGACGGCCAATCGGGTGTGATTCTTCGCCTCGGCGCCGGGGCCGACGGCGTAGTCGCCGATCGAGATTATGGCGTCCCGCAGGTGCTGCGCCCGGCCGGTGGTGATGGGCCTGCCATTCAGGTACGCACCGCGCCCTTCGATCGCGTAGTACTCCAGCCCGAGAAACGGTGCTCGTATCACACCGACAATCGGCCGGTCCTGATGCACCAGCGCAAGGGACACCGCACAAAGCGGAATATCATGGATGAAGTTCGATGTCCCGTCGATGGGGTCGAGCACCCATGTTTGTTCGGCATGTACGGAATCCGATGGCTGCGTGGTGGTCTCCTCACCCCGGAAGCCGATTCGGGGTGCCTGCGCTCGCAGCAGTCGCTGCGTCGTCTCTTGGATTTCGAGGTCGAGTTCGGTGACGAAGTCCCGATCGCCTTTGCTGTGGACCGCACCTGTCCCTGCAGTCGTCAGGAGTTCGGCTCCAGCGGCTGTGGCCTCGCGCGCGATGGTCAGGAGTGTACTGATGTCGTCCACGCGTCGATTCCCTTCCCTCGCGTCCATAGAGTGTCGAAGACGCTTACAAACGTATCGAACACTGCTGGCCCGCCGGACTTCCGCATTACGAACGTCGGCGATTCGACGCCACGCCCCTGTGGTAGGTAGGGCTGCATGATGCACAATTCGGTATCGATAATTACGAGGTTGAAGCGCGGCGGCTCATCGAAGGTACGTACATGGATTGAACCCGGCGTGTAATGCCCTGTCCTTCCCAGGATCCGTTCCAGTGTTCGGATATTCAAGCTTGTGAGGTCGGATAGAGTGTTTGGTGCGTGTCCTTCTTCGGCCTCCCGGGCGCGGATACTGTCACCGGCCGGATCGAGGAACAAGCATCTGATCTCAGTGCCGTTTTCCAGAAGCTGAATGACATCGCTGTCGGAGCACTGCTGGCAGAAGAGATTGAGCGAGATTCCCACCATGTCGATACTGTGTGCCGACCGGAATATTCGCTGCGGCGGCATGTCTTGGACGAAGTCGGCACGGTTTCGAAATACGGCTTCTACTTCGCTTGCTCGTTGACGGGCAGGCTGTGGTGCTGGCTGCACGCTGTCTCGGTGTCGCCTGTCCTGCGCGGGTTGGTTGTCGGGATGGCTGCCGAACAGTTCCTCGATCGACCATTCCGGAAACATCTCTTGCAATACGCGGCGATGATGTGGGTAGGGCAGACCACCGATATCACCGGAGAGCCAACGGTAAAACTGGGCCTTCCGGGGGCCGCAGCCAACGATTGCTGGGTCGATCCTGCGGGCCAATCGGTCGTATTCCCGGTTGAACGCCGCGACCGTCTGTAAGTGACGTTGCCGCAACAGGGCCTTGAGAAGCGTTGCCATGACTTCTACCTTCCGCGCTGCCGAATGAGACATAGATGATAGCTCGGCGGTTAGGAAGAGACCTAGGAGGCGGCGAGACGATACTGGCTGGTGGAGCAGGCTTTTGGTGTATTTACCAGCTACCCGGGAGCGTTCTGAATGATCTCTACTGCTCGAAGAGTCGTCGAGGGCGGAAACCATGTCGTCGGCCCGCTCAGGTACTCGCGCCCGAGTTCAATTTCGATCCGCCGGAGTGTCGGTTCGCACGACGTACCGCTGTCGCTTCCACCTCTACCAGTGCTCGATCTCCCACGCGTCATTCCCCGACCTCTGTTCCAGGAGCACGCAATGCGTTCATCACCCTCATTCCGGGCTCCGCTGCGACCGCCGCCCGATACCTGCTTGCAGGAGCCGGTTGGTGTAGATGCCTCCCGGGCCAGTGTCGCGCGAGTCCACGACTACAGCCTGCTCGGCAAAGACAACTACGAGGTCGACCGCGCAGTTTTCACCAGGGTACTCGAGATGGCACCAGGTCAGCGCGAGGTATCGCGGATGAATCGGCGCTGGATGCATCGGGTGGTTCGTTATCTGGCCGGGTATGCGGGCGTCGAGCAGTTCGTCGATATTGGTGCCGGGCTGCCGACCGCCCTGAATACCCACGAGGTTGTTCAGCTGGAAAATCGCAGAGCGACAGTGATTTACGTCGACAACGATCCGGTGTGCGCCGCGTATGGGCGTGCGCTGCTCGAGCGTAACGACCGTACGCACTACGTTCTCGCGGACTTCCTGGAGGCCGGCACACTCCTGAAGAACCCGGACGTGCTCCAGTACCTCGAGTTGGATCGTCCGATAGGGGTGCTGGTGTGCGGGCTGCTCCACCATATCGGTGACAGGTCGAGGCCGGCCCGGGCAATGAGAGAGCTGATCGAACGGCTGCCTTCCGGTTCGTATGTGGCGGTCACGAACTTCTACGACCCGGGCTCCGAGGACCCGGAAATCCATCGGCTGGCGCGGAAACTAGAAGAGGCGTTCACCGAAGGCGTGGGTTCGGGCTGGTACCGGACCCGTACGGAGCACCTCGAATACTTCGAAGGTCTCGAGCTGCTGCCGCCCGGCTTGGTCGAACTCGACGATTGGTGGCCCCTCGGCCGGATCGAGCGGGACAGGTTGCCCGAGGAACGAACGATGCGTGGCGCGGTGGGGTACAAGCGACCGGCGTTGCTGCGGTTTCCAGGTGCCTGACCAAAAACACTCGTTCACAGGTATTTCCACCGCTTCATGCGGAGGTTTGCGCTTCCGCGGGAACGCGGAGCGTGGGGAACAGTCCCGGTAATTCCGGGCTCGGGGCGTGTGTCGCTGGGGGACACACGCCGTCCATTTTCTGTCTTGAATCTTTGGAGGGTGATCAGTCATGTCTTCTTCAGGTGGTCCGGTTCTCATCGTGGGCGCCGGTCCGACCGGGCTCACCCTCGGTATCGAGTTATTGCGGCGGGGTGTGGATGTCCGGTTGATCGACCGGCTCACCACCCCCGTGACGACTTCGCGGTCGTTCACGGTGCACACCCGCACTCTGCAGTTGCTGGAACAGGCCGGGATCGTCGATGAGTTCCAGGAGAGGGGTTTGCGCGGGGAGTGGATGGACTATCGGTTCGCGGGTTTCCCGGAGAAAGTACGGCTGGATTTCACCGGTCTCGACAGCCGGTACCCGTATTTCCGCACGATCGGCCAGCGCGACACAGAGGAGATCCTGCGCCGGCATTTCAGCGCGCTCGGCGGGGCCGTCGAATGGCACACCGAGCTGATTTCGGTGACCACGGATCCGGACGGCGGAGTCACCGCCATCGTGCGGGATACGAACAGTGGTGAGACCGCAACCGTGCACTCCGGCTGGCTGATCGGTTGCGACGGCGTGCACAGCACTGTCGCCGGTTATCTGGGTGCGCAGGTGGGTCGTGCGGAGTACGTCGGGACGGCGATGCGGATGATGGACGTGCCGCTTCGGCAGCGGTCACCGGGCTTCCCGATGGAGGTCGGCGGTATCGACTACCGCATCACCGGCGGTCACATGCTGCTGACGACTGCATTGCCCGGTGGGGTGTGGCGGGTATTGATCAGTGAACCCGGTGACGCTCGGAATATCGACGCTTCGGCCGCGGCGTTCCAGAAGGTGCTCGACGAGCATTTCGGCGGTGCGGTGCGGTTGGGTTCCCCGCAGTGGACGACGGCGTTCCGGACGCGGCGGCGGCTCGTCTCCCGATATCGCAGCGGCCGGGTCTTCGTCTGCGGGGACGCCGGACACGAGCGGTCCCCGGCGGGTGGGCAGGGGATGAACACCTCGATGCAGGACGCGTTCAACCTCGGCTGGAAGCTCGCCGCCGTTGTGCACGGCCACGCCCGAGAGTCACTGCTGGACAGTTACGAGACGGAGCGGCGTCCGATCGCCGAGCAGGTGATCGCCGGCACCCATGAACTGCATTCGGTGCTGATGGACCACGGCCGCCCGGTCGCCGAACGACTCGCGCTCGCCCGCGAACCCGGGTTCACCGAGCGGGCGGTGGCCCGGATCTCCGGCATCGCCTACCGCTACGCGAATACCCCCGACCCCGGATTGCCCTCGCCGCGCTGGTCGGACGGGCCGGCGGCGGGGGAGCGCGCCCCCGATGTCGAGATCACCCCTCGGCTACGGCTGCACGAACGGTTGCGCCACGGTGGGCACACGCTGGTACTCGTCCATCGTGATCCGCACGATGCCGCGAAGGTCTCGGCGCTGCTCACGCGTGTGCGTCGGCGATTCGGCGCCCGGGTCGAACCGGTGGTCGTCACGCCGCCCGGGTATCACGGACCCGGCCCGGCCGGTGCCGTCGCGGCCGACAGTCGCCGGATCCACGACCGCTACGGCACCCCCGACGCAACCGCTGTCTGCCTTATTCGACCCGACGGCTATATCGGCGCCCACTGGCTGCTCACCGAGCCGGACACGGCGTTCACGACGCTGCGCGACACCTTGTCCTGATCCGCCGGACAGCGACGGCGCACGTCTGTCTTGTCTCCCGCTCATCTCGAAGAAACGGACCATGTCGACTCCACCATCGATCTCCTATCCGCGAACCGATCACCTCGGCTCGTGCCCGATCGCCCACACCGCCCCCGACGCTTCGACGGAGGCGCGAGTGCCCCTCCACACCCCGGAATTCGCCGCCGACCCGCACCGGATCTACCACGAAATGCGCACGGAATTCGGTGACCTCGCACCGATCGAACTCGCCCCGGGCGTACCGGCAACCCTGGTACTCGGCTATCACACCGCGGTGCGGATCCTGCACGACACCGAGCATTTCCCCACCGACCCCCGCACCTGGCAGGCCACCGTGCCCCCGGATTCACCGGTACTGCCGATGATGCGCTGGCACCCCGCCGCCCGCTACAGCACCGGACCCGACCATCAGCGCTACCGGCAGGCGTCGAAGGACAGTATCGCCGCCGTCGACGGCCATGCCATGCACGCGGTCGTCGAAGAACTCGCGGCCCCGCTGATCAACGGATTCTGCGAGACCGGCACCGCCGAACTGGTGGGAGACTACGCCCGCCCCCTCATCGTCGCCGTCCTCAACCGGATCACCGGCTGCCCACCCGACATAGGGGCGCGGATCACCGCCGGGACGGCCGCGCGCTTCGACGCCGTCGCGGGAATGGGGCCGCTGCGGACCGCGCTGACCGAACTGATCCGGCTCAAACGCGACCATCCGGGCGACGACGCCACCTCGCGCCTGCTCGCCCACCCGCGCCGCCTCGACGACGGGGAAGTGCTCGCCCAGTTGCTGAGTTTCTACGGAGCCGGCGGCGAAGCACAACCGAATCTGATCACCAACACCCTGCTGCTGATGATGACCGACGAGCGGTTCGGAGGCGGACTGATCGGCGGAAGTCTGTCCACCCGGGACGCGCTCGACGAGGTGCTTTTCCACGACCCGCCGATCGCGAACTTCTGCACCACCTACCCCCGCACCCCCGTTCTCGTCGGCGACACCTGGCTCCCCGCCCATCAGCCCGTGCTGATCGGCCTCGCCGCCGCCAACACCGACCCGCGAATCACCGACGGCGACCACACCGGCAACCGATCCCACCTGTCCTGGAGCGCGGGCCCGCACGCCTGTCCGGCCCGAACTCTGGCCTATCAGATCGTGCAGGACGCGATCGACCAGCTTCTCGACGCCGTCCCCGATATGGCGCTCGCGATCCCGCGCGGGGAGCTGGTGTGGCGGCCCGGCCCGTTCCATCGGGCCCTGACCCGGCTGCCGGTCACCTTTCGTCCCTGCCCGGCCGTCACCCTCCCGTCGAACCACATCACCCGGGGATGATCGTGAACTCTTTGGCAGTACACCAACTCATCACACTCCATGCCACACGCCCCCATCCGACCGGACCACTCGCCGATACCACCGGCCAGGGGTCGAGCAGCGACCCGATGATCATCCCCGGCCACGGCGGTGACTGCGCCGGCGATCCCACGTTCGGTTCCCTGGACGAGGCATTGCGGGCGCGCGCAGCCCACAGCGGCCACACACCGCTGTGTCATCGGTACCTGGGAGCGATCGCCTACCTCGGCGGACTCCACGACGACAGCTATGAATAGCCCCACGGGCTCGTGAAGGTCCGTGAGTCACTCGTCGCGGTGCGGGTTGCCTTCGTTGTCGGGAGCGTCGCGGGTACTCCGATCCTGTCCCTTCAACCATCGGAATCCGACCACCACGGCGACCAGTATCGCGATCGCGAGGATGACGAGAAGTTCCATACCCGCGCGCTTACCCGGGTCCCGCGCCTTCAACCACCGCGCCGTCGTGGCCCGCGGTCACGCCACGACGCGGATCATCTTCATCTCGGGATCGGTGGCATCGGGAATGTTGAGCCCGATCTCGTGACCGGTGCGCAGATAGTCCAGCACTCCCTGGTCGAGGCGTTCGCCCGGAACCACCACGGGGATACCGGGCGGATAGGGCGTGAGCTGCTCGGCCGCGACCCGGCCCGCGGCCTCCGCCACGGGCACCATTTCGGTGTTGCCGAAGAACGCGTCGCGGGGCAGGATCGCGGTGTCCAGTTGCAGTTCCTGTGGCGTGGGCAGGTAGATCTCGTGCGGGGAATGCGCGTCGGTCAGCTGTGCCCGCCAATCGCCGATGGCCTCGATCAGCATATCGGCCGTCCGGTCGTCGTCGGCGTAGGACATGGTCGCGAGGGTCCGCCGGTGATCGCTCATCCCCATATCGATGAGCCGGTTCCGGCGCAGCCAGTCCTCCGCGTCGTATCCGGTGGCGCCGGTCCCGGAGACATCAGCAGCACCTGGAGTCGATCCAGGTCGTGAGAGGCCTCCGCGCCGAGCAGTTCGTCCTCCATCACCTGGATACCGGGGATACCGTTCAACTCGGTCCGGGTGCGGCGCGCGGTGCGCAGCGCGGCATCCAGCAGATCGTGTCCCCGCTCGACCATCTGGCGGCGCCAGCCGTCCAGTGCCGAATAGATCAGCACATTCGGGCTCGTCGTCATGAGCAGATCGACGCAGTGGCGCAAGCGGACCGGATCCACCAGGTCGCCCTGGACGTGGAACACCGAGCTCTGCTCGAAGCCGGCACCCATCTTGTGCACGCTCACCACACAGATATCGGCGCCCACATCCATCGCCCAGGTCGGCAGGTCGGGGTGGAACGGCAGATGCGCGCCCCAGGCTTCGTCCACGATGAGCGGTTTGCCGCGTTCGTGGCACACCCGGGCGATTCCCGCGATATCGGCGCAGGTCCCGTACGGGCTGGGGCTCACAATGAGCGCTCCCGCGGCCTCGGGGTATTTCTCCCACGCCTGACGGACCTGCTCCGGTGACGGCGGATGGGACAGATGGCGCTCGGCATCCCAGCGCGGAGTGATCCAGCGCGGCAGCACACCCGAGAAGATCAGACCGGCGACGATCGATTTGTGGCTGTCGCGGGCCACCAGCAAACCGTTCTCGTTACCGCCCGCGACAGCCATCATGGCCGCCTTCACCGACAGCGAGCTGCCGCAGGTGGCGAAGAAGGTCTGGTCGGCGCCCACCGCGTCGGCCATCAGCTCCTCGGCCCGGGCCAGGTAGCCGCCGCGGGACAGGCGGTCGTCGATACCGGGCGCGGCCAGCACATCGGCGCGGAACGCGTCCGCGCCGATGATCGCTGCCACCCGTTCGTCCACACCGCGGCTCTGACGGTGACCGGGCGGAGTGAAGCCGTACCGGTCCAGCCGCTGGTACTCGCCGAGCGCGTCGAGCAGCGGGGCGCGGGAGTGGTCCATGCGGCGGTCAGTGGCCACGTGGCTCACGCAGGGTCGCGCCTTCCTTCATCTTGATCCGCCGATGCTCGGCGACCACGATCAGCCCGCCGGCGATCAGGCAGATCACGCCGACGATCCCGGCGATCACCGCCCACCCGGCGAAGCCGTAACCGGCGGCGGTGAGGGTCAGCGCCACCAGGACGATGCCGACCGCGCCGAGGATGATGCCGGGCCAGTTGCGCCGGTCTTCGATGGTTTCTCCGGCGTGCGAACGCGTCGTCCGTGCGTCGTCGGGGAAACGATGCTCACTCACTGGGTGACTCTTGTTCGGATCGTTGTGTCCGGCGACCATGGTCATGTCCTTCCTGTCGAGCCTGCGACCAGGGACGTTGCGTCGAATACCCGCTCGGCGGCGGTTGAATCACCGGTATGGGACCGGTCCTGCCCGATTCGCCCGGCCGGGAAAGGGGGCGGTGGGACGGGGTGGCCGGGGTCCGGGAGGGGCGGGCGATCCGGGGCCGGTCCCGGGACGGGCCCGGGTGCGGGCGGTACCGGCTCCGGCGATGGTCCCGGGACGGGCGGTTGCGGCTCCGGCGATGGACCCGGGACGGGCGGTTGCGGCCCCGGTGTGGGGTCCGGAACCGGCGGTTGTGGTTCTCGGGGCCGGGGTTCTGGCGGGGGAGTGGGCAGCGGGGGCGTGGGCTCGGGATCCGTCGCCGGATGCGGTTCCGGAAAAGGACGCTGTGGGTCGATGGCGCGCATGGTGATCGTGCTCCTGTCGCGGGTACTGGGGCCGGTGGCGCGAGGCGGTATCCGGCCGCTGCCCCGCCGGTACCCGCCGGGGGCCGGGCGAATCAGCCGGCGGATGGCGACCCGGCGTCGCCCCATGCCGGCCGGGTTCCGTGATCCGCCTCGATATGCCCGGTACGCAGAACCAGCGCGACGATGCACGCGGTGATCCGAATATCCGGCGTTGCAGGCAGCGCAGGCCGGGCCGGTGAGCGGAGTTCGGGTACTGGTGCGCTGCGGTGACCGGTGCGCCGACGGGTCTCGGTGGGCGTGGTGCCAGGTGCGCGGGGTCCGGGCAACGGCCGACTCCGTGACCGGGACGGTGACCTATGCTGCGAAGGCACCGCCCGAGTACCGATCCGCCCCGAAAGGTCTCCATGCCGCGTATCGCGACCTCCACCATCGTCGACAAGGCCGACCTGCTGGCCTTCCTCGGTTCGCGCCATCACGGCGTGCTGGTCACCACCCGCGCCGACGGCCGTCCGCAGATGTCACCGGTGACCTGCGGGCTGGATTCGCAGGGCCGGATCGTCGTCTCCACCTATCCGAGCCGGGCCAAGACCCGCAATATCCGCCGCGCACCGCAGGTGTCGATCTGCGTCCTCTCCGACGAGTTCGACGACGCCTATGTGCAGGTGGACGGCCGGGCCGAGATACTCGACATGCCCGAGGCGCTCGACGGTCTGGTCGACTACTACCGCGGTATCGCCGGGGAGCATCCGGACTGGGACGAATACCGGGCCGCCATGGCGCGCCAGGGCAAATCGCTCATCCGCATCGATATCGAGCGCTGGGGGCCCATCGCCACGGGCGGTTTCCCGCCGGAGGCCGCGACCGCCGGCTGATCCGATGTCCGCGACGGTCCGCGGCCGCCCCCGCGGACCTCGCGGCCGGCTCTGTGTTCGCCCGGATGGTCAGGGTGCGGCGGTGCCGATCCGCCGCCCCGCCGCCCGCATGGCCTCGGTATCGGAGGCCACGATGACCTCCGCGAAACGGGACCGGTAGTCACCCAAGTCTTCACCGACGGAGCCCACCACCGCGTACACCGGGGTGGTGCCGGCCCGGTCGAGAATCGCCGAAATGATCTTGCCGGCCCTGGTCTGCCCGTCGAGCCGCCCTTCGCCGACCACGATGGTGCTCGCCTGCGCGGCAAGGGCGTCGAACCCCGCGCTGTCGAGCACGTACTCCGCACCCGAACGCAATTCGGCCCCGTACTGTGCCCACATGCCGCCGGAGAACCCCCCGGCGGCGCCGGTCGCGTCGACCCCGGACGGATCGCGGGGCAGGGTGCGCGCGGTATCGGCGAGCCGCCGGGTCAGCAATTCGACGGTGGCCGGGTCGGCGCCCTTCTGCGGTCCGAACACCCGGGCGGCGTCCACATAGCGGGTGGTGACATCGGTGAGCACGGTGATCGAGGCCCCGCCGAGACCGCCGGCGTCCTCGATGGCCGCGATCGCTCCCATACCCCCGTCGGTGGTGGCCGATCCGCCCGCGGTGACCACGATCCGCCAGGCCCCGCGCCGCACCGCCGCCGCGATGAGCATGCCGGTGCCGTAGGTGTTCGCGGCGACCGGATCCCGCGGCCCGCTGTGCGCGGTGGTGACACCGCTGGCCGCGGCGAGCTCGATCACCGCGACACCGTCGTCGGACAGTCCGAAGGTGGCCTCACCGGGGACACCCCACGGATTGCGGGCCGCGACCGTCACCGGGTGGAGTCCCAGCGGCCCGGTGAGTGCGGCGAGGGTGCCCTCACCGCCGTCGGCGACCGGCAGGCGCACCGCGGTCGCGCCTGCTTCCTCGGCGCCCTCGGCGATGGCGTCGGCCACCTCGGCGGCGGTGTAGGTGCCTTTGAAACTATCGGGACAGACCAGAATCGTCACGCCGCGCGCCCGCCCATCGCCACGGACCACCTCCGCGCCCCTTCGGGCCGCGCCGGATCGGCAACGGGATTCCCGAAGACCTGCGGGAACCTGCGGGTCCGCTTCACTCCACCCGAACCTCCCGGCGGACGGCACCGGACCCCGCGGGTTTCCGGTTGCCCGGCACCGGTTGCACCACCGGGTGGCGGCTGCCTCGTCCGACCGGTCGGCACCGTGCACACGCTCATGGCGACCGACTCTATCGGGCACCGACGGCAGGCGTCCCTCGCCCGGTCGGCGCGCGTCGTGGCCGTCGGGGACAGCGCTGTCCGCGTCGTGGGTGTCGGGGAGGCGCGTCAGGGGAAACGCATCAGCTTCCGAGCAAGGCCGAACAGACGGCTGCCGAGCTTGATGACGGGAAGCCCCAGCGGAATCAGGAGGATCGTGGCGCACAACACCGCGCCGAGAATCCACACCACGGCCGCGAGCAATCCGACCACCGCGCCGAGCACGGCCGTCACAATGCCCAACACCGAGTTGAGCAGGCCCTGTATCGCTCGCATGACGACCCTTCTGTTTTCTATTATGCGCCCGTTCCGCTCGAGGCGTCGTCGTCCACCCCGCTGAAAAGCTGGCCGAGTTCCGCGGAAACCTCCCCTCGCGGCCGAGCACAGCCGTGAAATGTTCAAGACAGCGCAGACCCAGGGGTAATCCGTGTCAGCGGAGGGACAAGGCAGTCCGGCCGGGCCGGCGTGGACGGCACCGGCCCGGCCGTCCGCTCAGGCGTGCAGCAGCGCCGAGGCCCGGTCGGCGATCTCGGTGCCGACCTCGGTGGTGGTGGCGGTGCCGCCCAGATCGGGAGTGCGTGGTCCGTCGCCGCCCAGGACATCGGTGACCGCCCGGTCGACCGCGTCCGCCGCGACGTGCTCGCCCAGATGATCGAGCAGCATGGCGCCCGCCAGGATCTGCGCCACCGGGTTGGCGATGCCCTGCCCCGCGATATCGGGCGCGCTGCCGTGGACCGCCTCGAACATCGACGGCGCGTCCCGTGCGGGGTTGATATTGCCCGACGGCGCCAGCCCCAGCCCGCCGGTGACGGCGGCGGCGAGGTCGGAGAGGATATCGCCGAAGAGGTTGGAGCCGACGATCACATCGAGCCGGTCCGGATGCAGCACGATCTCGGCGGCCAGCGCGTCGACGTGCATCTGCCGGGTCTGCACGGCGGGATATTCCGCGGCGATCCGTTCGAAGATCTCGTCCCAGTAGGGCATGGAGTGGATGAGGCCGTTCGATTTCGTGGCCGAGCAGACGCGGCCCGCGCGTTCGGTGGCCCGGTCGAAGGCGTATCGGATGATCCGTTCGCAGCCGACCCGGGTGAAAACGGATTCCTGGAGCACGAATTCGTCTGCCCGGCCCGGATTGTGCCGGCCGCCGATCTCGGAGTACTCGCCCTCGGAGTTCTCGCGCACAATGAGCAGATCCAGATCGGCGGCGGTGCGGTCGCGCAGCGCCGAGGTGGTGCCGGGCAGCAACCGCACCGGGCGCAGGTTGACGTACTGGCCGAAGGCCCGGCGCAGCGGGATGAGCAGACCCCACAGCGAGATGTGATCGGGCACTCCGGGGAAACCGACGGCGCCGAGCAGGATCGCGTCGAATCCGGCGAGCCGCTCCGGCCCGTCGGCGGGCATCATCGCGCCGGTGCGCAGATAGTTCTCGCAGGACCAGTCGAATTCGGTCCATTCGATGCCGGGCAGTACCCGGTCGAGAACCTTCACCGCTTCGGCGGTCACGTCGACGCCGATACCGTCGCCCGGGATCGTCGCGATCCGATAGGAATTCACAGTGGCACTCCGATGTATTTGATCTCGAGGAATTCGTCGATGCCGACCAGGCCGCCCTCGCGGCCGAGACCGGATTCTTTCACCCCGCCGAAGGGCGCGGCCGGATTGGATACGACACCCTGGTTGAGTCCGACCATTCCGGTGTCGAGCGCTTCGCTGATCCGCAGCCCACGCCGCAGACCCTCGGTGTAGACGTAGCTCACCAGCCCGTAGGGGGTGTCGTTGGCGCGGGCGACGGCCTCGTCCTCGGTATCGAAGGTCGCGATGCTCGCGACCGGCCCGAACACCTCGGTGTGGCAGATCTGCGCCGCGTCGGGGACATCCACCAGGACGGTGGCCGGATAGAAGTGCCCCGGACCGTCGAGCGGTTCACCACCCAGCAGTACGCGGGCGCCGCGGGCCCGCGCGTCGGCGACCAGTTCGGTCACCTTGGTCACCGCGTCGGCATCGATCAGCGGGCCCACCACGACCCCGGGTTCGGTGCCGCGGCCCAGCGGCAGCTCTCCCATGCGCGCGGCCAGCCGTTCCGCGAATTCGGCGGCCACCCCGCGCTGCACGAGAAACCGGTTCGCCGCCGTGCACGCCTGCCCGATATTGCGCATCTTCGCCGCCATCGCCCCGTCGACCGCCGCGTCCAGGTCGGCGTCGTCGAAGACGAGGAACGGTGCGTTGCCGCCCAGTTCCATCGAGGTGCGCATGACGGTGCGGGCGCACTGTTCGAGCAGTTTCTTGCCCACCGCGGTCGAGCCGGTGAAGGACAGTTTGCGTGAGCGCGGGTCGTCGATGAGCGGGGTCATCAGCGCGCCCGGATCCGAGGTGGTCACCACGTTCACCACTCCGGCCGGCACCCCGGCCGCGTGCAGGATCCGCGCCAGGGCCAGGGTGCACAGCGGTGTCTGTTCGGCGGGTTTGACCACACTGGTGCAGCCGGCGGCGAGAGCGGGCCCGATCTTGCGGGCGCCCATGGCCATCGGGAAGTTCCAGGGGGTGATGAGCAGGCTCGGCCCGACGGGTTGCCGGGTGACCAGGAATCGGGCGCCGCCGCCGGGCGCGGGCATATAGCCGCCGTCGAGGCGTACGGCCTCCTCGGCGAACCAGCGGAAGAACTCCGCGGCATAGGTGATCTCGCCGCGGGCCTCCGCCAGCGGTTTGCCCATCTCGAGGGTCGCGATCAGGGCGAGGCGGTCGGCGTCGTCGAGCAGCAGACGATGGGCCCGCATGAGGATCTCGCTGCGCTCACGGGGCGCGGTGCGCGCCCAGTCGGACTGGGCGGCCGCGGCGGCGTCCAGCGCGGCCAGGCCGTCCTCGGGGGTGGCGTCGGCGACCTCGCACAGCAGTTGCCCGGTCGCCGGATCGAGGACGGGCATGGTCTTCGCGGTCTCGCGGGTGCGGCCGTCGATGAACAGGCCGGTGGGCACCGACTCGACGGCTTCCCGTTCGGCGGCGGTGAGTGTGGCTTCCGTGAGCACGGTGGGACGCTCCTCCCTGACGGCGGCCGGTCGAGCCTGGCCGGATTGTCGACAATCCTACAATAGGGGTGAGTTCTCGTGGTGGGGAAGACTCCGATTGCGCGTTACGCGACGTCGCGGCGAAAATCCATCCCTTTAGTACTGTTAACTAATCCGTTGCCGAGAGGTGACCCGGCGCTCGCGCCGGGCGTCCAGAATTTCTGCGGCGGAGTCGGGAACAGGGAATGTGAGTGCTGGATGGTCGTCGATCACGGGGTCGCGCAGAATACCCTACGTCCCGGGGATTTCCCGGATGAGCGTGGCCGATTCGGAAGATTCGGCGGCAGATACGTTCCCGAGGGCCTCATGGCCGCCCTGCTCGACCTGGAGCGCGCATACGAGGCGGCCCGTACCGATCCGGCGTTCGTCCGGGAGCTGACCGGCCTGCTGCGCAGCCGGGTCGGCCGGCCCACGCTGCTGCATCGGGTGCCGCGGTTCGCGGCGCGGTTGGGCACACCGGCGCCGACCGTCTATCTCAAACGGGAGGATATGGCCCACACCGGTTCACACAAGATCAACAACGCGCTCGGCCAGGGTTTGCTGGCCCGGCGCATGGGCAAACGCCGCATCGTCGCCGAAACCGGTGCGGGCCAACACGGCGTGGCTGTCGCGACGGTGGCCGCGATGCTCGGTCTGAGCTGCACCATCTATATGGGCGCCGTCGATATGGAACGGCAGCGGGCCAATGTGATCCGGATGCGGTTGCTCGGAGCCGAGGTCCGCGCGGTCGACACCGGAAACCGGCGGATCAAGGAGGCGATCACCGAATCGGTCCGCGACTGGGTGTCGCAGGTCGACACCACGCACTACCTGCTGGGCAGCACGGCCGGGCCCGCGCCCTATCCGCGGATCGTCCGGGATTTCCAGCACCCCATCGGCGCGGAGGCGCGATCCCAGATCCTCACCGCCGAGGGCCGATTACCCGACTACGTGATCGCTTGTGTCGGCGGTGGCAGCAATGCTCTCGGCATGTTCCGCCCCTTCGTGGCCGATCCCGGGGTGCGGTTGCTCGGTGCGGAAGCGGCCGGGCGCGGCATGGAGACCGCGGCACACGCGGCGTCGCTGACCGCCGGCAGTCCGGGCGAGATCGACGGCAGCTACAGCTACCTGCTGCAGGACGACGACGGCCAGATCGCCGGGACGCACAGTGTGGCCGCGGGTCTGGACTATCCGGGCGTGGGCCCGGAACTCAGTCACCTCCGGGACAGCGGTCGCCTGCGCGCCGTCCCGGTCACCGACGCTCTCGCGCTGCGCGGTATGGAGGCCCTCGGGCACAGCGAGGGCATCATCGCCGCCCTGGAATCCGCGCATGCGGTGGGTTGCCTCCTCGACCTGGCCGACCGTGGTGAACTGGCCGCCGGGGCCGTGGTCCTGCTGTGTCTCTCCGGGCGGGGCGACAAGGACCTCGAGATCGCGGCACAGCAGCTGGGACTCGACTGACCTCCCGGTAACCCGTCCTCCCATACGGGCGGCGCGTGCGGGTGACGTCACTCATAACGGAGTGGGGAGCGGTCGTGGGCGCGCCGCCGCGAGCTGGGCGATCCGGCTGTGACCGGGAATACGGTCGCCGGAAAAGCGATTGATCTCGTACACAGCCATGAGAAACACTGGCGCGTCACCGATGAGCCGAGCGCCGCTCGCTCGTCTGATCTCACGTACGCCCGGCAACGGTCATCGACGACCCGCCCGGCCGACGCCAGATGCTCACGACCTCCGGAGGTAGCCGATGCCCGCCCTGTTGTCCGTTCGCCGGAAAGGCGCAGGCACCCCGGCCGTCGTCCGGCTGCTGGTGATCGCCACCTTCGTGGTGATCCTCAACGAGACCATCATGATCAACGCGATCCCGCGCCTGATGCACGACCTCGAGGTCACCGAGCGGGCCGCGCAGTGGGTGTCGACCTCCTTCATGCTCACCATGGCGGCCGTCATCCCGGTCACCGGCTGGTTCCTGCAGCGGGTCACCACCCGGCGGGCCTACGCGCTGGCCATGGGCGTCTTCCTCGCGGGCACGGCATTGTCGGCGGTGGCGCCCTCCTTCGCCGTACTGCTCGTCGGACGGATCGTCCAGGCCGGTGGCACCGCGGTGATGATGCCGCTGCTGATGACCACGCTGATGACCGTGGTGCCCGAGCGTGACCGCGGCCGCGTCATGGGCAATGTCACCCTGGCCATTTCGGTGGCTCCGGCCATGGGGCCGGTCATCTCCGGCCTGGTACTGCAGATCGCGTCGTGGCGCTGGCTGTTCGTGCTGGTGCTGCCGATCGCGGGCGTGGTCACCTGGTTCGGGTTGCGACGGCTGGAGAATGTCGGCGAACCGGAGACCGGTTCGATCGACTGGTTCAGCGTGGTCTTCGCCGCGCTCGGTTTCGGCAGTCTGGTGTACGGGTTGAGCCGGTTCGAGGCGGGCACGGTCGCCACCCCGGTCCTCATCACCCTCGCCGGTGCCGCCCTGATCGGCCTGTTCGTGGCACGGCAGCTGTGGTTGCAGCGGCACGGCACCCCGCTGCTGGATCTGCGGATCCTGCGCTCGCGCACCTACAGCCTGGGCCTGGTCCTGATGGCGGTCGCGTTCCTGGCCATGCTCGGCTCGATGATGCTGCTGCCGTTGTATCTGCAGAACCTGCGCGGTCTGTCGCCGCTGGAGACCGGCCTGCTGGTCATGCCCGGCGGTCTGGCCATGGGTCTGCTCGGGCCGGTGATCGGCCGGCTGTTCGACCGGTTCGGCGGCCGTGTCCTGGTGATCCCCGGTGCGGCCGGGATCACCGCCGCGCTGGCCGGTTTCACCCAGATCTCGGTCACCATGCCGTACTGGCAGCTGCTGGCCCTGCACATCCTGCTCATGCTGTCGCTGGCCGCGGCCTTCACGCCGGTGTTCACCCTGGCGCTCGGTGCGCTGCCGGAGGATCTCTACTCGCACGGCAGTTCCATGCTGGGCACCCTGCAGCAGGTCGCCGCCGCACTCGGGACGGCGCTGGTGGTCACCGTGATGGCGAGCCGGACCAGCGCGCTGCAGGCCACGGGTATCGATACACTCACCGCGCAACTCGACGGAATGCGACTGGCCTTCGTGGTGTCGGCGGCGCTGTCGCTGGTGGTGATCGTGACGGCGATCCTGCTGCCCAACCGGTCCGGCGCACCCGGCGGGACCGGGGAAAGCGAGCACCCCGAACCCGAACTCGCGAAGGTCTGACCGGACGAGGTCGCGGGCGCGGCGTAGATTCGGCGATATGTCGAGGCAAGACGGCGGTGCGGCCGCGAACCACCAGCCGCTGCTGGTACTGGGGAAGATCACCGAGATCCTCGATGCCTTCTCCCTGGCGCGGCCGTCGTTGACCCTGGGCGAGATCCAGCAGGCCACCGGGTTGCCGACGTCCACGGTGCAGCGGCTGGTCACCAATATGGTGGCGCAGGGCCTGCTGGATCGGGCGGGAGACCGGATCCGGGTCGGGCTGCGGATGAGCTACTGGGCGGCGACGGCGGTCAAGGGTCTGGACCTGCTGGCGATCGTCGACCCGGTCCTGCGCGAGATACGGGACGAGACGGGGGAGACGGCCTGTGTCTTCCGCGCCGAACACGGTTTCCGGGTGTGCGTGGCCATCGCCGAGACCCGGCACGCGCTGCGCCGGGACATGTACGTGGGCAAGATCATTCCGCTCTATGCCGGGTCGGCGGGCCGGATCCTGCTGGCCTGGGATCCCGAACTCGCCGAGCGGGTACTGGCGGCTCCGCTGGAACCGCTGACCGAGGGCACCGTCACCAGCCCCCGGGAGCTGCGGGCGCTCATCTCCCGGGCGAAGGCCGACGGCTACGCGATCAGCGCCGGAGAACGGGAGGATTCGGCGTCGGGGCTGTCCGCGCCGATATTCGACGCCGCCGGAAAGGTGGTGGCGGCATTGACGATCAGCGGCCCCACGTTGCGGATGCCGCTGGCACAGTGCGAGGCGTGGGTGGACCTGCTCGTCGGCTACGCCGAGCAGGTCACCCGCACCCTCGGTGGCCGCATTCCGGTCGCCGACCCCGGGGCCGCCGTGGTCAGCGCGCCCACGCCTCCGGGTTGACCGGGTAGGGCGGGAGTTCGTCGCGGACCATGGCCACGGCGTTCTCCGCGCAGCGGCGGGCCATCTCGGCGCGCACCGGCACCGTCGCGCTCCCGATATGCGGCAGCAGCACGGTATTGGGCAGATCGGCCAGGCCCGGCGCCAGCCGCGGTTCGTCCTCGTACACATCCAATCCCGCGCCCGCGATGGTGCCGTCACGCAGGGCCGCCACCAGCGCCCGCTCGTCGACGATCGGCCCGCGCGCGGTATTGATCAGGATGGCCGATCGTTTCATCGACCGGAGTACGGATTCGTCCACGAGATGGCGGGTCTCGGCATTCAACGGTACGTGCAGTGAGAGGTAGTCGCTGGTGGCGACCAGTTCGGGCCACGGCAGCTGCTGCACCCGTCCGGCGAATTCGCCGAGCTCCTCCTGGCTCACCACCCGGTCACCGGGCGGGCGCGGCGCGAACACCACGGTCATGCCGAAGGCGAGCGCGCGGCGCGCGGTGGCACGGGCGATCCTGCCGAAACCGGCCAGGCCCAGGGTCCGGCCGCTGACATCCTGGCCCAGTAGTAGTTCCGGTTGCCAGCCGTGGAACTCCCCCGATCGCACGAAGGTATCGGCCTCCACACACCGGCGCGCCACCGCGAGGATCAGCAGCAGGGCGATATCGGCGGTCGCGTCGGTCAGTACGCCGGGCGTATTGCCCACGATGATGGAGTTCGCGGTGGCCGCCGCGATATCGATATTGTTGTACCCCACCGCGAAATTGCTGATCCCGGTGATCTTCGCCCGGCCCAGCAGTTCCGCGTCGAACTCGTCGCGCAGTTGCGCCACCACTACGCGATAGTCCCCGGACGCGCAGGCGTCGGCCAATTGCTCCCGGCTCATCCGGTTCTGGGCCACGGTCACCGATCCGGCGGCTTCGAGCAGCCGCATGCCGGGATCGGGCAGGGGGGTGGTGACGAGGAAATCCGCGGCCGTCACGCCTGCCCGCCGATCACCCAGTCGAAGGCCCGGGCTTTCGAACGGGCACCCTGCGCGGTTTTGGACCGGTTGGGTTCGCCCAGGTCGGCGAGCAGCGACTCGCCGGTTTCGACCACCGCCGCCAGCACCGCGGGGGTGAGCCAGTCGGGGCGGGTGGCGAACAGCAGGTCCTCGGTCGCGGTATTGCCGCTCGCGCCCGGGGCGAACGGGCAGCCGCCCAGACCACCCAGCGATCCGTCCACCAGCGTGGCGCCCGCGTCGACGGCCGCCAGCGTGTTCGCGACGCCCAGACCCCAGGTGTCGTGACCGTGGTAGACGATGCGGCGCGGCGGGGTATTCGCGCGGACGCCCTCGACGAGCTGTCGCACCTGGGCCGGGACGGCCTGGCCCAGCGTATCGGCGAGAACGATATCGGCGGCCCCGTCGGTCCGCGGATCGGCGGCGATACCCAGCACCCGCGCCGGATCGACGACCCCTTCGAAGGGACAGGTGAACGCCGTCGCGATACACAGCTGGATGGTGCCCCCGCAGTCGCGGGTCAGCCCGATCGCCGCGGGCATGGCCGCGACGCTGTCCTCGGTGGTGCGCCCGATATTGGCCTTGTTGTGCGAGTCCGACGCCGACAGGCAGTACTGGAAATTACGCGCGCCGGCCGCGGCGGCCTTCTCGATATGCCGCGGCGTGGCGACCCAGACCCAGCATTTCGCGAGTTCGTCCGGCGTGAGCGCGGCGATCACCTCGAGCGAGTCGGCCAGCGGCGGCACCAGGTCCGGTCGGGCCATGGAGCCTATCTCGAGCTCGGGGACGCCGAGTGCGAGCAGTTCGCGGACCAGCGCCACCTTCCGTTCGGTGTCCAGCGGTTTGCCGGTGAGCTGCAACCCGTCGCGCAGCGTCACATCGCGCAGCCGCGCCGCCGGTGTGTAGGTGAAGGTCATACCGTAACCCCTGTTTTCGGAGCGCCTGTGACGGCGTCGATCTCGTCGTCGGTGAGGCGCAATACCGTGGCGAGTACTTCGCGTGTGTGTTCACCCAGGTCGGGGCCGATTGTACGGATCGGCAGCGAGGCTCGGCCGATCACCGGGACGATGCCGGGAAAGCCCACCGTGGTGGGTGCGTCCGCGCCCGTGTCCACCTCGAACCGCTGGATCATGTTCCGGGCCGCGTACTGCTCGTCGGCGCAGATATCGGCGGCGGTGTAGATCGGGCCGGCCGGTACGCCGGCGGCGTCGAGGAGCCGCAGCGCCTCCGCGCGGGTGTGCCTGCTCGTCCACTCCGCGATCGCGGCATCCAGTTCGTCGCGGCGGGCCCAGCGTCCGGCGTTGTCACGCAGCTCCGGGTCGGCCGCGAGGTCCGGGCGGCCGATGGTCTCCATGTAGCGGCCGAAGATGGCGTCGCCGTTGCCCGCGACGATGATGCTGGTGCCGTCGCCGCACGGATAGGCGTTACTGGGCGCGATACCCTCCATCCGGCCGCCGACGCGTTCGCGGCGCACACCGTAGGCGAGATAGTCGGGGATCAGCGACTCCATCACCGACAGGATCGACTCGTTGAGCGCCACATCGATGATGCGTTCCGGCAACGGGATCGGGGCATCGCTGCGCGCCCGCTGGAACAGCGCCATCACGGTACCGAACGCCGCGTAGATACCGGCGATGGAATCGCCGATGGACACACCGGTGCGCACCGGTGGCCGGTCCGGATCGCCGATGAGCTCGCGCAGCCCGCCGACCGCTTCGGCCACCGCCGCGAAACCGGGCCGGGCGGCCTGCGGCCCGGTCTGCCCGTAGGCGGAGATCCGGGTGATCACCACATCCGGGTTGGCTTCCTGGAGTGCTTCCGGGCCGAGTCCCCACTTCTCCAGCGTCCCCGGCCGGAAATTCTCCAGCAGCACATCGCATTCGCGGACCAGATCCAGGATCAGGGCGCGTCCCGCCTCGGTCCGCAGATCGACGACGATGGATTTCTTGTTGCGGTTGATCGTGCGGTACAGCATGGAGGTCTCGCCGCCGTAGAGGCGCCAGCGGCGCAGTTCGTCACCGGTCACCGGACGTTCGACCTTGATCACCTCGGCGCCGAAATCGGCGAGCATCCGGCCGGCGGTCGGGGCGGCGATGTAGTTGCCGAGTTCCAGCACCCGGATACCGGCGAGCGGCCGGACGGGCTCGTTGGGCATATCTTCCCTCTCGTTTCCGGTGTTCACAGGACCAGGCTCAGCGGCATGATCAGCAGGATCGCCACCACCGAGGCGACGGATACACCCACCGAGCAGGTTTTCAGCGTGCCGCGGGTGGTCTGACCCATCAGCGACTGCAGCAGCCAGAAGGTATTGCTCGTGACGTGCACGGCGAACAGCGATCCGGCCCCGGCGGCCAGCGCGATCAGCACCGGATCGATGCCGAGCGCGGGGGCCACCGGCGCGAGGATGCCCGCCGCGGTGATCGCCGAGAGCGTCACCGAACCGACCGCGATGTGCAGGACCGCCGCGATCGCCCACACCATCAGCAGCGGCGCCGCGGTGCTCGCGGTGAAGTAGTCGCCGAGGATATCGCCGACACCGGTGGCCGTGATCGTGGCGGCCAGTGATCCGCCGACCCCGGTCAGGATCAAGATCTGCCCGCTCTCCTGGAAGCCGGTGGTGATACAGCGCTGGATCCGGTCGATGCCGACACTGCGGCGGCCCACGATGCTCGTGCCGACGAGTCCGATCAGCAGGGCGATGACCGGCGTGGCGAGGAATTCGATCACCGGGTTGTGGATCTCGGCGACATCGAGGACCGCGCCGAGGGCGATCAGCAGCAGGGCGGTCATCAGCGGTGCCATCAGCAGCGGAAGCGGGGTTTCGGCCCGGGTCCGTCCGGGCGTCGCGACAGCCACCCCGGAACCGGTGTGTCCGCCGCCGGGCACCTCGTCACCCGCTCCGGGCCGGTCGCCGCCGGCTCGCGGTGCCGCGTTGTCGGCGTCGGGCCCGTCGCCGCCGGAGCGGATCTGCGTGTCCTCGGCGGGCCGGTCGCCGGCGGGGTAGGGCTGTTCGTCGCGTTCGGAGTTCCACCAGCCGCGGTCGAACAGGAAGCTCATGACGGCGACCGCGATGGCGACCGTGGGGATCACCAGGAGCAGGCCGAACAGCAGCATCTTGCCGAGGGGGACGCCGAGCAGTCCGGCCAGGGCCAGCGCCCCGACGCCGGGCACCATGAGCACGATGCCGCATTCGCCGCCGATCGCCAGTGCCGTGGCCATGCGGGCAGTGCCCCTCTTGTCCATCTTGGCGGCGGCATTGCGGGCCAGCGGCGCCGAGATGACCAGCAGGACATCCAGGTAGATCGACTGCAGCGCGGTGGCGATGGTGAGCGAGAGCGCGTACGGCATCCGGTTGACACCGAAGACCCGGATCAGGGCGCGCACGAGGCGTTCGATGGCCCCGGTCTCCTGGAGCATGGCGCCGGTCAGCACGCCGAAGGCGATCAGCAACCCGACCTCGGCCATGATGTCGCCGAAACCGGTGGCGATCGTATCGACCGTCTTCTCGGTGCCCAGGCCCGCGGTGAGCCCGAGATAGGCCGAACCGAGGACCAGCGCCACCGCCGGGTTGATTTTGAATCGGATGACCAGCACGACCACCGCGAGGACCGCGGCGCCCGTGTTGACCATCGTTGCAAGGTCTGACATGTGCATATCCCATCGAGTCGCACCGGGCCGGGCGTGGCTCCCGTGCTGGCGGCACGGCATGCCTCTCGTGACGCAGGCCACAGCGGATTCACATTATGAGCACATACTCACGATATAGGCAAGCAGGGGGCGCGTGGTCGCGCGGCCCGCGCGGTGGTTGCCCGCCCGCCGCCCGGTGGATACGGTGGGCTCGCCACGGACCGCGGCGCGATATCTGCCGCGGGTCGTGCGGCGTCTGCCTCATCCGGGTCTGTCCCATCCGGCCACCTCGGCCTGTTATCGCTCGACTCGTGCGAACCCGAAACAGAACTACGGAGGACACGCAATGCCGATACGTGAAACTCCCTGGCCGGCCGGCACCCCGTGCTGGACCGACTGCCAGGTCGACGATACGAACCGCGCCCGGGAGTTCTACCGCGCCCTGTTCGGCTGGGAGATCGCCGAGAGCACGCCGGAAGCCGGCGGTTACCTGATGGCGCTGCGTCACGGCCGCCCGGTCGCCGGGATCGGCCCCAAACCGCCCGGGCAACCCATGCCCTCGGTGTGGACCACCTATATCGCGAGCGAGAACGCCGACGACACCGCCGACGCGATCGTGGCGGCCGGTGGCACCGTGCTCGCGGCACCGTTCGATGTGCTGGATGTCGGGCGGATGCTGGTGGCCACCGACCCCACCGGCGCCGCGTTCGGGGTATGGCAGGCCAAGCAGCACTTCGGCGCGGCGGTCTACAACGAGCCGGGAGCCTACTGCTGGAACGAACTGCACACCGACGGCTACCAGCGCGCGCAGGAGTTCTACGCGCAGGTTTTCGGCTGGACGTTCACCGAGATCGGGGACGGGGTGAACGTCGACTACGCGACCTTCGCCCTGGCGCCCGACGGGGAGCCGGTCGGCGGGCTGAACGATTCCACCAAGAACCCGGGCGCCGGGCCGTCGTACTGGTTGAGCTGGTTCCAGGTGGAAGACACCGATGCGATCCTCGCGTCGGCGACCGGTCTGGGCGCGACCTTGCTGATGGGTCCCGACGACAGCCCCTTCGGCCGGATGGGCGTGCTCACCGCACCGCAGGGCGAGACCTTCGGCGTGATCGACACCGCGCAGGCCACCGAGATGCCGTCCTGACCCCGCCCGGCGTCGGCGCGGTCCACCCCTATCCGAACCTCGGTGAGGTGGTCGAGGTCGTGCCCTGATCTCCGGATGAACCGGTCCGGGCCGCGACGCCCGGACCGGTGAGCCGGGCGGGGTTCACCCGCACAGTGCGTGGGTGAGCAGATTCCGGACATCCACGGTGGCGGGTGTACCGGTGAAGGAGAAGGTGACCGCGAGCCCGGGGGCGGCGGCACCCGAGATGGCAGAAAAGCCGTGGATGCTGCCGAGGTGGCCGACATAGAGCAGGCCGCACGGTAGCCGGGTGTACGCGATCCCGAGCCCGTAGGACATACCGTCCCCACGGCCCATGTCGGTCCCGTCGAGCATCTGCGCCAGTTCCGGCCGCGGCACCACCCGGCCGGACAGCAGCGCGAGGAAGAACCGGTTCAGATCTGCGCCGGTGCCGACCAGCGCGCCCGCCGCCCACGGAATCGACGGCTCCACCCGCGTCCGGTCGGTAACGATGCCGTCGACGGTGGCGTAGCCGGTCGGATGCGGGTCCCGCAGACCGGTTTCTCCGGTGGCCGGCAGGTAGGTGTCCGACAGGGCCAGCGGAATGAGAACGCGGTCGCGCAGCTCATCGGTGTAGCGGTGTCCGGTCACTGCCTCGATGAGCATGCCGGCGACGATGTAATTGGTGTTGGTGTATTGGAATCGGGTCCCCGGGGCGAACTGCGCGGGATGCCACAGCGCGGCCGCGATTTCCTGCGCGGGGGTGAAGGTGCGGCCGTCCCGCGCCGCCTCGTATTCGTTCGTCTCCGGCGTCACGGGCAGTTCGGGTAGGCCGCTTCGATGTCCCAGGATCTCGCGGATGGTGATGGCGCGCCCGTCCACCCCGGCACCGGCGAGCAGACCGGGCAGGTAGGTGTCGATCGACCGGTCGAGGTCGATCCTGTGTTCGGCGACCAGTTGCAGCACGATCGCCGCGGTGAAAGCCTTGGTGACGCTACCGACCCGGACATGCTGGGGACGATCGGCAGGGATCGGGGTCCCCGTGGCGATATCGGAGAGGCCGGCGGTCGCGACGGCGGTCGCGTCGTGCTCGGTGAGCGTGGCGACGGCCCCGACCGCACCCGAGCGGACCACCGCGTCGAGGTCGCCTCGCACTCTGTCCAGGTGGGCGGCGGCAACCGAGGGTTCAGGGGCGGGCTCGACCGTGCTCGTCGTGCAGGCGCACAACAGCACCGCGGCTGTGCATATCGGCAGAACGACGGCTCGTATACCCATGATCCGACAGTAGGATCACCCGCCCCGCGAAGACACCGGGTCCGACCATGCATTGTGCGCGGGGAACACCGCGCGGACGCTTCCGGCGTCGCGCGGTGCCGATGGAGCCGGTCAGGTGCCGCGGCGTTCGGTCCGGTCCACGCGCTCGTTCGCCAGATTGTCGTCGTCGGCCGGGGGTTCCGGGTCGTGCCACTCTTCGGCCCGGCTCGACCGGTTACCCCGCAGGGTGCCCTCCAGCTCGTGGGCCAGTTCGTCGTCGCGGACCGGACCGTGTTTGCTGCTTCCTCGTTCCATTTCGTTCTCCTGACTCGTTGCGAGTGGCTTCAGGCGTAACGCAGCAGCGCGCCCACACCCTCGCGTGGTGCGGTCTCCGCGCCGACAGGTGTCACCGTGCCGCCGCGGACCAGCGCCGCCACCGGTAGCGCCTCGTCGGCGCGGCAGGTCGTATCGGTCGCCGTGCCCGGTGCGCCGAGCGCGGCCGGATCGCGCAGCGGTCCCGGATCCAACCGGACCCTGCGGTCACCGAGCGCGGCGGCGTTGATCAGCACGTTCTCCGCGTTCGCGGCCAGCAGAGCACAGACCGTTTCGGACAATCCGGTGACGGGCCAGGCCTTCGTCGCGGCCGTGTGCCTTGTTGAATCGCGCCGCGATCTCCGCCCGCCGCCGGTCGGCCTGTTCGGCGACGAGTTCGCGGACCGCGTCGTCGAGCTCGCCCGCGCCGGAACCCTCGGCGCGGCCGCCGGTCTCGACTTCCACCACGTGCGCGCCGGTGGAACCCAGCGCACTATGGACCGCGGACCGGGCGTCGGGCTCACCGGCCAGCACCACCACCTGGGCCCGGACCCGCCGGGCGACCCGGGTGAGTTCCTCGGCGACCTCACCGGCGTTGCGGCGAGCCGTCTCCTCCACCCGCCGCTGCATCGAACGATGCGACCAGCCGCCACCGTGGCGCACCTTGTGCACCGGATGCCCGGTGCCCTCGACGGATTCCTCGACCACCTCGCCGTGTTCGTCGACGCCGTACATATCCGAGCCCACCCGGTCGACGACCGCCACCGCGTGCGGTACCTCACCGGCCTCGTGTTCGATGAGCGGCAGCAGGTACGGCAGTGCCGACATCCGCACGATCTCCGGCTGCGGCCGCCCGGGTAGCCACCGATCGATGAGCACCGACTCGGCGTCGGCGATGAGGAACCGCCCGGCGTGACCCGGCTCCGGCCGGCCACCGGTGACCGCCGCGCCGAGCACCGAGATCATCTGCTTCGAGGCGCCCGCGGCGGCCAGCCGGTCGGCGAGCGCCTGCCAGCGCAGCGTGCGCTGCTTCTCGGCGTCCTCGGTGTCGTGTTCGGCGTCGATGTACAGCGAGGCGAACGGTCCGGGTCGTTGCGCTACTTCTCTGATACTCATGCCATTCACGGCGGGCGCGTACCCGGCCACAGCGGTCCCAATCCGGGTGCGGCGAAATAGCGGGGCCGTCCGGCGGAGGCCGCCGGACGGCCCGGGCCCCGGCGCCGGTCAGGCGGGCTGGGGGCTCAGTTTGCGCAGCGGTTCGTCCAGTTCCGCGCGGAAGAAATCGATGAAGCCGTCCGGATCCGGTCCGGCGTTCTGCATCACCAGATGATCGAACCCGGCGTCCACGAAAGGCTGCGCGACCTCGAGGTAGCGCTGCGGGTCCGGTCCGCAGGCGAAATTCTGCAGGATGTCCTCCTCCCGGACCGTGGCCGAGGCCGCCGCGAAGTTCACCGGGTTCGGCAGTTCGCTCATGACCTTCCAGCCGGTCAGCGCCCAGCGCGAGGTGTCCAGAGCGGCCCGGGCCGCGGTGTGCGCGTCGGACGCCCAGGCCATCGGAACCTCGGCATAGCGGGGGCCGGTACCGCCCGCGGCCTCGAAGTCCGCGACCAGTTGTGGTTTCGGTTCGGTGGCGAAGAGCCCGTCACCCAGTTCACCGGCGATCTCGGCGGCGTGGCTGCCACCGGCGGCCACCGCGATCACCGGCAACTCGTCGGGCAGGTCGAACACGCGAGCATCGGACAGTTTCAGGAACCGGCCGTCGTAGGAACGGTAACCGCCCTCCCACAGCGACCGGATGATCTCCAGCGCCTCCCGCAGCAGTTGGTGGCGGCCGGCGACATCGACCGGGAATCCTTCGCCGACGATGTGCTCGTTGAGGCGTTCGCCGGCGCCCAGACCCAGGGTGAACCGGTTATCCGACAGGATCGCGAGCGTGGCGGCCGCCTGCGCGATGATCGCGGGGTGGTACCGCACGGTCGGACAGGTGACCCCGGTGGCGAGCCCGATCCGCTCGGTCTTCGCGGCGATGGCGCCGAGTACGGTCCAGGCGAAGGGCGAGTGGCCCTGGTTGTCCAGCCAGGGGTGGAAATGGTCGCTGATCTCGACGAAATCGAATCCCGCGGCTTCGGCGCGGACCGCCTGCCGGACCAGTTCGGCGGGGCCGAACCCCTCGGCGGCGAGTTTGTAGCCGATCTCCATGGTTCTCCTCCGGACGCTGTGGTCGTCGACGGCCACCGCGCTCGCGCGGTACGGCCGGCGTCGGACCCGGGCGCGATACCCGCGAGACCACGCGGGAAACGGGAACCGGCCGCTGCCGCCGGCCCGCGCAGCGCCTGATCAGGCCGCGGGCTCGGGGAGAACGCCGGTGGGTGTCCGTGTCACGGTGGCGCCGGCCCGGGCCGCGATCGTCGCGAAGGCCACGGCGTCCCGGACGGCCGCGCCACCGGGGTCGTTGTTGAAATAGACGAAGATGTCCTCGGTGTCGGACCAGGTCCCGGTGAGGCGCTCGGTCCAGGTGCGCAGGGCCCGCGCCCCGTAGCGCGGCGCCGGTGTCGCGCGGCCCCGATGCAGCCGCAGGTAGCCCCAGTCGGCGGTCCGCCAGCGCGGCGTCACCGGGCGCGAACCGGCGTCGGCCCAGCAGAGGGCGGCCCCGTGCTCCTCGAGCACACCCCGGATGCGCGGTGACCACCACGAGTCGTGCCGGGGCTCCACCGCGACCCGGATATCGCGGGGAAAACAGCTCAGGCAGGTGCCGAGCAGTCCCGGATCGGCACGCAGCGTTCCGGGCAGTTGCAGCAGTACCGGCCCGAGCCGGGGGCCCAGGCCGCTCGCGTGGCGCAGTAGCCGTGCCACCGGCTCCTCGGGGTCGCGCAGGCGCTTCATATGTGTCAGGAATCGGCTGGCCTTCACCGCTACGACGAAATCGTCCGGTGTGCGTTCGCGCCAGGCCGCGAAGGTCTCCCGGGCGGGTAGCCGGTAGAAGGCATTGTTGTTCTCCACGGTCGCGAAACCGGCGGCATAGTGCTCGAGCCACAGCCGCTGCGGACACCGGTCCGGGTAGAGGACGCCGCGCCAGTCCCGGTACTGCCAGCCGGAGGTGCCGATGTACAGGGTCATCGCCGCGTCACCGGCCCCGCATCGCGAGGTCCGGGGGCGTCGCTTCGCGGTCGCGCTCCGGGCCGCGGCAGTAGCGAGCGCGACGCGCCCGGTTCCGGTGCCCGCGTGGTTTCATGAATGGTGGCTACCCCGGTGGCCCGCACTCATGCCCTCGACCGGTACCGCCACGGGCGCGCATCACGCCCGGCTGCTCGGCCGTCGCCGGGCACGGTGGGCCGGACTGTGGCCGGGCACGGGGCCCGGCCGTCGCTGGGTACCGTCGGTCGGCAGTCACCAGCGTTCGGCCCGGCTGTCGTCGGATGCTGTCGGCCCGGTTCTCGCCGGGCACAGTCGGCTCGGCTGTCACTGGACGCTGTCGGCCCGGCCCGGCCCGCACCGCGTACGGCGGCCCGAGGCCGTCCGCGCAGGCCTGGTGCTCCCCTCACCTCGCGGGTCGCCGCAGCCAGTGCCGCAGTGCCGCGGTGACCTCGTCCGGTCGCTGTTCCATCAGGAAATGATCGGCGTCGATCCGCACCAGTTCGGCGTGCGGGATGTGGCGCGCGAGTTCCGCGGCGGTGGCGAGCGGGATCGCGGGGTCCCGGGTGCCCCAGATCACGGTGGTGGGACAGGTGATTTCGCTCAGCCGCGCGCGGAGCTCCGGGCGGACGCGGACCTGGTACCCGGCCCAGAAATGCGCGTACCAGCGGCGTCCCTCGGGCGTGCGCAAGATGCCCAGGTATTGCTCGAGCCGGTCGGGCGTGAAGGTGCCGTTCCGTAGGTATCGGTGCAGACCCCAGCGGTGCACGGCGTGGATCGGGGGCGTCGCGAGCAGGCGTCGGCCGAGCCCGTGCCGGGCGGCGGTGGTGAACGCGCCGAACAGCAGCGCGTAGCGCGTGACGAAGGTCCCGTGGGCCCGCGAGTTGAGAATCGCCAGCCGCCGGACGCGGTCCGGGTGGCGCTGGACCAGGCCCAGCCCCAGGAATCCGCCGTAGTCGTGGCACGCCAGGTCGACGCGGTCGAGTGCGAGCGCGTCCAGCATGCGCGCGAGCCGGTCGACCTCGCTGTCGTAATCGCAGGGCAGGGTCGTATCGCGCGCGGAAGCACCCCAGCCGAGCCAGTCCGGCGCGATCACCCGCCGGCTGCCGGACAGCGGCCCGATCTGCTCCCGCCAGGCCAGATGGGACTGCGGCCAACCATGCAGCAGCACCAGCGGGTCGCCGGAACCCGCTGCGAGGTAACGCAATCGGGCGCCATCCACGGTCGTCTCGTACGGTGCGGGCGCCGGGCGCGCGGCAGGGTCGATACGGTCGGTCGTCATCGGCTGACTCCTGGGGTAGTGGGATTTTCGTTCGGGGGACCGGTCGAGCACACGCCGGTATCGTCGCCCCTATGACCACCTCGGCACTTCCGGAAACGTGCGCCCCGCCCGCGACGGCGCGGCTGTGGGTGCGCTCCGGGCACGCCGTCTACCTGGGCCCCGGATTGGGCCTGGCCCCGCATTCCACCGCCCTTCCCTCGCTCGGGCTCGGGGTGGACGCGCCGTTCCGGGTGCGCGCGGGGGACACGGTGGATATCACCGCGCGCAGTTTCCTGTTCCGGGCGCGGGTGGTCCACCACGTGACCGGTACGCAGGGGCGGATGCTGTTCTGTTTCTTCGACCCCACGAGCGCGCGGCTGAGCCGCTGCCTGGGCGGAATGACCCGGGCGAACGGCGATTTCGTGTACGCCCACCGGCACGAGAACGAACTCCTCGCCCTGTGCCGGCACCCGGAACCCGATATCGAGCGGCTCCTCGAACTGGCCAGCGTTCCCCTGCCGGTGATCCGCGACGCGCGGATCGCCGCGGCGACCGCCACGATCCGGGCCGACCCCGCGCGCCCGTATCGCGCCGCGGACTGTGCCCGGGCCGTCGGCCTGTCGACCTCCTATTTCCTGCGTACCTTCGCCGCGCAGACGGGGACCAGCTTCCGGCGCTACGTCCAATGGGCGCGGATGGTGCGCATCGCGCGTGCCCATGCGGCGGGCCACGATCTGACCCGTGCGGCCGCGGATGCCGGGTTCGCCTCGCCGTCGCATTTCAGCGATACTTTCCGGGCGATGTTCGGGCTCACGCCCACGGCCTTCGTGCGGATCGGCGGCGAACTGTCGGTCATCGAGCGGTGACGGCCACCGGCCTGTCGGCGGGGAGATGACGTGGGTATATTCGGCTTCGGCAACTAGTTGCTTGTGCTAATCAACTCTGAGTGGTGAAAAGGTGATGTCCATGCCCGGTTTGACCGGCCGCATCCACGGCGCCGACGGCTGGCCCGTACCCGGCGCGGTGCTGACCGTGACGGATATGCGCGGCCGGCAGATCTGCCGCGCGGAATCCGACGAGAACGGCGCGGTGGCCACCGAGCCGCTGCGCCCGGGCGTACACACCGCGGTGCTCACCGCGGCCGGGTATCAGCCCGCCGCCCGGGCGGTGCAGATCTCGTCTTCGGGTTCGGGCACGCTGGGCGAGGTGGCGCTGGTCCCGGTCGTCGATGCCGTGAGCCTCCCGCCGGCCGGCCCATGGACCATCGATCCGGTGCACTCCTCGGTCATCGCCACCGCTCGCCACCTGGGTATTTCCAGTATCAAGGCCCGGTTCGCGGAGGTGAGCGGCCGGCTCGACATCGCCGAGCGCTTCGAGCAGACCTCCGGCTACGCCGAGATCAAGGCCGCCGCCATCGACACCGGTATCGAGATGCGCGACACCCACCTGCGGTCCGCCGATTTCCTCGATGTCGAGAACTACCCGCTGATCTCCTTCACCGCCAACGGGCTCAGCCGTACCGGCGGCGACACCTGGGTGATGGCGGGCGAACTCTCGCTGCACGGGCAGCGCCGCCGGGTCGATCTCGCGTTGACCTATGGCGGGTTCGGCCCCGACCCGTGGGGCGGGGTGCGCGCCGCCTTCCACGCCGAGACCACGCTGCGGCGCGACGACTTCGCCATCGACTACAACGCGATGGTCCGTGCCGGCGTGGCGGCGATCGGCACCACGGTCAAGATCGATCTGGACATCCAGGTGGTACAGGGCGACCAGCTGCCCGAATCGGCCTAGAAGGGCGTCCGGTAGCCGGCACCGCCCGCCGGCTACCGGACGGCGCTGGTGCGCCGATACCCCTCGGTGATGGCGCGCAGTTCCTCGGTGGTCAGCACATCCTCGATGCGGTCGAACCCTTCCGGCGCCCGTTCCGCGACCATCCGCAGGGCGTGGTCCATGGGAATATCCCGGTTGGCGAGCACGACGGAGTTCGCCGTGTCGCGACGGGCCGATTCGTAGGCCGCCAATCCGGCGACCGGATCGCCCGTGCGGGCCAGTTCGGCGGCCACCGCCCGGGCGTCGAGGATCGCCTGCGAACCGCCGTTGGAGCCGACCGGATACATCGGGTGCGCGGCGTCGCCGAGCAGGGTGATCCGGCCGAAACTCCAGCGCGGCAGCGGATCCCGGTCGACCATCGGGTACTCCAGGACGGTTTCGCTCGCGGCCAGCAGAGCCGCTACATCGAGGCCCGCGATCCGCCAGCCGCGGTAGTGCGGCGTGACATCGCCGACCCGTCCGGTGTGCGTCCACTCGGCCTCGCCCTGCGTGTCCTGGGGCATGCGCACCTCGGCGACCCAATTGACGAGGACCTCGGCGCTGCCCGGTCTGGCGGCGCCCAGCGGATAGGCGACGAGTTTGGCGGCGTGATTGCTGCCGGCCATCAGCATCGAGGTGCCGGTGAGGAAGGGGGCCGCGGGGGCGACGCCGCGCCACATCCGGATCCCGTTCCAGCGCGGCGGGCCCTCGTCGGGGTACAGGTGCGCGCGCACCGCGGAATGCAGACCGTCGGCACCGATCACCGCGTCCGCGGTGAATTCGATCGAGGTGTCGCCGCCGTGCTCGTCGACGGTGACGCGGACCTGCCGATCTTCTTCGGTCGCGGCGACGAAACGGCACCCGGTCCGTACCGCGTCGGGGCCGAGCCGCTCGTGCACCGCATCCAGTAGCAACGATTGCAACCGGCCGCGGTGGACCGAATACTGCGGCCACGGATGCCCGGCCGCCAGGCCGCGCGGCTCCCGCCAGATCTCGTTGCCGAGCCGGTCGTAGTGCACCAGCTCGGAGGTGGCGACCGCCCGCGCGGCGAGTGCCTCGTGCAGGCCGAGTTCGGCGAGGGCTCCGGTGGCGTGCGGCAGCAGATTGATTCCCACGCCGAGCGGGCGCAGTCGCGGGACCCGGTCGATCACCTGGACGTCGATACCGGCCGCGTGCAGACTCAGTGCCGTGGTCAGCCCACCGATTCCGGCGCCGACGATCAGAACCCTCACCGCGCCGCCGCCAGCGGTACGTAGGCCGGATTGAACCGTTCGTGCAGGTGCGCCACCACTGTCGACCGGTGGTCGGACAGCACGCTCTCCTTGTACGCGCAGGGCAGGCCCTCCTGGCCGCCGGTCGCGGGCCAGCGCGTGACGCCCGCGCCCAGGACGGTGCGCGCGAGGTGGCGGCGGGCACCGGCCAGACTGTGGCCGATGGGCAGCCGTTCGTCGGTGAGCAGGGCGGTGAGCTCGGCGTCGGTGGCCACTACTGCCACGCAGTTCCACGACACGGCCGCACCGCCGCTGGTGATGAGAGTCGAGCGGCGCACGACGACGGGGTCGGCATCGGCGCAGCCGAGCGCCGTGCGTACCGCGGGATCGAGATCACGACCGGTGGTGGTGTGCTGGTCGGTGAGGTCGAGTGCCAGCGGGCGGCCGACCAGCGCCTCCAGCAGCCTGGTCATGGATCCGTCAGCGCGAAGTAACATGCGGGTAACCGAGGGTAAATCGGATTCCGTTGTCTCCGTGAGGAATTCCGTCACCGGGTCAACGATACGGGCGCCGCGCCGGAGCGGCATTCCCGGCGGCGGAGATATCGGCCACGCCGCGGCCCGGGGGGTATCGCCGGAAAGCTGCCCGAATCGCCCCTTTCACAACCAAGCGCTTGTTAGAATCCGGCGATGATCTCGACGGTCGTCTGGGGGACGGGCAATGTGGGCCGCGCCGCCGTACGGGCGGTCGACGCCCACCCCGAACTCGAACTCACGGCTGTCCTCGTGCACGATCCGGCCAAGGCCGGCCGGGACGCGGGCGAACTGGCCGGGCTCGACCGGTCGCTGGGTGTGCCGGCCACAACGGATGTGGACGCGGTGCTGGCGGCCCGGCCCGGGGCGGTGGTGTACGCCGCATCCGGTGATATCCGCCCCGACGACGCCCTCGCCGATATCGTCCGCGCGGTCGGCGGCGGCGCGGTGGTGGTGACACCGGCGCTCTACGCGCTCTACGACCAGCGCGGCGCCCCGCCCGAGGTCCGGGAACCGGTGCTGGCCGCGATCGAAGCCGGCGGAGGTTCGCTGTTCGTCTCGGGGATCGATCCCGGTTGGGGCAACGATGTGCTGCCGCTGCTCGTCAGCGGTCTGGGCAGCGTCGTCGAGGTGGTGCGCTGCCAGGAGATCTTCGACTACTCCACCTATGACCAGCCCGATTCCGTGCGCTATCTGGTGGGAATGGGTCAGCCCATGGACCAGGTGCCGCCCATGGTGGCGCCCACGATCCCGACCATGGTGTGGGGCGGACAGGTACGGCTGATGGCCCGGGCGCTCGGCGTCGAACTCGACGAGATCCGCGAGTCGGTGCAGCGGCTGCCGCTGGAAACCACCGTCGAGACCGCCACCATGGGCAAGTTCGAGGCCGGCACCCAGGGCGCCATGCGTTTCGAAGTGCAGGGCATCGTGGCCGGTGAGCCGCGCATCGTGGTGGAGCACATCACCCGGATCCACCCGTCGTGCGCGCCCGGATGGCCGGCCCCGCCCAACGGCGAGGGTGCCCATCGAGTGATCATCGAAGGTCGTCCGCGCATCGAGGTCACCGTGGAGGCGACCGACGAGGGCGGCAACTACGCGGCCGGTGGTAACGCCACCGCGGTGGGGCGGCTGGTCGGTGCGATCGACTGGCTGGTCACCGCCGGACCCGGCCTCTACGACGCCCTCGATGTCCCGCTGCGCCCGGCGGCCGGAAAGCTCGGAAGGAACGCCTCATGAGAGTTGACATTCCCGAAGGCAAGGATCCCATCGGCTACGTCTGGGGCGAGATGGTGCCCGGGATCGGAATCGCCGCCTCGAACTTCTCCCTGGCGGTGTATACGCACACCACCCTGGGCCTGCGCGAATTCGAGGCCGCGCGGCTACGGATCGCCCAGATCAACGGCTGCGTCTTCTGCCTGGACTGGCGTACCGAACGCGACGGACAGAAGGTGGAGGAGGGCTTCGACGCCGCCGTCGCCGACTGGCGCGGTACCGATGTGCTCGACGACCGGGCCCGGCTGGCCGCCGAGTACGCCGAACGCTACGCCGTGGACCATCACAACCTCGACGAGGATTTCTGGTCCCGGATGACCGCGCACTACAGCCAGGCCGAGATCGTGGAGCTGAGCATGTGCCTGGGTTCCTGGCTCGCCTTCGGCCGGCTCAACCATGTCCTCGGACTCGACGCGGTGTGTGTGCTTCCCGGCCATTCGGCGCCGAGCGCACCGGGCGCGCGTCCCGGCGCCTGAGTTCCGCCCGCCGGACCGATGTGATGAACCCGGGGAGTCCTGGGTAACTGCGGGATATGAAGACTCGAGACCGTATCGCCGAACCCTGGGGAGCACGCACCCGCTACGGTCCGGGGCTGTACGAACTCCGCGCGCAGGACCGAGGTGGCCGGTGAAACTGCATATCGTCATCGAGGAACTGCAGTACTCCGAACGGGAACTCGCCGGGGAACTGGCGGCCGCCGCGGTCCGGCACCGGGCCGAGTACGAGATCCACCACACCGCACGGGATCTGGCCGAACGGTCGCAGGACCATCTTCGCGAACTGGACGCGCTCGCACCCCGGTTCGGCGCGACGAACGGGCACGGCCGCCGGGATGCGCGGGTCCGCCTGCCCCGGGGGCGCCGACTGCGGGCAGCGGTCGGCCGGACGCCCGACCCGGGGTTGTGGCTCCTGCGGGATCTGCGCCGGCTGCACCAGCTCGCGGCGGGTGTATCGGTGGACTGGGAACTGCTCGCCCAGGGTGCCCAGGCGGCCCGGGAACCGGACCTGCTGGAGCTGGCCGCGCAATGCCACCCGGGGACGCTCCGTCAGCTGCGCTGGACCAACGCCATGCTCAAGGTGCTCTCACCGCGGATTCTCGCGAACTGAGCGGGCGGCCCGCCGAGCGGCCGAACCGGTGCCCGGCGGGCTGTGTCGACCCCGCGAACCCGGGTATGCCGCACACCCCGACCGACAGCGAGGTGAACATATGCGGGTGATCGTCACGGGGGCTACAGGAAATGTGGGCACCGCGGTGCTCGAACAGCTGCGCGGTACCGGAGTAGTGGACTCCATCGTGGGTGTGGCCCGGCGCAAACCGGAGCGCTCGTACACGGGAGTGGAATGGGTGGTGGCCGATATCCGTACCGCCGATCTGGTGTCGCTGTTCCGCGGCGCCGACGCGGTGGTCGATCTCGCCTGGGTGTTCCAGCCCACGCGCCGGCCCCGCGATACCTGGCGGACCAATGTCGGCGGCACCGGCCGGGTGCTGGCCGCGGTGGCCGCGGCCGGGGTGCCCGCCCTGGTGCACGCCTCCTCGGTCGCGGCCTACTCGCCCGCGACCGGTGACGAGCCGGTCGACGAGAGCCCACCGAAGGCTGGCCGGGGGCGTCCTACGCGGTCGAGAAGGCCTATGTGGAGCGGCTGCTGGACCTGTTCGAATACGAACATCCGGACTGCCGCCTGATCCGTATGCGCCCGGCGTTCACCTTCCAGCGCACCTCGGCCGCGCAGCAGCGGCGATTGTTCGCCGGGCCGCTGGTGCCCGGCCGACTGGTCCGGCCGGGGTTGTTGCCGCTGACACCCTACCCGCACGGGCTGCGCTTCCAGGCGTTGCACAGCGCCGACGCGGGGCGTGCCTATACGGCGGCGGTACTCTCCGGCGCGCGGGGTGCGTTCAATATCGCGGCCGAACCCGTCCTCGACCGCGCCGAGATCGAGCGACTGCTGAATGTGCGCACGGTCGAAGTCCCGCGGTGGCCGGTACGTACCGCACTGGCCGGCGCCTGGCACCTGCGCCTGGTACCCGCCACACCCGGCCTGTTCGACGCGATGATGCAGTTGCCGATCATGGACACCACCCGGGCCCGTACCGAACTCGGCTGGCAGCCGCGGGTCAGTGCGACCGACGCGCTGCGCGAGTTCCTCGCAGGCCTGCGTGGCGGCCGGGGCGGCGACACCCCGCCGCTGGCCTCCGACGCCGGGGGAGTGGGCCGGTATCGCGAGGTCACCTCCGGGGTCGGTGGCCGCGATCCGGTCGACGATCGGCGGTGTGATCGCGATCCGTCCGGGTAGCCGCGCCCTATGGCAACTATCGCTCCTCTACCGAAAGAACGTATAGGCGCGCCGCTGCGCGCCGTGGTGACCGGCTCCGATTCGGGGATCGGCCGGGCCATCGCGGTGGCGCTGGCCGGCGGCGGCGTCGATGTGGGGATCACCTACCACTCGGACGAGGCGGGCGCGGTGCGTACGGCGGGACTGGCCCGCGACCGCGGTGCGCGCGCCGCCGTCCGGCGGATGGATCTGGACGATCTGCCCACCAGTACCGCCGCCGTGGACGAACTCGCCGACGAACTGGGTGGAGTGGATGTGCTGGTGAACTGCGCAGGCACCGGCTCCGCGCAGAAGGCGATGGATATGGACTTCGACACCTGGCGGCATGTGCTCTCGGTCGACCTGGACGGCGCCTTCCTCTGTACCCAGCGCGCTGTGCGGCATATGACCGAGGCCGGGCGCGGCGGCCGGATCATCAATATCACCAGCGTGCATGAGCACGCCCCCAAGGTCGGCGCGGCGCCCTACTGCGCGGCCAAGGCAGGGCTCGGCGCCCTGACCAAGGTGCTGGCGCTGGAACTGGCCGAACACGACATCACCGTGAACTCGGTGGCGCCCGGTGAGATCGCGACCCCGATGACCGGGCAGGAGGACACCGATCCCCGGGAACAACCCCGGCCGGGGCTGCCGCTGGGCCGGCCCGGGCACGCCGAGGAAGTCGCCGCGGTGGTGGCTTTCCTCGCGACGCCCGCCGCCGGGTATGTGACCGGAGCGTCCTATGTCGTCGACGGCGGCATGCTGCTGATGGGGCCGCAGTCCAGCCAGCTCGTCGGGGACGAGAGCTGGCGTGATCCGAAGGGAGAGAAATGATGACCGATCGACTGACGCTCGCTCCGGTGTCGGCGCTGGTGCGCGGCGCCTTCGACGCCGGAGCCCATCTGCGGCACGCTCGCTTCTTCCATCCCCGCGGTGTCCGGCTCTCCGGCCGGTTCCGCGCCGAACCCGAATTCACCCGGCTGTTCGGTGAGGGAGACCGCGCGACCATCGGGCGCCTCTCGAAAGGGGTGGGCACTCCCGGCGGCGTCCCGGATATCCTCGGCCTCGCCTTCCGGGTGCTCGATATCAACGACAAGCCCTGGGATTTCGCCTTGGCCACCACGGGCCAGCGCCCGCTCGCCCGCCTGTCCCTGACCGTCGCACGCGGCTGGGACAGCGCCCGGTTCGGCAGTCTGCTGCCCTACCGGTGGGACGATTCGGCCCCGCTCTGGGTTCTCGCCGAGCCGGACCCGGGGCTCCCCGGCGGCACCTCGCTGGCGTCGCTGGCCCGGCATGTGCACGAGCACCAGATCGGGTACACGATCTCGGTCGCCGGTTACGGGCCCGCGCGCCAGACCGTCGGGCACCTGGCGCTGCGCGCTGCGGACCCGGGCGAGCATCGCACCGATTTCTACGATCCCGTACTCAATCACCCCGCCGATGTGGCTCTGCTACCGCGTGCCGTGCAGCGTCTGCGGGAATCGGCCTACGACGGCAGCCGCCGTGGTCGTGGCGTCGAGGACCGGGAGACCGGGCGGGTCGAGGTGGATCCGCACCGGTGACGGTGGGCGCGAGGAAATCGGCGGCGAGTTGTTTGCGCGGCGCCGTCCGGGAAAACACGCGACCATGAACGACACCGAGGACCCCGGCACGGAATCCCCTGAGATCGCCGAGTGGGCGAGCAGCGCGATTCCCTCGACCGGCGAACAACTGGACGAAGACGAACTGGCCGCCGACCCGCTCGAGGAGGGTATGGATCCGCCCGACCACTGGTCGGCCGCGGACCGTTACGCCACGACCCCGCGGGAGCAGCGGGAGGGTGAGCCGATGGAGCGCCGGCTGGCGGAGGAAGAGCCCGATATCGTGCCGGAGGGTCAGCGTTCGGCGAGCCGGCCCGATGCGCAGCCCGGCACCGAGCGGTCCTGAAGCCCGAGTTCCTGGGCGACGTCCGTAAGAGACGGGGCCGCGTCGACCCGGCAGGCGATCTGTGCGGTTCGCCGACGCCGGGTACGGCGCGGCCGCCGTGCGGATCGGGCGGTACCCGATTCCGACCCGCGGCCCGGGTGCGGATCGGGCGGTACGTCATTCCGTCGCGCGGCCCGGGTGCGGATCGGGCGGTACCCCATTCCGTCCGGCGGCACCGCGGACCGGCCGGTCGACCGTCGCAATTTCCGTGGCCCGCCTGCCTGAGCGGCCACTCCTGACGAGCCGACAGAACGCCGCAACCGCCACGGGCCGCCGGAGTGCGCACCGTTGCGGTCGTGGCGTATCGGCGGTCGGTCTGCGCCGGAGCGGAGGTGGGGTGGGCTCAGTGACGGGTCCAGGTGGGCTGAGCGAAATCCGCGACCCGGGCCGCCCTCGGTTCGGTGCCCAGCAGCACCACTTCCCGGAACTGCCAGAGCATGGCGCCCGTGGGGGCGTGAATCGTCATATTCGGACCCAAGCGCATCTGCAGCAGGCCCGGTTCACCGGGCGGCGCGTCGACCGCCGGGGCGCCATCGTGCATCCGGGCGGAATCCGGCAGCACCCAGTGCGGTGTGTCGTCGGCGGCGAGCCGGTCGAACGCGGCCCGGTGCACCGAATGGACTTCGTCGGCGTTGGGCTGCAGGCGGGTGATGTCCGGCAGCGTCGCCACCAGGGGAGTGATGGCGAATCCGGAGCTGGCCGGGAAATCGTCGAGGGTGCCGAGTACGTCCGCGGGGCCGGTGGTCAGTCCGAGTTCTTCGTGCAGTTCGCGCAGGGCGGCCTGCTGTGTGGTCTCGCCCGGTTCGACGCGGCCGCCGGGCAGCGCCCACTGCCCGGCATTGCGGCCGCGATAGGCACGTTTGATGACCAGCACCGACAGCGACCCGCCGCTTTCCACCACGCACAGCACCACGGCGGCCCGGCGCAGTCCCTCGGTATCGGGGACCGCGATCCGCGGGAACACCGCCAGCCGGGCCCGTGCGAGGGTGCGGAAATCTTCGAGGTTGTGGGGGACCCGTGGTCCCGGGTCTACGCCCATACGTTCGATCATGCACCATGGGCCCGCCGCGGCCGGGCGGTGGGCGCGGCGTTCACATCCGCCGCATCACCGAGACCACCTTGCCCAGCACCACCGCGTGGTCGCCGTCGATCACCTGATAGGCGGGGTTGCGCGGCTCCAGGTACACATGACCGCCCCGGCGGCGGAACACCTTGACCGTCGCTTCCCCGTCCAGCATCGCGGCGACGATCTCCCCGGTCTGCGCGTCGGGCTGGCGGCGCACCACCACGATATCCCCGTCGCAGATGGCGGCGTCCACCATCGAATCCCCGCGCACCCGCAACGCGAACACGGTGCCGCGGCCCACGAGTTCCCGTGGCAGCGTGAGCACATCGTCGGTGTGCTCGTCGGCGAGGATCGGTGTACCGGCCGCGATATCGCCGACCACGGGGACCGCGACGCCGTCCCGGGCGGTTTCCGCCCCGGCTCCCACGTTCAGGAACAGCCGCACATCCAGCGGCCGGGACACTCCGGCACCGCGGCGCAGGAATCCCTTCTCCTCCAGGCTCTTCAGATGTTTCGAGACCGAGGACGAGGAGCGCAGCCCGACGGCGTCGCCGAGCTGGCGGGTATTGGGCGGGTATCCGTGCCGAACCACCCATTCCCGTATCGCCGCGAGGATGCGGCGCTGGCGTTCCGGCAGGGTCGAGGTGTCGAGGTGGTCGTATTCGGTCACCGCGACATCGTATGACCAGGCGTGACGGTCGCTTCCGGCGTATCCGTTCCGGGTGGCCGCGCCGGCCGCGGGCCCGGTTCGTCATGCCGCGTAGGGCCGCACCGCGCGGGCGGTGCGCAGCGCCTCGCCCCACCAGACGAGCTGGTCGAGCAGGGTGGTGACCGCGGTGTCGGCGGCGGCGCCGGGCGCCAGTGCGCCGGTCGCGTCGCGCTGCCCCCACGGGTTGTGGAAACTGACGGTGTCGCGGACGGTGACGGCGTGCAGTTCGGCGAACACGGTGCGCAGGTGCTCGGTCGCCCGCAGGCCGCCCGAGATACCGCCGTAGCTCACGAAACCCACCGGTTTGGCCTGCCACTCCGCGTGGTGCAGGTCGATGAAGTTCTTCAGGGTGCCGGGATAGCTGTGGTTGTACTCCGGCGTGATCACGACGAAGGCGTCGGCGGCGGCGAGCGTCTCCCGGGCCTCGGCGATCCCGGCGGCGGGCGCGCCGAAGATGTGCGGTAGTTCGGTGTCGGCGATGTCGACGGTGGTGAGGGCCAGGTCGGCGCGTGACGATGCCCTGGTCAGGAACCAGTCGCGGACGGCGGGTGCGAAGCGGCCGTCGCGGCTGCTGCCGACGATGACCGCGACGTGCAGGGGTGTGCCGGTGCCGGATGCGGTGGCGATATCCATGATTCCTCCAGAGGGTGTGCCGGGCGGCGGGTGCGCCGCTCCGGCAACCACTCTGAATGCTCAACTATTGTTTAGGTCAAGTCGGGAACCGGCCCACTGTGACGGACCTCGGGCAGCGGGTATGCCGACAATAGAACGTGGCGCATCACGGAACGGTTGCGTGAGCTCTACACTGACGCGGTCGGCGAGTCGACGTTCTAGGCTGGTACCGGACGGCGTATGCCCTGGGACGAGGGAGCACATGGATATCGCGGAGACGCCACAGCCGGTGTACCGGCAGGCCCGCTTTGCCGATCTCGAGGACATCGCGGCCATCGAGGCCGAGGTGTTCGGCGAACCGTACCTGTACCTGATGCTGCGCCAGCTCTACGACCTGCACGGCTCGGAATGGCTGGTCGCCGAGGTCGCGGGGACGGTCATCGGTTACGCGCTCACCCTGGAGAAGTCCGGGCGGGCACTGCTGTTCACCTTCGCCGTGGCCAAGCGTTACCAGGGCGCCGGTTTCGGTCGCGCCCTGCTGAACCAGACCCTGCATGTATGCCGGGAACTGGGCGCGGACACGGTGTACCTCACGGTCCGGCCCGACAACCATCCGGCCGGAAACCTCTTCAAGCAAGCAGGGTTCGAGTTCGTCGAACACGATGACCGCTACTTCGGGCCGGGGGAGCCCCGCGACCTCTACGAATTCCGGCTCCATCCCTGAACGCTAAACTGGTTCGTATGGGCGAGATCTCGCCGTTCGTGGCGTCGGTCTCCACCAGGATCGCCAGGCACGCAGCGGCCTACACCGCCGAGCTGGATGCCGACGCGCATCCCGAGCGGATGTCACTGGACAGGTTCGCCGTGCATGTCGAAGCCGTCCTCGACGATTACGATCCGCCCAGCGCCCGCCGCCGGCACTCCGACACACTGGTCTTCCCCCATCTCTACGGCGCGGCCCGCGATCCGCGCCCCGACGAGGAGGGCTGGCGGGTGCCCAGCGCGGTACCGGCCGCGCTCATGGCCGCCGAAGTCGAGTTCCGTGGTCCGCTACGACTCAGTGCCCGTCAGAACACGCTGCTGGCCGAGGAGTACGAGTCGATCGGCGCGCGACTGTCGGAGGTGGGCCTGGCCACCCATGCCGCCCTGGCGTTCCGCCGTGCCATGGCGCTGTACCGGGTGAACGAGGACGACGAGGCCGAGGACCGCTGCGGCCTGCACCTGGCGCGGTCGAATACACGGGGCCTACCGCACGGCTTGCGGCGCTGGGCCGGGCAGGGCTCCTATCTCCTGTGCGGCCACGGATACCGGCCCTCATGGCTGCTGGGGTGGGTGATCCTGCAGATGCTGCTGTTCACCGGGGTGGCCCTGCTGGTGGGTGGTCAGGCGGCCGACCACACGATCTATATGGGCGTCACCGGATTCCTGAATCCGCCGGGCCCCGGTGATACGCAGGACCTGCCCGGCGCCGTCCGGACGCTGTTCGTCATCGAAGCGTGGACCGGCGCGGTATCGATGTCGGTGTTCTTCGCGCTGCTGGTCCGGAAGTGGTTCCGGATGTAGCCGGTCACCATTCCGCGTCGAAGATCTTGTGCCGCAATGCCGACAGCGTGGCGACCGCGATATTGTCCCGTAACCGGCCCACCAGCGTGTTCCACTGCCGGGAGAAACCGGGATCGTTCTGCAGATCCTTCCACAGCGCGCGCAGCACCGGCGGCGTATGCGCGCCCGGCATCCACAGCCCGGCCAGATGTTCGAGAGCGGGCGCGAGGATATCTATCCGTTCGCGGCTGTGCGGGGCGAACCGATCGGCTTCGTCGAGTACGTCGGCGAGTACCGTCAGCAGCCAATCGTGGGCGGCCAGATCCTCGCAGAACCGTTGCGCCGCCTCCAGATCGGTCTCGTCGCGCACGATCAGCCGCACCGAGCGGACCGTGTCGTCGTCCAGGTGCAGGGTCGCGGCCGGACCACTGCTGCCGCCGACCCGGGCCGTCCAGCGCAGCCGGGTCGTCCCGGCCTGCACGGGCGGGTTCTGGTCCAGCCGGGAATCGGCCCGGACCCGGGCCAGCAGCCGTTCGCTGATCGACGCCAGGTCCAGGGGGGCCGTACCCGGCAGTGGGTCGGCGGCGAGATACCCGTCGGCCAGGACATTGCCGGCCGCCATCCGTTCGGGGATCCGGGTGACGACCTCGGTGACCCCCTTCTGGCTGATGTAGTGGGACCACGTCTGGCGGCGGCGTTCCGTGGCCCGCACCACCCGGGTGCGCGCCGAGGACTGCAATACCCGCCCTCCGGCCAGCGCGAGACTGGTGGCGACCGTGCCGACGATCCGGGCGGGCTGCTCACCCAGCCGGAGATCGCAATCGACCCCGACCGCCGTGGTCGGGGAGAGGCCAAGCGTGCCCGGCCGCTCCCGCCAGCGCACGCCGCAGCCGGGGAGCAGCGCCAGCAGTTCGCCGGCCTCGGCCCTGGTCAGCGCCGTGGCCGACGGCAACAGACAGGTGCGTACCTCACCGAGGACGACCAGGGGCGCGGTCGCGGCCATCTCAGGACCCGTCGAGTAGCAGGTGGGACAGCCGCTCACTGATCTTGCGCGATACCGCGACGTCCTCGGCCGCACCCGTCGCGATGATCTGCGCGAGCACGTCCTCGTCCAGGTCGAGATGATCGAGCACCAGCCGGACGGCGTGTTCGATACCGAGATAGCGCTTGGGCAGCATCGAGAGGGTCTGATACGCCGCGAACGGCGCCGCGCCGGGATTGAGCTGCACGACGGGCGGCACCTCGTGCCAGCGACGCGGCCACGGCTCACCGTGCCACTGTTGCGGATCCACCACGGCGGCACCGTGATACCGCAGCATCCCCAGCCGTAGCAGATGCCAGACCGCGGCCAGGAACGGGCAGGACCAGCGGGTCACCGTGACGCCGTCGACGACCTGGGTGCTCCACAACTGCACATCCAGGAAGATGGAATGTTCGCGCCGGCCGAACTCCTCCGGCGGTTCGTAGGTGCGCCCCCGCATGGCCTGTGCCGGTTCGTGCTCGGAGGACCGGCGGCCGTTGCACAGCCAGCCGGATTGCGCGGTCGGCGGCCGGCGACCGGTATCGGGCGGCGCCGGTTCGGCGACGATCCGCGCGGCCACCATCTCGGCCACCGGTATCGGTTCACCCAGGGGTACCCCGTCCATGAACTGCGAGGTCTGCCAGCAGCCCGATTCGCGGGCCAGATAGTCGATGGTGAGCCCGGCCGCGTCGGCGGCGGTCAGCAATTTGCCGAGGACTTCCGCGGGATCGGTATCGGGCTGGAAGTAGTCGTCGATCAGATAGCACGTGCTGACCCGGACGTCCGGGCCGAAGCGGACCCGGGCGGATTCGGTGAACGCCGCGACCAGCGGCACGATCCGGCGGAACTCCTCTTTCACCCGTTCGAGATCGCCGAGCAGGTCGTTGAGATAGAAGTGCCCCACTTCGATCGACAGATGCGAGAGGGGAACCGGAGCGACCCAGGGCTGTTCGGTGGCCTCGGTGTAGACCTGCCTGTCCCGCATCTAGAGCCTCTCCCAGCTGGCGACGTCCACCAGACGCCGCGCGAGTTCGGTGTAGGCCCGCGCTGTTTCGTGGTTGGCGATATGGGCGTTGACATCGCTGTCGAGGATCAGCTGCTCGCGCCACTGCAGGACCGGTTCCATCGGCGTGGCGCCCAGTACCGCCGTCGCGCCCAGCCGGTTGGCGGTGGCCAGCCGGCGCAGCGCGACATCCTGTTCCTGCAGCCACGCCGCCTGCGCCGCGCGCTGAGCGGTGAGGTGCGAATTGGCGGCGGGTACGGCCGTGCGGATATAGCGAGTGGAGCCCAGCAGTTCGTCGAGATCGTGCCCGCAGGCCTCGCCGGTCTGCAGCAACCCGTGCGGACCGTAGACCAGGCCGGCCGCGGCCAGGATGTGCTGGCGGGTCCAGCGGTGGAAGATCAGCCAGCGCGCGGTCCGGCGGCGCAACTGCGGGAGCGCGGTCGCCTGCAGGGCGATCTCCAGCGCGACCGACCGGCCCGCGCTGAGATCGACGAACACAACCCGGAACTCCTGTTCCAGCGCCACCAGCAGTTCGGCGCACCGGGTCACCACCGCGTCGTCGGCGGTGAGGAATTCGGCGCCGCCCTCGTCGCCGGGGAACAGGACCAGTCGTCCGGAGCGGGGCGCGACACGTTTGAGTTCCGAACGATCGGTGGCGGTGCCGACATCGACGCGGGCCGCCGTCCCGGTCTGCCCGAGCAGATAGGAGTGCACGCCGCCGTCGGCGATGCCCCGTTCGACCGTGCTGATCTCGAACAGCGCGCCGGCGGTCGGGGAACCGAAATCGAAATCCACATAGGCGACATTGCGACCCGACATGCACAGGCGGTACGCGATATTGCAGCTGGTCACCGAGCGACCGGTGCCGCCCTTGTCGGACGTGGAGAATACGAGCACCCGAACCCCCTCAGCGCGTCGCGTCCTGGCGTGCGTACGCCAATTCGTCGAGCTGGATCAGCGCCTGCGTGGCCAGGCTGTAGGCGGTACCCGGACGCTCGTGCAGCACCCCGCGGGCTCGGTCCAGCGACTGCCGGATACGGTTCACCGCCGCCTGTTTGGGGGTCAGATCGTCGCCTTCGACCTCGAGCTCCTCCTGATTGAGCAGGTGTTCGGCCTCGCTCAGCAGATCGACGGCCCGGGCGACCATGGTCGCGGGGGCCAGCGGTGGTTCGCGGAAGGTGTCGTAGGCGATCACCAGGCATTCCATCACGCGTTCGGTGACGAACCAGGACGGGCCGGCAGGCACCGAGAGCTCCGGCCCGAGCAGGGCGGCCGGATCGTCCCACAGACCGGCCGCCGGGCCGTCGCGCTGAATACGCCCGTCGAGATGATCCATCGCCGCCTCGGCGAGCGCCATCAGCTGATCCCGGGTGTCGACATCGGTGCGCAGGCGCGCCGCCTGCAGGCAGCGTTTGAGCATCATGGTCACGAAATCCGGGACATACCATTCGAGGACCGAGCCGCCACCGATGTCCTCGCTACCGGCCAGGCCCAGCCGGACCCCCGGATAGTGCAATATCGCGGCCGCGTCTCCCGCGGTGAGGCGGCTGGTGATCCGGCCCCGGCGCGCCAGCTGATCGAAGACCGCCACCGTCCGGGCGAGATCCTCGGTGCTGTCCCGGTAGACCAGGTCCTGGATGAGGATGGCGGTGACGGTGAGACTGAAATAGTCCGATTCCTCACCGTCGGAGGTGCGCCAGGGAATGTCCTCCAGCGGCCAGCGGCCGCCGCCGAACCGGGCCACCGTGGACCAGTAGTTGCGGGCGAGTTCGAACCGCAGTTGCAGGGCGTCGGCGAGTTTGCGCTGCTCGTCGGTCAGCAGGTCCAGTTCCCGGATACGTTGCGAGGACAGATCGATGATGCCGTCCAGGGCGACGGCGGTGAAGTACAGATAGGGGCGGGGTTCGGCGTGCCCGGCCGCGTGGCCGACCTCGCCGGGTACGAACTCGATGGGTTCGGCGGTACGCACGATGCCCCAGCCCCAGCCGCATTCGAAGAGTCGCTCGTCGTCGGCGACGTCCACCTCGGCGGTCTGGCTGAGTCGCACCTCGTTGGCGGCCTGGACCCGCAGCCGCTCGAGCCGCGCCGACAGTCGCCGGATCACCTCGTCGGCGGGGGCGTGGTTCTGGTTGATCATGTGCAGGATCGCCTGCCCCGCGTCGGATTTCGGCTCGGGGGTGTGGATGACGAAACTGCGCACCAGGCCGGCCATGGCCGCGGTGAGCCGGACCCCGACCGCGTCGATCACCAGTGGAATGCGTTCGCTCAACTGCCGGGCCTCGCGCCGCACCTCACCACCGACGAATCGCTGGAATCCGCGCAGGAACCGCAGCGCCGCGATACACAGGCTCAGCGACATGGAGTAGGAGTCGACGATGCCCAGGGCGAGCTGTTCTTCGGTGAGCGGGCGGTCGCCGGCCGCGCGTAGATAGGAGCCGGCCGCGAAGACCGGGTCCCCGTCGGGGCCGGTGTAGCGCCGCAGATAGTCCTCGAGCAGGCCGACCAGCGCGCCGCCGATCCGGGTCTCCTCGCCGAAGGGATCGAGTGCCCGCCGGGCATCGGCCGCCATATCGTCGGGCTGGTCCAGGGCGAACGCCTCGAGCTCGGTGGCGGGGTACAGCAGGCACAGCAACTGTTCGGCGTCGCTGATCGAATTGCTGCCGTCCCGGCCGCCCCAGGTCCAGGTGCCGCCCCGGTACGAACAGGCGAGCACCGCCCGCCACAGGTCCAGCAGCTGTTGCCGCGGCCTAATTCTCATATTCCGTGTCCTCGCCCCCGCGTTCGATCGGCGCGCCGAACGTCGTCACCTAGAGTGTGCCCCGAACTCGTTCGCCGGGACAACTATTCGGCCGGTTTGGCGTTTGCCGCGAGATAACCTGAGCCACAATTGCTTCCGGTCGCACGAGCGGGGACCCCCGCGTGCGGTTCGCGACCTTCCGCGCCGCGTCGCCGGCCCGCGTCCCGCCCGGATCGGTCCACGCCCGGCATTGCGCGGGCCCGGAAGGTATGGATGGCAGCAGACTGGTATCCCATGGACCAGTTGGTGCTGACATTCGTGATCCTGTTCGCCGCGGTTCTCGCCGAGGCGATCGGGCGGCGGATCGGTGTCGCCTCGGCGGTACTGATGACGCTGTTCGGAGTCGCGCTCGCCCTGCTGCCGTTCGTGCCGCCGATCGCGATACCCCCGCACCTGATCCTGCCGCTGGTCCTGCCCCCACTGCTCTACGCCGCGGCCCGGCGCACCTCGTGGCGTCAGTTCGCGGAGAACTGGGAACCCATCGTGCTGCGGGCCGTCGGACTGGTGCTGGCCACCGTGGCGGCGGTGGCCGCGGTGTTCCACGCGTGGTACCCGGGCCTGCCGGTGGCCGCGGCCGTCGTGCTCGGGGCCATCGTCGCACCACCGGATCCGGTGGCGGCGACCGCGCTGGCCGGTCGTCTCGGGTTGCCGCGCCGGCTGGTGGTGGTGCTCGGCGGCGAGGGCCTGTTCAACGACGTCACCGCGATCGTCGTCTACTCGGTCGCGGTCGACGCGGTGCTCACCGGGCATTTCTCGGGCCCGCGCGCGGCGGGGGAGTTCGTGGTGTCGGCCGTGGTCGCCGTGGTGGTCGGCCTGGCGCTGGGTATGGCGGGCAGCAGGCTCACCCGTTATCTGGCCGAGGCGAGCGGGCAGGTCGCGCTCAGCTTGCTGCTGCCGTTCGCGGCCTACGGTCTCGCGGAGTCCTGGGGTGGCTCGGGGGTGCTGTCGGTGCTGGTGTGCGCGCTGTATCTGACCGACGCGGTCACCGAATTCGCCGATGCCGACTACCGCGTGGTCGGTAACTCGTTCTGGGAGATCACCGAGCTGCTGATCAGCGGTTTCGCCTTCGGGCTCATCGGTCTGGAGCTGAGCGCGGTGCTCGCGGCCACCGGGAACAGCTGGCCGCAGCTGCTCGGGGGCGCGGGCGCGGTGCTGGCCGTCGTGGTGGGGTTGCGGCTCGTCTGGTTGCTGACGACCTGGTGGCTACGCGGGAAGTTGTGGCACGACGAGGACGCCGACGAGCCCCACACCTGGCGGGAGACGGTGGTGACGTGGTGGACCGGCATGCGCGGGGTGGCCACGGTGGCGCTGGCGCTGGCCATCCCGCTGTCCACCGAGGCGGGCGCGGATTTCCCGGGACGCACCGAGATCCTTTTCACGGCGTTCGCGGTGGTCCTTTTCACGCTGCTCGTACAGGGCCCGACGCTGCCGTTGGTCGTCCGGCTCACCGGTGTCCGCGCCGACACCTCGGCCGAACGCCGGCTCGAGCGGCACCTGTGGGAGCGGGTGGTCCGGGCCGAACTGGCCCGCCTCGAGGAGTTGGCCGCTGCCGAGCAGGTACCCGAGGAACTCCACGAACGACTCCGGGAGGGTATCCGGCGCCGGCTGGCCCGGGCCGATCCGGAAGCGGCCGGCGAGGACGCGCGCGCCCGGGCCGAGCGGGAGGCGCGGATGACCGTGGCCGTCAGGCGGATCCGGGCCGAGGTGACCGAGGCCGGCCGGCGGGAGGCGCAGGCCGCGCGCCGGGAACCGGGTATGCCCCCGGATCTGGTCGACCGGGTGACCAGGCGGCTGGATCTGGGGCCGGGACGGTGATCCGCCCGGGTCACCGCCGCGCGGAATCGTGGATATAGCCGAGATCGGCCAGGAATTCGGTATACGCCGCGTGGCGGTCGGGCGCGCGCAGTACCGACGAAGGGTGCACCGTTCCGGTCACCCGGAAATCCGGACGCTCGACGAGGTGCCCACGCAATGACCCGACAGTGGCCGACGGGCCCAGCACCGCCTTGGCCGCGACCGCGCCCAGGCAGACCACCAGATCCGGAGCGATCAGGTCGAGTTCGGAGGCCAGCCAGGCCGAGCACGCCACGACCTCGGTCCGGCTGGGCTGTTTGTGGATCCGGCGCTTGCCGCGTTCGGTGAATTTGAAATGTTTCACCGCGTTGGTGAGGTAGACCTCCGCACGCTGGAATCCGGCTTCCTCCAGCGCGCGGTCCAGCAGCCGCCCGGCCGGTCCCACGAACGGTTCTCCGCGTAGGTCCTCCTGGTCACCGGGTTGTTCGCCGACCATGACCACGGGGGCGTGCGCGGGTCCCGCGCCGAACACCGTCTGCGTGGCGTCACGATAGAGATCGCAGCCGCGGCAGTCCGCCGCCGCCGCGCGCAACTGCCCGAGGTCGGCGCCGCCGGGGACGAACTCGGCGGCGCCGACCGGTTTCGGTGCCCGGCGGCTGTTCGTGGCCGCGCGGGCGGCGGGGCTCATCGGCGGGTCTACTTCCCCAGGGCTTCGGCCAGTTCGTTCTTGGTCATCTTGGAGCGCCCCTTGATATTGCGACTCTTGGCTTCGTTGTACAGCTGGTCCCGGGTCCGGCCCTTGGGCTTGTCGGTACCCGAGCGCAGGCCGCCGCGCCGCTGCGGTGACATATCGCGGGTGGAGGAGCGGCTGGCGGTCTTGGTTTGACCGGCCTGGGCGCGGTTCTTGTTGACCGTGCGCGCACCGATCTCCTTCGCCCGCTTCGTGCTCGCCCCTCGTTCCTTCGCCGAATCCTTGATGTGCTCGTACTGCCGTTCCTGTTTGTCGGTCCATTCCTTCGGCATGACACACCTCCTGTCTGCCCGGCCGTATACCCGCGCACAGCCGGGGCAATCAGCATGCGGGTCGTCCGCGGGTCGTGGGCGTCCTACCCCGGCCGCGCGGTGATATGCAGAGGTTCGCGAAGTTCGGGCGGACCGGTTACCGCTCGGCCGGCTCTCCTGTCAGCGCGGCATGGTGATCGCGCATGGCGGCGACGAGCGCCGCGAGCACCCGGTGTGCGGCGGCGAGATCGGCGGTGGGCAGGCCGGCGAGCGCCGCGCGGGTGCGGCGGCCCAGCGGGTGGAAGAACTCACCGGCCACCGACATACCGTGGTCGGAATAGTGCAGTAGTACCCGCCGCCGGTCGCCCGGATCGGTTTCGCGCTGGATATGGCCCGAGGCGATCATCCGTTCGATCAGGTAGGTGATGGCGGCCGGGGACAGGCCCATGAGTTCGCGCAGTTGTCCGGCGGTGAGCGGCCGGCCCTCGGCCTCGGCGGTGGCGATGTGGGTGAGCGCGCGGAAATCGTTGCTGCGCAGATCGTGCGAATGGGCGAACAGGTGCCCGATCTGCTCGGACACCGCGGTCAGCGCGCGGATATCGGCGGCGATCTCGGTTACGGCGTGTTCCCGGGTCGCGCTGTCCCTCTCCGCCGAGGGTTCGTGTGTCACCTGCGCCGTCCTTTCCCTGATTCCGCTCGCAAGAGTGTAGGTGGCCCGGGGCGCCAACCTTGCCTATTATTTCAGTTTCTGAAATAGTTGCCGCGTGAATGCCTGGGAACGCTTCGCCTCCGTGGTCACCGGCCGTCGCTCGTGGGTCCTGCTCGTCGCCGTCCTCGCCGCCGCCTGCGCGGTGATCGTGGGCGTCGGCGGTAACGACGACGCGGGCCGGGCGCCGACCTCGCTGCCGCAGGACTCCGAAGCCGCGCGGGTCGAGGCCGCGGTGGCCCGGTTCCCGGGCGGCCGGGACGCGCCGGCGATCCTGGTGGTCACCCGGGCCGACGGCGGGGAACTGACCGAATCCGACCGTGCCGCCGCCACCGAGACGGTCCGGGAAGTCTCCGGCACCGGCGCGGACGCGCTCGTGGTCGCGCCGGACGGTAGGGCGGCGCTGGGGCGCGCCACGGTCTCCGCCGACCTCGACGGTGCGGACCTGGCCACCGAGATCGACCGGCTGCGCCGGATGGCCGCGCAGCACGCGCCCCCCGGACTGACCGTGCAGATCACCGGCGGCCCGGCGTTCGGCGCCGATATCGCCGACTCCTTCGCCGGCGCGGACGTGACCCTGCTGGCCGTCACCGCGCTGGTGGTCGCGCTGCTGCTCATCGTCACCTATCGCTCACCGGTGCTGTGGCTGGTACCGCTGCTGGTCATCGGTCTCGCCGACCGGACGGCCACGAGTATCGGCACGGCGCTCGCCCGCGTCACCGACCTCTCCTTCGACGGTTCCACCGCGGGCATCACCAGCGTCCTGGTGTTCGGTGCGGGCACCAATTACGCGCTGCTGCTCGTCTCGCGGTACCGCGACGAACTGCACGGGCGCGGCGAGCACCGCGACGCGCTGCGCGCGGCCGTCCGCCGCGCCGGGCCGGCGATTCTGGCCAGCAATGTGACCGTGGTGCTGGCACTGTGCACGCTGCTGCTCGCGACACTGCCCAATACGCGTTCGCTCGGCCTCATGGCGGCCGCCGGCCTGCTGGTGGCGGTGGTCTTCGTCCTGCTGGCGCTCCCGCCCGCCCTCGCCCTGTGCGGCCGGAAGATCTTCTGGCCCTTCGTTCCGCACGCGAGTGCCGACGGGACCGCGGCGCACGGCGTGTGGCATCGGATCGCGACCCGGGTGGTCGCCCGGCCCGCCGTGGTCGCCGGCGGGGCGATCGCGCTGCTGGTCGTCTGCGCGGCGGGTCTGACCGGTGCGGATATCGGGCTGTCGCAGACCGAGCAGTTCCGGGTCCGGGCCGAATCGGTGGACGGGCTGGACACCCTCGCCGCCCATTTCCCTTCCGGCGCGTCCGATCCGACTGTCGTGCTCACCCGGCACGACGCCGCCGCGGCGGTCCGTCCCGCGCTGGAGACCGCTGCGGGCGTATCCGGTGTGATGCCCGGCGGCAGCCACGAGGGAATGGACCGGTGGCTGGTCACCCTAGAGGCCGCGCCCGAATCCGAGGCGGCCTACACCACGATCGAACAATTGCGCGGCGCGCTGGCCGCGATTCCCGGCGCCGAGGCCATGGTCGGTGGCAGTGACGCGAAAGCGCTCGACACCCGCGACGCCGCCCGGCACGACCAACTGCTGGTGATCCCGCTGATCCTGCTCGTGGTCTTCGCGGTACTGCTCGTCCTGCTGCGGGCGCTGCCCGCCGCGGTCCTGCTGATCGGCGTCACCGTGCTGAGCGCACTGGCCGCGCTGGGCCTGGGCAGCATGGTGAGCGCACATCTGTTCGGTTTTCCCGCACTGGATACGACGGTGCCGCTGTTCGCCTTCCTGTTCCTGGTGGCGCTGGGTATCGACTACACGATCTTCCTGGTGACCAGAGCCCGGGAGGAGACGCCGGGTCACGGCACCGTCGACGGTATGGTGCGCGCGGTCTCGGCGACCGGCGCCGTGATCACCAGTGCCGGGATCGTGTTGGCCGCGGTGTTCTGCGTCCTGGGTGTGCTGCCGCTTATCACGCTGACCCAGCTCGGCATCATCGTCGGCATCGGCATTGTGCTCGATACCTTCCTGGTGCGCACCGTCGTCATTCCCGCGCTGTTCGCCCTGGTGGGCCCGAAGGTGTGGTGGCCCAGCGGTTTCGGCGGCGAGACGCGCCCCGCGCCTGCCGCCGACCTCGCGGAGCAGCGGCAGTGGTAGCGGAGCCGCTCGCCGGTAAGTGAGTCACCCCCGATTCACACTATTCTGATAGGTAAGGCTAACCTGAATCCTGTTTGTACGATTCACAGGCAGGACGGTAGAGCGCATGGCATCGAATATGCAGCGTGCACGGCGGTGGAAGCGGAGCTTGCCGCCACGGCGATGGATGGTCGCCGGCATGATCGGGGCGCTCGCGCTGACCACCGGGTGCTCGACCCGGGAAGCGCAGACCGAGGACGCGGCCGCCACCGGCGCGCTGTCCATCGTCGATCAGCGGGGTGAGACCGTCACATTGGACGGTCCGGCGGACAAGGTGGCGTTCACCGTGATGCCGGCGCCGTCGATCTTCGCCGCGGTCGACCGCGGTTACGACCGCATCGTGGGCATCAATCAGTCGACCCTGGTGGCGAACCGGGGCGGCATGTTCGCCACCATGTTCCCCGATTCGGCCGATTCGGCCGTCGTCGCGGGCAACGATTTCGTGCCGAATGTGGAAACCCTGCTGCAACTCGACCCCGATGTGGTGGTGCAGTGGGGCGACCGGGATTCCGAGGTCACCGCGCCGATCGAGGCGGCGGGTTTCCCTGTGGTGGGCCTGAAATACGGTACCCAGGACGATCTCGAACAGTGGATCACCCTGTTCGCGCAGATCGCGGGTAAGCCCGAACGCGGCCGGGAACTCGTCGACTGGCAGCACACCGAACAGTCCGAGATGCGCGCCCAGGTGGCGGCGCAGACGGCACCGCGGCCCCGCGCGATGATCCTGTCCCGCACCGGCGACACCTACAGCACCACCAGCGCCAAGGGATACGACGGCTTCCAATTCGACCTCGTGGGCGCCGACCTGGTGACCAAGGGCTTCGTTTCCGAGTCCGGGCAGGTGAGCCCCGAGCAGATCCTGGCCTGGAACCCCGAGGTCATCATGCTCAGTGGATTCGACCAGAGCACACCCGCCGATATCTACGCCGATCCCCGGCTGTCCGGTGTCAGCGCGGTGCAGAACAAGCGCGTCTACAAGACCCCGCTCGGCGGTTACCGGTGGCAGGTGCCGAGCGCGGAGTCCCCGCTGATGTGGCAGTGGATGCACCGGATCCTGTACCCCGCCGCGCGTGACGGGCAGTTCCGCGCCGAGATCCGGGCCGCCTTCGACGACCTGTTCGCGTACCGCATCTCCGACGAGGAGATCGATCAGGTGCTGCGTCTGGACCTGAACAAGGACGCCGCGGGTTATGACCAGTTCCTCCGCTGACCAGGCGGCGGTCGCGGCGCCGGAAGTTCCGGCGCCGCGCCGCGCGCGCTTCGACAAGCGCCTGCTCGCGATCCCGGGCTTCCTGGTCCTGCTGATCGTGGTGGCGCTCGCCGCGCTCGCGGTGGGCCGCTACACCGTGCCGCCGAACGAGATCGTGCGCATCCTGCTGGGCCAGGTGTTTCCGCTGGAACAGACCTGGTACGCGCAGGAACGCACCGTGGTGCTGGATGTGCGGCTACCCCGGGTGCTGCTGTCGATCCTGCTGGGTGCCGGCCTAGCGCTCACCGGCGCGGTCATGCAGGCCGTGTTCCGCAATCCGCTGGCCAGCGCCCAGGTGCTGGGTGTGTCCTCGGGTGCCTCCTTCGGCGGCGTGCTGATCCTGCTCGCCGGATTCGGTGGCGCCGCACTGGTCGGCGGGGCCTTCCTGGGTGGCGTGCTGGCGCTGGTGCTGGTGGTGGCGATCGCCCGGGCGGTACCCGGCGCGCCGCTGCTGATGATCGTGCTCGGCGGCACCGTGGTGGGCGCGATGTTCCAGGCGATGGTCTCGTTCATCACCTATATCGCCGACCCCTACAGCGAACTGCCCTCGATCGTGTTCTGGCTCATGGGTTCACTGGCGACGGCGACCTACTCCAAGGTGCTCACCGCCGCGATCCCGATCGTGGCGGCGGGCGTGGTGGTGCTCGCGCTGCGCTGGCGGCTCAATATTCTCGCGATGGGCGACGAGGACGCCACCGCACTGGGCCTGAACCCGGCGCGGCTGCGCAATTTCCTGCTGCTGTGCGTCGCGCTGATCACCGCGGGTTCGGTCTCGGTCGCCGGGGTGATCGGCTGGGTCGGCCTGGTGGTCCCGCATCTGGTGCGCATGATGGTCGGCACCGACAATCGGATGGTGCTGCCGGTCAGCGCATTGCTCGGGGCCGCCTATCTGACTCTGATCGATACCCTCTCGCGCACCCTGAGCACCGCCGAGATCCCCATCGGTATCCTCACCGCCATCATCGGCGCCCCGTTCTTCGTGATGTTGCTGATCCGCAACCGTTCCCGCCTGTGGGGTGCCGATGCTCGAGGCTGATTCGCTCTCCTACCGCTATTCGACCAAGGGGCCGTGGATCTTTCGCGGTGTCTCGGTCCGCGCCGCCGCCGGCGAGGTGTTCGCCGTGCTCGGACCGAACGCCCGCGGCAAGACCACCCTGCTCAAATGCCTGGCGGGCCTCATCCGGCCGGTGTCCGGTTCGGTCGAAGCCTCCGGCCCGGTGGGTTATGTCCCGCAGAGCCATTCGGTCGTGTTCTCGTTCTCGGTGCTCGATATCGTGCTCATGGGCCGGGCCCGCACGGTGAAGATCTACCGCACTCCCACGGCCGTCGATCGCGCCGCCGCCCGCGAGGCGCTGCGCCGGGTGGGCGTATCGCATCTCGCCGACCGCGACTACACCGCACTCAGCGGAGGCGAGCGGCAGCTGGTGCTCATCGCCCGGGCGCTGGTCTCCGACTGCGACACCATCGTGCTCGACGAACCCGCGGCCGCCCTGGATCTGCGGAACCAGGCCCAGGTACTGACCGTTCTCCGCGCGCTGGCCGACGAGGGGATGGCGGTCGTGATGACCACCCACCATCCCGATCACGCCCTGCACGTGGCCGAACGCTCGATGCTGATGGTCGCCGCCGACGATCGGCGTCTCGGTCCGACCCGCGAACTGCTGACCGGCGCACTGCTGTCGGAAATGTACGGCGTGCCGATCGTCACCGCCGATATCGAGACACCGAGCGCGGTCCGGCGGCTCACCGTGCCGGATTTCGGGCGGGGGATCTCGTGACGGTACTGAAAGCCGTGATGGCACCGCGCACCGGCGAGTACGCCGGGAGATTTCGTGAAGTCGACGTCTACGACCTGCCAGGGGAGTGCACCGGCGAAGTCACCGGTCTCTACCTGACCGGCGACGTGGACCAGGAATACCTGGCCGGACAGCGGCCGCTGCTCGATTCTTTCGCCGGGCGCGGCGGGCGGATCGTGGTGAACGGGCATGTGCAGCGGGTTTTCCTCGACGGGCTGACGAGATGGCGCAAGCTGGAGTTCCGCAATCCGCGCGACCTCGCGTTGACGCGGGTGAGCGAACATCCGGTGTGGGCCGGCACCGATCCGAAATCGTTCCTGTACAACACCGGCACCCGCGGGCCCGTCCCGTTCGCGGAACTGGAACGTATCGGTGTCGCCGGATTCTACGGGCGCGGTTGCTATCCGGACCTGCCCGAGCAGGCCCGGATAGTCCACACCATCGGCCGCACCCGCGCACCGATCGACTACGACTACCCACTCGGCGCCGGCCGGGTCCTGGTCCACGGCGGCAACGATCTGCTGCAATTCGCCGGCGCCGACCGAGGTACCGCGCGGCTGCTCCCGCAACTGCTGCGCTGGCTGGAGGGCGACGATGACTGATCTCGATTCCGGTATCGCCTTCCTGCACGGCGGCAGCCACGCCCAGCTGGCCACCCTGGCCGATCCCGCTCTGGCGCCCTACCGGATCCGGCCGGTGCACGTGCGCACCGGTACCCCGCGGGAGATCGCGGCAGCCGAGGTGATCGTGGTCGCCGACCGCCTCCGCCCGGATCTGCTGGGGCGGTGGACCGAGACCGTCCTCGCCGGGCTCGCCCGGGGCGCGACCGTGCTCGTATTCGGTGAGAACCATGCCGGCCAGTGGCTGCCCGGGGTGCGGGAAGAGCCCCGGCCGACCGTGTTCTGGTGGTGGCGCACCGGCGAGGACCACCGGCTCCGGAAACAGGCACCCGACCATCCCGCCTGGGAATTCTTCGCCGATCGCGCGGTGATCTGGCACTACCACGGGGTGCTGGAACCGCCGCCGGGCGCGGTGAGCCTGGTCGACCTGCACACCGAGGACGGCCGCCGCGACGGCTCCGTCCTCTATATCGATGAGAGTTCCGCCGCGGGCCGGCTGCTCGTCACCACGATGGATCCGGTGTACCACCACGGCTCCGGTTTCATGCCGGGAGCGACCCAACTGCTCTATTCGGCACTGCACTGGGCCACCAGGTAAAGAGAGAAGCCATGCTGACAGTTCTCGAAGCCGGGACGCCGATCGAGGTCTCGTTCGCCGACCTGATGAAGTACCACGGCACCGAGTTCCCCGGTGGCGTCGCGCACGCGTACTGCGCCATGCGACACGCGGTTTCACTGCTGGGCACCGTGGAGCGACGTGAGGTCGCGGTCCGCACCGCCTTCCCCGGCCCGGGCGGCCGCGACGCGATCGAGATGGCCCTGCGCGCGGTGACCGGTGACCGTTTCGCCGTCGTCCCCGAACTCGCGGCCACCGAACGCGGCCCCGTCCTGGCGCGCTACGTCTGGGAATTCACCTACCGCGACCGGACCGTCCTACTGCGTTTGCGGGACGCGGGATTCGTCACCGGCGAATTCATCGCGCTCGGCGCGCGGCGCGACCGCGACGCGGCCGACGACGCCCGGCTCACCGTATTGAAGCAGGAGATGACCGAGCGTCTGCTCGCCGGCGCGGTGGGCGAAGTCTACGAGGAGGCGCCACCGCCGACGCGCTGACGCGCATCCCCTCCGGACTCGAACAGTCGCCCTACACTCGGCGCGCAGTGCGTGCCGGTTTTCCGAATGTGGACCCGGGTACGCAATCGGTATCACATGCGGAAGGAGGGCCGATCCATGGCGGCCGACGGGGTAGAGGGATTGCGGACGGTAGTACTGGACTGCCCGGATCCGTGGAAACTCTCCGAGTTCTATCTGGGATTGCTCGGCGGGGAAGTGGTACGTGCGGAAAGCGACGACACCTGGGTCGCCATGGTCGACCCGCAGGGCCGGCGCCTGGCGTTCCAGTTGTCGCCGGAGTACCGGCCGCCCCGGTTCCCGGATCCGTCCGGCTCGCAGCAGGTCCACTTCGATGTGCTGGTGAGCGATGTGGAGGTCGCCGAACCGGCCGTGCTGGCTCTGGGCGCCACATTCGTCCACGCGGAGGAGACGTTCCGGGTCTACACCGACCCGGTCGGACACACGTTCTGCCTGGTCTGGTTCGCGTGACCACGGCGGCGGTCGCCGTCTTCACCCGCGATCTGCGGGTCCGGGACAATCCGGTGCTCACCGCGGCGCACCGGGAGGCCGATACGGTGGCTCCGCTCTTCGTCCTGGACGAGGCCATCCTGTCCGGCCGCTCCTGCCCGCCCAATCGCGCGCATTTCCTGGCGGCCGCGCTGCGCGAACTCGACGACGAACTGCGCGCACTCGGCGGCCGGCTCGTCGTCCGCGCCGGAGACGTCGCCGAGGAGGTGGCGCGGGTGGCCGCGGCGGCAGACGCCCCAGTGGTCCACATCGCCGCCGATGTCAGCGCCTACAGCCGTCTCCGCGAGCGGCGGCTGCGCGATCGGCTGGCGCGCGACGGTCGCGAACTGCGGGTCCACCGCGCTTCGCTGACCGTCGTACCGCCCGGCGATCTGGTGCCCGCCGGTAGTGATCACTTCGCCGTGTTCACGCCCTATCTGCGGCGCTGGACCGGTGAGCGGCGCCGGGAGCCGCTGCGTGCGCCGCGCCGCCTCGAACTGCCGGAGATCGCGGCCGGGTCGCTACCGGAGCCGGGCGAGCTCGGTTCGGGGGAGCCCTCTCCGGAATTATCGGTGGGCGGGGAGACCACAGGCCGCAAGATGTTGCGTGACTGGCTTTCCCACCACCTCGACGGGTACGCGTCCGGCGGGGACGATCTCGCCGCCGACACCACCTCCCGGCTGTCCCCCTACCTGCATTTCGGCTGCCTCTCCCCGGGGGAGGTGATTCGCCGCGCCGGTGATTCCACCGAGGGGGGCGCCGCATTCGTCCGGCAGGTCGCCTGGCGGGACTTCCACCACCAGGTCCTGGCCGCCCGGCCGGGCGCGGCATGGACCGACTACCGTGCCCGGGATATCCGCTGGCGTGACGACGAGCAGGCGTTCGAGGCCTGGCGGGAGGGCCACACCGGTATCCCGATCGTCGACGCCGGTATGCGGCAATTGCGCGCAGAAGGCTGGATGCACAATCGCGCCCGCCTGATCACCGCGAGTTTTCTCGCCAAATCGCTGCGGGTGGACTGGCGGGCCGGTGCGCGGCATTTCCTGTATTGGCTGGTCGACGCCGACCTGGCGAACAACCAGCTCAACTGGCAATGGGTCGCCGGAACCGGCAACGACACCCGCCCCAACCGGGTGCTCAATCCGCTGCGCCAAGCCGACCGCTACGACCCGCACGGCGACTATGTGCGGCGCTGGGTCCCCGAACTCGCCGATATCGAGGGCCGGGCGATCCACCGGCCGTGGCGGCTCGCCGCCGACTATCCGGCGCCGATTGTCGAGTTTCCCGGGATGTGACGCGACCGGGCCCGGACCGCACGGTCCGGGCCCGGTCGCGTTCGCCGTCGGCTCAGCGATGCTTGGCTTTCGCGGCCTTCTTCTTGGCCTTGGCCTTCGCCTTGTCGGCCTTCGCCTTCGCCTTGGCCAGCTCCGCGCGCTGCGCCTTCGCCGCGGCACCGAGCTCGCCCCCGCGGTGCTTGGTGTAGTCGGCGAGTTCGGCGGCACGGTGCTTGGCCGCCTCGGCCCATTCCGGGCCGCGGGACTGGGCGGTTTCGGCGAGTTCACTGCTGCGGTGCTTGGTGTAGTCGGCGAGTTCGGCGGCACGGTGCTTGGCCGCCTCCGCCCACTCCGGCCCCCGGCTCTGCGCCGTTTCGGCGAGTTCACTGCTGCGGTGCTTGGTGTAGTCCGCCAGCTCGGCCGCCCGGTTCTTCGCCACGGCGGCCCATTCGGGGCCGCGGGTCTGGGCGGTTTCGGCCAACTCGGCACCGCGAAGCTTCGCGATATCGGCCCAGTCCGCACCCCGTTTCTTGGCGGTGTCCGCCCACACCGGACCACGCTGCTGGGCGATCTCGGCCAGCTCCGCCCCGCGGCCGGCCGCGGAACCCGCCAGATCCCGGCCCCGGTCGGCGGCCTGGTGCAGTTGCTGCCGGACGGCCTCGCCCGTACCGCCACGGGCCGACGAACCCACCGGGAGCGCACCGCCGACAGTGGCGGCGGCCCGGCGGGCCGCGCGGCGACCCCGCCAGCCCAGCGAGGGCTTACCCGCCGTATCCGACGCCGCGATCATCAGGCCCCCGAGCAGGCTCACGTCCTTGAGGAAGGCCGTCCGTTTCGCGGCGCGGCGTTCGGGATCGTTCTCGGCCCAGAAGTTCTGTTCGGTTACCGTCGCCGGAACCACCGTCGCCGCCAGCGCCAGCGCCGCCGGGCGCGGTGCCTTGCCGAGCGCCAGCAGGGCGCCCCCCGCGATCTGCACGGCCGCGGTCACCCGCACCAGAGTGCTCGGATCGGCGGGCAGGTTGCCCGCGATATCGGACGGCAGCGATTCCTTCCCCTTGTGGACCAGAGTCGATGCTTCCTTCACCCGTGATTCCGGATGCATCAGTGTTTCGACTCCGTTGACGACGAACGCACTCGCCAGCAGGGGGCGGGCGAACCGGCGTAGCAGCATGATGTGCATCCCTTTCTTCGGTGTTTCGCATCTGTCACAGCTGGTCACCAGGGGCAGGAGGCCAGAGTACTGCCGATCTACCCGGCTTCCGGGCCGGGAAACAGAACCGGCCGCTTCGTGTCCACCCGGACCGGCCCAGGCTCCGGAAGCGAATTACCGGTAACCGAATATTATGTGACCGGGGTCACATAAATGAATTCCATCGTACTATCGTGACCAGCTGCGATATCGAATCATCACCCGCCGTGCGTGATTCGCCACCGCGCCGCGCCGCCCTACCGGAGATCCTCCGGCAAATCTTGCCGACGGCCGTGCCGCGGGCGTGCGCACTGTCTACCCTCGATGGCAGGGAGTCCATATCGCAGGCGGCCGGCCTTCTCGCCGGCGGCGCCGCGGTGTCGGGTCGCGCTCTTCGCGACCACCCGGCCCCGGAGCCGGAAATTCGCACATCGCTCGTCATCGGAAGGACGCATGACAATGCCCCGCACGATCCCGGATCGTGAGGCCACCGATATCGCCCTCGGACTGGCGGTCCGCGCGCCGTCCGTGCACAACACCCAGCCCTGGCGGTGGCGGTCCACCGGCTCCGGTATCCAGCTCTTCGCCGATACCGGACGGCAGCTGCTGGTCACCGATCCCTCGTTGCGCTCGCTCGTCGTGAGTTGCGGGGCCGCGCTGCACCATATGCGTGCTGCCCTGGCGGCGCTCGGCTGGGCCTCCGCGGTGGACTACTGCCCGGACCCCGGCGACCCCGGCCATCTCGCCACGATCCACGCCACCCGCCGGCCGCCCACCGACGCCGAGATCGAACTGGCCGCGGCCATCCTGCTGCGCCGCACCGACCGCCGCCACTATCTGCCCAAGCCGATCCCGGCCCGGTATATGCGTTCCCTCGCCGCACAGGTATCGGCCCGCGGTGCCGCGGTCCGGCAGGTCCCCGACACTCTGCTGCCCCGGCTGGCCACGCCCATGCGGCACGCGGTCGCCGAGCACGCCGGCGACCGGCGGTACCGGGCGGAGATCGCCTACTGGAGCGGACGTGACCGGCTCACCGACGGGGTGCCGTCCCGGAACGCCCCCGCGCCCCGCCCGGCCGGTGAGATCCCCGTGCGCACCTTCGCCGATCCCGCCCTGCTGGATCCGGCGAACCATCCGGACGCCGCGCAATGGCTCGTCGTCGGCACCACTCGCGACGACCGGCGTGCTCAACTCCGGGCGGGGGAGGCCACCAGCGCGCTCCTGCTGACCGCCACCGAGCTGGGGCTGGCCACCAGCGTGCAGACCGAACCCCTCGGCGTGCCCGACGCACGGCAGGAGATCAGGACCGGTCTGCTCCACGACTGCGCGTACCCCCAGGCCATGGTGCGGGTCGGCTGGAGTTCTCGCGGCGCCGCGCCGTTCACCGAAACCCCACGCCGCCCGATCGACGAGGTACTCGAGGTGTGATCCGCCCCGCCGTGAGGACGTCTTCCTTCTCGGTCCGGCGGGGTCAATAGCCCCGCGCGGTATCGATGAGCGACAGCAGCGCTTCGCCCGAGGAGAAGCGCTCCACATTGGCCCGCACATGCTCGGCCAGCAGCCCGGGCAGCCCGTTGGACGGATTGGCCAGGTGCGGGGTGATCACCGCATTGGGCAGCGACCACAGCGGGTGTCCGTCCGGTAATGGTTCCGGATCGGTGACATCCAGCGCCGCGCCCCCGATGGTCTCCGCGCGCAGCGCCCGCACCAGCGCATCGGTATCGATCAGCGACCCCCGCGCGATATTCACGATCCAGGCCGCCGGTTTCATCCGGGCCAGCGCGTCGGCGTCGACGAGGTGCGCGGTGTCGGCTGTCGCCGGTGCCGCGATCACCACATGGTCCGCACGCGAGAAGAGTTCGGCGTTCCGGCTCGCGTCCACCGTTTCGACCGCGCCGGGTACCGGCGTCCCGGACCGGGTGGAGGCCAGCACCTGCGCCCCGAACGCGCGCAGCAGCGGGATCATCGCCCGGCCGATACCCCCACAGCCGATGATGGCGACAGTGGCCCCGCGCAGCGTCCCCACCCGCGCCTCGAACTCGGCCTTGCGCCACGATGCCGCCCGCGCCTGTTCCCCCAGTCCCCGCACACCTGCCAGCAGCAGCAGAACCGCATGCTCGGCCACACTCGACGCGTACGCACCGGCCGCCGAGGTCCAGACCCGGCCGTCGTCGATCAGCCCCGCCGCGAACCACCGCTCGACCCCCGCACTCGGCAACTGCACCCACCGCACCGCGTCCGGCAACCGCTCCGGGAACGAATCGGGCCCGCCATTCCACACCACCGCCTCGGCATCGCCCAACGGCACCAGCCGGCCACCGCCCGCCTCGATTCCCCGGGCGAGGGCAGGGTCGAACTCCGGACCCAGGTGGACAGCGGGGACTCTGGTGTGCGGCACAGTTCACTTCCGAAGACGTCGGGGCTGATGGCCGCATCATCATCCGCCGGCGCGGGCGTCGTCAACAATTGCCTTCACCCCGACCGGGACGCCGGCCGCCGACCGGCCCCTAGGACAGGTTTCCGGAGGCCAGCGCCCGCACCCCCGCCACGGTCCCGCCGTCGACCAGCAGATCGACCCCCGAGATGAAACTCGACGCCGGGTCCAGTAGGAAAGCCGCCGCGTGCGCGATATCGTCCGGCGTCCCCAACCGCCCGGTCGCCGACGCGTTGACCATCGCCCGCATCGCCGCGCCCGATTCCCCGTCCAGCTCCTGCCGCCCCATCGGCGTCGAGATCACCCCTGGGCTGATCGAATTGAGCCGCGCCCCGCGCCGCCCCCACGCGACCGCCGCGGCCTGCACCCGCGCCACATTGCCCCGTTTCGCCACCGCGTAGGCGATCCCCGGATGGGCCTCGCGGTCCAGGAACGGCAAAGCCAGCAGTTCCGCCGCCGGCGTATACGCGAGCGCCGCGACCTGATCCTCCGGCAGCGGCGCCAGATACGCCGACATGCTCGCGATCACCACCCCCGCCCCGCCCTCGGCGACCACACCCTCGAAGGCATCCAGCACCAGCGCCGTCCCCAGCAGATCCACCTCCAGCACCGCCTTCGTCACCGCCTGGGTCGGCGACACCCCCGCGGTGTGCGCGAGATGAGTGACCCGGCCCGCTTCCCCGGCCGCCTCGGCCAGCGCCGCCACCGACCCGGCATCCGAGACATCGACGTGCAACCCGCGCACCTCGTGCCCCTCGCCGGCCAGCACCTCGACCACCGCGTCCAGACCGTCCTTGTCGAAATCGGCGATCAGCAGCCGCCGCCCACCCCCGACCCGGCGCGCGATGGCCCGCCCCATGCCCCCGACTCCGATAACGACCGCGACGTCCTGACCCACCTGGCGCTCCTCACCGCGACTGCTCCGCTGCGCACCACAATCTACCCACGCGCCGCAGCCCCCGAGCCGAAATTCGTCACCCGCTGACAATGGACCGGAAAACCCCAGGTGGCACCCGCGATTTTGCCCCGGTGGCGGGATCCGATACTCTTGCTGAGCACACCGGTCCGGGTGGCGGAATGGCAGACGCGCTAGCTTGAGGTGCTAGTGCCCGTTATAGGGCGTGGGGGTTCAAGTCCCCCTCCGGACACTTTTTTGCTGCATTTGTGCCCCAGAAACCGTGTCCGTGCACTGCCTGGACACCCATTTTTCCGTCACCGCCGTGACCTGCGGTTTCACCCCGGTCGGGGGTGAAAATTGTGACCAGTGACACACTGCGGCCGCTGGTTCCTTCCTTCACCGACCGGCGCGGAATCGGCGATCCGTCCGTCTTCGCGTCGGGTCCCGCGCTGCCGATGGCGACCCTCGAGGAACCCGTGCGATCGAGGGCCGTGCACCGCATCCGGCCCGTCGATACCAACGGCCGCGTCGTCGACAAAGCCATCGTCGCCGCCCTGGACTGGCACCCCGGAGACCTGCTGTCCTGGCGTGTGACCGGCGGTCTGGTCCTGATCACCCGGCCCAGCTTCGGCCGCCGCGGCGTCACCAAATACGGCCACATCTCGATCCCGGCAGCCGTCCGCCACGCCGCCGGAATCCGCATCCACGACCGCGTCCTGCTCGCCGCCGACCCCGATCAGGCCCTGCTGGTCGTCTATCCCGCCGAGGTCCTCGACGACATCCTCGCCCGCCGCTTCGCCGAAGGAGCACCCCGATGAGCATCGGAACCCAGGCCGATATCGCCGCCGTGCAGATGATGATGGAACGCTTCGGCCTCACCGTCGCCGACCTCGGCACCGCGGCGCCGACCGAGACCGCGCGGCTCGCACCGACCTTCGCCGAGTTCATCCCGGCCGCGATCGACCGGATGCCCGCGGGCCGCACCCGCGACCACTACTGCACCTACTGGAACAAGATCCTCGCCCAACCCGGTTGGGGTGAGAGGCGACTCGACGAACCCACCACCGCGGACCTGCAGGTGCTGTGTGAACAGATCCGCGCCGCCCGGGTGATCCGTCGCTCCGACCGCGGCGGCAACGAGGTCGTGCGCCACGTCATCGACGCGCTACGGAAGCTGTACAAGCACGCCGAAGACGGCCGGCTCATCGACCCCCGCGACAACCCCGCGACCCGGCTGACCAAACCCAAACGCACCCGCTCCAACCGCCGGGCCCTGCCCACCGATCTGTTGGCGCAACTCGTCGAGGTCGCTGCCACCACCGGTAACGACCCCGAACTGGACAGCCTGATCCTGCGCCTGCACACCGAAACCGCCTGCCGCCGCGCCGGAGCACTGGCCCTGAGACCGCAGGACCTGGACCCGGTACAGTCGGTGATCCTGCTGCGGGAAAAGGGCGGGACCCAGTTGTGGCAACCGATCTCACCGACGCTCATGCAAGCTTTGTGCCGGCACGCCGAACAACGCGGAGCACCCGCCTCCGGCCCACTGCTGCGCGCGCGGAACGGCACACCGATCACCCGCCGCCGCTACAACCACCTGTTCGAACGACTCGGTAAACACCTCCCATGGGTGCTCACCCACGGGATCTCCATCCACTGGCTGCGTCACACCACCATCACCTGGGTCGAGCGCCACTACGGCACCGCCGTGGCCCGGGAATTCGCCCGTCATAGCCAAACAGGTGGGGGAGTGACCGGTATCTACACCACCGCCACCATCACCGAAGTCGCTCTTGCTGTCGCGCACCTCACCGGCGAACCACACCCACTGGCCACCGAGTCTTCCGATCGCCACGGGTCTTCACGGAGTCCGGCTCAGCGCGAGTAAGAGATTCACGTCGGATCGTCGCCGAGACGGCAGGGGCGAGTTCGACATCAAGATGTCGGTTCCGCAACCTCGGCGTCCCCTCCAGCTCGGCGGGCGGGGACGCCGGGGCCCCTTACGACCGACTGGCAAGCTCGACTTCTTCGCCTGAGCGCAAAAGGGCGGTGCGCGTGTTCATGAACAGCTCGCGTTCAGTGCACGATTTGTGAACACTGGAGGAGAGCAGCGACCGGGCAGTATCGGTCCCGAGTTACACCTCCTCAGAGTGTTCAAAAGAGGATCGGTTGATGAACATCAGTTCAGGCGGACGGGTGGGAGATGGCCCCGCAGACCCGGCCCGCCGGTCAGGTTTCCGACACTGCCGCGAAACGCTCGGACAGACGGCCCGGGTTTTCCAGAGCGGATTCCAACCACAGGACGGGTGTGAGCCGATGCGTTTGCCGTGGTCCGAGACCTCTCATGGTCGGGAAGTTCCGGATACCGGCCGGATGCTTCAGCTTGATCCACCGGCCACCCAGCCGACGTCGCAATGTCTCGCCGAGGTACCACGCCGCACCATCCCTCAGTCTGCGGTGTCCCGGCTCGGAGAGTTCGGCCGGGCCGTCCACCGATCGGCGTAGTACCTCCTCGAGAGCAGGGAGGGAGGCCGGATCGAAATCCCATACGCCACCGGCACCGAAATCGGCGACCCAACCCGGAAATCCCGTCTCCTGCTCCTCCAGCCAGCTACGGAGAGCCTCTGTTTCCTCACGAGGATCATCGGCCCATCGTCCGCTGCTTTTCCGGCTGCCACAACCGGTCGCTACCACGGTATGACTCGACAGCACGCGCCCAGCGGTCGTAGGCTCCGGTCAACCGGTCACCGGACCGAGCGGTCACGACATCGACCAGCAACTCGACGGGCGCGACCGGATCCAGTGCGAGCACCGGATCCGCGGAAGCGACCGGCCCGTAGGCCCCATCCAGAGCTGATCGGGTCTGTCCCCACACCCACTTCCCTCCCGCCGCCCGCATGAGGGTTTCACCGATATAGGCGGTCAGGCCGTCGACGAACTGCCCCGGCCCCGGCCGCCACAAATCCTCCGGTCCGGCGAACCGCTCCAATACCTCGCGCTCCAACTCGACCAGCGAGCGTCGAGAGTGATCGAACCGGACACCACTGCCCTTCAGATCGATATCTCTCAACCCGAGCAGGAGAAAGAAGATCCTGTCGTGCCAGGACCGAAGAGGATCCGGCGTCATCGCAACCTCGCTACCCCATCAAACCGGTCTTCCACGCGATATCCACCTCTCGACCCGGGCGCCATCCGCACACAGACCATACTGAACACCTGACGGATCCGCCCGGCACCGGCTTCGACGCACTCCACCCGCTCACACCACGCTCCTGGAAGCCCGACGAACCGACCCGGACCGCCGGTGCTGTCTCGAATCCTTGGTAACGAGACCGCGCCCCGCAACCACCCCGCCCACCGACACCGCAACTGACTACAGCGCCTTGCGGCCAAGCGAACTGTCCACGCGCCCCCGCTGCTCCGAGTGTTCATAAAAAGGCTATTCATAGACCGCTGAAGATCAATAATCATCTATGAGCAGCGATGATTATCCGTTCGAGTGTCCAGGAATGCATCGCTAGCTACCCGGCGTCACGCGTTAACCCGCGAACGTTCCCAGTAGAGCTGGAAGCCTTTCTGGGTCAACAACCAGGCGCCAGCAAGCGCCTCTGCAAGCAACTCCTTGTCTCCGGAAATCCGACGAAACTTCTTGCCATCTGCAGTTGTCACGATCTCCGCTGGCTTCAGAAGGTGCGGCCAGCCAAGCCCATGCGCATGGCCAGAATGAGCGCGCCAGTGGTGCTTGAGGGCAGCCGCAGCTCCTTCGTCTTTGGGGTCTACATACTCGGCGGCGTACGCGACTATCGCGGTGTCCTCGGGGATCTTCTCGCAGTTCTTGCTAGCGCCCAGCTTGATCCCCATCTGCCTGGCGATCCCTTTGACCTCATCGACTGGTGCCTGAACTTGGGCTCTGAGCTCAGCTTTGGTGGTGGCCGGAATATTCTTGCCCAGGCTGCTGCTCAGAAGCTGCTCGCCATCGTTTCGGAGGTACCGGACGTCTTCGTACGCAACCCAGAGCGCGTGTTTTCGTCGATCTTTCTGCCCTTCTGGCGCGAGTATCCACACCGTTCTCGCGCTGGCGAACAATGCAGCGCGGGCAAGGGTGTACTGAGCCATAGGCCTGGGCCCCGCATTGATGAGGCTCTGGTTCAACAGGTCCAGGTGGTCGGTCGCTGATAGGAGGCCTTGCCATGCCATCTGGCTGACCGGCCAATTAGGGCACATCTTGTCGGCCTCGAAGAGCAGGCTTCCCGGCTCGGGACTGTGTGGGTGCCCTATCCACTCCACCCACTGTGGAAGATCTCTGGCGAGAGTGTCCATCCGGTCTTCCCGCTGAGGAGTAAGCCCTGCTCTGGTGCTCATGAGCAGCAAATCGCTTGGACCCACAGTTTCGATACAGACATCCAAGGTCGGCATGCCCTTGGATGGGCGTCCGCTGCCGTGCACTGGAGTCACGAAATCTTGGTTTTGAGACGGCTCACGTGTTCATGCGGATGGCCTGGTTCCACGCCCGGGGCGGGCCCCGAATGCAAGCGTTTCGAGAGGTGGCGGATCTGGGGCGTGAGCAGCCCGTGAGCAGCCCGTGAGCAGCCCTCGCAGTGCCAGTCGTATGCGATTTTGATGCGCTCCCTAGCCGGGCCGTATGCGATTTTGATGCAGCTCACTGTGCTCGGCTGGCGCGATCACGCTGGTGGCGGCGCTATTCCTATAGTGATCTGATGCGATTTTGGTGCGGATCCTGTGAGTGTTCTAGCGCAAGTCTGTGTAGTATTGGTGCCGCAAGATGCAATAGCGTCTTTGAAGTGGACCCGGCAGCCATCCGGACGGTTGGTGAGCCGGGTTTCGCGTATTTAGACGAGTTTGCGGACGTCGGTGATGATCGGGTCCACCCGAGGGCGCCACTCTCCACCCTTCATCACGCACCATGCCACTGCGTCCGACACCCAGAGCAGTGGTTCCATGTGCGGTTGCAGGTGCTCGTAGACCAAGGTGTCCGCGACGTCGAATTTCCGGACTGCCGTATAGAGGACCCTGCGGTCACTGGCCACGAGCGAGTCGTCCTGCTCGATGGTGATCCGCTGTGCACCGACTTCGGCCAGATCCTCGACAGCTGCGGTCAGGCAAGCCGCTCGGGCCTCGACCGCACTCTTGATCCGGGTCGCGTCGTACACCGTGACAGTGACCTCCAGCTCGCACAATGTCGAACAGATCGACCGCCGGCGCGGGTCGCTCTCTTTCGTGAAGTGGATGCGGCGCTGACCCTTCGCCCGCTTCTCCTGCAGCTCTTGACGTGCCTTCTTGAGATGGCGCGCTTCGGCGACGGTCGAAACGACCAGCAGCCCGTTCTGCTTGGTCTCGTCAACGAAGGCGCGCATAACGCGCCCGCCTCGGGGTGACCGGCATTACGGCAACAACCCCGAGCGCAACCGGTGCTGCACACGGCTTCTCGGGCGAACCCGCTTTGAGCGAGTCCAGGAGACCGGTTAGGGTCGCCATGACACCTCCTTGACCTGGGTTTGTCTGCGCACGGCGTAAACGATGAGGTGTCGAGCCCCGTGCCCCACCTCGGACCAGGGGGGTGGGGCACAACCTCGGCGGACCGCCGAATCTCTACTGCCCAGCGACTCTAATCGCCCACGGCGCAACGTCATACTCCGTTCCGGGCGCTAACAATCAGAGTCAACCGCTTGGTCTTCCGCGAATTCGCAGGTAGAAGGCCATTGATGCGACGCACGGCTGCAGTTTCCTCCCACGCATGAGTATGAGGATCATCACGTATGAGCGGTCTTGTATTGACTTCCAAAAGAACCGCTGTTTCGCGCTGATTTGCAGTAAGGCAGCACTTTCAAGGCAGCTCAAACTTAGGAACTTTTCTGTCAAAGTAAGTTTGACAGTATTTAGAGGGTTCGCGTAGAAATCGAGGTATGAAGAAGGTGGGCCACGCCGAAATGACGCGACTGATGACCACGCTGCCCAAAGACGAGGAAATCGGTGCGGCGGTGTCCGACCTCAACATCGCGCTGTTACGGCGCTGCCGGGATGCCGCAACAGAATTGATGGAGCAAGCCAGCGGAGGCGGCCGGCTCCCGGAAATGACCGTGGACCAGCGCGCTACGTACCTGGCGTTGATTCAGCTCCGGCTCATGGTCAAGATCGGCTACAACCTGCTGGGTGCTGTCGCCGAAGCCCGCGCCGCGAAAGCCACCTGGGAACAGATCGCCGCGATCTTCGGCACCACCCGTCAAGCTGCCTACCATCGATGGAACGGCCCCATACGCCAGATGACCCGAGGCGCAGAAGGATCCACCGCGGACGCCACCGCCCCCCTCGAAGCCATCGACGTCTACGACCCCCCCGAAAACGACACAACCCCCTCCCGGCACAGCCGACGATCGCGCATCATCGCCCGCCGTGCCGCCGATGGCTACAACGACGACTGACCGAACAGGCTCTCGTTCTCGAACCGCCGCCCCTTACCGGGCCTCGAAGCCGAATGCCTTGGCGAGGTTCCCGCATTGCTGGAGGGGCTCTACCGAACCGGCTCGGCGCGTCGGCCCGGACCGTCATACTTTGGTTATGGGGATCGAGTCGCCACGAAGGCATGCACGCGGGGGACGCCTGGGCGGTACCAACGTGAAGGGGTACACCCGCTTCACCGACAGGCCCGCACCAAGGCGGGGCGGCGGCCGGTCACCGTACTACCCCGGATCGCGCAGCGCCTCGGTCATGCCGACCCTGTGGGCCCTCGGCGCGCTCCTGGTCGGCGGGATTCTCGTGCTGGTCGTACTGACCGTCACCCACATGGATTCACCCGTCGAACGCACCGAGGGGCCTGTCGCGCCGTCGACGGTCGTGCCCGCGAAACCCGCTGTCCCGCCCGAAGCTGCAGCCCCGCCGCCGGCGTGCTTCCCCCTGGCGCCCTGCTGACGGCAGCCGTCTCGATCAGCCCCGGCGTTTGTGAGACCCAGCTTCTGACGAAGCTCAGGCCGCTGCCGGGGAGAGCTGCTGTGATGGGTGAGTGTCGCCTACCAGCTCTTCGGCCGAGAATCCCGGCCGCCCTGTCCAATCAGCGAAACAGGCGGTGGCCGTCGCTGCGACCTACGCCAAGGCCACCTCCGCGCTACTCGCTGACCAACGCAGCGAATCTCGACTGGCTGCGATTATCGACCGGCTCACCGCGGGGACGCGGGGCTGGGCGCCTCTGACCACAGCAGACAAAGAGCAGCTCGCCCGCGCTGTCGGAGAACATGGGCCGACGGTGGTGGACACCCTGCACGACATCGTTCTCGCGGCCGAGAACGTGCGGACGTGGAAGCAGACCCAGGTGGTGTACCGGGTACATCCGGAACTGGCGCTGCATCTCACCGACACCGCGCCCGGTACCGAGATTCCCTGGCAGGTATTCCGCCGGCTTCCGCATCCGGATCCCTTCGTGGTGTTTCCGACGCCACTGCCTGCTCCGCACGCGACGAAAGCGCCTATGGCTGAACCGTCGGTCTACGTTGGGATGCTCGTGACCGGCTACGCCGGCGGGTTCATGCGCTGCTCGACCTCTGATGAGGACCTGCGGTTTCTGTGTGTAGACCTCGTCGGGCGCGTGCACCTGGTTGGCAGCGAGCCTCATTACGCCTGGTACAGCATCCACATCCCCTGCCACGACGAGACTTCCACGGTTGAGGAGATGATCCGCGCAATGGGGCACGTCCTGCGCGGCGCTGACCCGGACCGAACTCCCGACCAGCGTGAAGTCGAGGCTTACCGTCTCGTACTGAGCCTGCTGCTGTACCTGTGCAGCGACCGCGGTGACGTGCGGAGCTCTCGCGGTGCCGGACCGAAGAACGCCCGGCCTCGCCGCGGTTCCGCCACTACGGTGATCGACGTCGGATTCGACATCGGTCCCAAACTCTCTGCGGCTCGCACACCCAGGGCAGAGACTGCGGCCGCGCCGACTGGGCGGGCGGTTCGGCCGCACATCCGGCGGGCTCACTGGCATACCTACTGGACCGGCCCCTGGGATGTATCTACGCCGCACATCCGGCGGGTTCACCCGACCCTTGTCCACCGCGCCGAGTTCAAGGCGCGACCAACTGTCATCGACGCTCAGAACCAGCACACACCCTGACTATCGGGCGACCCGAACTCAGTCGTTCTCTGTGCGGGTACTGCCGCAACCTCTACGAGTGGGATTTACCGGCGCGGCGTCAGCGTCCCAGTCCGCCAGTACTCGCCCATCGCGGCGAAGGTTTCCGGCTCGGGCATACCTTCGGAGCGGAGCTGGAACTCCACGCCGCGGATCTTGACCAGGGTGCAGTAGTGGCCCTTTTTGAACAGCACATCGCCAGGACTCAGGGTCGTGGTCACTTCGTCGTTGGCCGCCGCCTCGCCCAAGTACTGGACGATCTCGTCCTCGGTGGGCCGCACACCGCTCCATGCCAACACGTACCCGGCCCCGGTCAAGGTGGGCCACAGTCGGAAGGCAAGGCACTCGGCCAATGGGCCCTGGGTACCGCACAGCACGTGCAGGACCCGTCCGAGAACCTCGTAGGTGTGGGGGTCGTGGCGACGTGACCGCGGGCGGCTCTCAGCTGTCGTCATGCTGGGCGATCTTCCTCGTCCGGTCGGCTCGGGCCCAGGTGCCGCGCCGGGCCGCGGTCGTACGAGGGCACGCAGAACGCCGGACTTCACCAACGCGGGGATCCGCCGCCGACCTCGTATAGGGGTCCGGGAACATCCACGAGAAAAGTCACGCTAGAGCGTTGCCGCAGGATAGTCGCGCACTATGTGCGGCAGTGTGGTCGGTGACCGGCGGCCCGAAACTCACCGCCTACGCCGCTTTCGCGATCTCCGGATAGCGGGACCGGTCGAAAACTGCACAAGTCCACCGATCGCACAGAGCAAGTCACGCTTTGTACCGAAGTCGGACAGTACGACTTCGGTACATTATTCCAACGTTACGAAATTCCAGGCGGGGTCCCCTGTGCCGAAAGTGCCGAACCCGGCGGCTTCCTGGGGATATGGTCGTTTGACGGTGAGCTTTCCGTTCAGTTACCCTTCGGAGGCGCGGCGCAACACCTGTGCCCTCAGCCAGCTCCAACCAACCTTGGTTGGAGCTTTTTTTCGTTTCCAAGGCCTCCGGCGTTCCGCGTCGGGGGCCTTCGTCGTTTCAGGAGGTTCGAGTGTCATTCGATGTCGGGTCCGTTGCCGCTGCCGGTGGCTGGACGGTTTTCTGGCTGCAGCTGCCCGCGACCGTATTGGTGATCGCGGTCATCGTCGTGGGACTGGCTGCGATCCTGCGGGCCCGCCCCGAGGATGTGCCTGCGGTCTTCCGGGCATTCACTGCAGCGTTTGGAAATCAGCCGGCGCAGCCAAAAGTTCGTCGGCTCCTCCCACGGCGTCGACGTCCCAGCACTACTCAAACCCGCCTTTCCGACACCACCGGGGAGCACGTGTGACCCGTCATTCGCCAGTGGAGGACCGGGTCGGCCGAGCGGTCGTCGATCGGGACTCACGCCGCCGGGCCGAGGAACTGCTCACTACCGCAACGAGCGATGAAGCAGTGATGAAAAACCTGCTCTGGATGCTGGAACGGATCGATCTGAAAAGGCCCGAGGACCCTCGTGACAGACAATCAGTCGATCCCCGAACCGTTCGGATGGTCAGGCACCTTGCTAGTGCTCTACGTAACAGAGAACTGCTCGCCCTCCTGGTTGAGGACCAGTCGGTACTGTCCCGACGCTGCCGAGAATGCGGCAGCGACCTCACTCCCTTGAGGCTGGCGAAGAAGAGTCCCCGTGGCCGCCGACTGGAATACTGCCGTCCCGCATGTCGGCAAAAGAGCTATCGCCGAAGGTTGAACCCCAATCCCGGCTCGAAGCCCTCATCCATGAGGGTCTGGCTGGCCGAAGCCCTGCAAGAGACAGTTGAGCGACTGGTACGGGCAGAGTCCCAATCGCTCCGGGACGAGATGGGGGTCTTTCAGCATGCTGCGACGAACGGCCAGCAGGGGTGTTCCTCGGGTGCGGGTGTGCGGGCCGGGTAATCGGTTGGTGCTGGCGCGGGAGGCGCCACGGACATTACGTGCGCTACCTCAGGGTCCGCTGGTGCAGGCTGGACGGTTTCCTGGTCGCTGACAGCGGCGTCCTTGTTGTCCTGCTGCTGTATAGACCAGATTCCGCCTCCCAACACGACGACCATGACTGCAGCAGCGAAGGCCTGCCACCGTGAAGAACGGACCGGTACGCGAATCGCGGGCGCAGATGCGGGAGTTCTCGCCGCAGCGGGCGCCGAGTGGACGATGTGGTGGGGTTCCGGCCGAGGTGTATCCGGGGCGACCGGGGCCTGCGCCGGCGGTAGCACTGTGGGTTCTGGCCGGATCTCCTGCCGTGGTGGCTGTTCGCTCGCAGTGGGTGCCTCGGCGGGTTCTGTCTGCGGGTTGTGTGGATCTCGGAGTTGGCCGCGGGTGATCGTCACGTATCGCACCTCGATATCGCCGCGACGCCGGATACGCCAGCGTCCGGTGCTGTACCAGTCGCTGTACTGTCCTTTGCCGCCGTGGTGCTCGCCGCCGCAGATACACACGCACTCCCACACCGTATGCGCGTAGGCGTTCTGGCAGCTGTGGGTGCAGTCCTCCATCGTGGCCGAGGTGTGTAACCGCATCTCGATCTCGCCGTAGCGGTCGGCCATCGCCCGGGCCAGGGGCAGCATGTGTTTCGAGCTGAGTTCCCACATCTTGAGCCCGTCGCGGTGTACCGGTTTGAGATGGATCCGGCCCAGCGTCGCCCGGATCCACGGTTCGTTCGAGCGCCCCTGGTACGGGAGGTAGGCATACAGCTTGGTTGTCGGCTTACCGTCACCGTCGACCCCGGTGATCACGCGCTCCACCCACGGTTTCCCCTGCATTCCGACCCCTACCTCAGCACGCCGCGGCGAAGGGATAGCACGGGTGGGACTCGTCGACCGTGGGTTGTGTGACCCCGAGCTGGCCCGACCGGTCAGCAGCTGGCGCCACCACTGCGGGGATCGTTGGTCTATACCCCGGTTCTTCGGAATCTTGCCCGCCGGCCAGGAATGCCGCAGTGAGGGCGAATAGGCCCCCACCAGCCAGAACTACCAGCGTATGGAATGAAGAGCTGCCGCGGGAACGGCGGGTATGGGCGCGGACAGGCCGGCCGTTTCGAAGGTGTGCGCGTACACGAGTCGTCATGGCCACGCAGTATCGCACGGCGCTCCGACACAAATGTCGAGTTGATCTTGTTGTGCTGCAACATGATTCGAACTCTCCCCCTCGAACCGCTGATCTGACGGTAGTCCCGCGCGAATTGCTTGTGTAAGTGCATCGGTACTTGCACTTGTACTTACATGCGATAGCGAAGTAGGCTCGGCCGGAAGCCTTGTGCGGGCAGCGGTCCGCCGGCTGAAGCTGAAAAGAGGTGCGGGAGGTGAAGTACGCGGTCGCGAGTTCGACGCTGCGTGGGAATTCACCGCGACCCTGCCCGCGGCGGCCGGCGCCGGCGCTGGTCTGCGTGCCCCGGGAAAGCCGCGCGGAGCCGACTCGCCGCCCTCGGAGGGCATGAATATGGCCACCGCCCTACGTGCTGCACACGGTTTCTCCACATGTGCCTGTGATCACGAGGCCGCGGGCCCCCATGACCACACCGGAAGCCGCCCCGCGGCACCCTGGAGAAGTGCAAACCGGCAGCTCCTCGGCGCGCCTGTGACTGCACGCTCGCTTCCGTGTTCTGGCGGTAGCGGTCGAGGGAAGTCTCTCGGCACGTATGTGCCGCGCTGCTAGGCGTGCAGTGAGCACACGGAGGTTATGCGCAAGATCACCAGCCGATGTTCGCCAGGCGGACGATCGTGGGCGGTATGGCAGTCGCTCGCACAGGATCCTGGCGCGGACCCGAACTCAGCGCGGAGTTCAGGTCCGCGGCCCGTGACTTCGTAACTGAATCACCGGCGATGAACGATGCTCACATCGTAGAGTTCATCCAGGCAGTTGGGACGGGGGTTTGTGGTGACAGTCGGTGCTAGCGGCGCTATCGCGCTCAGTGACCTTCCCAAGCCTTCGATGCCGGTACCGGTGACGCTTGCTGGTCCTCCAGTCACCCCGCAGCAGCGGATCTACTTCTACTCTGCTGACGAATGGGAAAAGTTCATCCGCGAATGGGTGACAGAACTCAAAGAGGACGACAAGTGTAACGCCTACGCTCAGGTCAAGCAACTGGGCGGTTCGGGTGATGGCGGCATCGACATTGCGGCCTTCAAGTCTGCCCGGCAACTGGAGGGTCCATGGGACTGCTTTCAGGCTAAACACTATGCGAAGGCACTGGATTTTTCGGATGCGGCCAAGGAAATCCTGAAGGTCTTTTGGCATGTGGGGCTGGGAGACTACGTCCTCCCTGACCGCTACCTTTTTGTGGCACCCCAAGGTGCTGGAATGACACTGAACCGGCTACTCAGTACACCCAGCAAGATGCAGGCTCGGTTCCTGGACAACCTTGAGGTCGGGAAACCTCTGGTCAAGGGTCTGAGTTCGGATGACATAGAGGCGTTGCGGGCGCGAGCTGCCGGAGTTGATTTTTCCATGTTTCAGGCGGTGCAGCTGCACGAGATGCTCGATGTGCACAGCAGAACTCGGCATCATGCTGTCAGGTTCGGTACCGCACTACCTCAAAGGAGCGTTCCATCCGAACCGCCGGAAGCGATCGCCGAGATCGAAACCCAGTATGTTGCTGCGCTGCGGCAGGTGTACGCCGAGAAGGACCCTGATGGGATCACTGATGCCACTGTACTGAGTGAGCATCCCGATCACGGGAGCCACTTTCTGCGTCAGAGGGTGAGCTTCTACAAGGCCGAGTCGCTCCGTATGGACGCGCGCGACTCTGTTCCTGATGGCACCTTCGAGTCTCTGCAAGACGACGTCTACGACTGTGTGATCGATGTTGTCGAGGCCAACCATCCAAGCGGGATGGACCGCCTTACCTCTGTGCTGCGACACGCTACGGCTTTGAACCTGGGACAGCATGCGCTGGTTTCGATTACGAAACCCGACGACGTCAAGGGCATCTGTCATCAGCTGGCCAACGAATCACGGATCTCCTGGGTGAAAGGCTAGGACGTGAATCCCCTCAACAGTGCAATCGAGACTGGCGTACGAGTGTTGATGCTGCTCGCCGCGGCCTTCCCGGAGCGTCTCGATCTCAACCAGCTAGTGCTGTTGGACCACGGCCTGCTTCATAGCGCAGACCTGGGTGGTCCGCCGAGCCTGCACCCGCCGATCCTGATCCGGGCCAGCGGACTCGGCGTGCGACGTGAGGCCATCGAGGCCGGCCTCGATGTGCTGATACGAGCCGACCTGGCTTGTGCAGGTTTGAGCGCTGACGGCATCAGGTACTGGGCAGGGGAACGTGCCGACGGGTTCATCGGACTCCTCGGCTCCACCTATGCTTCCTCGCTACAGGAGCGAGCTCTGTGGGTCATCGGCCGATATGAGGGACTCGACGAAGGAGCACTTCGCAGAGAGTTCGACACGGCGGTGAGTCACTGGACTGAAGAGTTCCATTACCCGGCCGTTTCGACAGATGGAATGGGATAGGTCCTGGCATGCGACTCACTCTGACTCACCTGACCTTTCTTGGTGTGAACCGCGAGCCCGCCAGCGTGAGGTTCGGGCCCGCAGTAACGGTTATCCGAGGACCTTCTGACACCGGCAAATCGTTCGTCGTGGACGCGATCGACTTCATGCTCGGCGGCAGAAAGCTCAAAGAGATTCCGGAGCGCGAGGGATACTCCACCATTCTGTTGGGGCTGACCCTGCCCGATGGTTCGCCCGTGACTCTGTCTCGCTCGGTCAACGGTGGTAACTTCGGCCTCTATCGTGAGGATCTCCAGGATCGTACGAACGCGAAGTTGTCGCCACCGCCAGAGATGCTGTCCCAGCAGCACAGTGCAACCAGCGACGGCAACCTCTCGAAGTACCTACTTCGGGCGGTCGGTCTCGACGGCCGGTTGGTGCGGAAGAACATGCACAATGCCACCGACTCCCTCAGCTTTCGGAACGTCGTTCACCTGTGTGTAGTCGATGAGACCCAGATGCAGTCAGCGGTTCCCCCTGCACTCACCGGCAGCTATGTGACCAAGACCAAGGAGATTTCGGTCCTCAAGCTGCTGTTGCAGGACGAAGACGACTCCGGTCTGTCAGCAGTGCAGCCCAAGGACAAGAAGATCTCCGCCGCCAAGGTCGGCGTCATTGATCGGCTCATCGCGAACTTGGAGGCACAGCTGGCCGAAGTGCCTGAAGCGTCGTTGTTGCGTGAGCAGGCCGCACGGTTGGCATCGTCGATCGATGAGCTCAGCAGTTCTCTAGGGGGTCTGGTTGACGAACGTGGCAGCGTAGCCCAAGACATCCGCAAGGCGCAGAACTCAGTGAGTGACGCGCGCGCCGAACAAGGAGACCTGCTGGCACTTCGTAGTCGTTTCGGTTTGCTTCAGTCTCAGTACGCTTCGGACCTAGAGCGGCTGGTCATGGTTCGGGAGGCCGGCAATCTACTGAACTACTTTCGACGTGGGGTATGCCCTTTCTGCGGCGCAGAGCCTGAAAGTCAGCACCTGAACACCGAATGTGATGGTGACACAACGGCCTTCGGTGAAGCGATTGAGTCCCAGCTTCGACGAACGAGAGACCTCGCGCAGGATCTGGCAGCGACCATCGAGGAGGTTGCCCAGCGAGGTTCCGCATTGCAGACCGAGCTTACGGACATGCTGGGAGACCTCGATGGGCATCGGAGACGGCTGACCGAACTGGACGCAGTGCTTGAGGAGCGCAATCGCGATCTGCGGGAACTGATCGATGCTCGTTCACATGTTGAGCGCAGCCTGGGGCTCTACGAGCAGGTCGCCTCTTTGGAGAAGATGAAGCAGGTAGTCGCAGACGAGGCGGCCGCGGAGACCTCGGCAGTCGGTGCCGGGATAAATCTCCGGGCTCAACGGGAGTTCTCCGCCGCCCTGTCCGCGCGACTGGCTGCTTGGCGGTTTCCTGATCCCGAGGGTGTCCGGTACGACGTCTCCGAACAGGACGTTATTGCCGATGATCAACTACGTTCAGCTCACGGCAAGGGAGTCCGCGCAATCCTCCATGCCGCGTTCACTGTGGCGCTTGGGCAGTACTGCTTCGAGCGTGATCTCCCGCACCCAGGTTTTGTCATCCTCGACTCGCCATTGGTTACGTACCGGCCACCGGACGGAGGTGTTACTCCGGACCCCGTCGCCTTCGGCAGTGCATCGGGCAGTGATGCTGTGGTGTCGGATGAAATCGCGAGAGCGTTCTACCACGATCTCCAGCGTAATTGCACTGGGCAAGTGATCATCTTCGAAAACACCGATCCTCCTGACAGTTTGGACGACACAACCGTTGACATCATGTTCACAAAAAATGCCCAGAGAGAGCGATACGGGTTCTTCCCGCGTTCGCAATACCCGCCGATATAGGACCTTGAAACAAGGAGTGGCGACATTGGTGCGCCGATCAAGGGCAGGTCGTCTGACTAGAGAGTGTCCTCAAAGCCAGATGAGCGGGGCGGCCAGGTCGAGCATCCCGCGGTAAGACGTGGCGGTTTGTCGTAGCGGGTGGCGATCGCTCGATACTGTTTGAGCCGGTTGAAGCATCGTTCGACCACGTTACGACGCCGATAGGCCACCGGATCGAACACCGGTGGCCAGCCACCGGCACTGCCCCGGCGACGCCGGTTGGCCTGCTGATCGACACGTTCAGGGATCGTCGCAGTACGCGGCCGTCCACTCGACGCCACGACGGAGCACCTGGCGGGTCCCCGATAACGCGTCCACCCGGTAATTGAGTCCGGGTCGTTCGGTTGGTGTTCAGTCGATCCCGCAGGCCACCGGGTGGTGGGTGCAGGTGCAGGACGCAGCGTACTCGGCCGGAGTCCGGCAGCCCAGGGCTGAATGCCGGTGCCGGAGGTTGTGGTCGGTCTTGAAATCCCCGATCACGACCCGGGCCTCCAGCAGGCTGGTCCAGTGGTTGCGGTTGAGGCATTCGGTGCGTAGCCGGCGGTTGAACGATTCGACATAGCCGTTGTTCCAGGGCGTGCCCGGCGGAATATAGGACATGCCTACTCGGTCACCGCAAAACTGTTGCAGGGCCGCGGAAATCATTTCCGGCCCGTTGTCCATCCGCAGCACCCTCGGCGCCCCGCGGACCGTGAACACCTTCTCGAGTTCGGCCACCAGCCGTTCGGCGGTGATCGAGCGTTCCACCAGATGCAACAAGGACTCGCGGGTGTGCTCATCGACCATCGACGCGATCTTCACCGCCCGCCCATCGGTGGTGGAGTCGAACTGGAAATCCAGCGCCCACACCACCTTCGCAGCGTCCGCGGCCACCGCCGGGATCGAGGAGATCCCGGCACGTTTGCGCGGGTGATGGGCCCGCACCTGCAGGCCTTCTTCCCGCCACAACCGATGCACCCGCTTGATATTCGCATCGCTGCCCTCGTCGAACCGCAGGGCAGCCCAGGCCCTGCGCGGAACCCGTGGCCAGGATGTTGCAGCGCATACGCACGCAGCCAGGCCCGCAAACCCGCATCAGGATCGGCGGGGGTCACACCGGCCGGCAGGCGCCGGTAGGTGGATCGATGCAGCCCGACAACCTTGCACGCGAACCGTTCCGACATGCCCAGCACTTGTGTGAGCATGTCCACGACCCGGCGGCCGGCCGTTGGGCTCACCATTTTCCCTTGGCGATCTCCCGCAGCGCGTCTTTCTCCAGCTCGGCATCGGCCAGCAGGCGCTTGAGCCGAGTGTTATGTTCCCGCAGCTCCTTGAGCTCTTTCGCGGCGTCGGTATCCATACCCCCGTATTGGCGGCGCCAGTTATACAGCGTCGCCGCCGAGACTCCGAGGTCCTTGGCGATCTCCTCACCGGTCGCTCCTCCAGCGGCGAGTTCGTCGGCACGGCGCAGCTTCTCCCACGATGTCCTCGGCGGAATGCCGCTTACGTCCTGCCATGGTTCCAGTGTCCCTTCCGGCCCTGATCAGAGCCACTCAGGACTCTAATACCGGGCGGACGCATTCATTGGGGGGCACCCCACACCCCCTATGCGTGTGGGGAGGACGCGAGCGGTGTCTGCGCTGACGGCCACACTTGCGGTTCGCGCCCAATCGTCGCCTGCAACCCCTTCACCGATACTCGCCGAGGTCGTCGCGGTGCCGGGATGGCCTGTGGAATTCGATCTCATATCCGGGCAGGATGGTGGTAGGTCAGCGGTCGTGATTACCACGGTTACCCCGCCCATCTGGCGTGCCACGCAAACGGAGGTAGTCGATGACAGCCAACAATATAGAATCCGGGACGCACCAGGCTGAAGATGAGCTGGCCAAGTGGATCGGCCTGTACCAGCAAGTGCAGCTCCCAAGTAGTTACGAATCGTGGGTGCACCGCAGCTTCGCCGATCTGATCGCGGCGCGCGGACGATTCTTTCGAGCCGAGCCCTGGGCCATCCCGGAGCCGCACCCTGGCCGGCAGGGGCAGTGCTTCCGCGCAGCTAACGAATGGGCAGATCGCCAGGGCTGGATCTACGTCGAAGGATTTGCGTTTCTTCCCACGGCACCGGTGTTCATGAGCGTGATTGATTATGCATGGTGCCTCACAGAGAACGGCCACGTCGCCGACCCAGCACTGGAAGATGGTCAAGCAGATGGATACTTCGGCGTCCCGGTGACCCACGACTTTCGCCGCCAGCGGAGAATACGTCGGGGCGCCTGACGCCTTGTTCACCGCAGATCCCAGCAACCCGATTGCCGGCTATGCCACCGATATCCTCCGACACGGCATCCCGCTGGCGGCGCTCGCGGTTCGTTGACAGGATCATCAGTCATACGTGATTGAGTTACCACCGGGGGTGTCCAGGTGTCTACCTGGACACCCATTTTCCCCTCAACGCCGTGACCTGCGTTTTCACCCCCAGCGGGGGTGAAAATTGTGACCGACGACACACTGCGGCCGTTGCTTCCCTCCTTCTCTGCCGGACCTGGCTTGGGCGATTCGTCCGTCTTCGCCTCGGGTCCCGCCCTGCCGATGGCGACCCTCGAGGAGCCCGTGCGGTCAAGGGCCGTGCACAGCATCCGGCCCGTCGACACCAACGGGCGTGTCGTCGACAAAGCCATCGTCGACGCCCTCGACTGGCACCCCGGCGACCTGCTGTCCTGGCGCGTCACCGGTGGCCTCGTCCAGATCACCCGCCCCGGACACGGCCGCCGCGGCGTCACCAAATACGGCCACATCTCGATCCCGGCCGCCGTCCGCCACGCCGCCGGAATCCGCATCCGCGAGCGGGTCCTGCTTGCCGCCGACCCCGACCAAGCGTTGCTGGTCGTCTATCCCACCGACGTCGTCGACGACATCCTCGCCCGCCGCTTCGCAGAAGGGCACCCGAATGACTGCCCGTTTCGCACCGACCTTCGCAGAGTTCATCCCGGCCGCGATCGAGCGGATGCCCGCGGGCCGCACCCGTGAGCACTACTGCACCTACTGGCACAAGATCCTGGCCCAACCCGGTTGGGGTGAGCGGCGACTGGACGAGCCCACCACCGCGGATCTGCAGGTGCTGTGTGAACAGATCCGCGCCGCCCGAGTCATCCGGCGTTCCGACCGCGGCGGCAACGACGTCGTGCGCCACGTCATCGATGCGCTGCGCAAGTTGTACCGGCAGGCCGAGGACAGTCGTCTCGTCGACCCTCGCGACAATCCCGCGACCCGGCTGACCAAACCCAAACGCACCCGATCGAACCGCCGGGCCCTGCCCACCGATCTGTTGGCGCAACTCGTCGAAGTCGCCGCGACCACTGGCAATGATCCCGAGCTGGACAGCCTGATCCTGCGCCTGCACACCGAAACCGCCTGCCGCCGCGCCGGAGCTCTCGCCTTGCGACCGCAGGACCTGGACCCGGTGCAATCGGTGATTTTGCTGCGAGAAAAAGGCGGCACCCAACTGTGGCAACCCATCTCACCCACCCTCATGCAAGCCCTGTGCCGCCACGCCGAACAACGCGGCGCGCCCGCATCTGAGCCACTGCTGCGCGCACGGAACGGCACACCGATCACCCGCCGCCGCTACAACCACCTGTTCGAACGACTTGGTAAACACCTGCCGTGGGTACTTACCCACGGTATCTCGATCCATTGGTTACGCCACACCACCATCACCTGGGTCGAACGCCACTACGGCACTGCCGTCGCCCGGGAATTCGCCCGCCACAGCCAAACAGGCGGGGGAGTCACCGGCATCTACACCACGGCAACGATCACCGAGGTCGCGACCGCGGTCGCGCGTCTGACCGGGGAACCACATCCCCTGGCCGCCACGTCCTCATCATCCGAGCCGGGCTGACCGGACGCATCGAAGAAATAGGGCCGGTGCCTGCCGGTCTCCGCCGACCCGGAGACCGGCACGCGACCGCCCAACGGCCGCCCTCCGATCGAATGCAGCCAGGCTGCGCCACCCTCCATTCGGGCGAGTAACCGCCAGGGTCGTTCGAGGCATAATCGTGGTCGTGTCCGATCTCGCCGATGTCGCGCTGCCGTTGATCCGCACCCGCACCGACCTGCATCGGTGGAGTGCATCGAATGCGCACGGCCGGCAGATGCACGAGGCGGTCGACGTCCTCGACGACGCTGTGGCCGCTGGCGACGACCTGCAAGAAGTGTTCGCGGTGACGCAGAAGGCCCTCTCCGGCGCGATGAAGGTCATTGCCCGCGCCGACGATTCCAGCGGCCTCATCGGCGACGCCGTCCGTCGCTTACTACGCCTGCACGCGGACACCGCCGCAGCTGCGAAACCACCGGCGGCCAGGCTGGTGGCATGGATGATGAAGTTCCAGTTCGAGGGCGAGGTCGACTACTTCGAACTCGACCCTCTCGTCTACGCACCCGCCCTCGGCGACAAGGGCGTCGCGTTGTATCGGAGCGCGCTGGCCGAGATCGCCGCCGGCCTCGGACCGGAACCACCCATTCCACAGTCATCGGACAGCCCACCCTGGCACACCGATCACGCGGGATGGCGGGGGTGGGCCGAGGGCCGGCATGTCCGGTCCACTCTGGAATGGAACGCTCGCCGGCTGGCGGTACTCGACCGGGACGTGGACGCGATCATCGCTACCCACGCCCGGGACCGCAAAGTCGCGGCCTGGCTGACCGAGACCGCCGTCGCGCTCGCCGAAATAGGGCACATCGATCTGGCACTGGACTGGGCGAAGGCAGGCGCTGATTTCGATAGCGGTCACCAGGCGCAGCAGGCCGGGGAATACTGGTGCAGGCTTCTCGCCGAGCACCGGCCTACCGAGGAACTCGCGGCCCGGTGGGAGGTGTTCACGCGCTGGCCCTCGGCCGATACCGCGGCCCGCCTTTATACCTGCGCCGGAGACGGGTGGCCCGGCTACCGCGACGAGATACTCGAACGGTTGTCATCGAGTCCGCGGCAGGCGGTCCTGTTCGCGCTGCAGACCTTGCGGGACGGCGAGTCAGCGTGGCGCCTGGCGCATTCATTGGAGCTGCGGGACGCCGACACCTGGAGCCGACTGGTCACCGTCTACGAAAAGATCGACCCGCTCGCCGTGCTGCCGGCGCTCACCGATCTGGTCGTCGGCGAGTTGACCGAGGCCGGGGCCCAGCATTATCAGATTGCGGCTCGCCGGTTGAAGAAGATGCGCACACTTGCCGCCGGCACCGACCAGCAGGCCGAGGTCGACCGATTCGTGCTCGAACTCCGGGAAACCCACCGCCGCCGACCCCGGCTGCAACGCGAATTCGACCGGGCCGGACTTCCGGCATGAACGACGCCCACTGTAGGTCTGGACAGCGGCAGTTCAGGAAGGGGCGGTGCGTGCGTACTTCGCGTGTGCACATGTTCTACTGATCGATCTGATCACCGCGGCCGCGCTCAACATCAGCGTCACTGGGTAACGGCATCTGGACTGTTCGCACGGCACCACCGTTCTGTGGTCGCCGCTGCCGTGGGCAGGCATCACGGCCACCGAGCCTGTCAGTGGTGCGCACGTGCCGGTTGCTGCTCTCACGCACACACCCGAACCCATGGCACCTACCGACTGGCCATCGCCATGACCCGTCCCGATCGTCGCCGACGCGTTCTGGCGTCGTTCACCACACGACGGTTCGTGGTGATCGTGGACGCTGCCAGCGCACGTTGTCCGTGCGGACGACCACCTCGGTGTGCGCACGATTCCGACTTGCTCGGTGCGCACACTCGACTCTTCGCTCGGCACCATGCGCACGAACCGGCCCCCTCGCCCGCACACCAGACTCCCACCTGGGCTGTGCGCACGACGACCGGTTCTGGCGAACGAACACTGAACAGGTCTCCGTACCGACGCGGAGACTGTGCGCACGCGACCGGGCGGCGGGTCTCTGCGGCACCGATCCTGGTGATCCGGATATTGGTCCTCCACCGCATCGAAGGGCTGAGCCCGTTCCGGTTCGAAGAATCCGTGATGCCCGGTTGCGTGACAGTCTGCCGGATCCTCTGTGATGCTCGGCACCCACACCCCAATGAGTCGGCATCGCCCCACGATGATGACGAATCCCTCGAACTATCGTCGCCCGGATCGGAAACCGGCCTGTGACCGGTACACCGCAATCACTTTCCACAACCCACCGGAAAGCGGTGTTGGATTTTGATCCCGAGGTTTCACCCTGGATCGGTCACCGGCAGCGCTGTCACGTTCTCCCACACCGCGGTGTAGCAGGGCACCGTGGTGAGACCGGACCGCAGGGGTGATCCGGGTGTGGGCTGCCGAGTCGCGGTGGCCGTCGGTGAGGATGGTTGGTAGCGAGCGGAACATTTTGTTGTGCCAGCAATTCGAGGCCTCCGCATACGGAATCCGGGCCATGCTCAGGCAGCGGCGAAGCTGTTCGCCTCTCCGCACCAGTCTCGGGACGTTCGTCCCCGGCGAAGGACGGGCCCTCCGGATAGAGCGGGCGAGGAAGAATCAGCAGACAGATTGAGTACGTCGGCTGTTACCGCTCCGTCCGAAGGGGTTCAAGGAGCCCGGCGACAGAGCCGTCGTGCCCGCGGGCGATGCCGAAAAGGGCCTTGGATAGCGGGACGAGCTGCTGCACGGGCTTGATAGGGCACCAAACCAGTCCCGACCACGGCCGACGATAGGGCCTGAGACCAGTACCGTGGCGCATCCCTGATCGGCAGGTTGCACAGACGCTCCCGTCACATGCTGACGTCGCCTGCGGCTCGGCCGAAGCGATCGGTGATTTTGTAGATTCGGTCATGTCAAACATCTTCGTCATGTAGGTCAAAACAAGAGACTTCGGGAAGTTTCTCGCCGGATTCCTCACGGCCGAGGAAGCCTGGAGGCTATCGCCCGGGAAATTTCGTGATCAGGCGAATGGTGGGATCATTCACGGATCTTGCGCCTCGACGATGCGACCGTTCGGTAGCGCGATTGGTTCTCCGCCAATTCAGTTCATGGCGATGTTCAGATTCAGTATGGTTTCCATTTCTCGATGCCACGCTTGCCTCATCATCAAAACCGATGAACCCACTGTCGCGCTAGAGGTATGAGTTTCCTATTTCTGCGTATACGCGGCGAGTGGCAACCCGGAATATCTTAAAGTCCTGTAGGTTCGGGAGAAATTACCACAACCTGCGTGAATAGTTTGCCGGTCCATCGGTGCTCGCGCACCTCGGAATAGCGGGGTCGCAGGCTTCGGGCCGGCGGGGAGTGGCCGGTGGCCGAACTACGCAGCCCGATTTCTGCAACGCGGTAGCCGCTTCGAAGACGACGGCCGGGGTCGCCCGCATGCGACCCTTCATGGTCCTTCATCTGGCAGTCAGGAGCGTCGCGGTAGTTCAGTACTCCGCATGGTCGCCCAACGATCGGTTCCGAGGGGATGAGGTTCGCCGGTAAGAACCGACAGTGCGCAGGCGACGTCGGTGGGCGCACGATCTTGCGGCCGGTGCTCCATCCGCGCGGGGCTGTATCGGCAGACCGGAACTGCTGAGATAGGTGCCGTCGTCGTACACCCAGGTAAGTGCGGCCACGGCATCGGTGCCGTAGGGAGCGCGGTGCGAGGAAGCGGTGGCCGCGTGGCGGGCCAGGTCGGTGACCCCTTCGAGCGGAAGCCGCAGATCGATGCTCGTCCTCATGTACTCCAAGAGCTCGGGCAGCGGCCGATCCCACAGCCGGGACCGGCCGCTGCGCTGGGGAGGTCACGGGGAGGAAATCGATGAATTGGTACCTGATGCGCCTGGGCTGGGCGCCTGAACTGCGGAAGAAGAACAGGGCTACCGGCGATCTGTTTCGCGCAGCCGGTGGCGGTAGGACGAAGAGCGGTCACTGCACTGAATGCGTCCAGCACTCGGCAGGGTCGTGCACCCCGATGCAGGACCTCGCTTGCTTGCTGGCCGGTTCAGGCTGCGTCGATTGCTGCCAGCGCGAACTCGCAGACCACCGCCTCTCCGTGATGCCGGCCCTCGCACGTGATCGCCCTCAACCTGCGGTCCGGCATGGTCAACCGACGCCGCGACTGCGCTTCGAGGTCATCGATCCGGGAACCGGCGATCGCCTCGTAATGCTCGAGCTGGCCGGTGTTGTCCTCCAGCGGAGGCAGCCCCGCCGCCCGCCACATCCGGAAGTACAAGCCCACCGCTTCGGTGTTCAACGGGGCCCGCATCGACGCCTTCGACAACGCCGCCAACACTTCCGCCGCCGTCCCCGGCTGCGTCGGTGTCCCGGCCGCGATCCGATCCAGGATTTCTCGGCAGTGCGCCCGGAACAGCAGCTCGTATTCCACCCGCTGATGTGTGGGTTGCAACAGTGAGAACCCGTGCCATACCCGCGCTGCCTGTCCAGGGTGGCGTTTCTGCGCCGCCTGGATTTCTTCCTCGGACTAGTAGATGCGTTCGAACACTTCCCCCAGCCAGCCCAGCGTTTCCTCCGTCCCCGGCAGCAGCTCCTCTGCCGACGACAGTGCAGAGGTCATGGTGTTTTCCATCGAGGTTTGCCCTTCAAACGGGGAGGGCGGGCACACCGTAATGCGTTGCCCGCCCTTGCTTTTCACATTGAATGCGCCCAACGGTCAGCGGTGACCCTGCTGCCTTCCCTGGCGTGCAGGGCCCCGCTCAATCCCTGGGCGTCCTCGGGTATCGATCGGCGACCGTCGGCTCTGCCCGGCGGTAGCAGCAGTCACCGTCTTCGTCGTGGCCGCCGACCTCCAGGTACGCCGGATACACGCGCCCGGTCGGGTCGAACGCAATCAGGGTGAGCCCGCCCCGTCGACAGCGATGTGGGCATCGTCGGGCACAGCGTTCAACCAGCGCCGAAGAGCGCCGAGAGAAAGACACGGACCCTCCTTCCTTGGTATGGGGCATGCCACCAAACTGTGGGCTGTGTCAATGGTCAGTAGGACCTCCCCGACCGATCAGCGCACGGACTCAGGGTGGTGCGTAGTGGGGCAGGGCTCTGTCGACGGTGTTCATGATCGATATGGCGTCGTGGCCTCTACCGCGCCAGGCTTGCTGGGGCGCTATGCAGCTGAGTATGAGCCCGCACAGCAGCTGGTCTTTGGCGGCGGTGGCGGCGCGGAGTCCGACGAGATACAGGCGTTGCGCCAAGCCGTGCTCCCCGCGGTCGAATGCGAGCCATCCGGCCACCTGCGCAATCTGGCCGGCCACCGACAGCAGTCTGAGAAATACGGAGGATTATCGTTGGGGTGTAGGCGAACGCAGGCGGCGGCCGGTGGAGATTATGGGGTCGGTGTGTTGTGCACACCGCTAACGACCTGCCGGTTGGCGGGCGAGTATCGCTGCCATGGCCGCGAAGCCGATCCATCCGCCCTGGGTGTGACGGCTGTCGCGTGATGCCGGCCGGGATCGAACCGGATCGTGCGGGCACTACGAGAGTTAGCTGATCGATGGCTATGTTTCCGCTGGAAGCGTGCCGGGTCGGGTAGCGGTCGAGCGGCGAGTTCTGCATGCATGCCGGTCCGCTATCCGGTTCGGGTGGTTGCGGAATGTGGTCGCGGTGTGGTGCCGGTTCTGGTTACGCCGATGATCGACACCGCAGCGCGGCGTGGACGGGCGCGTCCTGCCGCGTAGTGGCTGGAGGCGTCCAGTGAGTTCGCACAGAGCCGCGGGGGCGGGATCGAATCGAGCGTGTGCGTCGGCCCGCCGCTCCGTCCGAAAACGTTGTGCCCCAGCCAGTGAGGCCGGGGCACAACGGCGGTCGGTGACGGTCAGGTGTTCGCCGGTCCCGGGCTGGGGATGGGCAGAAGGGTGAGTAGCCAGACGTGGTCGATAATGTGGACTTTGCTCATGGTCATGGCGAACGAGAGTGGTTCGCCGGTGTCGGGGTGGCGACGGTACAGCAGGTCGTCGGGGGATCGGCCGTCGGCGACGTCGATGGACGAGCGCCATCGGCGAGTGAATTCGTCGTGGTCGCTGAGTTGGTGCAGCAGCCTGCGGGTTTGGGCGCTGGTGCGGTAGCGGCCGGTCAGCATTCTGGTGACGGCGACGGTCTGGGTGGCTTCCCGGGTGCGGTCGAGTGCCGACCGTGCGGCGGCGTCCCCGAAGATCCAGGACAGCACCGAATCGGCCTCTCCCAGTTCCGGCCACGCGGTGCGGAAGAGCTCGTTGCAGGCCAGGACATGGTGCAGGGGATGGGAAGCGGGACGAATCTGATGGCACGGGTAAGCCGCGACCAAGGAGTCCCGCATGCACGCAGAGCGTCCCCGATCATCGAAATCTAGACGTTCCCCAGAAGTCCTCGATCGTATTCAACGGTCCGAAGAACGGGTCAAAGCCCGCCGCGACGCCGCCCGACTGCAGGAACAGATCATCCTCACGGCGGTGAAACGCTATATCGACACCTGGCAAGCAATCAGAGCCCGGGAAAACAAGCGCGACAGCGACATAGAGCAGCTCCGCGGCCGCATCGCCGAGGTGGAGGCCGAGGCCGCAGCTGAAATCGACCGCCATCGCTTCACCCAGGCGGGTGTCGCCGCAACATTGCGCGAACAGGGACAAACCGACGACAACATCGCCGAACTGCTGGAGATCACCCCGAAAGAAGCACGACGACTTCTGGGACCGGCCCGCTCCGCAACCGAACCCACCCGAGCGAGGCCGGGTCCGCCGCCCCGACAGCAGCAGAGCGGGAAGAAGCAGATGCGTTCGAATCCTGCAGCTCCTGTCCCAGATCCGACGCGTGAGGCCACCGCGGAACGCCCGGATGTAGCCGACAGCAACTCAGTCCGCGAAGGGAAATCCATCGTGGACGGAACTGGATAGATGGCGGTGTGGCTAGCGGTTCAGATAGCCGCCGGCTTTCGAGACGAGCCAACGGAACTGGTCGGGAGTGACCCCCCGGCGGGCTGGGATCTCGGGCAGCGGTGAATACGGCCAGAAGGCCAGATAACAGCGGTGGCAATACCAGCCGGCGCTCCACACCGCCATTGCGCGGGGGCGACCGCGCGCGATGCGGGAGTTCTGTCGCATACGTGTATAGACGGCGTGCAACGCCACCAACCCTGGTACACCAGGGATGCCAACGAGGAAGACCGCTGCCACAATCGGGGACAGCGGGTGATCGTCTGGATGCGGGTACATCTTCGTGGTGACGGCAATGGCCAGCATGAGTGCGGTCAAGAGCAGCAGCGCGATGGCGACAAGCGTGAGTCCGACAGTCGGTTTCTGGGTCGGGTTGCCGGTGAAGGAGCGGGCGAGTGCGGTGCTGTGACTGCGTTCGATCGTGGTGGTGCCGACCACAGGCACAAGCCCGGTGGAGGAGATGCCGACACCGGTGTAGGTACCGGTGTCGTAACTACTGGAGGACCCGTCGGCGCAGATCGCCGGCACGCTCTGCACGCCGTCGAGCTGGTGACACTGGGGGCAGGTGATATCGACGTCCATCCGGGGCGTTTCCTCTCACGCCGCGGCGTGGAAGAACGCGACAGCGCTGCTGGTGACCAATCCAAGGGTGAAACCTTGAGATCAATCCAACACCGCTCTCCGGTGGGTTGTCGAGTGTGATGGTGGGTGCATCGGTCACGGGTCACCCTCCGACACGGACGGAAATGGCTCAACAGATTCGTTGCCCCCTCATCACCGGGACGCGATCGCGGCTACTCAGCGCGTAGGTCTCGAGCGTCGCTGAGGATCCGGCTCACCGTGGTCCGGCTGGGAGCGACCCGCTGGGCGATCTGGGACGGGTTCAAGCCTTCGAGGTAGTGGAGGGCCAGGATCTGTGCCACCTGATCGGGATTGCGACGTCCCGCCGGATCGCGTGCGCACAGTCGTTGGGCCACCAAAGACAGACTCTCTGGAGTCCGTTCACGGTCTCCGGAGAGTGTGCGCACAGTTTCTGGCATTGGCTCAGGTGTGCGCACGCCGGTTTCTGTGGGTGTGCACACGGCGGCGAGCATGGATTCTGGTGTACGCACGGCAATCTGCTCGTCCGCACGGTCGGCGTGTTTGCCCGTGGTGCCACGATCACCGAGCGCGGTGGTCTCGTTCTCCGTGCGCACGGGAGGACGCGGTGCATCGGTTGCTTCGTTGCCAGAGGTGGGGGAGCGGGCCAGAGATAGAAGTGCGACGGTTGCCTGGCTCATCGAGCCCTCGATGATGACGGGCCAGAGCCAGGCTTCCCCGGGAGGAATCCCGGCGGTGATCGCCAGTGACCGCAGTGCGGTGAACGACAACCAGAACGCGCCCGCAGCGATGAGAACGGTCATGGCGGTGGCCAGCCGGTAGGTGCCGCGTGCGTGGGCGTGCGCACGGGAGAGCACTGAAACTCCGTGCACGGCCGCGAGTAGCGCCAACGGTGGGATGACAGCTACGACCGCGGCGATGGCAGGCACCTGTGTGTCGTGCAGTAAAGCCTGGGTGGCGTTGCCGGTAATGCTGACCGCGGCAGCGGTGATCAGAACTGCCCAGAAGAAGGTGTGCGCACGCGGGCCCCGTGCGGACGCCGCCGGTGCGGCGCCGTGAACAGGCGTCGTGCGATCGACATCGAGGTCGGCCATGGTGCGTGAGACTCCTACTTCCGGACAGCAGAGGGCGAGAGGACGGGACGGGTGCATGACGTGACACGTGAAATGAAGATCTGCCGCTTACCACAGGGGTACAGGCGAGCTGGACAGCTCGGTCGGGTTCTCAAACCGCGCCGACCGGGAGACAGGATTTTCCAGGTCGGCCGATTTGGAAGCAGAAGGTTGTCAACACTGGTTTACGGCAAGATGTTGTATTCGCGTATGGCCAGCGAAGCAACAGCCATATGCGGAACCCGGTTGGTAGGTCGACCGCAGCGCGTACACTTATCGTGGGAGATCAGCGGACAGGACTGAAAGCGGTGTGCTTTGTCTTGCCTCCCAGCTGTCCATCCGTCTGCGGTTGTATCCAGAGTGACCTGCGATACTCGAACGACGATTCCGTCCCCGGGCGGCACTTTCCCGTGCTGCAGGTATGTACAACATCCGCGCCGTCGGGTCTCTGTAGTTGTCCGTACGGAGACCTATTACTCAGAAGCCCGGGTCCTCTATCTGCTTCATAGGAGGCTCGGGCATGTCTATGGACGGATGAAGCTACAACGAAAAAACCTGTTCTCCGGCCAGTGTCTCCTGGGAGGGACTCTGATTCGAGTGGAGGGTGAGCATGAGCTCGCCTGAGCAACTCAATGAGGGCCTCTACCAGGCGACAACTTCGGGAAGGCTGCCGTCTGCGAGCTTGGCAGCGGACTTCCAGTACCCAGAGATCTCGGTGCAACCGGAGTGCGGCGAACTCCATTGCTCAGTCACCTCGATCGACGAACGAGGTAGGCTCGCCGCCCGGTCCACTGTACGTCAACTCGGTTGGACTCCTGGGCAGATGGTGTCGATGGAGGTGCAGCACGGGCTGGTCGTAATACGACGCTCGCGAAACGGCCACCGGACGCCGAAGTCCGGTTTTGTCGTCCTCCCTTCCAGGATCCGTAATCGCGTCGGACTGTATGCAGGCGACCGAGTATTGCTGGCCGCCTTGGTGGACGACGGGGTGCTCAGGGTATATCCGCCGCGCGTCCTGGCGGCAGCGTTGTGTGCATACACCCCCGGCCTCGGGCGGCGCCGATGATGCGCGACTCCGAAGTGGCCGAATTGCTGCAGGCTGTGTCCCGGCTGGGGCTGACCGTGGTCCGGGACCCTGCTGAGCCAGTCGTGTCGAAGGCTCCGACCTTTGACGAGTTCATCCCTCAGATGCTCGAAGCGGAGTCCGGAGCGCAGCGGGAAGCCTATGGAGCCTGCTGGCGCGTGCTACGTGAAGTGTGGGGTTCACGACCTTTGGACGAGCCAACTCCCACGGAGATTTTGCAGCTGATGAACCGGTACAAAGCCGGCGCGGTAGTGAGGTCGAACTGGCGCGGAGGTAACGCTGCGGCCCGGAACTTTCTGCATGGGGTACGGCGACTGTATCGATTGGCTGAGATGGACAGCTTGATCGCGCCGGCGATGAATCCCGCAGCGAAGGTGCCGATGCCTCGCAAGCTGGAAAGCACTCGCCACGCGCTGACCCCCCAGCAAGTGTCGGAGTTAGGTCGCGTTGCCGCCGAAACAGGCAACGATGGCGAACTGGACGCGCTGATAGTCCGTCTACATATCGAGACCGCCTGTCGTCGCCAGGCTGCGCTGAGGTTGCGTGTCGATGACCTCAGCGTCGACGATTGCACTGTTCTGCTGCACCACAAGGGTGGGGTTGATACCTGGCATCCGATCTCGCCGCTTCTCATGCTGCGATTGCTCGAGCATGTCGACCGGCGTGGTGCCGGAGCTCCGGGACATCAGGTGCTGAGAACCCGTGGTGGAAAACCGATTACCGATCGCCGCTATGACAACCTCCACGGTCGCTTCCACAAGCATCTCGCGTGGGCAGAAGCGAAAGGCGTCACCGTACATTGGCTGCGGCACACTACCCTCACTTTTGTCGAACGCACGTACGGAGAGGCTGTGGCCCGGCGATACGCGGCACACCGGGATCCCGGGACGACCGCAACCCCGATTTACACCAAAGCATCCTTAACGGAGTGTGCTGAAGCGCTTGTGGCAGTCACCGGCCAACCTCACCCCCTTGCTCCTGGTATGGGCAGGATCGGATTCATGGAGGGAGAAGGGGGTGCAGCCGCTGGATCGATATTCGAGAGGCATGACACCGAACCTGTGTAGATGGTCGTCTTACGAACCAACGACTGCGGGGGCTCCGGTTGTGTCCCGACGAGGCCGGGAGACAACCCGCGCGGGCGTCACGGCAATCTGGGTTCGTTCGTTGAACGGCTACTTCCGGTACGCCAAGCGCCTCACAGATTCCAGGGTGTCCAAGCGTATGCCCGGGCACGGGGCCTTTGAGCCGTCAGCAGATCTGCCGGACTTCTGTTTTGACCGCTTCCCCGGCAGGAAGCGAGGATCCGAGTTTGCGGCTGCTAGGGTACCGGATCGAGGCGTTGGTTGGCCAGGGCTTGGCTAGTGGAGGTGTGACGGCGTGGCGCGCAGAGTTGTAGTCACAGTGATCGACGATGTCGATGGTGTGTCGGCTGCGGCCGAGACTGTCTCGTTCGGCATCGACGGGGTGACCTACGAGGTCGACTTGTCCGAGGCGAATGCCCGCGAACTACGCGCGGGGCTGGACAAGTGGATCCCTCACGCGCGCAAGGTCGGCGGCCGCAGTCGCACGGATACGCCGGCGGTGAGGCAACGCAGGGATGCGAGCGCAGTCCGTGAGTGGGCGCGCCGACACGGGCACGATGTTCCCGCCCGCGGCCGGATACCGTCCGCTGTGCTGGATGCGTATCGGCACGCGGCAGGTTAATCCGTAGTTGTCGCTCACCGTCCGGCGGATTAGTGGACCTGCTCATTTCGCATTCTTGAGACGGACGAATAGAGCTCTCCGAATTGTCCCAGCTTCGTGCGCGCGCTGAGTGTTGTCGGCGACGCCCAGTCTGTGGACTATCAGCACTGTTCCTACTGGGTTTCTAGGTTATGCCGACGGAGGTCGCAGCAGTGTGTGGCAGCTGACCGCCGCCAGGTCTGAGAGGCGGCCTGACAGGGGAGAGGGGGCTGGCTCGGGCTGACGGCCACGATATGCAGTGGAGTTGCGGTTGGCATTCCAGTTGGGGTCCGCCGGCTATCTGTTCGGGCCGCGGGGGAATCTGACGTTCCGCGGGTGAAGGCTGGTGAGTCGGCTCGTCGCTGACCGATGTAGGTAAAAAATGATCTGCCGATATTGCGATATTCGCATTAATGGCGTTATAAACTGCGTCGGTGAGGACCTCCACGTGGCGTGGCGCCTCTCCAATCAACAGGTAATGGGCGTGCCGGGTTGACCTTGTGTAAGGCTGGCTGCAGGAGGCAGTTGTGGTTTAGACCGAGGTGACCTTTGGCTCTGGTGGCGGTGGATCGCTGATCGGGTCGGAACGTGCGCGGCTGATCTTGTCCATGGCGCGGAGCGCCTCGGTGCTGGGCCGATCAATGTCGGCTTGCCCGTGATCGGCCGCCTCGGCGCCGGAGTCGAACAGCGGCGTTGGCGACTGGTACTCCACGGCCTGCTGGTAGGTCGCCGCGCTGATCCGTCCATCGAGCAGGCCGAGACGTAATGCGAGGAGTTCCTCGCCGTGGCAGCCGCACCATCGGGCGCAAAGGCGCCTGTTTTCGCTGTCGGCATCGGCAACGTGACATTGGAACAGCTGGGTCGGCTGTAGCGCGGTGTGCTTGTCGTATTCACGGAGCTTGTCGTACTCATCGGCATGCCAGACTGCACCCGGTACATCCTGGCGGTAGGGGCAGGCCGAACAGGGACGCAGCGCCGGACGCCCGATGCCTTCCGGCGTGGCCGTCTCATCGTGCGAGGTTCTCATCGTGCTGTCTCATGGTCTGGGTGACGGTAGGAAATGACTATATCTATGCCTGGCGGAGAAGGCGCGCCGCGGCTCCTTTGGTCACACATCGACGAACGCCGCGTGGTGGATATGTGTGGCTTCGGCCAGGTCGCGCAGATAGATCGCGATCGGAGCAGCCCAAGCGGCCGGCGATAGGGTGCTGAATTGGCGCGCCGTCGCGTCGAGAACGGAGCCGTTGCAGACCTCTGACATATGTGGCTGTGATGCCGTGCATGTTGGAGTTGTGTCCTGCGTATGTGCGGGCGATGGCTGGAAACGACAGCATCCATGATGAGGTTGAAACATCGCCGGGGTCGGTGGCGATATCCGGACCGCATGACGTCGTTCCGCGGTGTTTGTTCCCCCTGCCTTCCTGTTCTTCCGCAGTGCCCGGGTTTCACAGAGCAATAGAGGAGTTCGTCTTGTCTGCAATCGCAACATCCTCGGTGGATGGTAACGAGCTCTGGTGGCTTCGCGAGGGGGTCGGTGCTCACGGTGAGCAGCCCGCTCCCCCCGGTTCGGTGGCGGCTCGAATGCAGGGTTGTTTCGCGTTCGTTGATGAATCGGTCGGTGGAAAGGGGCTGCGGGCGCCGCAGTTGGGTGCACTTCATGCGGTGCTGGCGTATCGCTCGACCGAGGAATTCGAGCCGATCGTGGTGGTGATGCCGACCGGTACGGGCAAGACGGAGACCATGCTGGCAGTGTTCTGCCACAGCCCGGCGACCACGATGGTGGTCGTGCCCTCGGACGCGTTGCGTGCCCAGATCGCGACCAAATTCGCGACGTTGGGGATTCTGCCCGCGGTCGGCGCGGTCCGTGGAGATTTCCTGTGCCCTGCGGTACTGGTGCTGACTCGCGCCATATACACGGCCGCTGAAGCTGCACAGTTGCTGGCTCGAGCAAACGTTATTGTCGCGACCGCCCAAGTGCTCCATGCCTGTTCGGTGGAGGCACGCACCGCGCTGGCCGATGGCTGCGGGCGTCTGTTTCTCGACGAAGCGCATCACACTGCGGCCAGGACCTGGCGTGCAGTGGCTGCACTGTTTGCCGACCGCGAGGTCGTGCAGTTCACTGCGACTCCATATCGCGAAGACGGCCGCCATATCGGTGGGCGTATCGCCTATACCTACCCGTTGCGGCTTGCGCAGAAGAACGGCTATTTCGCCCGGATCAACTACCACTCGGTAGTCGATCTCGCCGATCCCGATCGCGCGGTCGCCGTCGCGGCGGTAGCTCAGTTACGCACCGATATCGCGGCAGGTCTCGATCACTTGCTGATGGCCCGAGTATCATCAGTCGACCGCGCAAAGGCAGTTATCAAACTTTATGAAGAGATCGCCCCCGATCTGGCACCGGTGCGGATCGACACCGGCATGGCCGCCTCCACTCGGCGCAAACGCCAGAACATGCTCGGAAATTCGAGCCGGATCGTGGTGTGCGTCAACATGTTGGGCGAGGGCTTCGATATGCCCAGGCTCAAGGTAGCTGCGATCCACGACCCCAGCAAAGCCTGGCCGTCACCCTACAGTTCATCGGTCGATTCACTCGCCGCAGCAACACCACGCTCGGTGAAGCGTCGGCGTTCGTACCTTTGCAGATCGCGGGTATCGACGAGCGCTTGCGCACACTCGACGGCGAGGACGCGGACTGGAACGAGGTGTTGTGCGATCTCACCGAGCACAACGTAGGGCTCCAACGCGAACGCAGCGAGTTCGAACTGGCCTTCGGGTCCCTGCCCCGCGAAGTGGCCCTGCGCAGTATCCATCCGAAGATGAGCACGGTGACCTATCGCGCACCGGTATCGGAACGGCTGGAATGGACCCCTGATCGAATCTATGACCCGTTCGAAGGGCGGCTACTGACCACCGTGTTGGGTATCAACCACCGCGACAAGGTCGTGTGGTGGGTCTCGCGCGAGGCCAGCGCGGTGCGGTGGGGCGAGTTCGCGAGCTTCAATGAACTGGTCCATCACCTGCATGTCGTTCACGTCGATACCGAGGCAGGGTTCCTCTACATCAATTCCACCAACAACAATTCGATGCATGAGGACATCGCCGCGGCGGTCGGCGGGCCGTCGGCGGAGCTGGTCAAAGGCGAGACTGTCTATCGAGTGCTCGCCAAGGTCAATCGCCGCGTTCCCACCAATGTCGGGCTGCTTGACTCGGTCAGCCGTAATCGCCGCTTCTCGATGTATGTCGGGCAGAACGTGTTGCATGCCTGGCGAGGGGAGGGCGCGACGAAGATGAAAACGAACATCTTCGCCTACGGCTTCTCCGACGGCCGGGCGGTAAGCTTCGGAGCCTCCCGCAAAGGGCGGGTATGGACCCATGAGCAAGCCGACGACCTGCACCGCTGGGTGCAGTGGGTACGCCAGGTCGGACCCGCGATCACCGACGAATCGGTGTCACCGACGAATCGGTGTCACTGGAGTCAGTGATGTCAGGATTCTTGCTACCCGAGCCTGCCACGTCCCGGCCGCCATATGTGCCGTTGGCGGTTGAGTGGCCCCATCACTTCCTTGCCACTCTGAGTGAGCAGCGCAAACTTTCCTATGGCGGAGAGCAGTACACTGTGCTGGACACCGAGTTCAGGATCACCACCCACACGGCCGAAGGTCCGCTGCGCTTCGAATTGCTGACACCCTCGTGGAAACTCGAGTTCGAATTCGTCTTCGACGCTGACTCCCCACCCACAATCCGACCTGTCGCCGAGGACGGGGAAATGACGACCGCAGCGGGGACCACCAGCCTTGCACAGTTTCTGACCGATACCGGCCTGCTGGTGAGCTTCACCGATGACGTCGTCCTGCTCGAAGCGGGCCTCATTCTTCGCCCCGATCGAAAAAAGCACCTGTTGCCATTGGAGTCGATCGAGGTATTCGACTGGACTGGCATCGATTTGCGCCGCGAGTCACGCAAGTTCGATGACGACACTACTGCCATCGCCTACCGGGTAATCGAAGTGATCTCCGCTGAAACCCAGTGGGAGGTAGCGGTGGACGACGACGGAGCCGGCGAACTCGCCGATCTGGTGTTCATGCGCCGAATCGACGACAAACTTGAAGTGCTGCTGGTCCACTGCAAATACTCCAGCGCGTCGACCCCGGGCAAACGCATCGACGATCTCTACGACGTATGCGGGCAGGCAATTAAGATGAACCGCGCCAAGTCGATACCCGAGCTGCTGACCCGACGCCTGCTGAAGCGTGAACGCAATCGCCAGGCCAACGGCCGAACTGGGATCATTTACGGTGATCTGGGACTGTTGGTCGCAATCGTCGAGCAGGCACGCTTCAGGGAGCTGCGGGTGCAGGTGGCGATCGTGCAACCAGGTATGTCGAGATCGAAGGCGAGCACCGAGATGCGAGCGCTTCTGGGAGCTGTAGAACGGTTCCTTCTAGAGACGTACGCGTTACCATTGCGCGTCATCGCCAGCCCATAAAACGAAGATGATTCACACCGGCCCAATCGAGCGCGACCTCGCCCCGTGACGATCTGCTTGTGATGCTTTGGCCGCGCGATATGCGGCCTGATCCATCTTGATTGGGATGGGTTGCCATGACCCCATCTCTGCCCGGAGGCTAACTGCAGTCTCGATGCTGTCACCCGTGGCCGGCAGGAACTTCATACCGGGTGTCCAGGCGCTGATCCGGGCACGCAGGCTTGGGAGTATCCATCGCATGCCGCCCCGGCAGGGAACCGTTTTGGTCGGTGTTCTGCGCGGGTGCCGGTGAGACGCTGTTACTGTGCCGGATAATGTAGCGATCCGGCGGGTTTGGTTAGTGGAGGTGTGGAGAGTGGCGCGCAAGGTTGTGGTGACCGTGATCGACGATCTGGATGGCGCGTCCGCGGCCGCTGAGACCGTCACGTTCGGCCTCGATGGGGTGGGTTATGAGATCGACCTGTCCGAGGCTAATGCGCGGGCACTCCGTGCTGGCCTGGGCAAGTGGATTCCGTTCGCGCGCAAGGTCGGGGGACGAGGCCGGGGCAAGGCTCCTGCGGCTGGCCGGCACGAGGATGCGAAGGCGGTGCGGGAGTGGGCCCGTCGCAATGGGCATGACGTGCCTGAGCGTGGCCGGATTCCCTCCAAGGTGCTGCAGGCATACCAGCGGGCAGCGAGCTGACTCATCGCCACCCTGGTCGGCTGCGGGCCTGTCATCCGGCCGCCAGGTGTTCTGGCGCCCCGATGAGCTCGAATTACTACCCTCGGCGACGAACCGGTGCGGCGAGGGACGTTGTATGAGATCTTCGTTGATGAATCAATCCGATATCTCGCTCGATGTACGCTCGTTCCGATGCTCTGGCTCGTGTAGGTCGTGCAGAATCCGTTTGACGGTGGCGTTCTGGGTCCAGGTGGGGACTGCTGCACGAGTAGTTGACATCTGTGACCTGCCCCACCCTTTGGGTTCCAACTCCGGTTGCTAACTGACAGCCTTACCGAGAGGCTGACCCACGTGCCACGCGCCTATCCCACCGAATTCCGGACCCGAGCCATCGCTCTGGTCCGGGCAGGTAAACCCGCCAAGCAGACCGCGGTCGAGCTCGGCATCCATCCGGTCACACTGTCGAAATGGCTGCGTCAGGACGACATCGACCACGGACTGCGTCCCGGTAAGCCGTCGGTCGAGTCGGCCGAGCTACGCGCAGCCCGCCGCCGGATACGGGAACTCGAGAGCGAGTTGGCGATCGTCCGCCACGCCGCGAAATTCCTCGGGGAGGACGTTCCCGGCCCAAAAGACGGCTCTACCCGGTGATCGACAGCCTCGTCGCCGCCGGGGCGCCGGTCGACCGATGCTGCCGGATCCTGGGAGTCGCCCGACAGAACTACTACAAAGCCAAACGACGCCCGACCACACCGACCCAATTGCGGCGCGAATGGCTGACCGGATTGATCCGCGAAGTCCACGTCGCGTCCCGAGGAACCTACGGCTACCGCAGAATCCACGCCGAACTGACGATGGCGATGGGTATCAAAGTCTGCTCCCGCACGGTATCGGTTCTCATGACCCTGGCCGGCATTCGCGGGTTACCGGCCTCAGCGCGGGTCGAGAACCTCCGCGGCGTGGTTACTGCGGGAGACCTGGTGAACCGCAAATTCCATCGGCTGAAACCGAACGAGTTGTGGGTCACCGACATCACCGTGCACCGCACGAAGGAAGGCCGCGTCTACTGCGCCGCGGTCCTGGATGCCTTCAGCCGTCGAATCGTGGGCTGGTCCATCGACTCCCGCCAAGACTCCACTCTCGTCGTCAACGCCTTGGACATGGCGATCCGGAACCGCCGCCCCGAACCAAGCGGGATCGTGCACGCTGATCATGGAAGTCAGTTCACCTCATGGGTTTTCGGCGAGAAGATCCGATCGGCCGGACTGCTGCCATCGTTCGGGACCGTCGGTGACGGGCTGGACAACGCGATGATGGAATCGTTCTGGTCCTCGATGCAGATCGAGCTACTCGACCGCAAGAGATGGAAGATCCGCGTCGAACTCGCGAACGCGATCTTCGACTACATCGAGATCTTCTACAACCGTCAACGCCGCCACTCGTCCCTGGGCTACCGCACCCCGATCGAGTTCGAGCTACTCTCCGAGAAGACACCCATCACCGCTGCCAGTTAGCCACCGCCACTGGAACCCACTTGGTGGGGCAGGTCAACCTGTCACCTATGCGTGCAGCAGTCCCTTCTCGATCCTTTGTGTTCATTCGTCTGCCTGTGCGGCATGCGAGCCGGTGACCGTGCCGAGTCGCCCTCACAGGTCGTCCGGCGCGGATGGGTTGTGTAGAACCGGATGCTCACTATGCAAGAACAGCAAGCGCCGCGCTCAATAAAGACAAGGGCCTTGTCTAAAGTATGGTATGAAATAGCAGGAAATATCAAGACATAAGGAGAAGTCATTGCATCTGTTAAAGACCCTTGCCTATTGGCGAGGCCATTCCGGCACGACCGGTCGACGTCGTGGTGCGCGGGCGGCCATGATGGCGATGATCTCGGGATCTGTGGCAGTCGCCGCGTCTGCAACACTGGCTGCCCCTGTTGCGGCCGCTCCCGGCGGCAATGCTGCGGCCAACCTCACCTGCGGCTGGAGCCCACGGATCGGTGCAGGAACGTTCAACATGGCCTTTCCCGACACCTTCGCCAACTACTGGTCGACGTACCTACCGGCCATACCCGGAGCGACACTGACCATTCGTGGCAAGTTCCCCTACGCGCGGTATATGTCTTTCACCACCTACTCTAAGGGCGGAGAGGTCGCAGGCTCGCTGAACGATCAGGCCATCGCTGCCGATGACGGTGGTGTCAACCCCTTCACCCACGGGGCCGACCGCGAAGCCGCAGCGCGCGAATACACCGTTCGTATCGTGATGAGCGCACCGCCGCCCAACCCGGAGCCCAATACCCTCTACACCGGTGACGCTGCCGGGTTCGTACCGGTCGTCTACCGTGTTTATCGCCCCAACGCCGAACTAGACGCCACCGCGGGCACTGGGCTGCCCCGTCTCACCTTCACAATGCCAGACGGCGTGGCCCGTGAGCTCGCCGACTGTGGGACCGAGAACGCTGTCCACGACCCGAACGCCTTGTACCCGGGAAGGTCGGGGAGGCTACCCGGCCGGACGACATCACAACCTCACGCACCGGCCTGGAAGCCGGCTTCCGGTGGAGGCTATTTCCCCAATCCGGACAACAAGTACCTCACCACCTTGCTCGAACCGGGTCGGGTGGCGGTGATCAGGGGAAAGCTGCCGACCACGCCGGCCACGTACCGAAATCAGCCGGTCATGGGCACAGGGCAAGTACGGTACTGGTCGCTGTGCAGCAACAAACTCGTCTCGACCGCTGTGACCGCGTGCGTCGTCGATGACGAGACCGCCGTCGACGCCGACGGCTTCTACACCATAGTCGTGTCGTCCTCCAACGATCGGCCAGCGAACACGGTCGGCGGTTGTGGTATCGGATGGTTGCCGAGCGACTTCGGATCCGATCTGCTGATCATGCGTAATATGCTGCCCGACAGCAGTTTTCGGTACTCGATTCAGAACGCCGATCCCGCCGATCCGAAGACGAACATGGGCCCGTATTACCCCGAGGTCCGTTATACGTCGAAGGCCGACATCGAAGCCGCGGGCTGCTCATTGCGGTAGGCGGCGTACCCGCGGCGCAGGATCCGCAGGTTGACGTACACCATAAACGCGAACAATGGAACACCTGTGAGCAGGTGCGCGATCCCCAGACCTGCAACATTGTTCGTGAGGTAGAGCGGCAGGTGCACCGCTGTCCGGATGGCGATAATGGCTGCCCAGATCGCGGTGCACTGCTCGTAAGCGCGCAATAAAATTCGATTCCTCCTCCATGACGCCCCTCCGACCACAGGTCCGATGAGCACACCCACGAGTGGGCGGCGCCCCAGGAGCGAAAGCAGCAGAACCACTTCCCACACCATGCCGCGCAGCATGTACGGCAGGTAGAAATCGACCCCACGGCCTGTCGTAAGGGCCAGCAGCCCCGACACCACCCCCAGCACGAGACCCCCGACCGCCCGTTGGCGAGGCTGTCCGGCCGCCACCCGGGCCACTACTAGCACACCACCCCAAATCAGTGTCGACCACACCGCGAGCCGAACATCACGGGTCACGGTGTACACCACGCCATACAGCAGGTGCGGCGACATCATCTCCACCAGACCACGCCAACCTCCGGCAACAGCCGACAGCGGCACCTCCGGCGAAGTAATCAACGCGGCTACACTGACACGCAGGCGCGCC
>NZ_BAGJ01000087.1 GCF_000308775.1 Nocardia testacea NBRC 100365
ATCCGTTCCAGTCCGCGCGACGCGTAGGCGGCGATCGAGAACACCGGTAGCCCGCGGGTCCGGGCCGCCTTGCGCAACCGCAGGTAGACGATGGGCGATTCCTCTTCCGGTTCGAACCCGGCCAGCAGCACGACCGGTGCCGCCTCCAGACTGTCGTAGGTGACGGTGCCGGTGTGCCCGGCGACCCAGGCGCCCAGGAATTCCGCTTCCTCCGCCGTCTGGGCCCGGGCCCGGAAGTCGATATCGTTGGTGCCCAGCACCACCCGCGCGAATTTGGCGTACGCGTACGCCTCCTCCTCGGTGATCCGGCCGCCGGGGAGCACCGCCGCGTTACCCACCCCCGCGCGTAGACCGCGCGCGGCTGCCGCGAGGGCTTCGGACCACGAACACGGAGCCAGCGTCCCGTCGGCCCCCCGCAGCAGCGGGCCGGTGATCCGATCGCGTTCGCCGGTGTAGGCAAACGCCCAGCGTCCCTTGTCGCAGTTCCATTCCTCGTTGACCTCGGGATCGTCGCCGGCGAGGCGGCGCAGAACCTTCCCGCGGCGATGGTCGGTGCGCTGGGCGCAACCGGAGGCACAGTGCTCACAGACGTTCGGGCTGGAGACCAGGTCGAAGGGGCGGGCCCGGAACCGGTAGCTCGTACCGGTGAGGGCGCCGACCGGGCAGATCTGCACGGTATTACCGGAGAAGTACGAATCGAGCGGTTCGTGCGCGGCGGTGCCGACCTGCTGGAGCGCGCCGCGGTCGAGCAGTTCGATGAACGGGTCCCCGGCGATCTGCTGCGAGAAACGGGTACAGCGCGCGCACAGCACGCACCGTTCGCGATCGAGCAGGACCGCGGTCGACAGGGGAATCGGTTTCGGGTACTTGCGTTTCTCCCCTTCGAAGCGGCTCTCCGCCCGACCGGTGGACATGGCCTGGTTCTGTAGCGGGCATTCCCCGCCCTTGTCGCAGACCGGGCAGTCCAGCGGATGGTTGATCAGCAGCAACTCCATCACGCCCTGCTGCGCTTTCTCCGCGACCGCGGAATCGAGCTGGGTGTGCGCCACCATGCCCTCGGTGACCGTCATGGTGCAGGAGGCCACGGGTTTACGCTGGCCCTCCACCTCCACCAGGCACTGGCGGCAGGCGCCGACCGGAGCGAGCAGCGGATGATCACAGAACCGGGGGATCTGGATACCGATCAGTTCGGCGGCGCGGATCAACAGGGTCCCCGCCGGAACGCTGACCGTGGTGCCGTCGATCGTGACGGTGACCAGCTCGGCCGGCTGTAGATCGGCGGAATCGGTACGGACGGTGGCTGTCATCGGATCCCCTCTCCGGCCGCGGATCCGGCCCAGGCGGTCGCGCGGGCCGGATCGAACGGGCAGCCGCCGTGCGTCATATGCGCGAGGTATTCGTCACGGAAGTACTTCAACGAGGACACGATGGGGCTGGCCGCGCCGTCGCCGAGCGCGCAGAAGGATTTGCCGTTGATGTTGTCGGCGATATCCAGGAGTTTGTCGAGATCGGTGGGGGTGCCCTCGCCCGATTCGAGCCGGGTGAGCAACTGGACCAGCCAGTACGTACCTTCCCGGCACGGTGTGCACTTACCGCAGGATTCGTGGGCGTAGAACTCGGTCCAGCGCAGGACCGCACGCACCACACAGGTGGTGTCGTCGAAGATCTGCAGTGCCTTGGTGCCCAGCATCGACCCCTGCGCCATCACGTTCTCGTAATCCAGTGGCACATCGAGATGTTCGGCGGTGAACAGCGGGGTCGAGGAACCGCCGGGCGTCCAGAACTTCAGGGTCCGGCCCGCGCGGACCCCGCCCGCGTAACCGAGCAGTTCGCGCAGGGTGATGCCGAGCGGCGCCTCGTACTGGCCGGGCCGGGCGATATGCCCGGACAGCGAGTACAGCGTGAAACCCGGGGACTTCTCGCTGCCCATGGAACGGAACCAGGCGGGGCCGTTGCGGATGATCGGCGGCACACTGGCGATGGATTCGACATTGTTGACCACCGTGGGGCTGGCGTACAGCCCGGCGACCGCCGGGAACGGGGGGCGCAACCGGGGCTGCCCGCGCCGGCCCTCCAGCGAATCCAGCAGGGCGGTCTCCTCACCGCAGATATAGGCGCCGGCGCCGGCGTGCACGGTGAGCTCCAGATCGTAGCCGGAGCCGAGGATATTGCGGCCCAGCAGTCCGGCGGCGTAGGCGTCGGCGACCGCGGCCTGTAGCCGGCGCAGTACCGGCACCACCTCACCGCGTAGATAGATGAAGGCGTGCGCGGCGCGAATGGCGTAGGCGGCGATGATCACGCCCTCGATGAGCGAATGCGGCGCCGCGAGCATGAGCGGGATGTCCTTGCAGGTACCCGGTTCGGATTCGTCGGCGTTCACCACCAGGTAGTGCGGTTTCATCGAGCCGTCGGGTTCGGGACCCTGCGGGATGAAACCCCATTTCATACCGGTCGGGAATCCGGCCCCGCCGCGACCGCGCAGCCCGGCGTCCTTGACCGTGGTGATCACCTGGTCCGGTGTCATGCCGAGCGCGATCGGCAGCGCTTCGTACCCATGGTGGGCCCGGTAGGTGTCGAGGGTCCAGGAATTCGGCAGGTCCCAGTACGTGCTGAGGACGGGCGTCAAAGTCATCGGGCACCGTCCTCGTCCGGTACCTCGGGTGCCCGCATCCCCTGCTCGCGCGCGGTGTTCAGACCGGTCAGCGTCGGTGTGCCGGGGTCGCCGTCGAGCACGCCGGGCCGGGTGTCCGGGAACCCGGCGAGGACCCGCGCGGTATCCCGAAAGGTACACAGCGGCGCGCCGCGGGTCGGGGTGACGGTACGGCCGTCGCGGAGCGCGTCCACCAGTGCGCGGGCAGATTCCGGAGTCTGGTTGTCGAAGAACTCCCAGTTCACCATGATCACCGGCGCGTAATCGCAGGCCGCGTTGCATTCGATGTGCTCGAGGGTGATCGCGCCGTCGTCGGTGGTCTCACCGTGCGCGATTCCCAGATGTTCGCGCAGTTCCGCGAGGATGGCATCGCCGCCGAGGACCGCGCACAGGGTGTTGGTGCAGACGCCCACGTGGTAGTCGCCGGTGGGGGTGCGCCGGTACATGGAATAGAAGGTGGCGACCGCGGTCACTTCGGCGCCGGTGAGCCCGAGCAACTCCGCGCAGAACTCGATCCCGGTACTGCTGACGTAGCCCTCTTCCGACTGCACCAGATGGAGTAGCGGTAGCAGCGCCGAGCGGGGCTGCGGGTACCGGGCGATGATCTCCTTCGCGTCCGGTTCGAGCCGGGCACGGACCTCGTCGGGGTAGGGCTGCGGCCGAACACTCAGGCGCAACAGGATCTCGGTCATCGGTCCACACCGCCCATCACGGGATCGATACTGGCCACGGCGGCGATCACATCGGCGACCATGCCGCCCTCGCACATCGCCGCCACGGCCTGCAGGTTGGTGAAGGAGGGATCGCGATAGTGCACTCGGTAGGGCCGTGTGCCGCCGTCGCTGACCATATGGACGCCGAGTTCGCCGCGTGGCGACTCCACCGCCGCGTAGACCTGCCCCGGCGGCACCCGGATACCCTCGGTGACCAGCTTGAAGTGGTGGATCAGCCCCTCCATCGAGGTCCCCATGATCTTGCCGATGTGCTGTGGCGAATTGCCCAGCCCGTCGGCGCCCAGGGCCAGGTCCGCGGGCCAGGCGATCTTCTTGTCCGCCACCATCACCGGTCCCGGCCGCAATCGGTCCAGGCACTGTTCCACGATCGCCAGGGACTGTTTCATCTCCTCGATCCGGATGAGGTAGCGGCCGTAGCAGTCACAGGTATCGGTGGTGGGCACGGTGAATTCGTAGGTGTCGTATCCGCAGTAGGGCATGGCCTTGCGCAGATCGTGCGGCAGACCGGTGGAGCGCAGCACCGGGCCGGTGACGCCGAGCGCGATACAACCGGTCAGGTCGAGGTAGCCGATGTTCTGGGTGCGTGCCTTGAAGATCGGATTGTGGGTGAGCAGATGCTCCATGTCCCGCAATCGTTTCGGCATGAGCGCCAGGAGGTCGCGTACCTTGGCGACAGCGTCACCGGGTAGGTCCTGGGCGATACCGCCGGGCCGGATGAACGCGTGATTCATCCGCAGGCCGGTGATGTTCTCGAAGACGTCGAGGATCAGCTCGCGCTCCCGGAACCCGAAGAGCATCGGGGTCAGCGCGCCCAGCTCCATACCTCCGGTCGCCAGCGCCACCAGATGCGAGGAGATGCGGTTGAGCTCCATCAGCAGCACCCGGATCACGGTGGCCCGCTCGGGGATGTCGTCGGTGATGCCCAGCAGCCGCTCCACCCCGAGGCAGAAGGCGGTCTCGTTGAAGAACGGGGACAGATAGTCCATCCGGGTGACGAAGGTGACGCCTTGGGCCCAGGTGCGGAATTCCAGGTTCTTCTCGATACCGGTGTGTAGATAGCCGATACCGCACCGGGCCTCGACCACGGTTTCGCCCTCGATCTCGAGAATGAGCCGCAGCACCCCGTGCGTGGACGGATGCTGCGGGCCCATATTGACGACAATGCGTTCCTCGCCCGCACCGCGCAGGGCGTCGGCGACCTCGTCCCAGTCCTGCCCGGCGACCGTCAGTACCTGTTCGGTGGGGTCCGCGCCGCCGCGCCCGGGCGCCGTCGGGGTGGTGCGGGAGTCGTCGCTGTCCGGCCCGCCGGAGACTCCGGGCCGGTAATCGATCTCGCTCATCAGCTGTATGCCCTCCGCTCATCGGGCGGCGGTATGCGCGCGCCCTTGTACTCGACCGGTATCCCGCCCAGCGGGTAGTCCTTGCGCTGCGGGTGACCGTGCCAGTCGTCGGGCATGGTGATGCGGGTCAGCGAGGGATGCCCGTCGAACAGGATTCCGAAGAAGTCGTAGGTCTCTCGTTCGTGCCAGTCGCAGGTCGGGTACACGCGATACAGCGACGGGATATGCGGGTCGGTGTCCGGGGCGGACACTTCGAGCCGCAGCCGGCGTCCGTGTGTGATCGAGTTCAGGTGATAGACCGCGCGCAGCTCCCGCCCGGATTCGTCCGGGTAGTGCACGCCGCTCACCCCGAGACACAGTTCGAATCGCAGCGCGGGATCGTCGCGCAGGGCCCGCGCCACCGCGACCAGATGGTCGCGATCGATGTGCAGGGTGAGTTCGCCGCGGTCCACCACGACCTTCTCGATCGCGGCATCGAACCCGGGGCCGGACGCCAGGGCCGCGCGCAGCAGATCGACGACGGTATCGAAATAGCCGCCGTAGGGCGGCGCACTGCCACCGGGTAGCGCGACCCGGTGGACCAGGCGGCCGTACCCGGAGGTGTCGCCGCTGCCGGAGATCCCGAACATCCCCCGGCGCACCCCGATGACCTCGTCCTCGGGACCGATCGGCTGTTCGGGTTCCACGGCGCGGCTGTCGGTGGAGCCGGGGCCCTCGGCGCTCATCGGAGCAGACCTTCCATCCGGATGGTCGGAGTGGCCGCCAGCGCCGCCGCCTCGGCGGCGCGGATCGCCTCGTCCCGGTTCACTCCCATCGGGGTCGCCTGGATCTTCTCGTGTAGCGCGAGGATGGCGTTGAGCAGCATCTCCGGGCGTGGCGGGCACCCCGGTAGGTAGATGTCGACGGGGACCACATGGTCCACGCCCTGCACGATGGCGTAGTTGTTGAACATGCCGCCGGAGGAGGCGCACACGCCCATCGCCAGCACCCATTTCGGCTCCGTCATCTGGTCGTAGACCTGCCGGAGCACCGGTGCCATCTTCTGGCTGACCCGGCCGGCCACGATCATCAGATCGGCCTGCCGTGGCGAGGCCCGGAAGACCTCCATACCGAAACGTGCCGAGTCGAATCGGCCCCCACCGGTGGCCATCATCTCGATCGCGCAGCAGGCCAGACCGAAGGTGGCCGGCCATACCGACCCCTTGCGCATGTACCCCGCCATGGCTTCGACCGTGCTGAGCACGAAACCACTGGGCAGTTTCTCTTCCAAACCCATGTCCGACTACTCCCTGGATATCGGCCCGCGCCGGGCGCGGTGCGGCTGATCGGAGGTTCGCGGCTCAGTCCCAGCTGAGGCCGCCGCGCCGCCATTCGTAGGCGTAGGCGACCGAGACATTGACGATGAACAGTGCCATCGCGGCCAGTCCGAACACCCCGAGCGCATCGATATGGACCGCCCACGGGTAGAGGAACACGATCTCGATATCGAAGATGATGAACAGCATGGCGGTGAGGTAGTACTTCACCGGAAAACGTTGGCCGGTAATGTTTCCCGCGCCTCCGGCCGTTGCGTGCGGTGTGGGTTCGATACCGCATTCGTAGGCCTGTAGCTTGGCGCGGTTGTAGCGTTTGGGGCCGATGAGCCCGGCGATCAGGATCGAGATCACCGCGAAGGCGGCGGCGACCGCGCCGAGGACCAGTATCGGCAGTTCGGTGTTCACGACTGCGCTTCCCCTCCTTGCGAACTGGAACCCCGCGGTTGTGCCACCGGGTTCCGCGAACGGGGTCGGGCGGTCGATGGGTATACCCCGCGCCGCCGGATCGTCCCCGGATTCGACACAGGGCTGGGGGAGGATCAGTCGACGCGGGTTATATGTCATCGCCCGCGCTCATGTGAGCTAAAGCACAGCCTACAACTGTCGTGGCAGGACGAACGCGGATTCGTGGAGCCCTTTGATCGAATTCGCGACTGAGATTTATGAGCGAATGAACCTAATGGCGGGTCAGGCAGCCGGGCGCCGGCGCAGCAGATCGACGACGATCTCGGTGAGCCGCAGCGGGTCGATCGGATGGCGGGCTACAGCTTCTGCCCGCGACCAGTTCGCGAGCCAGGCATCGTCGGCGCGGCCGGTGAGTACCACCAGCGGCGGGCACTCGCGGATCTCGTCCTTGAGTTGTTTGGCCAGGCCCATGCCGCCCACCGGCGCCGATTCGCCGTCGAGTACGGCCAGGTCGGCCGCGCCGGCATCCATCCGCTCCAATACCACCGGGGCCGTGGCCACCTCGAGGTATTCCACCGGCGGTAGATCAGGATGTGGCCGGCGGCCGAGCGCCAGCATCACCTGACCCCGGGTGTCGGCGTCGTTGCTGTAGACCAGGACCCGCACCGCGGCGGGAGTATTCGCATCGGCCACGTCCGCATGGTACGTCCGCGGCCGCGCGATTCGTGGCAGCTTGGCCCAGATCGGCGTGCGAGCGGTCGGTGACCGGCGACGGGATCGCGCCGGCAGGCGACGCGAGGACCGAAGAAGATCGCGGGGCGCCCGAGGCCGGAGTGACGCGACACCTAAGCTGGCTGCGTGACGGACGAGCTGGTCGGGGAACTGATCGATACGGTCGCGTGGGTTCTCATCGTGGACGGACGGATCCTGTGTGCGCGTCCGCGCGGCAAGGATGTCTTCTACATCCCGGGCGGCAAACGGGAGGCCGGTGAATCCGATGAGCAGACGCTGCTGCGCGAGGTCACCGAGGAACTCACCGTCGCGCTGGTACCGGAGACGGTCGAGCCGGTCGGGGTCTACGAAGCGGCCGACGGCGGCGCGCGGGTCCGGATGAGCTGCTATCGCGCGGATTATCGCGGCACACTGGCCGCGAGCAGTGAGATCGCCGAACTCGCGTGGTTCGGTTTCGGTGATCGGCCGCGGGTGCCGCCGGTGGACCAGTTGCTGTTCGACGAACTCCACGCGACCGGCCACCTGGCACGCTGACCCCCGGCGGGCGGAGCCGGTGCGGCTCCGCCGTGCCGGCCTACTTGGTGGTGAGATTCGGGCGGGTGGCCCGCTCGATGAGATGCTCGATCAGACTGAGCAGCACATTCTTGGCCGAGACCCGGTCGCGCGCGTCGCACAGCATCACCGGGATGGACGGGTCGAGGTCGAGCGCGTCGCGGACCTCGTCGATCGTGTACCGCGGCGCCCCGTCGAAACAGTTCACCGCGATCAGGAAGGGCAGGCCGCGCCGCTCGAAATAGTCGATGGCGGCGAAGGAATTGCCCAGCCGGCGGGTATCGGCCAGCACCACCGCGCCGAGCGCACCCCGGGCGAGTTCGTCCCACAGGAACCAGAAGCGATCCTGGCCGGGCGTACCGAACAGGTAGAGCACCAGATCCTTGTCGATGGTGATCCGGCCGAAATCCAGTGCCACCGTCGTGGTGGTCTTGGACTCGACACCGGACAGATCATCGATGCCGGTACTGAGTTCGGTGATCATCTCCTCGGTGCGTAGCGGCGGGATCTCGCTGATCGAGGCCACCATCGTGGTCTTGCCGACGCCGAAACCACCGGCGATGAGGACCTTCACCGACGCAGCAAGAGCCGGAGCCCCGGGGTCCATCCGGGCAGGGTCAAATTTTTCGGATTCCATCCAGTACCGCTCGCAATATGTTGAAGTCGCCGGGACCGGACTCCATCTGTACGGGAGCCCGGAAGATCAGATGGCCGTCACCGATCAGATCTCCGACGAGAATCTTGGTCACCGCCAGCGGCAGTTTCAAGGCGGCTGCCACCTCCGCCACGGTTTGTGCTTCCGTGCACAGGTGCACGATATCGGTGTACTCGGGTTCGATCCGGCGCAACGGCGGGGCACCACGAGCTTCGACCACGACAGTGAGCATATCCAGATCGTGGCCGGCGCCCACAGTGCGACCCTTGGTGATGGCGTACGGCCGCACCAGAGGTCCGGCGTCGTCGTCGAACCAGGGTTCCCGTCGGCCGGTCATACCCGCATACCCGTCATGGCGCCGTTGCTGTTTCCGCGGTTACTGGGCTTCGGCCCCGGCCCCGCCGCGGGAGCCGGTCGACAGATGGCTGCCGACCCGCTGGACGGTGAGGTTCATCTCGTAGGCCACCATGCCGAGATTGGCGTCCGCGGCGGCCTGTACGGCGATGCACGCGTTGTCACCGGCGGAGGTGACGAACAGTACGGCGTGATCGAGTTCGATCACCGCCTGCCGTACGGCACCGCCCTCGAACCGCGCGCCGGCGCTGCGGGCCAGGCCGTGCAGGGTGGACGACATCGCGGCGAAATGCTCGGCCTCGGTGCGATCCATTTTCGAGGAGTGGCCGAGCAGCATTCCGTCGGTGGACAGTACGACCGCGAGGCGGACCCCCGCGAGTCGCTCGACCAGGTCGTCGAGCAGCCAGTTCAGGTCACCTTGTGTGGAAGTGGACACTTAGCCTTCCTGTTCATCCGGGGATGCGCCGTCCGACGCCGGGTTCCCGGCGCCGGCTTCTGCGGCGGGCAATGGCTTGCGGCCCTGCCGGGTGCCGTTCTCGATCGCCGACATCAGATCCCTGGCCTGTTCGGCCGAGCGTGGCCGCGCCGTTGCGGCGGTCTGGGCGACGTCCGAAACTTCCGGTCGCGGTGCGACTTTAGCCTGCCTGCTACGGCGGGGTAAAGCCGGACGACCGTCGGGCAGTACGGCCGGTTCGGCGGTGGTCTCCGTGGCCTCCGGACGGGCGACCGGCACCGTATCGGCGGTGCCGGACTGCTCGGCCCGTTCGCCGAGGGGTTCGGTGGCGCGGGGCCGGTCGGCGAGCAGCGTCGCGATGGCGGAGCTCTCCGGGAGGGGTTCGGTGTGGTTGTCCGTACCGCCCTCCGGCCCCGGGGTACGCGGCAACCCGGTCAGCGGTGTGGTCTCCTCCGCGGGATCGGTCAGCAGGGTCGCCGGCACGATGACCACCGCCCGGACACCGCCGTACTCCGATTCCCACAGCCGCACCGCGACACCGTGCCGGGCCGCCAGCTGCGCGACGACGAAGATACCCAGCCGCGAATCCTTCTGCAGGGACGCGACCTCGAAGTTCGGCGGGTTCTCCAGGAGTTCGTTGAGGCGGTCGCGATCCGCCTCCGAGATGCCCATACCCTGATCGGTGATCTCCACGGCCACACCCTTGCCGATCACCGATCCGGTGACCTGGACGCGGGACTGCGGCGGGGAGAACGAGGTGGCGTTGTCCACCAGTTCGGCGAGCAGATGGATGAGATCGCCCACGGCGTTGCCGGCGATACGCAGTTCGGGCAGCCGCGCCAGCCGCACCCGCGTGTAGTCCTGGGTTTCCCCCACCGCGCTGCGCACCAGGTCGATCAGTGGTACCGGGGCTCGCCACTGCCGGCCGGGCTTCCCGCCGCCGAGGATGGTGAGGTTCTCGGCGTTGCGGCGTTCGCGGGTGGCCAGATGGTCGAGTTTGAACAGGATGTCCAGCATGGCCGGATCCTCTTCGCGCCGTTCGGCGTCGTCGAGGATCTCCAGCTGTTTGTGGACCACGATCTGGCTGCGGTGGGCGATATTGAGGAAGATCGCCTTCACGCCCTCCTGCGTGCGGGCCTCGGTGATCGCGGCATTGACCGCCACCGCGTGCGCGTGTTCGAAGGCCGTGGCCACCGCACCGAGCTCGTCCCGGCCGAAGTCGAGTCTCGCGGCGGCCGCGGTCTCGTCGACGTCCTCCCCGGCGCGCAGGCGTTCGAGCATATCGGGCAGGCGTTCGTCGGCGAGGGCCAGCGTGTGGTCGCGCAGCCGCACCAGGCGATGGATGAACCGATTGGCCAGTACCAGCGATACCCCGAACGCGGCCGCGGAGATGACCAGGACCGCCAGACCGATCAGCAGCGACTGATTGGTGGTGCGGGCCGCCGCGTCCAGCGACAGCTCCTGCATGAGCTTGTTCTGGTCGTCCCAGAGATTCAGCATCTCCTGGTTGACGTGGTCGGCGGCCGCCTGCCAGGCCGTCAGCTGGCCCGGCGAGAGGGCGGCCGCGGGGCTCCCGGCGTCGGCCCCCGCGACACTGCGCGCGATGAGCGTGTTCTCGGTGCGGGCCAGCAGTCGCCACTCCGGGCTGTCGATCAGGGCACGCACGCGTTCGCCGATCGCCGGATCCAGCTGGCCGGCCAGCATGGCGGTTTCGGTGTGGTAGAAGCCGGTCTGCTGGATGAACTCGTCGGGCAGCGCGACCGGGTTGCCGGTGCGCAGCGCGGCGCCGGCCAGGGCGTGACTGCGTGACGCCGCTTCCAGCGCGTGCATGATGCGCGACACCTGGCCCAGCTGGCTGACCGCCTCCGGATCCTGTTCGAATGTGTGCGACAGCTGGGCACCGGTGCTGAAGGCATCGAGTACCCGGACGTAGAAGGTATAGGCGTCTCCGGTCGGCACCGCGCGGGTGTCGACCGCGGTGCGGATATTGCCGAGCTGCTGGGTGAGCGTGGTGAACGAGCCGACATCGTCGGTGATCTCCGCCGGCTGCAGTTCCCGGATCCGCTGTGCTCCGGCCACCAGATCGCGGAGGGCCTGGTCGGTGTTGGGCCGGACGGCGGCGAGGGCGGCGGCCGCGGTGGGGTCACCGGCCAGATGTGCGAGCGTGAGCCGCCGCTCGTTCTGGATCACCTCGTACACATCGCGAGTGGGGCCCGAGACCTCGCGTAACGCCTCGGTCACCTGCCGGTTGTGTTGTCCCTGGTCGATCAGGTAGCCCGTCGCACCCACACCGACCACCAACAGGGTCAGGCTCGGGATGAGTGCGATGGCCAGGATCCGGGCGCGGACACCGAGCCTCGCTCTGAACATCGCCACAAGTTAACCGTTCGACCGGATTCCTGCACATCGAATCCCATTGAACAGGACTCACTTTGACACCGAATCCGGCATATGCGGCGTGGCGGCACTGCCGCGGACCGGCGCATCGTGAGTAGATTTGTCCTCACCTCGCGAATACCGACAGGTAGGAGGCGTGATGCCCGTACCGGAAACCGAAGTCTTCGACCGGTTGCGCTCCCTGGTCGCGATCGATGCTGCCGCGGCTCGCCCACCTCGTATCATCGACGAAGTCTTCACCGGCAAACCGCTGGGGTCGGTGCCGGTCGGCACGGCCGAGGATGTCGCCGAGGCCGTCGCCCGCGCCCGCGCGGCGCAGTCCCACTGGGCGGGACGCCCGGCGCGGGAACGCGCCCGGGTGTTCCACCGCTATCGCGCACTGGTCGTGGCCCAGCGCGCGGCACTGATGGATGTGATCCAGGCGGAGACCGGGAAGGCGCGCTGGGCGGCCCAGGAAGAAGTCATGGGGCTGATGTTCGCCGCGCGGTATTTCGCGCGCGTGGCCCCCGCGCTGCTGGGTGAGCGGCGGGTGCCCGGTGCCTTCCCGGTGCTGAACCGCGCGTTCGTCGATGTCCGGCCCAAGGGAGTCGTCGCGGTGATCGCGCCCTGGAACTATCCGCTGGTGCTGTCGCTGGGCGATGCGATTCCGGCGCTGCTGGCGGGTAACGCGGTGGTCCTCAAGCCCGACAGCTCGACGCCGTTCTCCGCGCTCGCCGGCGCCGAACTGCTCTACCGCGCCGGGCTACCCCGGGATCTGCTGGCGGTGGTCACCGGCCCCGGCCCGGTGGTCGGCGAGGCGATGGTCGATTGCTGCGACTATCTGATGTTCACCGGTTCCTCGGCCACCGGGCGCACGCTCGCCCAGCGGTGCGGCTCGCGGCTCATCGGGTTCTCCGCCGAACTGGGCGGCAAGAACCCGATGATCGTCACCGAAGGCGCCGATATCGGCCGCGCCGCGCGGGCGGCGGTCCGGGCGTGCTTCTCCAACGCCGGCCAGTTGTGCATCTCCATCGAGCGGATCTACGTGCACCGCGCGGTGGCCGCGGAGTTCACCGAGAAGTTCACGGCGGCCGTCTCGTCGGCGAAACTCGGTGCCGCATACGATAATTCGGTTGATATCGGCTCGCTCATCTCCGCGGCGCAGCTGCGTACCGTGACCGACCATCTCGCCGACGCCGTCGCCAAGGGCGCCGAAGTGCGGGTCGGGGGTGTGGCCCGGCCCGATATCGGTCCATTGTTCTTCGAACCGGCAGTGCTCACCGGTGTCACCGGGGAGATGGTCTGCGCGCGCGAAGAGACCTTCGGTCCGCTGGTCTCGATCTATCCGGTCGATTCCGTGGCCGAGGCGGTGGCCGCGGCCAACGACACCGAATACGGGTTGAACGCGAGCGTCTGGGCGGGCAGTGTCGCCGAAGGCGAACGGATCGCCCGCCTGCTGAGGACCGGTACCGTCTGCGTGAACGAGGGTTATGCCCCGGCCTGGGGGACGACCGCGGCGCCGATGGGCGGGACCGGGATCTCCGGCGTGGGCCGCCGGCACGGGCCCGAGGGGCTGCTCAAATACACCGAACCGCAATCGGTGGTGTCCACCCGTTTCCTGAACCTGGACCCGCCACCACTGATCCCCCGCGACCTGTGGCAGCGGGTGCTGATGACGATCGCCCGGTCGCTACGGTGGCTGCCCGGCCGCTGAGGCGGGTCAGGTGGCGGTGCCGTGGTTGCCGCGCCTGCGGCTGTCCAGTGCGGCGGCTTCCGCGGCGCTGAGGCGGCGGGTGCGGAGCAGGAAGATCGCGGCCTCCTCGGGAGGTGACCCGTCGGTCGAGTCACTTCCGGGGGCCGGACCCGCGCCGGCGGGGACGTCCACGGTGAGGTGTTCGCGCTCGAAACGGGTATAGGCCTGCGCGCTCATCCACAGTTCGGTATGCCAGGCGAGGCGGCCGAACAGTGTATCGCCCTCGGCCGCACGGAAATCGCGGATCGGAAGCCAGCTCGGTTGCGGGTCGGCGGAATCCCGGTGCGGGAGGTACAGCAGGATGGGCCCGTGCTGTTCGATCAACTCGCGTAACGCGTTGCGGGCCCGATCGGTTACCGCGACTCGGTCGCTGCGATACGCCATCAGCAACTCCGCGTCGCGCCGTGGCACGGCGGTGGTGTTGCCGAATCGATCCGATGAAACATGTCGCTCCCTTGTGCATCGTCTCCGGCCCCGTATCGGACGGGCCCGGGGATTCGCTCACCCACCGTCCGAGTTACCGGCTCGTGGCGGCCGGCACTTTTGCGAACACATTCTTGCGTATTGCGCTCGTCGGAGCGAGGGGATACCCGTGATCGCCCGAAAACGCTTGTGGTATAACGCTGTGTGCTCGCCGACTGGGGCCGAGTAGGCGGCCGGTCCGCCTCGAACGGCGCTGCGGCGCCTCCGGAACCGGTGCGCGCCTGCCTATTTGCGGATGAAGATACCCGCGACGTCGGCCCGCTCGATCGGAGTGTCGGCATTGGCCTGCACGCTGCACAGCGCGTTCACCGCCGCGATGGACAGATCCACGTTCGTACCGCTCGGTTCCGCCCCCTGCTGTTCCTCCAGGAACTTGGTGATGGTGACGCGCTGGGTCTTCTGATCCTGCTCAACGTATTCACGGCACGGGGTATCGCCGCCTTTGTTCATGGCTCGTTCGATTTCCGTACAGCCGGTCAGCGTGAGCACAGCGGCCGCGATCAGCAGGCCCGCGCGGGCCTTCGTGGCATTCATCGACAACAATCCTCCTGGTCGGCTCGGGTCGGCGGCGCGGACCCGAGTCCAGTTCACTCTATGCCGGGCATACCCGGCAAAGCGGCGGCCAAGCGGTGACGGCGCTCTCGTAGGTTCCGCCGGTGGTCGGCGGCGCGGACCCGATCACCGCGGCGGGAGCGTGGGCGGTGTTCCCGAGCCGCTGCCGAGAAACCCGGGAATGCCGTCGACCACCGAATCGACCAGGGCGGCCGCTGTCGTGCCGAACAGGGTGCCACGCTTGTCCAGCTGGCCGTCGAGCCACAGCGACGCCAGGCCGTGTCCGAGCGCCCAGAGCGTCAGGGTGGTCGGTTCGGCGCGGTCCGGAGGCAGTTCACCGGCGGTCACGCAGGCCGCGACGGCGTCGGCCAGTACGCCGAAGGCGGCCTCGCCGGCGGCGCGGGTCTCGGGATGTTTCTCCGGCTGGGACAGTTCCGGGCGGAACATCAGCCGGAAGTATCCGGGCTGCTCCCGGGCGAACCGGATATAGCACTGTTCCAGTGCGAGGAGCGCCGCGGTGGGAGAGTCGGCGGTGGCGCGGGCGGCCGAGAGCCGGTCGGTGAGCAATCGGAAACCCTGGGTGGCGAGATCGGCCAGCAGTGCCGCGCGATCGGCGAAATGGTGGTAGGGAGCGCCGGAACTCACCCCGGCTTCCCTGGCCACCCGGCGCAGGCTCACCGCCGCGATGCCCTCGGTTTCGATGAGGCGCAGACAGGCGGCCAGCAGGGCATCCCGCAGGGCGCCGTGGTGGTAGGAGGTCCGGGTCACCTTCCGAGCGTAAGCGCCGGGCGTTCCGCACGCCGACAGGGTCTGGACAGCAAATCTATACGGTGCTTAGATTATCTGAGCAGCGTTCAGATCAATTGGATCGAGGATGGAAATGAGCACACGGGTACTCGTCACCGGCGCCACGGGATTCGTCGCCGGGCATATCGTCGTCGAATTGCTGGAGCACGGTTACGCGGTCCGCGGCACCGTACGCGACCTCGGCGGTACCGGCAGGCGGGCGCATCTCGTCGAGCATGCCGCCCGGGTGGGCGGTGACCTGGAATTCGTCGCGGCCGACCTGGATCACGACGCCGGTTGGGCCGAAGCCGTCGCGGGCTGTACGCAGGTGTTGCACGTGGCCTCGCCCTTCCCGGCGACCCCGCCCGCCGACGACAACGAGCTGATCCGCACCGCGGTGGACGGCACCCTGCGGGTGCTGCGGGCCGCGGCCGCCGCGCCCGGCGTGCGGCGAGTGGTGCTGACCTCCTCGATCGCCGCCATCGCGCACGGGCATCGCGACGACGCGGTACGCACCGAGGCGGATTGGACCGTGGTCGAGCGCAGCCCGGCGTATCAGCGCAGCAAAACACTGGCCGAGCGCGCGGCGTGGGAATTCGCCGGATCCCTGCCCGCGGCGCGCGGTCTCGAGCTGGTCGTGGTGAATCCGGGAATGGTGCTCGGCCCGGTGCTGTCCCCGGAGACGAGCACCTCGCACGAACCGGTCCGCCGGCTGCTGGCCGGCGCTGCCCCGGGCGTGCCGCGAGTGGGATGGTCGGTGGTCGACGTGCGCGATCTGGCGGTGGCGCACCGGTTGGCCATGGAGACCGCGCAGGCGGCCGGAAACCGCTACATCTGCGCCGGCGATCATGTGTGGATGCGGGATATGGCCCAGATCCTGGCCGAGGCATACGGGCCGCGCGGATTCCGTGTCGCCACCCGTGCGCTGCCCGATTCGCTGGTACGCCTGGTGTCGCTGTTCGATCGTGGACTACGTCTGACGGTTCCGTCGCTGGGCCGGGTCGAGAGGGTCAGCGCCGCCCGGGCCCGGCGCGACCTGGGATGGACGATGCGGCCGGTGGGGGAGACGGTGCGGGATACCGCGGAGAGCCTGCTGCACGAGGGTGTGGTGCCGGCGCCCGGGCGCGCCGGATCCGATTCGGGTGCCCGCCGGGTGCCGACGGCCGGGGTGTGAGGGGCCGGGATGCTGATCGCGACATTGCTGATCACCGCGGGGGCGCTGGGACGCCGGTGGCGTACCGGGCGATTGTCGCGGGAACGCGCCACGGCCCGCCCCGCGCGGGGGCGCCGATGGCGAGGTGTCCCGGTGGCGGTGCCGATCGCGTTCGCCTCGCTGGGCGGTGCCACCGCCACCGTGGCGGTGGTCTGCTGCTGAGGGCGTTCCCGCTGCCGCGGATGTGGCCGGAACGGGGCGGCCCGCCGTCCTCCACCCAGGTCCGCGGATCGTATGAGTGTGCGGAGCCGACCGTGGGCCCACGGCCATACGCGGTGTGGAATAATTGTGTTTTAGATCACATTCGCCGCAGGTTGAGCGGATTGTAGGTCCAGGCCTTCGAGCCGCCTGCCTTGCTCGGGAACGGGCAGGGCGGGCGGAATCCGCCTCGCGGCATGCGACCCGGGATTTATCAAGTACTCTCGGTTACATGTAAATGGTGTGTCTGTCATGATTGGCGACGACCCCGGGCACGAGCAGACGAGGAACGCAATGACGCGGCATGTCGACGTACTGATCATCGGAGCCGGTCTGTCCGGTATCGATGTGGCCTGTCACCTGGAGAAGGAGGAGACCGGGCGCAGCTACGCGATCCTGGAGCGCCGCACCGCGGTCGGTGGTACCTGGGACCTCTTCCGCTATCCGGGCATCCGCTCCGACTCCGATATGTACTCCTTCGGCTACGGCTTCCGGCCGTGGCGCGGAACCCGCATGCTCGCCGACGGCGCCGGCATCCGCCGCTACATCGCCGAGACCGCCGACGAATACGGCGTGTCGCCGAAGATCCGGTTCGGCCGCAAGGTCGTCTCCGCGAGCTGGTCCGGCGCGGACAACCGGTGGACGGTGCGCGCCGTCGAGGAAGAGACCGGCGCCGAGGAGATCTGGACCAGTACCTTCCTGGTGGGGGCCACCGGCTACTACGACTACGACAACGGCCACCGGCCGACGTTCCCCGGCGAGGACGCGTTCACCGGCCGGATCGTGCACCCGCAGCACTGGCCGGAAGATCTGGACTACCGGGACAAGAAGGTGGTCGTGATCGGCAGCGGGGCCACCGCGATCACGCTGGTGCCGTCCATGGTGGGTGAGGCCGCCCATGTGACCATGCTGCAGCGCTCGCCCACCTATATCGCCTCCATCCCGGGCGACGACCCGGTGGCGGTGGGGCTGACGAAGGTCGGCTCACCCGCCGGGCTCACCTATCGCGTCGGGCGGGCGCGCAATATCGCGGTACAGCAGGCCAGCTACCAGCTGTCGCGGCGGCAGCCGACGCTGGCCCGGCAGATGTTCCTGAAGTGGGTCCGGATGGCGGTCGGCCCGGGGGTGGACATGCGCCATTTCACCCCCGAGTACGCACCCTGGGATCAGCGCCTGTGCGTGGTACCCGACGGCGACCTGTTCAAAGCCCTGCGTCGCGGCGACGCCTCGGTGGTCACCGACACCATCGAAACCTTCACCGAACGGGGTATCCGGGTTTCCTCGGGCGAGGAGATCGAAGCCGATATCGTCGTGACCGCCACCGGGCTGACCATCCAGATCCTGGGTGGTGTAGCGCTCGAGGTGGACGGTGAGCCGGTGGTCACCCGGGACCTGGTCATGTACAAGGGCTCGCTGCTCGACGGCGTGCCGAACGCCTTGATGGTGCTCGGGTACACCAATGCCTCCTGGACGCTGAAGGCCGATCTGGCCGCCGAGTACTTCTGCCGGGTGCTGAACCGGATGCGCGACAAGGGGTACAGCCGGTTCGTGGTCCGGGCGCGGGATTCCGATCGCTCCGAGGTGTCGGTCATGGGCGGTGCGCTGAGTTCCGGGTACATCCAGCGCGGAGACGCGGTCATGCCGCGGCAGGGGACCGGCGGCCCGTGGAAGGTGGTCAACAGCTACTTCCGCGACCGGGCCTACCTGCGCAAGAGCCCGATCGAGGACGGGATCCTGACCTTCACCGGCCGCGACGGGTCCGAGACCACCGGTTCCGGGGGCCGGGCGCGCGGCGCGGCGAGCCGTCTGCCGCGTAGCGCCGCGCGGTCCGCCTGAGGAGGCGACCGCCCGGCCGGATACCGGAGATCGACGGAACCGGAGCACGATGCCGGGCCCCGCGACCGCCCGGGTGGAATACAGACCGGAAGCCCGGTGCGGGTGGCATCGGGCGCCGGCTGGGTAGTTTGATCTCATGACAGAGCGGTTGGTGGTCGTCGGCGGGGACGCGACCGGAATGTCGGCGGCCGCCCAGGCCCGGCGGCAGCGGGTGGCGTCGGAGCTCGAGATCGTGGTGTTCGAACGCGGCCATTTCACCTCGTACTCCGCCTGCGGTATCCCGTACTGGGTGGGCGGCCATGTGCGGGAGCGCGATCACCTCATCGCCCGGACCCCGGAGGAGCACCGGGCGCGCGGAATCGATGTGCGCCTGCGCCACGAAGTCGTGGAACTGGATCTGTCCGCGGGCCGGCTGCGCAGCAGGGACCTGGCCACCGGTGCCGAGACCTGGACCGGGTACGACCATCTCGTCCTGGCGACCGGGGCGCGCCCGATCCGGCCGGCCCTGCCCGGAATCCACGCCCCCGGAGTCCACGGTGTACAGACCCTCGACGACGGCGAGGCGCTCATCGCGGCGCTGGCCGCCGGTACCGGCCGGCGAGCGGTGGTGGTCGGGGCCGGATATATCGGTGTCGAGATGGCCGAGGCGCTGATCCGGCGCGGTTACGAGGTCACCATCGTGCACAGCGGCGCCCAGCCGATGTCGACCCTGGACCCGGATATGGGTGTGCTTGTGCGCGAGGCGCTGCAGGGTCTGGATGTGAACGTGGTCGGGGACAGCGAGGTCACCGAGATCCGCACCGGAGACGACGGCCGGGTCCGGGCGGTGTTCGCCGCCGGTCGCGAACATCCGGCGGATGTGGTGGTCCTCGGGATCGGGGTGGTGCCCGAGACGACCTTGGCCGCCGCGGCCGGACTGCCGATCGGGGATCACGGCGGGCTGCTCACCGATTCGGCCATGCGAGTGACCGGGTACGACAACATCTGGGCCGGCGGGGATTGTGTCGAAGTGCTGGACCTGGTCTCGGGCATGCGCAGGCATATCGCGCTCGGGACGCATGCGAACAAACACGGTCAGATCATCGGCGCCAATATCGGCGGCGGATACGCGACCTTTCCCGGGGTCGTCGGCACCGCCGTCAGCAAGGTCTGCGACCTCGAGGTGGCGCGAACGGGCCTGCGGGAGAAGGACGCTCGTGCCGTGGGCCTGCAGTACGTCACCGCGACCATCGAATCCACCAGTCGCGCCGGCTATCTACCGGACGCGCCCGTGATGACGGTGAAGATGCTGGCGGAACGGCTCAGCGGCCGGCTGCTCGGAGTGCAGATCGTGGGCCGGGAAGGCGCGGGCAAACGCGTCGATATCGCGGCCGTGGCGCTGACCGCGGGAATGACGGTGGCGCAGATGACCACACTCGATCTCGGCTATGCGCCTCCCTTCTCGCCGGTATGGGATCCGGTGCTGGTGGCAGCGCGCAAAGCGGTGCGCGCGGTGCGGGAGCGCGGGTGAACTCACTCGTGCGCGTACCGCGTACTATCGTCGATCGTCAGTACGGAACGGGTCGAACGAAGGGGGACGGTGTGCGGACCCGAGATATCCGGAATATCCGGATCGGCGAGCACCGGAAACTACTCATGAATGTGGCGGCCGGATGAACCCTGACGCGAACGCCGGAGGCGCCGACCCGGCGGATATTCTCGACGCGGTGACCGAGCCGGTACCGCGGGTGCGGGAAACATTCGATACCCGTCGCCGCGCCGCCGCCGCGGAAGCGACCGTGCCGCGGCAGTCGCTGGCCTCGGGTATCCACCGGGTCGCCCTCCCGGACGACGAGTTCGCCGAAGTGGTGTGCGTGAACTGCGGGACGCAGAGCCGGGGCCCGCGCTGTCCCACCTGTGAGCATCCGCATCGTGTCCAGGATCGTTTCGAGGCCGATCTGGGGGTCGTCGGTCTCGTCACCGATCGCGGAATCCTGCACGCGCGCAATGAGGATGCCGTGGCCGCCGCGGTGGTACCGGGTGACAACGGGGAGCCGGAGACCATCGTGCTGGTGGTCTGCGACGGAGTCTCGTCCTCTCCGGACCCGCAGGCCGCCTCGGGCACCGCCGCGCGCACCGGAGTCGATGCGTGCCTGGCCGCGCTGGCCGGTGATCGTACGGCCGAGGAGGCCACCGCCGCGGGGATGGCGGCGGCTTCGGAGGCGGTGCGAAATCTGGTCGGTCCCGACGGCGACGCGCCGTCGTGCACCTATGTCTCGGCCATCGTGCGTACCGAGACCGAGGGTCGTATCTCGATCACCGTCTCCAATATCGGCGACAGCCGTGCCTACTGGCTGGCGGCCGGCGCGCCCGCGGCCCAGCAGCCGGCCCGCCCGGGGCATCCGGAGGTGCTGGCCGGGGCGCAGAAGCTCACCGTGGACGATTCGTGGGCGCAGACGCTGGTGGAAGCCGGCGCCATGGACGAGAAGGCCGCCATGGCCGATCCCCGGGCGCACACCCTGATGCGCTGGCTGGGAGCCGACGCCGGTCAGCAGCCGTGGTCCGCGGACAGTATCCGGACCTACTTCGCGGATACACCCGGATCGCTGCTGCTGTGTACCGACGGGCTCTGGAACTACCTGCCCGGCGCGGCGGATCTGGCCCGGCGCGTACTCGGCGTGCCGATCGCCGAGGGCGCACGGGCGCTCGTAGACTACGCCGTCGTCTGTGGTGGCAGCGATAACATCACAGTCGCGCTGACCCCGATTCCCGCCGCCGGATGATTCGATAACCGGCTTCGGCAAATATCGGGCAACGCGGTGAACCGGCCGCTGCCGCGGCGGCTCCGCCGGGGCGCGGGGCCACGGACATGGCGGACATCTCGGTGTCCGCTGTGTTTGCAAGAGTGCGAAGTCGGGTACAAGACGGGAAAGCCGGTGTGACTACCGAGGTCGCGCCGGGGAGAGCACGTACGCACCTACCGCAAGGAGGTTCGTCATGAAGGGTGGCCTGTCCGCCGCTCCCGGAACAACCATGGTCACCACGAATCATGAGGTCATCCGCCAGTGGGCCCAGCGGCGCGGTGCGAACCCGGCGACGACGCCCGGCAGTCAGTACGGCGGTGAGGTGGGGGTCCTGCGGTTGGATTTCCCGCACTACGGCGGGGCGGTACTGCAGCCGGTCAGCTGGGCCGACTGGTTCGCAACCTTCGACGCCCGGAAGCTGAACTTCCGGTATCAGGAGATGCGTCCCGACGGCACGCCCAGCAACTTCTTCCGCTTGGAACGCGCCGGCGATATCTGAACGTGAGGCATTTCACTCTGGGGGTTTACCCGGCGGGACTTCTGGCTATTCGTATAACCGAAAGGTTGCTCGAGTAAGCTGAGTAGCGGGCTGTCGCGTCGGTATGGGGATGCGAAACCCGCGCCGCGGCACGCCACGTGCGTCTGCAAGGGATTGAATATTGAGCGCGAACCTGATGATCGTGGAAGACGAGCGGGCGCGGGGCGCTGTGCGCCCGGCCACGCAGAACGAGGGCTACGACGTCGCGGTGGCCGCGGAAGCCGAGGCCGCGCTCACCCATCCGTGCGCGACCGGTGTTCCCGGCGCCACGATCATCGCTCCGAGACCCGGCGGTGGAGCCGGGCAGGAATTATCCGACCCGCGGATCGTGGCCGCCGTTCGCGGTCTCGGTTACCGGCTGGACGTCCAGCTCTAGATCATGGCCGGCGCGACGAGCGCAACCCGTATCGGCCTCGGTACGGGGCGCCGAACGCTGCGCAACCGGGGTTGCGTCGTGAAGCCCGGCTCGTCGGCGTCGGGCCGGGATCGCACCGGCCTCGAGTGCCTGCTACCCGGTGACGTGGGTCACGAACTGCCTACCCCCCTGGCCGCCTCGGCGCGGGCGATGGATTCACTGGCCCGGTACCGCGAAGACGAATCGCGGTGTGCACGTCCGGTACCGCACCGGGTGAACGTGGTGGCGTCGATCAGCGCCGGTCGTTCGTGGATTCACCGGTGCGGGCCGGGGCTGCGATCGTGTGCGCGGGCTGCCGTCGCGCCGGCCCCGCAGGGGCGGACGGAGGCCCGGCGCGGGGCGCCGAAACGTCGGCCGCATCCCACGGAAGGGTGGAATGTGAGGAGCGCCCTTCCGCATTGCGCGTTTCGTTCTCCGGATTCCGGTTATTCAACGAGAGGGGCCCACTTAACACGCCTGTAACACGACCGTAAAGAGCTCGACCAGTTGTCTCGGAGTTAATTCGTGAGCCTGGGAAAGTACTGCACGCAGACATCGGAGTTGTATGTCTTTACAAACTGAGTCCACGCAGACCGCCGGCCCTGCCGGCAACGACTCGGCCACTTCGTCCGCCGCCACCGATGCGGAGCCCGCCAGTACCGGCGTGGTCCTGCGGGCACCGCGGATCACCGACGCCGCGCGACTGTGGCAGATCGCCGACGAGTCGCAAGTATTGGATGTCAATTCGAGCTACGCCTACCTGCTGTGGTGTCGCGATTTCGCCGCCAGTTCGGTAGTCGTCGAGAGCGAAGGCCGAGTCGTCGGATTCGTGACCGGCTATGTGAGACCCGAAGCGCCCGGCACCCTGTTCGTATGGCAGGTCGCCGTGGACGCCGACCAGCGTGGCCGTGGCCTGGGGGTCGCCATGCTGGACTGGCTGGTATCCACCGTCACCGCGCCCGGCCATCCGGCCGGCGGCGCCGTCGAGGCGCTGGAGACCACCGTATCCCCCGACAATCCCGCCTCGATCGCCATGTTCGCGTCGCTGGCCCGCCGCCGCGGTGCCGAAATGGTGCGCAGCGAACTGTTCGAGCCGGATGTTTTCCCGGACAGCCATGCTGCCGAGGACCTCTACCACATTTCCCCGATCGCCCGTAAAACCGAAAGGGATCACTCATGATTGCCGCCGAAACGACGATCTTCGACGAAATCGAATCGAATGTCCGCGGTTACTGCCGTTCCTGGCCGACAGTCTTCGAGACCGCGCAGGGCGCCTGGCTGCGTGATGAGTCCGGTAAAGATTTTCTCGATTTCTTCGCGGGGGCGGGCGCGCTCAACTACGGGCACAACAACCCGGTGCTGAAATCGGCGCTGGTGGACTACATCGCCGGCGACGGAATCACGCACGGCCTGGATATGTCGACCATTGCCAAGCGCAAACTACTCGAAACCGTCCGCGATACCCTGCTGGCCCCCCGCGGCCTGGACTACAAGGTCCAGTTCCCCGGGCCGACCGGTGCGAACGCGGTCGAGGCCGCGCTCAAACTGGCCCGCAAGGTGACCGGTCGTCAGACCATCATGAGCTTCACCAACGCGTTCCACGGGATGACGCTCGGCGCCCTGTCGGTGACCGGTAACGCCATGAAGCGCGCGGGCGCCGGCGTCCCGCTCAACCACGCCACCCCGATGCCCTACGACGGCTACTTCGACGGCGCCACCACCGACTTCCTGTGGATGGAACGCGTGCTCGACGATTCGTCGTCGGGTATGGACCGGCCGGCCGCCGTCATCGTGGAGACCGTGCAGGGTGAAGGCGGTGTCAACCTGGCTCGGGACGAATGGCTGCGGCACCTGGCCTCCCTGTGCGCCGCGCGCGGCATCCTGCTCATCGTCGACGACGTCCAGATGGGTTGCGGCCGGACCGGCCCGTTCTTCTCCTTCGAATCGGCCGGTATCACTCCCGATATCGTGACGTTGTCCAAGTCGGTCGGCGGTTACGGCCTGCCGATGGCGCTGGTGCTGTTCAAGCCCGAGCACGATGTGTGGTCACCCGGTGAGCACAACGGCACCTTCCGCGGTAACAATCCATCTTTTGTGACCGCGCAGGTGGCGCTCGAGCACTTCTGGTCCGATGATGAATTGGAGAAGTCCACCCTCGCCAAGGGCAAGCGGGTGGCCGCGGCGCTCGATGAGATCGCCGGGGCCGTTCCGGGGGTGTCCACCCGAGGCCGTGGCCTGGTGCACGGGCTGGTCTTCGACGACGCCTCACAGGCCGGGAAGGTCTGCCAGGTCTCGTTCGAACGCGGCCTGCTGGCCGAGACCTCGGGCGCGTCCGACGAAGTCGTCAAATTGCTCCCGCCGCTGACCATCGCCGAGGACGAACTGGACCAGGGCCTGCACATTTTGAGCGACGCCGTCGAAACCGTTTGCAGCTGAGAGGAAAACTACCGATGATCGTACGCACCACCGAGGAGATCACCGGCACCCACCGCGATGTCGGCGCCGAGAAGTGGCGGAGCAAACGGATCGTGCTGGGCGGCGATGGAGTGGGGTTCTCATTTCACGAGACCACCATCGAAGCCGGTACCTCTCACGTCTTCCACTATCAGAACCATGTGGAAGCGGTGTGGCTGGTCGAGGGTGAAGGCACCCTGCACGACCTGACCAACGACCGCACCTACGATCTCGCCCCGGGCACCATGTACCTGCTCGACGGACACGAGAAGCATGAGGTGCGGACCCGGACACGGATGCGGATGCTGTGCGTGTTCAATCCCCCTGTCACCGGGCAGGAGGTGCACGACGAGAACGGCGTTTATCCGTTGATCGCCGTTCCGGCCGACTGAGAGGAAGGACGAACGACGTTGGTAGACAATCGGATCGATCGCTATCCGACCAGAACCGCCGAGCGTCTGCCGCTGCAGGAGCGGCATGACGCGACTGTGTGGGGCCGGATCGGCAACGCGGAGCTGGCTGCGTTCGATACCGACGGTTTCGCGATCATGGATCGTTTGCTGGCCCCCGAGGAGGTGGCCGAGTACGCCGCCGAGATCGACCGGCTGGCAAGCGATCCGGATCTGCGGGGTGATGACCGGCTCATCGTGGAGAAATCGTCGCAGCAGGTGCGCTCGGTATTCGAGGTGCACAAACTGAGTCCGGCGGTGGCGGAGCTGGTGCGGGAAACACGGGTCGTGGACCTGGCCCGGCAGGTACTGGGATCGGATGTGTACATCCACCAGAGCCGGGTCAACTATCTGCCCGGATTCGGCACCGGTTTCTACTGGCACTCCGATTTCGAGACCTGGCACGCCGAAGACGGTATGCCCGCGCCTCGGGCGGTGAGCCTGTCCATCGCATTGACCGACAACTACCCGTACAACGGCAGCCTGATGGTGATGCCGGGGTCGCACCGGACGTTCGTCCCCTGCCAGGGGGAGACACCGGCCGACCACTATCGGGAATCGTTGCGTGAGCAGGAGATCGGAGTACCGAGTAAGGCCGATATCACCGACCTGGCGCATAAGTACGGGATCACCCAGTTCACCGGTGCGGCCGGTTCGGCGCTGCTGTTCGACTCGAACATCATGCACGCGTCGGGCAACAACATCACACCGTTCCCGCGGTCGAATATCTTCCTGGTGTTCAACAGTGTCGAGAACACGCTGGAGGAACCGTTCGCCGCACCCGCCCGGCGGCCGGCGTATATCGCCGATCGTGAGTTCACGCCGGTGTAGACGGGGACAGTTGCCCAGGGCGACGGGGGCGAATCCAGCGCGGGTTCGTCCCCGTCGTCGTGTCCGGGTCAGCGGCGCGCGCCACCCGGACCCCGCGTCTCGTACAACCGCCGGTAGAGCGTGAGCCACGCGTCCGGTGGCACCAGGCCCACCGGGGCGTCGGTCGGGATCGCGGCCTCCGCACACGCCGCGGCAACCGCACGCGCGGGGTGGATGCGGCGCAACGAGGCGGCGAGCGACCCGCCGACGCCGGAGAAACCGAGTTCGACCAGGCGCCGGTACTGCGCGCCGGATGCGGCGGGTAACAGAGGGGTGGGACGGCGGGCGATGTGCAGCACCGCCCCGTCCACCCGTGGGACCGGGAAGAACTCCCGGCGGTCGATCCGCTCGCCCAGCGTCGGTTCCGACTCCGGCCAGTGGGTGACGGTCAACTTGGTCCAACGGCCGTAGTCGCCGCTGTGCTTGCGCGCGAATTCGTATTGGGTGAGCAGTGTCGCCGAGGTCAGCCGTGGCGCGGCCAGGCACCAGCGCACGATATCGGTGCTCACCGCGAACGGAATGTTGGCGACCACGGCGAACGGTTCGCGCGGGGCGACGACTGTGCGGAAATCCTGGTTCCGCACCTGGAGACGGTGCTCACCGCCGTATCGGACGGCGAGCCGGCGGGCATAGTGCGGATCCTTCTCGTAGGCCACCACGCGGGCCGCGGCGGGGAGGAGGTGGCGGGTGAGCATACCGTCGCCGGGACCGATCTCGAGGACGAGATCGTCGCGGCCGATACCGGAAGCCCGCACGATTCGGCGAGCGATCCGGGGATCGGTGAGAAAATTCTGCGAGAGCCGCTTGCGGGTCGATGCGCGGGTACGCGAACCCGGAGCAGGGCGGGACATGGGATCCTCCGAAGAGTGGGCCGAATCGAAGACGCTGATTCGCCCGGACCCATGCCGGGGCAGGAGGCGGCGCGCAGTGGCGCCGAACGGTCGCGGCGGCGCCGATTCGAGTGAATCGGCGCCGATCACCGCCAGGTGGTCCCGCGGCGGGGATTACCCGGTGGGGTCAGCGGAGTGTGGGTGCACCGGCAGAGTCCGAGCTGCCGTGCGCGGCCGGATGTAGTACGCGCCGATCGCGCACACTCCGTTGCGGCACAAAGTTCCCATGGGGGCACACCCTAGGCGGGCCCGGCCGGCCGGGCCGCGGGCTCGTCGCCGCCGGATCAGGCGGCGCCCGCGCCCTGCGGGCAGGGTATATCGTGCGATCGACCCGGCACTGTGGCCAGTTCCGCGAGGTCCGACTCGAAGCCGGGGGCGGCCGGGCCCGTATCGCCGGTGGCGCCCGCGGCAACCGCACCGGTGCGGAAGCTACGGCTCAGTCGCCGGTAGTGCCGGCTGCCCAGCGCGTAGCCGGTGAAGAGCAGGCCGAGCACCCCCAACAGCACGAAGACCAGGGCCATTCCGCGGGCCTCGCCGGTGCCGAACCAGCCGCCGATCCAGCGCGCACCCGGCCCGGCGGTCATGAACGGGATGAAGAAGAACTGGGTCAGCGGGCTGACCAGGAACGCGGTGAGCGGCGAGGCCGCCTGTTCGACGCTCTGGGCGAACCCGAAGACCCGGCCCTGGCGCTGATAGGGCACGACCTTCTGCAGCACGGTCTGCTCGGCCGCTTCCGCAAAGGGCATGAGAACCATGAACACCGCCATCCCACCGATCAGCAGCAGGACGGAATCCTGGATCGGAAAGATCAGCATGACCGCCCACAGGGCCAGATTGACGAGCAGGATCAACCGCACCGGGTTCGACGATGTCCCCGTGCGCGCAACCAACAGCCCGCCGACGATCATCACCGCGCTGAGCGCACCCCAGATCAAGCCCCACGCCTGAACCGACATCATCGACAGCGCGTACGGATCCATCAGGGCCATGAGTCCGCCGAACAGCAGATTGTTCAAAGCCGAGAACACAATGAGCGGGACCATGCCAGGGATGGCGCGGATGACGCGTACGGTCCCGCGCAGATCGACCCGCTGCGGTTCGCCCGCGGCGGCGGCGTGGGCGAGCGATTCCGGCAGCGTCAGTCCCCGCAGGTGCACCACCGCGACGGTGAGCACGGCGACGGCCAGCGTCAGCACGCCCAGCATGCCGTTCCAACCCACCAGCAGCGCACTGACCACCGAGGTGAGCAGCTGGGAGATACCGCTCGTCGTACCGACCAGCCCGTTGGCCCGGTCCCGGTGGCGTTCGTCGAACATGGCGGTGACCACGGTGGGCAACGCGATCGTGCGCAGGCTCCCGGCCATCACTCCACTCATCGCGAGTACCACGAGCACCCACAGCCGGATACTCGCCGGATCGCGCCATGCCTCGGCGGGGGTGAGCGCGTAGTAGACCAGCGCGACGGCATAGATTCCGAGCGAGACGAGCGCGGATACCTGCATGACGCTCTTCTTGCGATGATGGTCGACGATGCTGCCGAACCACACCCCAGTGCCGGCCATCGCGACCAGGAAGAGGCCGGCGATCATCCCGGTGGCGAAAACCGATCGGGTCTGCAGGTACACGAAGAACGTGAGGCCGAACCACACGGTGAAGTTGATGAACGACACCACTAGCACGTTCACCAGTAGTTGTGCGAACGTCCGGACCGTGGAGTCGCCGAAATCGAGACGGGTCGCGGGTTCGGCGGCGGGGCGCCGGGTGGTTTCCATAGTCATGTACTCAACAACCTCGACATTGGTTCAGGTCAAGGGGTGACCTGCCGGAACTATCACCACCTCTGACCGCCGAGGCCGCCGAAAATGATCGGTGCCCGGAGAAATGCCGGCCGGCCCGGCTCACCGGCCCGCGGTCGGCACCGCGAAGGAGTCGGTGGTCTGCGCGGCATTGGCGATGACCTCTTCGGCGACCGCCTGCGTGCGCCACATCCGTGCCTCCGGCACGGCGCCGATCTGCTCGAGCAGATCGGCAAGGCTCGCCATGGACCGGATGTGCCGGCGCCCGGCCGCGACCCGCCACCATCGTTGCGCGGCATCGAATTCGTCGTGCCGGTAATAGAGGGCGCCCAGGTCGTAGGCGGCGCCGAGATGCCCGGCGTCGGCGGCTTCGGCCCACCACCGTGCGGCCTGCTCGTCGTCTCCCGCCGCGCACCGGGCCGCACCGAGTTCGTAGAGCCGATCCGGTCCGCCGGGGACGGTGGTGCTCTCGACGGCCGGGATCGGGGGCAGCGAACCATCGGCGACGGTATCGGCCGCCGAGGGCTCGTCGATGGCCGTCGATCCTTCCTCCGGGACGCGGTGGGCGGCCCGTGACGCGGTGAAATAGGCAGCGGGTAACGGGAATACGGAGGGCTCGTCCGCGCTGCGCGACTCCTGGACCGGCTCCGGGCCGTAATCCGGCAGGTCCGTCCCGCTGATCACCGGGACCAAGCCGGTCTGGTCGGGAGTGTCGGCCCATCCGTGGGCGAGGCCCGGAGCCGGGCCCGGGTCCTCCTCGGCGGTCCGTGTGTACCACTGTTCGGGTCCGGTGAGCAGTGTCGCCGGTCCGGAGAACGTGATCGCCGGCAGCGGATCGGGTACCGGTTCGTCGAACAGGGACGAGTAGTCGAAGAATTCGTCCGTGCCGTTGAGGGGCTCGACGAGGAAATCGGCACCGTCGACGTGCGGAGGGCACAGGACCAGGTCCGCGAGACTGCAGGGATAGCCTTCCGATTCGCCACTGTCGGCCGCGGTCCGCCCGGAGCGCCCGGCCGGACCGGTGCCGCCCCGGCCCGGCGCGACGACGGCGGTGACCGTACTCGCCCCGGCGGCGGGCGGGCGCGGAACCGGTGCGCCACCGGATCCGGGGGGTACGGCGGGAACGGAGACCGACGGCACGACGCCGGTCGCGGGAGTGAACAGGCGTGGACGTGGATCCACGGGGGTGCTGCGGACCTCGACCACCAGGTCGGCGAAATGCGGCGGTCCCTCACCCATACTGCACCACAGCACGGTGCGGTCGTTGTCCGTGCGTTCGACCACGATTCCGTAGTTTCCCGTCCAGGACCGGGGTTCGCCGGTGGCATCGGCCCAGACCGGAGTCAGTACGAAGAGCGCGCCGGGAGAGTGCGCGGTCAGGTCGAAGGTGATTCCCCGCTCCAGGGCGTCGCGCCAGATGTCGACACCGGTCAGCCGCCGCCCGTCGATCTCGATGTACCCGTCCACCATGGACAGGCCGATGCCGACGCCGGTCAGCCCGGCGGGTGGCGTGGCCGACAGCAGGGTGATCGTGAGGGCCGCTGCCGCCGTGGGCAATTGTTCGCTGTAGAGCGGGTGGACCGCCGTGCCCTCCCAGTCGATCGGTTCGGCGCTGCGATAGCGGAACGCGAGTGCCGGATCGCCGGCGAGTGGGTCTGCCGGGGTCCCGGCGGCGGTCGGCGTGTCGAGCGTGTCGAGCGTATCGCTCGTCAGCAACGGTGTGGCATCGAGGCGCACGCGGCGGAGGTACCTCGGTAGTTGCCCGGCACGCGGTGCCGAAGCGGGCATATCAGCCTGCGACGGAACAACTCCGGTCGACGACGATACCGGATCGAACATATCCTGCCCCGCCTTTCCCACCGCTCCCGTTGACCCCGCAGCAATGCGGTGGCTATACCGTACTAGCCGGATCTCTCGCGCGGGGGCTGATTTCGCGGGCCACAAGATTTCGTGTGCGGATGTCGAGTTCCGCTGGTGCGGTACCTGCCGGCGACCGCGTGGAGAGCGCGGCGGAACGGCCCGGAGGCGGCGTGGCACGGAGGTGACGCCGATCGGCGCGGAATTTCTCGGGCGGGGCGAGACCGGATTTATGTGTAACCGACGGTTACACATAAATTGGAGGGGTTCGAACCGAGGTCAGGGCCGAGAACCGGCGACAACGACACTGTACACCGGACGTTCCCCGACTTCCTCTCATCGGCTGTCGCCCGCCGTGCGACAGAGTCCGGCAACACTCGCCCGATGGTCACCGGGGCGTCATCCGGGGGCCACGGGGAAGTCGGCCGGATGCGGGATCCATGGAACATGGACACCACACGCAGGCGCTTCCTGGCCGGGGGCGCCGCGACGGCCGTTCTGCTCGCCGGAACGACGGCGGGCAGCGCGAGATTGCGGGCGCCCCGGTTCCTGGGTGATCCGTTCACGCTGGGGGTCGCCTCCGGCGACCCCACCCCGGACGGGGTGGTCCTGTGGACGAGGCCGGCCCCCGACCCCGGCGCCCCGGACGGGTCGGGCGGAATGAACCGCGCGCCGGTGACCGTCGACTACGAAGTCGCCCACGACGACCGGTTCCGGCAGGTCGTGCGCCGCGGCACCGTCGTCGCCGACCGCGCGCTGGGACATTCGGTGCATCCGGAGGTGCGGGGTCTCGAGCCGGCCCGCTGGTACTTCTACCGATTCCGGGCCGGGTCGGCGATCTCGCCGATCGGCCGTACCCGAACCGCGCCCGCATCCGGGCACCCGGCCCACCGGTTGCGCTTCGCGTTCGCCTCCTGTCAGGCCTGGAACGACGGGTACTACACGGCCTATGACCATATGGCCGCGGAAGATCTGGACCTCGCCGTTCACCTCGGCGATTACCTCTACGAATATCCGATCGCACGCGGCCGCCCGGGAACCCCGCTCGAACCCGGGCTCCGTCGCGAGCCACGCGACCTCGCGGGCTATCGAATGCACTACGCCTGGTACAAATCCGATCCCGCGCTGCGGCGCGCGCATGCCGCCTTTCCGTGGCTGATCACCATGGACGACCACGAACTGGCCGACGACTGGATGGGCGAGGCGGCGCGGATATCCGTGGATCGCGATCGGCTGACACCCATCTTCCGGGCGCGCCGGGCGATGTACGAGCACCAACCGCTGCGTCTGGCGCAGCTGCCCTCCGGTCCGCGGATCCGGGTGCACCGGCGCTACCGATTCGGCGATCTGGCCGAGTTCACGATGCTGGACACCCGCCAGTTCCGCCACGGCGACTCGATTCTCGGTACGCGCCAACGGGAGTGGCTGGTGTCGGGTTTCGCGAACTCGGCCGCGCGCTGGCAGATCCTGGGGAACCAGGTGGTGCTCGGTCGTACCGATCATGACGCGGGGCCTGCCGCAGAGCTGTCCGCCGACGCCTGGGACGGGTACCCCGCCGAACGTGCCGTGGTGCTGGCCGCCGCCGCACGGTCGGTGCGCAATCTGGTGGTGATCACCGGCGACCGGCACGAGAACTACGCCGCCGATCTACGGGCCGATCCCGCCGACCCGCGCACCCCGGTGGTGGCGACGGAATTCACCGGAACCTCGATCACCAGCGGTGGCGACGGTATCGATATCGGCGCTCGCGGAGCCGAGCTGCTCGCGGCCAACCCGGATCTGAAGTTCTGCAACGGGCAGCGCGGTTACGCTCGGGTCGAGGTGGACACGCAGATGTGGCGCACCGATTTCCGGGTGCTTCCCTACGTGAGCCGTCCGGGTGCGCCGATCTCGACCCGCGCCTCCTACGTGGTGGAGGATGCGGTGCCGGGGGTACGCCCGGCGTGGGACCACCGGCCGCGGTCCCCGTTGACGGCACGGCAGGTGGCGGCCGGTTCCGTGGTCGGCGAGCAGCCCGAGGACGCGCGCTGAGCAGCGCCGCCGGCTCAGAAGACGGTCAGGCCCGGGGTGGGCGGGAAGGTGACCGGCAGGGCGGTGAGCGCCCGCTGGAACGGGCCCGGCCGCCAGACCGGTTCCTCCGGGCCGAAGGCGGGGCGCAGGTCGGGTAGGGCGTCCAGCAACTGGTCGACGGCCTCTTCGGCGAGGAGGTAGACGATCGACCGGGCCTGCGCCGGGCAGGCGTGCGCGCCGGCGCCCCAGGCCAGATCGGTGCCGTGGCCGTGATGGTATGCGGCCGTGCGTTCGGGATCGTCGTGGCAGGCCGCCGCGCTGACCAGCACCGGTTGATCGGCGGGCAGCCACACATCCTCGATCAGGACCGGCAGCGGGGGGTAGACGATGCTGTGATGCGCCAGCGGCGGGTCGGTCGCGAGCACCTCCTCGAGCGCCGCCCGGGTGGGCGGCGCGAAGCCCACCTGATTGGTGGTGAACCGCGGGTCGAGCAGTATCAGCAGCAGCGTGTTGGCGATGAGATCCCGGGTCGGCTCGACCCCCGCCCGGTAGACCCCGAGCAACTGGTCGACGAGTTCGGCATCCGACAGCTGGGCCGGATGCTCCAGCAGCCGGGTCGTGAGATCGTCGCCGGGGTCGGCGCGTTTGGCCGTGACGAGTTCGGCGAGGGCGGCCTCGGCCACGTTCGCCGCGTCTTCGTCGGTGCGCATATCGAAAACGGCGGTGAGCGCCGGCGTGAGTCGCTCGGCGAGGGCGGGCGGGCAACCGGCCAATTCACCGAGCACCCGGAACACCAGCGGGGTGACGTACCGGTCGAGGAGATCGGTGTCGCCGTCGGCGCAGAACTCGTTGATCAGGTCGACCGCGGCCCGTGCGATCACCGCCCGCAGCGAGTGCGGATCGACACCGGCGAGCGCCGCCACCGTCACCGCTCGGTACCGCTCGTGGTCGGCATCGTCGGTGCGCAGGGGATTCGGGCGATGGCGCATCGTCGCGACGATGGGCAGGCCGGCGGGGACCTTCTGTTGCCAGGCCCGCGGGTCGGCCGGGAAATGGGTGGGGTCTTCGAGGATGCGCAGGGCGGTGCGGTAGCCGAGGATCAAGGTGGCGGGCACGCCGGGCGCCAGATCCACCGGAGCCAGCGATCCGTACCGCGCGCGCATCCGCCGGTAGCAGCCGTGCGGATCGGCGGCGAATTCGGCGGTGTAGATCGGTATCCGGGATACCCCGGTCTCGGCGGCGGCATGTCTGCCGCGTCTGTGCGCCGGCTGCAGCCGGGTCGGCCCTGGCACTCGAGGTACCCCCTGAGGTCGTGCGCCCGGTCCCCGGGCGCGACTGTACACCGGCCGCGGCGGGAACCCCCTGCTCGAAAGCGCTCGGCCGGTACGCCTTTCGCGTCTGGCGAGAGATGATACCCAGCCCGTCGCCGAAGTCGCATACGAACCGCCCGGCGTTTCGGCGCCGATTCCCCACCCTGCGGCGGGGGTCGCGGCGATCGGTTCTCTCTCGAGTCGACGGGTGTCACCACCCGGCCGACGTCGAGTTCCACGATGCGGTCGGCGCAATCGAAACAGCGGTCGTCGTGCGTGATCACCATGCCCGGCGGCGGGTTCGGGTCCGGGGCGCCGGAGCTAGCGACCGCGGACGGCCGGGTGTGGTGTGGCCCGGAGCTCGAGGGCGACCAGCAGGTCCACCAGATCGGCGACGCTGCGGATATTGCGGCCGGTGAGTTGCTGGATGCGCCGCAGTCGGTATTTGGCGGTGTTGTGATGGATGCGCAGGGTCTCGGCCGCCTCGCGCAGGTTCATATCGGCGTCGGCGAACGCGCGGATGGTGTCCGCGAGGACCGCGCCCTTGGCCTGATCATCGGTGAGCGTCCTGGTGATCCGCGGATCCACCAGATTGCGTGCGGTCTCGTCGGAGCGCAGCACCAGGTACCGGAACGGGCTCAGTTCGGGCAGCGCCATCACGCCGCCGTCGTCCGGCAGCAGGTCGAGCGCGGCGCGGGCCTCTTGCCGGGCGCGGGGCAGGTACTCGACCCCGGTGCCGACGGTGCTGACGCCGAGCGCGGCCGTGATTCCCTCGCCGGCAAGGGCTTCGTGGGTGCGTTTCAACCGCGCGCACAGGTCCTCGACGGTTCCGGTGCGGCCGAGGGCGGCGACGGCGACGATCTCGGGGTCGCGGGTGCCGGCGTCGCGGACCACCGCCAGCGTGCGGTGGCCGTTCACCGCGGTGCGGGCCAGCGCGGCGGCGACGAGGTGCGCGGCCTCGGTGCCGGAGGTGTCGCCCCGGTGGTCCGCGATGCCGTGCACCGCGGCGGTCACGACGACGAGGCGGTCGGGGTGGGTCACCCCGATCCCGTGCGCGGCCGCCGTGGCCGGCAGCTGCCCGCGTTCGGGCAGTGTGCCGCCGAGTAGGCAGTCGAGCAGTTCGCGGCCGTCGCGGCCCGCTTCGGCCGACCGGTGCTGCTGGAATTCCAGATACGCGTGGGTGGCCTGGGTGCTCACCAGGTCGCAGTACCGGGTCAGCGGCAGGACCAGCGACAGGGTCGCCTCTCGGGCATCGGGCGAGTTGCCGGCGTGGGTGACCAGGGATTTCCAGAATGCCTGCTGGCCGATGCGGAACGCGGTGATGTAGTCGGTCAGCGGCAGCCCGGAGCGGGCCCGGCGCACCGCCGCGCGCCGGGTCGCGGCGAGATCGGCGGCGGTGACGCGGCGGGTGTCCAGCAACGCGCGCAGCCCGGTCCGGCACAACCGGGCGACCTGTTCGTGCACATCCGCGCGGAATTCGGCGTCGCGGCCCGCGTATGTGGGGAGCTGCGCGAGCATCTCGGACAGGCTCAGATCTGCGATCTCGTCGGCGCGGGCGTAGATACTGCCGGCGATCCGGGTGCGCTCGGTCCGCACCCGTTCGGGAAGTGGACTGCCGACCATCTGTGATCCAGCTGACATAGAGGGATGGTCCACGGCGCCGCGGCGAAAGTCAACACACGCGGGTATTTGTATCAAATTATGCGCCGGTCGCTTGTCTGCGGCGGACAAATCCGCTGGCGATAATTGGGACGCAAAGGCTGATGTGTTTCATTCTGGCCACTCTTACGCTGGCCTGACCCATAGCCGGTCCGGCGGACTGTGCTCTGCCACACAGGATTTCGCTCACGCCCAGATCACCCGGAGGAACCGTGCTCGACATATCCGGCCTGACAGTCCGATTCGGGGGTATCACAGCCCTCGACGATGTCGGATTTGCCGTGGACACCGGGGCGATGCTGGGCCTCATCGGCCCCAACGGCGCCGGTAAGACCACCCTGTTCAACTGCCTGACCAGGCGTTGCGCCCCGACATCCGGAACCGTGCGCTACCGGGGCACCGATCTGCTGACCGTACGCCCCGACCGCCTGGCCGGGCTGGGTATCGCCCGGACCTTCCAGAACCTGGGGCTGTTCACCCGTATGTCCGTGCGGGACAACGTGCTCGTCGGCGCGCACCACCGCGCCCGCGCGGGCTTCCTCGGCGCGGGCCTTCCCCTCCCGGGCGTCCGCGCCGAGGAGCGCAGCCTACGTGCCCAGGTGGACGGTCTGCTCGAACGCCTCGAGCTGCGGGAGGTCGCCGGGCATCCGGCGGCCGGGCTGCCTTTCGGCACGCTCAAACGCATAGAACTGGCCCGGGCGCTGGCCGCCGGACCCCGCCTGCTGCTGCTCGACGAACCGGTCAACGGGCTGAGCCAGGGGGAGGTCGGCGCGTTCGCCGAACTGCTCGCGGGCCTGCGCGTCGATTTCGAGCTCACCGTGCTCGTGGTCGAACACCATATGGGGTTCGTCATGGGCCTGTGCGACCGCGTCGTCTGCCTGGAATTCGGCCGCGTGATCGCCGACGGCACACCGGCGGCGGTCCAGCGCGATCCCGCCGTCGTCGAGGCATACCTGGGGACGGCCGCATGAACGCCCAGCCTTTGCTCACGGTCACCGATCTCACCGCGGGGTACGGCGCGGCCCGGGTGCTGCACGGAATCGGCCTGTCGGTGGCCGAGGGAGAGGTGTGCGCCATACTCGGTCCCAACGGCGCCGGGAAGACGACTCTGCTCCGCGCGCTCAGCGGCTTGATTCCCGTCCGTGGCTCGGTGACCCTGGCCGGGACCGAGCTCGTGGGGCGGGCGCCGGAGAAAATGGCTCGGCTCGGCGTGGCGCACGTCCCGGAAGGGCGCGGTACCTTCGCGCCGCTCACCGTGGCGGAGAACCTGCGCCTGGGCGGCTACGCCCGGCGCGACCGCGCCGGGGTCGAGGCCGATCTGCGCCGGGTCCTCGACTATTTCCCGATCCTGCGGGAGAGGTTGCGCGACACAGCGGGCCAGTTGTCCGGCGGTCAGCAGCAGATGCTGGCTCTCGGCCGCGCCCTCATGGCCCGGCCGCGGCTGCTGCTCCTGGACGAACCGTCGCTGGGACTCGCGCCGATGGTGACCCGGGAACTGTTCGGCATCGTGGCGGCCGTCAACGCGGCCGAACGCACCACCGTGATCGTCGTCGAGCAGAACGCCGCGCTGGCCCTGCGTGCCGCGCACCGGGCCTACGTCCTGGAGAGCGGGCGAATCGTGCTGGCCGGCACCGCCGCCGAGATCGCGGCGGACGAACAGGTCGCGCAGTCCTACCTGGGATATCGGGTGGGGCCGTGACCGGATTCGCGCAACAGATCGTGGAAGGCCTCAGTGCCGGCGCCCTTTACGCGGGATTGGCGCTGGCGCTGGTGCTCATCTACCGGTTCACCGGCATCGTCAACTTCGCGCAGGGTGAACTCGCCATGTTCTCGGCGTTCCTGGCATGGCAACTGGTCGAGAGCGGGATGCCGTTCTGGGCGGCATTGCCGGTCACCGTCGCCGTGTCCTTCGCCGGCGGCATGCTCATCGAGCGGATCATCATCCGGCCGGTGGAGGGGGCCCCGGAGCTCACGCTGGTGATCGTCACCGTCGGCCTGTTCTTCTTCGTGAACGCGGCCGCGGGCTGGATCTGGTCGTACCAGCTGAAGGCATTTCCCGACCCCTTCCCGGGCGGGTCGCTGCGGCTGGGCGGCGTCACCGCGGGGTACAGCCGCCTCGGTGTTCTCCTCGTGGTGGCGGTGGTGATGGCACTGCTGTACGTGCTGTTCCGCTACACCAGGATCGGCCTGGCGATGCGCGCGGTGGCGGCGAATCCGCAATCGGCCCGGCTGGTGGGTATCGGGGTCGGCACCGTGCTGGCGCTCGGCTGGGGTCTGGCCGCCGCCGTCGGCGCGGTCTCGGGGGTGCTCTCGGCCCCGCTGCTGTTCCTGGAACCCAACATGATGGGCGGAGTTCTCATCTATGCCTTCGCGGCAGCCACCCTCGGCGGGTTCGACAGTCCGGGCGGTGCGGTGGCCGGCGGGCTGATCGTCGGGGTCGCGGAAACCCTCGCCGGCGCCTATCTCGACGTGATCGGCACCGAACTGAAGATCGGCGTCCCGCTGGTGATCATCCTCGGCGTGCTGCTGCTGCGGCCCCAGGGGCTGTTCGGTTCCGCCGCGGTGGAAAGGGTATGAGCGATATGGGAATTCGACACTCCACTGCCGGAGCCGAGCGGGCGGCGCCGGCCCCGGAACGGGCGGCGCCGCGGATCCGGTGGCGGCGGATCGGCGCGTCCCGGCCCGCCGCGGCGGTGCTGCTGGTGGCCGCCTGCTGGGCGCCCTTCGAACTGGCCCCGTTCCATACCTTCCAACTGTCGCTGGCCATGGTCTACGCCGTCGCCCTGCTCGGACTGAACCTGCTGGTGGGACATACCGGACAGATATCGCTGGGACACGGCGCGTTCTTCGCGGTCGGCGCCTACACCGCGGCCGTCATGATGGACCGCTGGGACGTGCCGTACGCGGTCACCCTGCCGGCCGCGGCCGCGGTGGCGTTCGTGCTCGGCTTCGCGTTCGGGATTCCGGCGCTGCGGTTGCGCGGTCTGTACCTGGCACTCGTCACGCTGGCGATCGCGATCTTCCTGGTTCCGCTGCTGAAACGATTCGAATCGGTGACCGGCGGCTCCATGGGACTGACCCTGGACAAGCCCCGGCCGCCGGCCTGGACCGGCCTGGCCGAGGATCAGTGGCTGTATTTCCTGGCGCTCGCGGTCACCGCGGTGAGCTACCTGCTGGCCGCCGGTCTGCTGCGGTCCCGGGTGGGCCGGGCGCTGCACGCGGTACGGGACAACGAGACCGCGGCCGAGGTGATGGGTGTGCGACCGGCGTTCTACAAGACCATGGCCTTCGCCTGGGGCGCGATGTTCGCCGGGGTCGCCGGTTGCGTCCACATCTGGGTGATCGGTTACGTCTCACCGGATTCGTTCACCCTCACGCTCTCCGTCACGCTGCTCGCGGGGCTGGTCGTCGGCGGCCTCGGCGGGCACTGGGGGCCGCTGCTGGGCGGCCTGTTCGTGATGTACGTCCCGAGTTTCGCCCAGGACGTCAACCAGGCCGCGCCGGGAGTGATCTTCGGACTCCTGATCATCGCGGTCATGTACCTCGCGCCGAATGGAGCGGCCGGACTCGTCGGCCGGGCGGCGCACTGGCTCGGACACCGAGCGGGGAAAGGAAGAACTTATGCGCACTAGAGCGATACGGGCGGCGGCTGTCGCGGCCGCGGTACTGGTCGCGGTCGCCGGCTGCGGTGACCGCGAGGGGGCCGGCGGTGCCGTGGCCTCCGGCGACTGCCAGGGACAGCAGACCACGGGACTCACCGACTCCGGCATGAAGCTGGGCGGCGTGTTCCCGCTGTCCGGTCCGGCCTCGGCCTATGCCGAACTCCCCAAAGGGATGCAGGCCTACTTCGACTACGTCAACGCCGAACAGGGCGGGATCGACGGCCGCCGAGTCGAGTACCTGCTGCGCGACGACGGCTACCAGCCGCCCAAGACCGTGGAGGAGACCCGCCGCCTGGTCGAGCAGGACCAGGTGTTCGCCGTTCTGTCCACCCTCGGCACGCCCACCTCGGCGGCCGTCTGGGACTACCTGAACCAGCGCGAGGTCCCGCAGATCTTCGTGGCGGGCGGCGCCACCCAGTGGGGTGTGGGCGACGCGCATCCGTGGACCATCGGCTGGCAGCCCAGCTACCGCGCGGAAGGACAGGTGTTCGCCCGGTATGTGCGGGAGCAGAAACCGGACGCGACCGTCGCCGTCCTGTACCAGAACGACGATTTCGGCAAGGACCTGCTGGCCAGCTTCACCGAGGCCGTCGCCGGCAGTGGGGTGCGGGTGATCGCCGAACAGAGCTACGAGGTCACCGACCCCACGGTCGACCCGCAGCTGCGTAATCTGGCCGGTTCGAAGGCCGATGTGCTGCTGAACTTCGCCACCCCGAAGTTCGCCGCCCAGACCCTGGCGGCCGACGCGCGCGATCGCGAGTGGAATCCGCTGCACATCCTCACCCAGGTCTCCAGCACCATGAGCGTGCTCGCCCCGGTCGGCTTCCCGAATGTGCAGAACGTCGTCACCTCGGTATTCGTCAAGGACCCGGCCGACCCGCAGTGGGCCGGCGATCCCGGGATGCGGCTGTACCGGGACAAGGTGACCCGATACCAGCCCGGCGCCGACCCCGCCGACGGTTACACCCTCGTGGGCTGGGCCATGGCGCAGAGCTTCCACAAGACATTCGACGCCGCCTCCTGCAAGACCCGTGAGGGCCTGCGCGACGCCATGCGCTCGCTCGACGATGTCGCGATCGATCTGCTGCTGCCCGGAATCACCCTGCGCACCGGCGCCGGTGACGGATTCCCGATGGAGGCCATGCGGATCCAGCGGTTCCAGGGGGACCGCTGGGTGCTCGCCGGCGATCTCGTCGACACCGCGGGCCGGTGAAGCCCGCCCACCGAAACCTCCGCGGCGCGAGCCCGCGCCGGCGGTCCGCCTCGACCCGAATGATGAGGACACACACCATGAAACTCGGAACCAGCGTAGCGACGGCCGTGATCGCGGCGGCGTCACTCGGCGTGGCGGCCGCCCCGGCCTCCGCGCAGCCCGCCTCCGCGCCGCGGGAACTCACCTACGAGATCACCCAGGAGGGCGGCTCCGCGGTGGTGGAGACGAACGGCGCCTGGCAGGTGGCGGGTGACCAGCTGATCCTGAAAGCCGTCGACGGCACGCCCCTGAGCACGGCCCCGCTGACCTACCGCAAGGATGACCTCGCCTATCCGATCGCGGCCCGGGTCGACGGCGGCACCGCGGTGCTCACTCCGCAGCGCGACGGCGGCGTCCCGGTGGCACCGGTGCGGGCGCCGGTGATCACGCCCGAACAGGCGGGCAAGGAGATCGCCGAGCAGTTCACCCCGCGCGATCTGCAGGCGCTGGGTGTGTTCACCCAGCGCGCGACCATGAGCGCCGCCATCGCGGGGGCGATCGGCGCGGTGCTCGGGGGCAGCCTCGGCTGTGTCCTGGGCGCCGCGACCGGCGCGCTGGTGTCCAGTCCGATAGCCCTGCTGCTGGTGCCGTTCGTCGGTGCCACCATCGGTGGCTGCGTGGCGGGTGCGGCGACCCTGGGCGCCGCGGGCGGCATCATCGGTGCTTTCCTGATCGGCGGCCCGGTCGCCGTATTCGCGGCCTTCCAGTACTTCTCGACCATTCTGTCGCCGTGCCCGCCGGAGCATCCGGCCTGCCGACCGAGCACTCCGTAGGCCTGCGGCGCCGCGTCGACCGGCCGGCCCGTCCCGGGATGCGGAATGGGCCGCCCGGTCGCGTCGTGTCTCACCGCCATCCAGTCGCGTACTGCAGGAGCAGCGCGGACACCGCGAGCGTCACCGTGAGGATGCCGCCGAACAGCAGCGGGCGTGGTCCGGCCGCGCGCAGCCGCCGCCAGGTGAGCGAGGTGCCGATCGCGGCGAGGACCGCGGCGACGAGCCAGGAACTGAGACCGGTGAGCCGGTCGGTCCAGCCGGCCGGAAGCACGCCGAGCCCGGCGACGACCGACGCCGCGACGAAGAGCACGACGAACGGCGGAACGCTACACCACAGCGGAGCGCGCGGCGCCGTCGGCGCGGCGCGGCGGGCCGACAGGTGCAGGCCGAGGCACAGCGGGATGATCATCAGGCTGCGGACCAGTTTCACGATCACCGCGAAACTCGCTGCCGCCGGACCGAAGGCGATACCCGCGGCCAGTACCGAGGAGGTGTCGTTGACCGCGGTACCCGCCCACAGGCCGAATGCCTGTTCCGACATACCGAGCAGCCGGCCGAGCGGCGGATAGACCAGTACCGCGGCGATATTGAAGACGAAGATGGTCGCGAGCGCGTAGGCGACCCGTTCACGGTCCGGTTTCAGGACCGCGGTGGCCGCGGCGATGGCGGACGCGCCGCAGATGGCCGACCCGGCCGCGATCAGTACCGCCGATTCGCGGTGCAATGTCAGCAGCCGGCCCACCACGACGGCGGTCACCGCCGCCGCGCACAGCGTGCCCAGCAGCACCACGGCGGTTTCCCGGCCGACGGTGAGCACCGCGTCCATGGGCAGCCCCAGGCCCAGCAGGACGATAGCGATACCCAGCAGATGCTGCCGGGCCCAGTCCAGGCCGGGCGCGAACCGATCCGACCGGCCGACCCGGCCGCCGAGGATCGCCCCGCACGCCAGTGCCAGCACCGGCGCTCCCGCGAGCGGGAGGGCGACGGCCAGGGCGGTGGCCACGGTCGCGAGAGCGGCCGCCACCGTCAGGCCCGGGAGTCTGCGATACACCTCGTTCACCCTGTCGACCTTGGTGAATATCGGCGCGCGCCGGTAGCCGCCGATCTCGGAGGACCTCATAAGCAATCCTGATGACCGTCGTTCCATAATCGAGGTCGTGACCCTGCCGCCCACCACCCCCGACCTCGCGGTGCTCGACCTGCTGGTCTCCGTGGCGGATACCGGCAGCCTCGGCGCCGCGGCCCGGCGGCACGGGATGACCCAGCCCGCCGCGAGTATGCGGATCAGTGCGCTCGAGCGTCGGCTGCGGTTGCGTCTGCTCGACCGGGGACCCAGCGGTTCCACCCTCACCGAGCCCGGCCGCGCCGTGGTCGATCAGGCACGGACGGTGCTGGCCGCGGCCCGGACGTTCAACGAGAACGTCGCGGCCCTGCACTCCGCCGACACTCCCCGGCTCCGGATCGCGGCCTCCAAAACCATTGCCGACCACCGGATGCCGCAGTGGCTCGCCGATCTGCGCGGGGTCCGTCCGGATATCGCGGTATCGCTGGAGGTCGACAACACGGCCCAGGTGGAGGCCATGGTGCGTGCGGGCGCGGCCGATATCGGATTCGTCGAGGGCCCGCACCCGCCGCCCGGTCTCGGCGGCCGGATACTCGGCGCGGACGAACTGCTGGTGGTGGTGGGCCCCACACATCCGTGGGCCGCCCGTACACATCCGGTGAGCCTGCGCGAACTGGCGGCGACCCCGCTGCTGTGGCGCGAATCCGGATCCGGGACCCGGGAAACGGTGCAGGAAATACTGAGCGCGTATGGTCCGCCGGCGCCGCCCGCCGCCGAACTCGGCTCGGCGGTCGCCATCGTCGCCGCCGCCCGCAGCGGGATGGCACCGGCGGTCCTCAGTACCCTGGTCGCCGCGCCGGAACTGGCCGCCGGTGCGCTGTATCGGGTCGCGCTGGCCGATTCGGTTGTGCTGACCAGGCAGTTCCGTGCCATCTGGCGGCGCGGCAGCCCGCCGACCGACGCGGCGGAAATTCTCGTGCGGTGCGCAACCGCATGATGAACCGGTCCGTATCGGGGACACAGATGGCATGCTGTCCCGTATGGCCGCTATTCGCCTCGATATCTCCGGCTCCCTCGCCACCATCACCCTCGATCGCCCGGACAAACTCAACGCCTTCACCACCGCGATGGGCTACGAGCTGATAGAGGCGTTCGACATCTGCGACCGCGACGACGCGGTGCGCGCCGTGGTACTCACCGGCGCCGGACGCGCCTTCTGCGCCGGTGCCGATCTGTCCGCCGGTGCGGAGACCTTCGTCGCTCCCGAGGACGCGGCGACCGAGGACTTCCGCGATGGCGGCGGGGAACTGGTGCTGCGGATGTTCGAGTCCCGCAAGCCCATCATCGCCGCGATCAACGGGCCCGCCGTCGGGGTGGGCATCACCATGACGCTGGCGGCCGATTTCCGGCTGGCGGCCGACAATGCCCGGATCGGTTTCGTGTTCAATCGGCGCGGTATCGTCCCGGAGTCCTGTTCCAGCTGGTTCCTGCCGCGCCTGGTGTCCATGCAGAAGGCCCTGGACTGGGTGTACTCGGGCCGCCTCGTCGATGCGGCGGAGGCCTATGAGGCCGGACTGTTCTACGGGCTGTACACGGCGGAGAGCCTGCTCGACGAGGCGTATGCGCTGGCGCGCCGGATCACCGAGTTGTCCGCTCCGGTGTCGGTGGCCCTGTCGCGGCAGATGCTGTGGCGTGGGCTGGGCGCGGACCATCCGATGATCGCCCACCGGGTCGAGTCGCGCGGTATCCACAGCCGGGGTGCCAGCGCCGATGCCAAAGAAGGTGTGTCGTCGTTTCTGGAGAAGCGCCCCGCGCGATATCCCGACAGTGTGGCGCGCGATCTGCCGGACATCTTCGGCGACGATCTGCCGGTACCACCGTTCCGGCCCTGACCCGGAATCCCCGCTGGGAGTGTACTTTCGGTGACAGATACCTTGGCAAGGGTGAGTTCGCAAAAGTGCGCGCGGGTGTCGGTGCGGGTCTAGGATCTGTGGCACAACGAGTTTCGGAGGTGCTGCATGCCGGACGAAGTCCTGGCGCCCAACATCGAGCTTTTCTCCCGCAACGGTTTCGCCGGTCCGAACACGACCATTGTGCGCGCCCAGTACCGGCCCCGCTTCCTACGCGCCCGTGGCGAATACGTGCCGCGCCGCTTCCATACCTGGGAGCTACCCGCCGGTGTGTTCGCGGAGCCGAAGGCTCTACCCGTCCCGATTCTCGAGGGCGACGGCATCGGCTTCGAGCTGAACCGGCGCTCGGCCGCGATGTCCTTCGGTTATGTCAATGTCCGCTCCGACGAATTGCACTACATCGTGTCCGGGCGCGGCGAACTCGACACCGAGGTGGGCACCCTGCAGGTGCGGGCCGGGGATATCGTCCTGATCCCCCGCGCGGTGACCTACCGGTGGGGTGAGATCGCCGAGGAGATCACCGAGTTCATCGTGGTCACCGCGAGCGAACTCCATCTCGACCCCGAAGGCGCGCCCGGCACCTTCAATCCCGACCTGCACCTGGACCGGCCCACCCCGCACGGGCGCCCCGGGCAGCCGGTGGACGACGAATACGAGGTGGTCGTCCGCACCGGCGATACTTTCACCTCGTATTTCTACGATGTAGACCCCATTCCGTGCCTCGATGTACTCGGCGCCCCGCTGGTCGTTCGGTTCAACCTCGAACATGTGCAGGGCCTCGCTGTCGCGGAGGGCGGCCTCGCCCCGGCCCGGCTCATGAGCAGCACATCCGGCCAGGATTACGTATTCGGCACGGGGAGCCGGCGCAGCAGCCGTCCGCCGGTCCACCACAATGCCGATTTCGACGAGGTCATCTGCTACGCGATGGGTCCGTCGCCGTGGGGTTCGGTCGATACGCCCGGGACCGTCACCTGGACACCCAAGGGCCTGCTGCACCAGGGCCCGGAAGAGGATGTGCAGCCCGGATACCGCGCATTCCTCATCGAGACCAGGTCGAACCTGGTCATGACCCCGGCCGGCCGCGATATCGCGCATCTGATGGAGACCGATCAGTACGGAGTCCATCCCGCAGAGGGGCAGGCGGCCGCGACCGCCCGCTGAGGGCACGGTGTTCCGGCGGGTTCGATGAAGGAGCCGGCCGGGACGCTAGCTCAGCGAATCGAGCCAGCGCACCAGGGTCGCGGTTCCGTCCCGGAATCCGGCGGACCGGGGCCGGTTGAGGAAACCGTGCCGCGTTCCGGGCACGATCACGTGCTCGGTCTCGATCCCGGCCTCGGTGAGTTCCCCGGCGAAGGTCGTACTGGACGCACTCAACGAGTCGTAGGCGGCGTCCAGCAGTAGCACCGGCGGCAGTCCGGTCAATTTGGCCCCGCCCGGGAAGACGTCCGGGTCGCGCAGCAGTTCCTCCGAACCCACATAGTTGAGATTCATCCGCCGGATGACCTGCGGAGTGAAGGTGCCGAGGCGGCGGCGTCCGCGCAACCGGTCGCGCACCGGTTGCGGCAGCCGGGGCAGCTCGGCGTGCAGCGTGGCATAGGCCAGGACCAGCCCGGCCGGTCCCGGCCCACTCGAGTCGCGCAGTCGCAGCGCGGCGGAGGCAGCGAGGCAGGCGCCCGCGCTGGCGCCGCCGAGTACGGTCCGCGGTTCTTCGGTCATCAGGTCCGCGACCGCGGTGAGCACATCGTCGAGCGGTGCCGGGTACCGGTTCTCCGACGGCTGGTACTTCGGCGGGCCCCATGCCCGGAACCGGGGGACCAGCGCGTAATCGACGGTGCGTACCCGGCGCCCGGCCGCGGCGACCCGCAGCGCGACCGCATGCGATTCCGATTGGTCGAGCCCGCCCGAGACGAACGCCCCACCGTGGATCCACAGCAGCGGCGGGGCCGCCGGGTTCGGTGTGGCGGGAAGGTATTCGCGGATCGGTACCCGGCCGCGGGCGCCGGGAAGGTAGGTGTCACGAATCTGCGGGTCGCCCATCCACTGTCCTCGTTCCGGGTTCGTGCCCTCGGAGATAGCGCGCGGGGGCCGGAGTGTGTGCACCGTCGGTCCGCTGTGCGGCGGACGGTCCCGGCGATGGTATCGCCGGGACCCGCCCCGGCGAGCACCCGCCCGCCGGCGCCCGCCGGTCAGCTCTTCCCGAATGCCTCCGCGCGGAGGAGATCGAGCATGCCGGGATTGTCGGTGGTCGTGACCACGCCGACGACGGTACGCACGTGGTGATCGGTTTCGGCGAGCCGCAGCAGACAGGCCGCGAGATCGCTCCGGGCGGTGAACCGCCCTTCCGCGCGCCCCTCGGCCATCGTGTAGTCGGTCCGGTGCGGTAGATCGAAGAGTCCGCTCGGCCGGACGATCGTCCACTCCAGGTCGGAAGCCGTGAGCAGGGCTTCCATCGCGCGCATATCGGCGTAGAGGGTTCTGCCCAGGACGCCGGTGATGAACGGCTGCAACACCCGGTTGAACAGGAATCCGGCGTCCGCGTACGGGTGGGGATCGACCGCGCTCGACGAGACCACGGCGATCCGGCGGACCCCGTGCCGGTTCATGGCGGCGACGATATTGGCCACGCCGGCCGAATAGGTGGTGATCGGCTTCCTGGTGAACGGCACTCCGAGCGTCGAGAGAACGGCATCGGCGCCCGAGACCGCTCGCTCCACGGCGGCCGGGTCGTATACATCGCCGCCCATCGTGGTCAGCCGATCGTGGACAACCGGGAACTCGCCGGGCCGACGGGTGAAGGCGACGATATCGTGCCCGGATTCGAGCGCCTGATCGGTGAGCAGCCGCCCGGTGGGGCCGTTGGCGCCGAAGATGACGATTCGCATGATCTGTTCCTTTGTTGATTTCCGCGGCGGTTCAGCGCGTACGGGGGCGTGGGCTCGGTGGAAGCAGCAGGATGCCGAACGCGATCATCGCCGCCACGGTGCGCACCGCATGGGCGGTCTGCCAGCGGTCGCGCACGGCGGACCAGTCGGCCGGGATTCCGTGGTCGGCCCAGCCCGTTTGTCGGGCGTTGATGGGCAGATTGAACCCGATACTGATCAGCGCGACGACGGCGAGCAGGGCCGCGGCGGCCGCGATCGGGATCCAGGTCCGGCCGGCGCGGTGGGCCGCCACTGCGAGGACGGCGGCGAGACACAGGGCCGGGATGAGAGTGAGGCTCGCGAGGGTGTCGAGGCGATCCAGCTCTACCCATCTGACCTGGGCGTAGGTCTCGGCGTCGGCTGCCCGCAGCGAGGACTCCAGGACCAGCACTCCCAGGAGGAAACCGGCGAACAAGCCGGCGAGAAGACGGGCGGCGAACCGTACGAGGCCGACGGGCCGGGGTTCGTGAAGCGCGGCGACCGGGCCTGGTGCTGCTTCCGGGTGACTGATCATGGTTCTCTCCTGAAGCCATATAATATGAGAACAATATAATACGGAGTTCGTAGTAAAGGCAAGAGGGGCGATCTTGCCGGCGTATCGGCCCCGTATTATCGGAGTTCCAGATCATGTGAGGGGTGTATGACCGAGGCGGATCCGGGAGTGGCCCGGCAGCGCAGACAATTGACCGCCGCCGTGAAGGGTTCGTTGCGGGAACTGCGGGTGACGCTCGCCCTGCTGAACCACCGGATCGGCACGCGCGTGGAACTCAAAGATGTCGATCTCGACTGCCTGGACATCCTCGGAAGGCAGGGTCCGCTCAGTCCGAGTGGTCTGGCGCGGCTGGCCGGCCTGCACCCCGCGACCATCACCGGAATACTCGATCGGCTGGAACGCGGCGGCTGGGTCGTGCGGGAACGTGCCCCGGGCGATCGGCGCGCGGTGAACGTACGGATCGTTCCCGCCCGCAACGCGGAAATCTTCCGGCAGTACGCCGGTATGAACGCGCTCATGGACGAACTCTGTGACGGCTACACCGATACCGAACTCGAGCTGATTGCCGATTTCCTGCACCGCGCCGGCGCGGCCGGGCAGCTGGCCACCGACCGCCTCACCTCCGAATAAGGCTTTCGCACCGGACATATCGGTCGCCACGGTCGCCCCGCGGGTGCCTCAACTCACAACTGTGCCCGGAACCCTCCCCGGTCGCCGCCTGTTGCACCAGAGCGTGACTTCCACCGCTACCACCACGGCGAGCGCCACTCCCGTCGCGCCCGCCCGCACCAGCTGGCACATACCGGCGATGCTGGCCCTCGCGCTCGGCGGCTTCGGTATCGGTACCACCGAATTCGTGACCATGGGGCTGCTCCCCGATATCGCCGGCGCGTTCTCGGTCTCCGAGCCGACCGCCGGGCACGCGGTCTCCGCCTATGCGCTCGGGGTGGTGGTCGGCGCCCCGGTGATCGCGGCCGCCTGTGCGAAGGTGGCGCGTAAACGGCTGCTGGTGGCCCTCATGGCGGCTTTCGCGATCGGCAATCTCGCCTCCGCGTTCGCGCCGAACTTCGCCACCATGGTCGCCGCCCGGTTCGTCTCCGGGCTCCCGCACGGCGCCTATTTCGGCGTCGCCTCGCTGGCGGCCGCCACCCTGGCGCCGGCCGGGCAGCGCGCCAAAGCCGTGGCCGCGGTGATGCTCGGGTTGAGCACCGCGAATGTGGTCGGGGTTCCGGCGGCGACCTGGCTGGGGCAGCATCTCGGGTGGCGCAGCGCCTTCGTGGTGGTCGCCGTGATCGGGGTGGCCACGGTGGCCGCGCTACTGCGCTTCGTCCCGCCGCTGACGGCGTTCGTGACCACCAATCCGCTCACCGAACTGGGCGCGCTGCGCCGCCCGCAGGTCTTGCTCACCCTTGCGGTGGGTGCCATCGGCTTCGGTGGCATGTTCGCCGTCTACACCTATGTGAGCACGACACTCACCGATGTCGCGGGCATGGGAGCGGGCCTGGTACCGCTGGTACTCGCGCTTTTCGGGGTCGGCATGGTGCTGGGCAATATCGGTGGGGGCGTGCTCGCCGATCGCGGGGTGGACCGGTCGATCTTCGTGGCCATGGGCGCCATGGTGGTCGTACTGCTCGGCTTCGTCGCCGCGGCCCACCACCCGTTCACCGCCGGGATCGGTGCCCTGCTGGTGGGCGCCACGGGCGCCGCGCTGGCTCCCGGACTGCAGACCCGGCTGATGGATGTGGCCGCCGACGCGCAGACCCTGGCCGCGGCCCTCAACCACGCGGCCCTCAATATCGCCAACGCCGCCGGCGCCTGGTTGGGCGGTCTGGTGATCGCCGCCGGTTACGGCTATACGGCCCCGGCGCTGGTCGGCGCGGGTCTGGCCGCCCTCGGCGTCGCGCTGTTCACCGTGACCGTGTGGGCCGCCCGCCGCTCGTAACTCCTGCTCGGGCACCTCTCGAGTCGCCGGCAGCGCTCACGCGCCTGCCGTCGGTTCGAGGGCGGTCCACCCCGGCGACCCGTTCGGGGCCGGTACTCAGGGCGCGATCCGCAGCATCCGTCCGACGGTGGCCTGCCAGTACGAACGATCGGGGCCGATGGTGCCGGTGAGCTGCAGGGGCTCGTCCAGCGGCGCGATACCCACCGCCCGGTGTGCCCGCAGCTCACCGGTGCCGAAATCCACCGCCGTGTAGTACACCGGACCCACCTGCTGGATCCCGCCGCCGGGTGGGAGCGGCCCGTAGGAGAGCCCGTAGATCAGGCCGTCCGCCCGTGACAGGCGGGGTAGCGAAGCCATCCGATCTCCGGTCTCCCAGATCCGGCGGCATCCGGTCGCCGACACATCGATGCGGGTCAGACCACCGGTGAACACCGCATTGGGCGGATCACTGGGACCCGATGTCGCGGCCGGGGGATAGCCGAACCCGTAGGTGCTGGGGATCACCAGGGAATCGCCCCAGGCCATCGGCGAGTTCTCGGTGCCCTGCCCGGAGGTCGCGAAGGCGGGGATCCGGCAGACCGGCGTTCCATCGTCGGCGCGGTAGACGAGCAGGTCCGGGCGCTCGGCATCGTCGACGATCGCCACCCACTCGTCACCGCCGGGGCCGAAATAGGTCGGCGTGGTCCCGGAACCGGGGCCGAGCTGGCCGGGTTTGCGTACCGTGCCCGCCGTGTAGGACTGCCGCCAGACCACCTCGGGCATCCCCGAGGCCCCGGCCCTCATCTCGTAGAGCGCGCGCGTGGTGAGCACCGAGGTGCCATCGCGGCGCACGCTCAGCCCGTTGGTGAGTTTCTCGCCCTCCGGCACCCGGGTGGTCGCCACGTGGCCGGTGGCATCGACGGTGCCGATCACGCCGCCGGTGGTGGCGAACCACACCCGGCCCCGATGGTCGGGCGCCACACCGGTGATGGCGTCACCGGCCGGAATACTGCCCGCGATATCGACCCGCTCGTCGACGAACAGCTCCCAGCGGTTACCGGCGTCGCGCCGATGCCCTACCCGGACGATCGCCCCCGACCCGTCGGCGACGACCACTCGGTCGCGGCTGTCGAGGTATCCGTACACCCCGCCCAGCAGACCGCCTTTGGTCAGCTGCACCGAGGCGACCGGGGCCGCGGAGACCGGATCGAAGAGTTTCACCGTCGGTACGGCCACTCCGGGCGGCGTGAGTCCGAGGTAACCGGTGCACAGCGCCACCACCATCCCGTCGGAGGCGACGAACGTGGCGCTGCACGCCCCACCCGGGACCGAGGAAGCGGCGAGCCGGCCGTCCGGTCCGGGGCCGGGATGCCCGGTGCTGTCGGTGGAGGCGAGATCGCCGTGGATGAGCGAGGTTCCGGCCGGCCCGAGATCGGGTATCGCCGGATCCGCGGCCGCACCGCCGGCGGCCCCGGCCATCAGCAGCACGGACGCCGCCACCGGAAACACCCGGCGCACGAGTGCGCTGTAGCTCCGCATCGATCACTTCCTTCTTCTCGCCGCGCATATCCGGATCCGCTCCGCCGGAGGGGATCCGAGGTCGTAACGAGGCCGGATTCTCACTGCGGGCAGCATACGGGGGAGTGGGGAAGACCGGGTGTTTCCCGGGCTTCGCCGAACCGGTAGGAACGGCGCTCGGGCAGGTGGTCACCGGGTGGACGCCCGCACTCGCCGGGGGCCGTATTTTCTTCTCGCCGAGGGCGAACGACGGGCAACATTCCGGGTATCCGGCCGGGTAGCGGCAGTTTTCGACCGCACCGGTGGAGGAGGAGACAGTGGATCCTGCGGTATTGCTGATGGCGGGGTGGGCGGCCGGGGTGTTCGGCGCCACCCGGCTCGGCCGAGAGCCGCGCCGACTGTCCACGGGGTTCTTCCTGCTGGCGGCGGTCGCGCTGGTCCTCGCCGGTGCGGGTGCCGCGGTTGCGCGACTGGCGGAACCGACCGGCCCGCAATCGATTTCGGTGCTTCTGGGCGCACTGTTCTCGCTGGCTGTGATCGTCGTGGGTCTCGGGCTGCTCACGAACGGGGTCACCGTCACCCGGCGCGAAGGGGTGCGACCCACCACGCTCACTCCGGTGGTGGTGGGCCTCGGTCTCCTGCTGCTACCCGTCGCGGCGGCGCTCGCCCTGCGGCGTGGCCCGGCGGTACCGCACTGGCTGATGCTCATCGCCGCGACGGCCACCCTGGTGGGCATCTATCTGCTGGCGCATCTGCTCGCATTCGCCGGGCACGCCGTGCTCTACGGCAAACTGCCGGACGAGACGGGCGCGGATGCAGTGGTGGTCCTCGGCTGCGGCCTCAACCGGAATCGGGTCACCCCCTTGCTCGCGGCCCGCCTGAACCGCGCGATCCGGGTCTACCGCGCCGAAACAGCGAGCGGGCGGACGCCGATTCTGGTCACCTCCGGCGGTAAGGGCAGCGACGAGGCCCGCAGTGAGGCCGACGCGATGGCCGCCTACCTCGTCGCGGCCGGCGTCGCCGAGACGGCGATCCTCCGGGAACGCCACTCGCGCAACACCGAGGAGAATCTGCGCAACACCCTGGACCTGCTCCAGCGGCACGGGCTCGATACCGCGGAGTCCCGTATCACGGTGGTCACCAGCAACTTCCATGTGCTGCGCGCGGCGGCGCTGACCCGCCGTCTCGGTCTCCGGGCCCATGTCGTCGGCGCCCGTACCGCGCGCTATTTCCTCCCGGCCGCGTTCCTGCGCGAGTTCGCGGCCGTCCTCACCACCCACTACCGCCGCACCCACCTGGCAGTGGCCGCCGCCACGGTGGTCGCGCTCGCCGCCGCCGGGATCGATGCCTACTCGTCCATATGAGGCCTCGACCTTCCGGATACCGCACCCGGGGTTCCGGCGCACCTGGTCGGGCGAGGGAGCGCGCGAGTTACTCCGGTGCGAGTGCCGTTTCGCAGACTGTCAGCCAGCGGTACCGGCCCGGGTCCGGGTCGGCGCGCAGCACCGCGGTGGTCCGCCGGTACTCCCTGCTGTCGCCGTCGTGGTGCTCTTCCACGAAGCGCACCACGGCGAGATCGTCCGAGGCGTGGACTGTTTCGATATCCGACACCTCGATGACCAAGCCCGGTCGGCTGTTGCGGGCCCGGTGCAGTCCGGCGAGCAGTTCGGTTCTCCGCACCACCGTTCCTGTGACCGTCACCATCGAGAAATCGTCGTGCTGGGCGTCGGCGAAGGCATCCAGCACCTGCGGAGAGGCGGGTGTACCGAGCCAGGCGGCCAGCAGCGAGTGAAGCCGCTCGATCTCGGGCCGCGCATCGAACGGTTCGGCGGTAGGCGACAGTCCGCTCGTATCGGTCATATCCGGCACAGTACCGGCCGTGAGCGGCGCCGACCGGTACCCGTTCCCGGTCTCCTACCGATGCCGAGCCGGGGAGTCGGCGAACCCGTCGACTCCGGTGAGCTCGGCGGACAGCGCCCACAGCCGGGCCGCGGCGTCCGGGTCGATCGCCCACGGTTTGACGCCGCCGACGAGCATATCGTCCCCGCCGGCCGCTTCGGCGATATCGCAGTCCTGGCAGTACGCGCCCCCGTAACCGTCCAGCAGTGGCGAGGTGGCGGCCCATACCGCGGTGGCCGCTCCCTGCGCCGGGGTCTTGAAGCCTTCGGCGATACGGCCGTCGTCGGTGAGCCAGCCCTGGGCGAGCTGTTCGGACCGGGGAATGCGCCGCTGCAGCGGTGTGAGGATACTGCCCGGATGTACCGCGAACGCGTGCAGTCCGTCGGCTGCGCCGAGTTCGTCGAGGTACACGGCGAACAGAGCGTTGGCGGTCTTGGACTGCCCGTACGCCGCCCAGTGGTCGTAGTCGTGGTGGAAATGAGGGTCGTCCCAGCGGATGCCGGAAAGGAAATGCCCGGACGACGACACCGAGACCACCCGCGCACCGGTCGGGGCGAAAGCGCGCCGCAGTGCGGTGATCAGCGCGAAGTGGCCGAGATGATTGATGGCGAAATGCGCCTCCCAACCGGGCCCGATATGCCGGACCGGATAGGCCATCACGCCGGCGTTGCCGATCACGATATCGAGTTCCGGACCCTGCTCCCGGAACCTCTCGGCAAATACGCGAATACTGTCCGGGTCGGCCAGATCCAGTGGCAGAACCTGTGTGCGCGGGATGTCCCGCAGCGCCGCGGCGGCCACCGCGGGCCGGCGCGCGGGCACGATGACCTGTGCTCCCGCCCGGGCGAGCGCGGCGGTCGCCGCCAGCCCGAGCCCCGAGTAGCCGCCGGTGATCAAGGCGTGGCGGCCGGTGAGGTCGAGACCTGTCAGGACGTCGTCCGCGGTGCTGCGGGGACCGAAACCCGAGCCGATCCTGTGCTGTGTCGTGCTCATGAGTCGAACGCTAGGATCTAGAGTGCGGTCTAGGTCAAGTAACGGGGTCGAGGTATGAGCGAACTGTCCATCGGGGACGTGGCGAAGGCGACCGGTCTGGGCATCCACGCACTGCGTTTTTTCGAACGGGAGAAACTGTTTCTGCGGCCGATCCCGCGGACCGCGGGCGGGCGCCGGGTCTACGACACCGCCGATGTGGAATGGCTGCTGTTGTGCAAACGGTTGCGTGACTCGGATATGCCGATCGCGACCGTGCAGAGGTTCGCCGAGTTGGTGCGGGCGGGTCCGGGGAACGAGGCGCAGCGTTTGGCGCTGCTGGAGGAACACCAGCAGTCGGTCGAGGCCAGAATGGCCGAGCTCGCTGCGAGTCTCGAAATCATCCGTGCCAAGGTCGGCACCTATCGCGAGCATATGGCCGAGGGGACCGCGGCGGGCCTCTGGTCTCCCGGAGGGCAGGGGTAGGACGCCGGTCACGGCAACCTCTGTGTGGTGGCGCGAACCGACCCCATGTCGGGTTCGGCGGTGAGTGCGGATCGGTGTCGCGGGCCCGAATCGGGGCACCCGGCAGCGAACCGGGCCCGCGTGGCCGGCGCCCGCCGCCCCGAATTCGGGTGGCGGGCGAGCGCTCGGGCCGCGCTCAGACCGCGACCGGCCGATCCGCCGCGGTATCGGCCGCGGCGAGGCCGAATACCAGCGCCGGTGCGATACCGCCCGCGTACGCGTTGTCGTAGAGACCGCCGATATCGGACCCCGCCGCGTACAGACCGCCGATGGGCCCGCCCGCCGCGGAGAGGGCCCGGCCGGCGGCGTCGATGCGGATTCCGTGGAACGGGAAGGTCAGCGCCGGACAGGTTTCGATGATGTAGTAGGGGCCGCGGTCCAGCGGTTGGGCGTCGTGGGTGCGGGTGGGGACCACCGCGTCACCGGCAGCGTTCACCGCACGGATCTGTTCGGCGATGGCGGCGCCGTCATACCCCCATTCCTCCGGCAGATAGGCGAAATCGTCCAGGGTCTCGGCGATTCCGCACCGCCCCTCGCGCCGCCGGGTGAGGTCGAATTTGTCCACCGCCACCGCACCTTCGACATAGCTGCCGAGCACCCGGTCGCGGTAGACCCGTTCGTCGGCGACGAGTAGTCCGCGGGCCTGCGGTTGTTCGAGCAGCCGCATGGCGGTCAGGTGATCGCCCAGGGTCTCGTCGGTGAAGCGCCGGTTGTCCAGGTTGAAAAGCAGGGCGTGTTCGCTGTAGTACAGCGACAGTGCCACGAAATCGGCGGGGTCGCGGAACGGGACCTGCGTCGGCACGAGATGCCCGTAGAAACCGGAGTTGGGCCTACCGGTGGCGGCACCCACGCCGGTGGCCAGCCGCAGCCCGTCTCCGGCGCTGGCCGGATTGGAACGCAACTGCATGGCCGGCGCCTGTGGATGGATGTTCGCGGCGACCAGTTCGGCATCGGCCTGGAAGCCACCGGTGGCGAGTACGACCGCCGCGCTGCGGATCTCGAGCTCGGTACCGTCGGGCCGGCGGATCAGGGCCCCGGTGACGGTGTCGTCGCGGGTCAGCAGCCGCACGGTCTCGGTGCCGGTGAACAGCTCCCCGGTGGCGGTGATCCGGCGCCGGCATTCGTCGATGTACTGGTTGGTGTCGAATTGATGCCCGATCCCGTACCGCAGCACCGGCACCGGGTCACCGCACTGCACCCCGAGCGCGCGGATCCAGGCGAGGGCCGCGGGAAACCCGTCGACCAGCGCGTGGCGCAGCGCCGGATCACCGTCCGGGTTCACCTCGTCCATCACCTCGTGGGTGGGCGCGGTCCAGGCGTAGCCCGCGTACCGGGCCGACCCGCCGACGGTATCGGCCTTCTCCACCACCACGACCGAGCGTCCCCGGTCGAGGGATCGGGCGGCGGCCGTGAGCCCGGCCATGCCCGCACCGATCACCAGCACATCTGTTTCGATCGTCCGCATTCGTGTTTCCTTGTCGCTCGTTTCGCGGGCGGGCGCCCGTCGTGGATCCGGGGCCGGACGGCTCATACGGTGAACCTGCCGCCGTTGCTGAGCAGGACCGCGCCGATGACATTGGCGGCGCCGGGGGAGGCGAGATACAGGATGTTGTCCGCCAGTTCCGCGGCGGTCGCGTACCCGCGCGAGGCGCCGTCGGCCATGGCCGCACGCAGATGCGCCGGGGTCCGGGCCGCCATCCCGGTGTCCACCGGACCGGGCGCCACGGTGTTCACGCGGATACCGAAATGCGCGACCTCCTTGGCCACCGCTTGGCTCAGCGCGTGCATGCCCGCCTTCGAGGCCGCGTAGTGCGGGTATCCGGTGAGAGTGTCGAAGGCCGCCGACGATCCCACGGTGACGATCGCGCCGCCCCCGGTCGCCTTCATCGCGCGGACCGCCGCACGCAGCACATGGAAGGTGCCGTCCAGATTCACCGAGAGGATCCGCCGCCACTGCTCGTCGCCGAGGTGGGTGAGGACATCGGCGGGTCGGTTCTGTTCGGCTGCCTCGTGGATCCGCTGTTTGCTGTGCGGATCGTCGACGCCCGCCGCGTGCACCACCACATCCACGCGGCCGTGATCGTCGAGCACTGTGGCGAAGGCGCTGTCCACCTGGGCCGAGTCGGCCACGTCCAGTCCGATCGCGGTCGCGCCGGTGATATCGGCCGCGGTACGCGCGGCCGCCTGCCGGTCGATATCGCACAGGTAGACCGCCCGGGCTCCGCGCCGGGCGAGCAGCCGGGCGGTGGCGGCGCCGATGCCCGAACCCGCTCCGGTCACCAGGGCCACCTTGTCGCCGAACTCTGCCGCTGTCATATCCGTCTCCTCGTCCGCTGCCTTTCGCGTCTCGCCGGTCACTGGAAAATGTCCTCCCATTCGTTGCGATAGCGTTCGGCGCCTTCGCCGATCGTGACCTCGAGGTTCTGGTCCGGGACGTCCTGCGCCACCGTCAGTGCCCCGTCGATGCCGGGCAGGACCGCGCCGTAACCGCGTGAGGTGGCCTGCTGGCCCGGCCGGCTCACCATGAAATCGGCGAGCACCTGGGCGGCGTTGGGGTGCGGTGCCGAACCGAGCGCCAGTCCGTACCATCGGGCGCCCCACACATGCGGGCCCTCGGTCCAGTCGACCGGCGCCCCCGCGGCCCGTTCGGGCAGCATCGGATTGCACATGAGCGCGGCCACGATCTCACCGGAGGCCAGTGCCTGTCCCAGCGGCTGGCTGCTCGGGTAGATCCGCGGACTGTTCTGCGCGAGGCGCCGCAGGAAATCGCGTCCGCCGTAGTTCTGCTCGATGTGGTCGTAATAGTCGATATAGGTCGGCGAGGTGGCCGGGGTGACGATGCCGACCTTGCCTTTCAGGGCGGGGTCGAGCAGATCCTGCGCGGTGCGGATGCCCTTGGGGTAGGCGGCGGTGTTCCAGCCGAAGCCCAGGATCACCGCACCCTCGAGGAAGAACTTGCCATCGATGATGCTGTCCGCGCGGCGGTATTCGGGCGCGTCGAACGCGGGCCCGACCACTTCCACCGCCGAATCGGTGCCCTCGGCCTTGTGCATCCAGGCCACATCGGTGATGACCGCGACGTCACCGGCGCCCTTACCGGTCCGTGATTCCGCGTCGATACGGGAGAGCAGGTCGGCATCGACGCCGCGCACGACGGTGAGATCGATCCGGGGATAAGCGGATTCGAACGCCTTTTCCAGATTCGCGAGCATCGGCTGGGCCTGGGTGGAGTAGATCGTGACCGCGCCTTCGGCGTTCGCCGCGGCGACAACCTCGTCCCAGGTGCCGGAGACGGGCCGGGAGACCTGACCGGTGCCGCCGCAGCCCGCCAGGGCCAGGGCGAGGGAGCCGACGACCGCGGCCATCCGCAGCACGCTCGCGCGCAGGGTTTTTCGCATGGATACCTCATCATTTCGATCCGATGTCAAGGGATATAGACGCCGTGGGGCAGGTGGTTTCGGGCGACCGGACGCGTCCGAGCGCCGCAAGAATGTGGATCGGGCGTCGGCTCCGGGGCCGATCACCCGGCCCCGACGCGTGACCGGTGGTCGCTGCCGATGACGGCCGCCGCGGCGGCGCGACCCTCGGCCACGGCATGGGAGACCCGCCGGGGCACCACCGCATCGCCGATCACCTGGATACGGGCGTGCGCCGATTCCTTCCGGAACGACTCCCAGCCGATGGCTCGTCGTTCGCCCGCGACCACCACCCGGTCGCAGGGCAGTTCGGTCGTGCGGCCGGAGAGCAAGTTCCGGTAGGTGACCACGGTCTGCGACTCCTGCCGCGTCACCTCCGAGACCGCGGCCTCGACGACGAATTCCACCGGCCGGCCCGCCAAACGCCGCCGCAGCTGGACCCGGCTCTCCGCCGGGATGCCGGCGGCCACGGCCGGTCCGGGAACGAGTACGGTGACCTGGCCCGCGCCACCCGCCAGGGCCGCCTCCACCACGCCGAGAGCGGGCCAGTAGCCGAATCCGTCGTCGACGACCACCACCCGGTCGCCCGGCCATATCTGCCAGGGGTCGACCAGGGCCGCGGTGGTGGTCGCGGTACCGGGAGTCGCGGTTTCGACGGCTCCGGTCGCCAGGATCACCTCGTCGTAATCGGCGAGATCCGCCGGGCGGGCGCGGTATCCCAGTTCCAATACCGCGCCGCCGAGATTGTCCTGGTAGTAGCGCAGCAGCGCCGACCAGCCGGTCCGGTTCGGAGCCTGTGCGGCGGTGCGCAACTGCCCGCCGATCCAGCGGCTCGCTTCGAAAACGGTGACGGCATGGGTCGGGGCCAGCCGGAAGGCGGCTTCCAGTCCCGCGGGCCCGGCACCTACGATCGCCACCCGCGCCGCCCGCTCCGGGGCCGAGCCGAATCGCAACGGCCGGGCCGGTCGTGCCGACCGGCCGGGCGGGGCCAGGTCCGGGTTCACCGAGCAGAGCAGGACGGGGGTGAACGAGCGGCAGTCCTCGTTACAGGAGACACACGGCCGGATCCGGGTGTCGTCGCCGCGCAGCAGTTTGTGCGCGATATCGGGGTCGGCGACGAACGGGCGCGCCATGCCGACCATATCGGCGCCCGCGGCGAGTGCCGCCTCGATATCCGCCCGGACCCGGAACGCCTGGGAGACCAGCAGCGGCCGGTCGGTGGCCGCGCGCAACCGGCGCAGTTCCGGCAGGAGCGGAGGCCCGGCGGTCGCCATATCGCGGACGTAGGTGGTGCGGACACCGACCGTCACATTGATGTAGTCGAACATGTCCAGCAGCGGCAGCACTTCGCATAGGCCGTCGATGTCCATCCCGGCCTCTTCGGCGCCGTCGATCGAGACGCGTACGCCGAGCACCAGGTCCGGGCACGCCGCGGTGATCGCGCCGTGCAGCCGGTGCAGTATGGCCGCGCGTCCGCCGACGGTCCCGGCGTCCGGGCGGGTGTTGGAGGCCGCGGACAGGAACTGGGCCAGCAGATACCCGTGCGCGGCGTGCAGTTCCACCGCGGCGAACCCCGCCTCCGCGGCGTGCCGGGAGCTGCGCACGAAGGCCTCGACGAGCGCGTCGATATCGTCGTCGGACAGCACCCGCGCCCGCACCGGCTCGCGGGGAGAACGCACCGCCGAGGGCGCCACCGGGTGCTCCCAGATCTCCGCGCCCAGTGTTTCGCGTCCCAGGTGGACCAGCTGGCACACCGCCACCGCGCCTTCCTCGGTGATGGCCCGGGCGCGCCGGCGCAGTCCGGGCAGTCCCGCCGGATCCGAGGCGTCGGTGATATTGCCGGTGCGGTTGCCGGAATCCGAGCCGACCACGGTGCCGCCGGCGATCACCATGGCCGCGCCGCCGGCTGCGCAGCGCCGCCAGTAGTCCGCGTCACCGGGCTGGGCCGTACCCGCGCTGACCGCCCCGGACCCGTGCGCGGTGGCCACGAGGCGGTTGCGCAGCGTGAGGGCGCCGATCCGCAGGGGGGACGACATATCAGGAGTGGGCACCGTTCCTCCTTGAACTGGATTCACTTCATATTATTGCCACACAGTGATTGACACCACAATGGGTATGGCATAGTTTCAAACTGACATCAGTTCAGTTCTGCGGGATGTGGGTATTCGCACCATGAAGTTGTTGTTCAAGGCCACGGCGGCCGCGACGGCCCTCGCTGTCATTTCGGTTCTCACCGCGTGCGGGGGGAGCCCCGGCACCACCGGACCCGTATCGGGCGCCTGGTCCGACGTCGAGGCGGCCGCCGAAAAAGAGGGCAGCGTGCTGCTCTACTCGAGCCAGAAACCCGCCAACCTGGAACGGCTGGAGAAGGCCTTCGAAACGAAGTATCCGCGCATCGACCTGGAGTTCGTGCGCGGTACCGACGCCGATATCAACCCGCGGGTGGAAACGGAGAACCGCACCGGGCGGGGCACGGCCGACGTCCATATGCTCACCGACGCCACCTGGGTCGCCAATGCCGCCGAATCGGGCAGTTATTCGGCCGAGCTGGTCGGCCCGCATCTGCAGGCACCGGAGTACCGGCCCGAAGTCAGTGTGCTGGAGAACCGGTTCGCACTGAGCAGCGCGGCCGTCTTCGCGCTCGGCTGGAACACCGCTGCGGTACCGGGCGGTCTCCGTACTCCGCAGGACCTGCTCGATCCGAAGTACCGGGGCAAGATCGGCATCGTCAACCCCACCGGTATCGCGTCCTACGTCGATCTCTACCGCTTCTACGCCCGGACCTACGGCGAGGACTACTGGGACCGGATCGCCGAATTGAAGCCGCGTATCTATCCGAGCGCGCTCGGCATCGCCCAGGCGCTCACCTCCGGTGAGATCGTGGCGACCCCGTCGGTGCAGCCACTGGTCACCGAGGTGGCGGCGGGCGCTCCGGTCGACTGGGCGCTGCCGTCGCAGCCCTGGGGAACCCCCTGGTACACCCACGCGCTCAGCGTCGCGCCGCATCCGAACGCGGCGCAGGTCCTGGTCGACTTCATGACGACCCGGGAGGGGCAGACCGCCCTCAACGACGGGTACGCCGCGGCGCTGCCGGATATCCCGGGCGCGGTGGTGCAGGCGCAGGAGATCGCCGCTCCGGATACCGCCGACCTCACGCCGGACCAGGTCGCCGCGTACTCGCAGGAATGGGCGCGGCGTTTCCAGAGCTGACCGGGCTCCGACACACACCGACCGACGAAGGACAGGCATGGACAACAGGGCCGAGCCCCTGCGGGGCACCCACGTGCTGGTCACCGGGGCTTCCGGTGGGATCGGCGGCGCGACCGCCGAACTGTTCGCCGCCAAGGGCGCGACCGTCTATCTCACCGATGTGGACGATATCGCGGGCCGGAAACGGGCGCTGGCACTCGGTCCCCGAGCCCGCTACCACCGCCTCGACGTCACCGACGAGGGCGACTGGCACGCCGTGGCCACCGCGATGGAGCAGGCCGGGCACCCGATGAACGTACTGGTGAACAGTGCCGGGACCGCACTGAAGGCGCCGCTGGCCCAGACCACGCTCGCCCAGTTCCGCCGGATGATCGACCAGCATCTGGTCGGCACGTTCCTCGGCCTGCGGGCCGCCGCGGCGGCCATGACCGGCGGGGGCACGATCGTGACGATCTCTTCGTTGCGCGGGGTCCTGGCGACGGCCGAACTCGGCGCCTACGGCGCGGCGAAATCCGGTGTCCGGGCGCTGACCAAGGTCGCGGCGCTGGAATTGGCCGAGCAGGGGATCCGGGTCAATTCCGTCTGTCCCGGCAGTATCACCACCGAGATCACCTCGGCGCCCGGTTTCGCCGCCGACGATATGGAGACATACGTCCGCAGTATTCCGATGCGGCGCCGCGGCTCGCCCGACGAGGTGGCGGCGGTGATCGCATTCCTGGCGACCGCCGACAGCAGTTACGTCACCGGTATCGACCTCCTGGTCGACGGCGGGACCGCCGCCGGTGCCCGCACCCCCAAACTTTCGACCCAGAAGGCATGAGATGACGTCGCAATTCACCGTTTCCGGCCTCACCAAGACCTACGGCGCGAATATCGTCGTCGACCAGCTCGATCTCACCATCGAGGAGGGTGAATTCCTGGTCCTGTTGGGGCCCAGCGGATGTGGGAAGACCACGACCCTGCGGTGTCTGGCCGGCCTGGAGAATCCCCAGGGCGGTTCCATCGCGTTCAAGGACCACACGGTATTCGACGCCGCTGCCCGCGTGAACGTGCCCGCGCACAAACGCAATATCGGCATGGTCTTCCAGTCGTATGCGCTGTGGCCGCATATGACGGTGCGCAAGAACATCGGCTATCCGCTGAAAGTGCGCAAGATGAAGGAAGCCGTCGCCGAGGGCGCGGTGGAAGCCGCCGCCCAAATGGTCGACTGCGGGCAACTGCTCGACCGCTACCCCTCGCAGCTCAGCGGCGGCCAGCAGCAGCGGGTCGCGGTGGCCCGCGGCCTGGTGGCGCGGCCCGATCTGGTGCTCTTCGACGAGCCGCTCAGCAATCTGGACGCCCGTCTGCGCGATCAGGTGCGCACCCAGATCCACCGGCTGCACCAGCAGCTCGGTTTCACCGCGGTGTTCGTCACCCACGACCAGTCCGAGGCCTTCGCACTCGGCGACCGTCTGGCCATCATGAAATCGGGCAGGATCGAACAGTACGACACGCCGGAACGAGTGTTCGAGAACCCGATATCGGACTATGTCGCCGCCTTCATCGGGATGAGCAACCGGTTGTCGCTGCGGCGCGGCCACGAGGGCTGGAGCACCGCGGCGGGGGATCCGATCGATCTCACCCACGCGGTGGTCCGTGAACGTGCCCACGAGGGCAGCGCCGCGGTGGCCAGGTTGCGGCCCGACGATGTCGTGCTGCACGCCACGGCCGATGAGGTACCGCTGGGCAATGTGGCGCTGCACGCCGAACTCGTCACCTACGAATACGGCGGCCGCTATTTCGATGTCACCGTCGAAACCGGCGGTGAACAGCTGATCCTGCGCGCGCCCGCGGCCCAGCACAGTTCGGCGCTGCGCGGGAGCCGGCCGGGAGCGCCGCTGGTGGTGAGCTTCTCGCCGGCGAGCCTTCGGGTCTTCCCGGCCTCGGGTGAGACCCCGGTCGCGGCCCCCGAGCCGGTGGCCGTCCCGGCGGGAGGGAACGCCTGATGGCCACCGTGTCCACGACCACCGCGGGCCGTTCGTTCGCCGTCCCGGCGCAGTGGCGCTCCCGCCTGGGCTACCTCGCCCTGCTGGCCGTCCTGGGTTATCTGGTGGTGCTGCCGATGATCCGGCTGCAATCGCTGGCCTTCGAGGACGGCGCCCGCGGCTATCGCGCGCAGTACACCCGCTTCGGTATCGGCGAGACCATCCAGACCACCATCGCGCTGGCGCTGGGGTCGCTGGTGATCGCGATGGTGCTCGGCACCCTGCTCGCCTTCGCCGCGAGCCGGCTGCCCGATCGGCTCGGTTTCCTGCGGATCATTCCGATCCTGCCGATCGTGATGCCGGCGGTGGCCAATATCGTCGGCTGGGCGTTCCTGCTGTCGCCGGGGCCGGGCTATCTGAATGTGCTGCTGCGGAAACTGCCGTGGTGGAGCGGTTCGGACTCCGGGCCGATCGATGTCTACACGGTGCCGTGGATCATCATCCTGACCGGTTTCGGACTGACCTCGTTCGTCTACCTGTTCGTCAGCGCCGGCATGCAGAACATCCGCGCCGAACATCTGGAAGCCGCGCAGATCAGTGGATCGTCGACCACCGGCGTGTTCTTCCGGGTGGTGCTGCCGCTGTTGCGCCCCTCGCTGATCTACGGCGGCGGTATCGCCCTGCTGCTCGGGCTGGGGCAGTTCACCGGGCCGCTGCTGCTCGGGCAGAACTACGGCGTGAAGGTGCTGACCACCGAGATGTACCGGCGGGTGTCGGAATCACCCTCGAATTTCGCCGCCGCCGCGGCGGCCGGCTCCCCGCTGGTGATCTTCGGTCTGGTGCTGGTGCTGATCCAGAAAGGTCTGCTGGGCAACCAGTCCCGGTTCGTCACGCACGGCGGCAAGGCCTTCGCCCCGGCGGGCGGACGGTCACTGTGGGCCACCCTGACCATCGTCGTCTACGCGCTGTTCGCACTGGTCATCCCACTGATCGGGCTGGTCATCGTGTCGTTGACGCCCTACTGGTCGGGTTCGCTGTCGTGGGATCTGCTGACGCTGGACAACTTTCGCACCCTGGCCGCCGACAATGCCATTGTGGAATCGGTGCTCACCAGTGTGTCGACCTCGCTGGCCGCCGTGGTCATCTGCGTCCCGCTGGGTTATCTGATGGCGACCCTGCTGGTGCGGGGACGGCAGTTCAAGGTGCTCGCCCTGCTGGCCGATCTCGTCACCGCGCTGCCGCTGGGAATTCCCGCGGTCATCTTCGGTGTCGGATTCCTGCTCACCTACACCGAACCGCCGCTCATCCTGTACGGCACCAAAACCGTCATCATCCTGGTCTACATCGTGTTGATGCTGCCGTACGCGACCCGAATGCAGATGACGGCGATGCTCTCGCTCGGCACCACCTACAGTGAGGCGTCGGCGACCAGCGGCGCGTCACCGCTGGTGACGAACCTGCGGGTCATGCTGCCGCTGATGCGCCCCACCATCCTCAGTGCCGTGGCGCTGATGTTCATCCTGCTGACCCACGAATTCGCGGCATCGCTGCTGGTGCGGGCCTCGACCACCCAGGTGATGGGCACCCTGCTGTTCGATCTGTGGCAGAACGGGTCCTATCCGCTGGTCGCGGCCATGGCGCTGCTGATGACAGCGGTCACCACCGCCGGTGTCGCGGTCGCGATGCTGGTGGGCGGCCGGAACGTACTGAACAAACTGTGATGCGGGAGAGCCACCTGCGGTCACCGGAACAGAAAGGGCCGCGATGACAACGGGAGTCGCGAGGCTGCGGGACAAGGTCGTCCTGGTGACCGGGTCGACGGGCGGGATCGGCGTGGAGATCGTGCGCCGGCTCGCCGCCGAGGGTGCCGCGCTGGTGGTGACGGACCTCGGCGAGGCCGCCTGTGCCGACCTGGTCGCCGGTCTCGACGAACCGGACCGCCACCTCACCCGGCCACTCGATATCAGCCGGGAGGACGAGTGGCGGGAGAGTGTCGCCGCGGTGCGGCGGCGGTACGGACGGCTCGACGGGCTGGTCAACAATGGCGCCATCGGCAGCCTCGCCTCGGTGGTCGAGGAAGACCTCGAGCGCTACAACCGGGTGATCGAGGTCGGCCAGACCGGGACCTGGCTGGGAATGAAACACGCGGGTGCCATGATCGAGGAGAGCGGGGGCGGGTCGATTGTCAATCTCTGCTCGATTCTGGGCACGGTCGGCGGACTGGGAAACAGCCTCGCCTACGCGGCCGCCAAGGGTGCGGTCCGGACGATGACGAAGAACGCGGCATTGCACTGGGCCACGAAAGGGGTCCGGGTGAATTCGATCCATCCGGGCTTCATCGAAACCGACCAGCTGCGCGCGCGGTACGAGGGAACCGAGCGCCATCGGGCGATGCTGGCCCATACGCCCATGGGCCGGCTCGGCCGCGCCACGGAAGTCGCCGCCGCGGTCGCCTTCCTGGCCGGGGACGATTCCACCTTCGTCACCGGCACCGAACTCTATGTGGACGGCGGCTGGACCTGCGCGTGAGTCCGCGACCCGGGTCACTCCATCGGATGAGGGTGGAGTGGCCCGGGCCGTCTGTGTCTCAGCGGAAGGCGGACACGTTGCGGGCGACCCAGTCCTCGAAGGTCCGGGCGCGGGAGCCGGTCACCCGAGTGACGGTGTCGCGGACCGCCAGCAGTTCCTCGTTGATATCGCCGCCCGTCACATCGAGGAGCGCGTCCGTGGTCCGCGGACCCAGTTGCGGAATCATCCGCTCCCGCGCCCGGGCCCGATCGATTTCGGTGAAGGAGATCCGCTCCCCGAGTGCCGCCGCGATCGCGTCGACCTGCCAGCGCGGGCTGATCCGGGCAGGTCCGGTCAGCGCGTACGTGCGCCCGCGATGCCCGCGCTCGGTCAACGCCACCCGGGCCACCGCGGCGATATCGGCGGGATGGACGGTGGGTAGCCCGATATCGGCGAAAGGCACTTCGACGCTGCGTGTTTCACGGATCGAATCCGCCCACCACAGGGCATTGGACGCGAATTGAGTGGGACGCAGGATCGTCCAGTCCATACCGCTGGTCTCGAGCAACCGTTCCACCGCGGCGTTCTCCCGGGCAGGCTCCAGATGGGGGTGGCTCTGCACCGTGATCGAGGAAACCAGCACGACATGCTCGACGCCGGCATCGCGGGCCGCGGCCAGAACGGCGGCATCGTCGCCCACCCGGGACACCAGGAAGAGCGCGGTGACGCCCGCGAGCGCGGACCGCAGTGAGTCCGGCCGGCGCAGGTCGGCGCGGACCGCCTCGACCGTGCCGGGCAGCGTGGCACCGGACGGATCGCGGGTCGCGGCGCGGATGTGCAGGTCGCTTCGCTGGGGGAGTTGCCGCAGCAGTTCGCTGCCGATATTGCCGGTGGCGCCGGTCACCAGAATCGTCGTGGACGGTCGTGAGTCGCTCATGGACGCTACGCTAGGAACTCAACATTAGTTGAGGTCAACTTCGGCTGTCGCGGTGTGGATCGGCAGGAGCGGGCGTTGCGTCGGTACGACGGCGTAGGGGGCCGACTTCGGCACCGTGGCGTTCCGGTGCCTCTGCCCCGGACCTGTCCTCGCATGCGAGCGGGAACGCCGATATGAGTCGAACCGCCCGGTGCAGAACGATTCCGGTGATCGAAGGTTCATCCCTCGGACAGGATTTTCCCGAGGGCTCCGTGGTACCCGGCGGTGGGTGGCCGACACGCTGACATGGCCGAGCCGGTATCGGTGTGGCTGCCCGCGGCGAGGGTTTCCCTGCTGTGGGTGTTCAGTGTGGGAGGCGGAAGATATCCACACCGTCGATATCGTCCGCGGCGAGGATGTCCCGCGCCACGAGGACATCCAGGTGGGCCATGGTTTCGCAGGTCGCGACCATCTGGTTGAACGTGTCCAGGGTGGCGAAGGGGCGTTCCCGGCGGGTCCAGGTCAGGGCCTGGGCGACTTCGTAACCGGTACACGGCGCGAGATCGGTGACCGCGGTGCGTATCTGGTCGAATCTGCGGTCGTGGTGGGCGAGTAGCGCGCGGGCCCGTTCGCCGGCGCTGCCGCCGTGGGGGCCGTGTGCGGGCAGCATGGTCCGGTCGTCGTCGTCACACAGCAGGGTCAGCGAGTGCAGGAACTTGTCCAGCGGCAGTTCCCAGGTGCCGAGTTCGAAACCGATGGACGGCGTGATGGAGGGGAGCAGATGGTCGCCGGTGAACACCAGCCGGCGCCGGTGATCATGGAAAACCGTGTGCCCCTTCGTGTGTCCGGGGGTTTCGAGGACCTCGATTTCGTAGCCGCCGAGGGATACCGGGCCGGGCCGCAGCCAATGATCCGGTGTCTCCCAGTCCGCGATATCGAAAGGCTCGCCGGCGCTGCCGAGATAGGCGCGCGCGGCGATACCGGCCGCTCCCGCCCGCCGGAGTTCCCGCAGCGAGCTCTCCGGGACATTGTTTCCCAGGGCGCGCACCGCCTCGAGGCCCACCGACTCGCCGGGACCCAGATGGATCCGGCAGCCGTGCCGGCGGCGAAGTTCCACCGCGAAGGTGTAGTGGTCGCGATGGATATGGGTGACCAGGACATCGTGGATCTCGCCGGGGGAACGGCCGATGCGCGCGAGTCCGGCGGACAGTTCGTCATGGGTGTGCGGGCGGTGCCAGCCGCCGTCGATCAGCACGAGTCCGTCGTCGGTCTCGACGGCGTAGACATTGACCGCGCGCAAGCCGTCCTGCGGTAGCTGCAGCGGTATGCGGTGAATGCCCTCCGCCGCCGGATAGCACCCGGGTTCGGCCCAATGGGCGCTCATGCGCCGCTGCCGGCCAAGGGCACCATGGTCTGTTCCTCGCCGTACCAGATCATCCGGCGACCGCGCATGGCGCCGACGTGGTGGACGGCCGCTTTCCATTCCGGACTGGCCAGCGCGGAATCGAGCGCCTCCCGGGATTCGAAGCTCAGGATCGACAGCCCGTCCCATCCGGCGGACCGTTCGTCGAAGCTGTCGAGCAGTTCGGTGTGCTGCCAGCGCAGCAGACCGGGCAGGGGGTAGGTGACCTCGGCGTGTTCGCCGCGCCACCACTCGATGAACTGGTCGTGGGTCCAGTCGCTGGGGCGTGACGCCAGAACGATGAGGTTGTACATGGAAATATCCTAACTGAATTCTGTTCGGTTTCGCAGGGTAAGCGAGAGGGCGCGCGCCCTGCTCGGCGGTTGTTACGCGCGCACCATCCGCACCGCGGTTTCGGTGACGGTATCGGTGATCTCGGCGAGGGTGAGCGCGCCGTCCGGGCGGTACCAGCGCCAGACGCTGATCACCACGGCGAGGACGAGCCGGCCGAGCACCCGCGGATCGTCACCGGTGAAATCGCCGGTCTCGACACCGCGGGCGATGAGGTCGGTCCAGTTCTGCTCGATCTCTTGGACCAGTTCGCGCGAGCGCAACCGTTCGGCTTCCTCTTTCTCGGATTGCCGAGGCGAGGCGAGCAGATCCATGTGGTTCTGCAGGATCCGCCGCTGCAGCGCATCGATGGGCTCCGCGCGCAAGGCCGCGGCCACGGCCGCACGCAATGCCTTTTCCGGGTTTTCCGTCCCCTCGACCGCCGCTTCGAAACGGTCCACTGAATCGGCCAATTCCAGCCGCATGATGGTCAGCAGGCAGTGCGCTTTCGATTCGAAATAGTGGTACAGCGCGGTCTGTCCGATTCCGACTTCGTCGGCGATGGAGGCCCATTTCGTATGTTCGTAACCGATTCGCCCGAATTGCTCGATCGCCGCGGTCAGGATGCTGCCGCGCTTCGAACGCGGGCTCTCCCGCCGAGCTCCGGTATCAACGGTCATGAGTGAAGTGCCCCCAGGATTCGGCTGTGTGGATGCTTCAACTCTACCCCACCCGATATGAACTCGAGTCGGCTGCGGCGAGTTGCGCGGCGAGCCGGACCGCGTCCGGCCGGGATAATTTCCCGACCCGATTCTGCGGCAGGTCGGCGACGGTGAACAGGTATTCGGGCCATTTGAATTTGGGGAAATCCGCGGCGGCGAGCTGCGCGGTCACCGTCGGCAGCGTCAGCTCATCGGTATCGGTCACGACCAGGGCCGCCGCGCGTTCGCCGAGCAGATCATCGGGGACCGGGACGACGCAGACCTGCACCACACCCGGTAGCGCCGCGATCGCCGCCTCCATCTCGTTGATATCGATATTGCGCCCGCCGCGGATGATGATCTGCTTCTGCCGCCCCATCACCCGGATGGAACCGTCGTCGGCCACCTCCACCAGATCACCGGTGGGCAGGAACCCGTCGGCGGTCAGCGCCGGCGCCACCGGGACGCCACCGCGGGCATACCCGACGAACAGCGAAGGGCCTTTCACCTGCGCATCGCCGATCTCTCCCGCGGGCAGCGGCGCGCCGTGCTCGTCGACCGCGCGGACGACCGTGCCCGGGAACGGACGGCCGTCACGCCCCAACCGGATCTCCGGCGCGTCGTCCAGCCGCGGTGTGGTGTGGCCGAGACACTCCGACATGCCGAACACCCGCAGGAAAGTGGTGCCGAGCTTCTGCTCGGCCTCGGCCAGCGCCCGCTGGTTCATCGGGCCGCCGCCCACGGTCATGGCGCGCATGGCCGACAGCTGCCCGGCGCTGCCCTCGACCACCGAGAGCTGCAGAGCCATGGTCGGGACCAGCATGGTCCACGCCACCCGGTGCGCGGACATCGCCGCGAGCGCGGCGCCGGGGGACCAGCGGCCGATGGTGACCATGGTGGCGCCGAGAAACGCCGGCAGGTACATACCGAAGCAGAACGCGGCCACCGAGGACAGCGGTACGAACGCGCCCACGGTCTCGCCGGGGCGCAGTCCGACCGCGTCGATCGTGCTGCGACACGCGTAGCGGATGGCGTCCTCGGACTGGACCACACATTTCGGCCGGCCGGTGGAACCGGAGGTCATCGCGATCGCGCTGCCACCGTGCCAGCGCCGGACGGTCTGGAACGGCGTGGCGCGGGCCAGCAGCAGGTGCTCGCCGAAGGCGGTGTCGCGGCGGGAGAAGACCTCCGTCGGGACCTCCCAGTGGCGCAGGGCCGCGGGGTCACCGATCACCAGATCCGGTGCGATGTCCTCGAGCGCGAGCCGGAACTCCGATTCGGTGGCGTGCGGGCTGAACACGGCGACCACCCCGCCGCGCAGGCCGACCGCCAGCGCCGCGGCCAGGGTCCGCCAGGTGTTGTCGGCCTGGATCAGCGCCGTGGGGGCGCGATCGTCGAGCGACGCCATCCGCTCGGCCAGCGCGTTCGCCGTCGCCATGACCTCACCCAGAGTGTGCTGTCCGAGTTCGTCGATCACCGCGATATCCGCCGGTGTGCGCCGCGCTCGTTCGAGCAGCTCCTTCGCCAGTACTCTCATCGCCCGTTCCTCGTGCCGCTGTGCTCTCTGTTTACTCGTTGCCACGCTCGCGCGGTGCGGAATGCGCTCGTCACGCCGGTGGGACCAGGACGGCGCGTCCGGTGATCGCGCCCGACCGCAGCCGGCGGTAGACCTCGACCGCCTCGGTGAGCGGGAACGTCTCCGCGGTGACGTGCAGGGCGCCCCGGCGGGCGAGATCCACCACTGCCGCCAGGTCGGACCGCGGTCCCCAGAAGGGAGCCGTCACCGTCCAGCCCGCGGCCAGCCCCACGTCCTTGCCGGCCGTGATCCGCCCGCCGGCACTGCCCACCACCACCAGGCGTCCGCCCGGCGCGAGCGCCGGACCGGCCGGGCCCACGGTGTCCGGCGCGCCCGCGAAGTCCAGTATCAGATCGGCGCCGTCGTCCAGGCCGGCCGTCGCGGAGGGTATATCGGGGAAGGCCGCGTCCACGCCGAGCCGGCGGGCCACTCGTAGTGCGTCCGGCCGGTTGTCGACCGCGATGATCCGGCCGGCGCCGAATTGGCGCAGGATCTGGACCGCGAGGTGGCCCAGCCCGCCGACTCCCACCACGAGACAGACACTGCCGGAATCGATCAGGTCGCGGTGTTGCCGCACCGCGTGGTAGGCGGTCAGGCCCGCATCCGCCAGGGGCGCGCAGACCACCGGGTCCACGCCGTGCGCCGGAACCAGGAACCGGGCCGAGGGCACGATCATCGCCTCGGCTAGCCCGCCGGGATGGCCGAGGCCGTTACCGATGGGTTTCCCCCGGCCGTCGGAGCCCGGCCGCAGGCGCAGACAGTAGTTCTCCCGCCCCCGTGCGCAGTTGCGGCACTCGCCGCAACCCCAGACCCCGTGAACCACCACGGTTTCCCCGAGCCGGCGACGGTCGGCCGCGGGACCGATGTCGACCACGGTGCCCGCCACCTCGTGACCGAGAGTGAGCGGGAGCGGATAACCGAATGCACCGGCGGCGGAATCCATGATGTGCAGATCCGAGCGGCACAGCCCGGCCGCCTCGACCCGCACCAGCAGTTCCTCGCCGCTGGGCCGTGGGGTGGGGATATCCCGGAGCTCGGGTTCGGCGCCCCACGCGGTGAGCTGCACGGCCAGCATCAGCGTGCCGTCCAGCCGCCGTCGACCACCAGGGTCTGCCCGGTCACATAGGTCGAGGCGTCCGAGGCGAGGAACAGCACGGCGCCGTCCACCTCTCCGGTCCGGCCGCCCCGGCCGAGCATGGTGTTGCGCCGTACCCAGCCCGCCGATTTCTCGTTGCCGAACAATCCGTCGGTCATCTCGGTGTCGAACCATCCCGGCACCACGGCGTTCACCCGGATACCGCGGCGCCCCCATTGACCGGCGAGTTCCCGGGTGAGCCCAAGGGTTCCGGCCTTGGAGGCGGCGTAACTGGCGCCGCCGATCGGTGCGGTGGAAACCAGGCCGATCACCGAGGAGATATTGATGTAGGACGCGGTTGCGCCCTCGGGCAATCGGGTCGCCGCGTAGGTGGCGAGGTGGAATCCGGCGAGCAGGTTCAGCTCCAGGATCGCCCGGAACTCCGCGTCGGTCTCCTGCTCCGCCTGTGGTGGTCCCGGCCGGCCCGCATTGTTGACCAGGACGTCCAAACGTCCGGACTCGGCATAACAGCGGTCCACCAAGGCGATCCGGTCCGCGTCCCGGGTCACGTCACAGCGCATCGGCACGATACGGGGGTCGGTGCGTGCCAGTTCGGTCAGCCGGTCCAGTCGGCGGGCGGCCGCGTAGACGGTGGCGCCCGCGCCCGCCAGCACCCGGGCGAAACCCAGCCCGAGGCCCGACGAGGCGCCGGTGACCACGGCGACGCGCCCACTCAGCCCGAACAGGCCCGTCAGCGTAGCGGTATCCGAACCGCCCGGCTCCGTCACCATCTCAGTACACCGCCGTCCGGCCGCCGTCGACCGGGATCAGTGCCCCGGTCGTGTACCCGGCGGCATCGCCGGCCAGATGGGTGACCAATCCGGCGATCTCCTCCGGCCGCCCGAGCCGGCCCGCCGGGAGCCGGTCGATGATCTTGCCGACGAACTCGTCGTCCCAGTGTTCGGCCATATCCGTCGCGAATCCGCCCGGCATCACACAGTTCACCCGCACCGACGGAGCGTATTCCTGCGCGAACGCCATGGTGAGCGCGTTGAGACCGTTCTTGGCCGCGGCGTACATCGCTTCGGGCGGGCTGGGCCGGACCGCGCCGATACTGGAGATGTTGATGATCGAGCCACCGCCCGCGGCGGCCATCCGGGCCCCCGCGACAGCCATCAGCCGGAACGGTCCCTTGAGGTTCACCTCCAGGGTCTTGTCCCACAGGCTCTCGGTCACCGCCGCCAGGTTATCGGCGAGGGGGGCGATCCCGGCATTGTTGACCAGGATGTCGAGGCTGCCGAATTCGGCGACGATCCCGTCGACGGCGGGTTCTATACTGTCCCACCGGCCCACGTGCAGTTCCAGCGGGTGCGCGCTGCCGGGACCGTCGCCCAGCGCGGCGACCGCCGCCTCACACGCGGCCTGTTTGCGACTGGACACGATCACCGTGGCGCCGGCGTCACGTAGCCCGCGGGCGATCGCCAGTCCGAGTCCGCGGCTCGCGCCGGTCACCAGCGCGACCTTCCCGGTCAGATCCATTGTGCTCATCGATGCTTCTTCACTTCCAGGCGCGCGATGGTGCGCAGATGGACTTCATTGGGGCCGTCGGCGATCTGCAGGGCCCGGGTGATCGCGTGCATCCGGGCCAGTACGGTGTCGTTGCTGACCCCGGCCGCGCCGAAGGTCTGAACCGCCCGGTCCACCACGGCGTGCGCCACCTCCATGGCGGCCACCTTGATCGCGGCGACCTCCGCGCGTGCCGCCGCATTGCCCTGGGTGTCCATCAGCCACGACGACTTCAGGACCAGTAGGCGGATCTGGTCGATCTCTATCCGGCTGCGGGCGATCCATTCGCGCACCACACCCCGCTCGGCGAGGGGGCCTCCGAACGCGGTGCGCTCCAGTGCCCGGCGGCACATCAGGTCCAGTGCGCGCTCGGCCATGCCGATGGCCCGCATCGCGTAGTGCATCCGGCCCGGGCCCAGCCTGCCCTGCGCGATGGCGAATCCGTCGCCTTCGGCGCCGAGCATATTCGTCGCCGGCACCCGGACATCGGTGAACTGCACCTCGCCGTGGCCGAGCCGGTCGTGGAAACCGAACATCGGTAGATCACGGAGCACCTCGACGCCGGGTGCGTCGGCGGGGATCAGGATCATGCTCTGCCTGCGGTAGGCCGGCGCTTCCGGATCGGATTTGCCCATGAAGACGATGAGTTTGCAATCCGGGTCGAGAATGCCGGAGGTATACCATTTGCGGCCGTTGACGACGTAATCGTTTCCGTCCCGGCGGATGGTCGAGGTGATATTGGTGGCGTCGGAACTGGCCACGTCGGGTTCGGTCATCGCGAACGCCGACCGGATCTCACAATCGAGCAGCGGCCGCAACCACCGCGCCTTCTGTTCCTCGGTCCCGAACATGGCCAGAATTTCCATATTCCCGGTATCGGGCGCCGAGCAGTTGATCGCCTCGTTACCGATGATCGACCGGCCGACCATTTCGGCGAGCGGGGCGTATTCCAGGTTGGTGAGTCCGGCGCCCAATCCGTCGTGGGTCATGAAAAGGTTCCACAGACCCAGTTCCCGGGCCCGGGCCTGCAATTCCCGCATGATCTGCGGCTGCTCGTGCGGGTTGTCCGCCGCGGCGAGCTGCTCGTCGTAGACCGGCTCGGCCGGATAGACGTGCTCGTCCATGAAACGACCGAGCGTGTCGAGCAGGTCCGCCGTGCGGGCGGAATAGGAGAAATCCACAGTGCGGCTCCTGAACTGGGGGACAGAGACATCAACCGGCGAGCAGCGCGGTTCCGGTCTCGATGAGGCGGTCGATGGTGGCGGGCAGTTTTTCCTGGTCCGGATCGTGGTGCCGGCCTTCGCGGTGCCGCCGCAGATTGTGGCCCATGATGGCGGCCATCTTGAGCCGGCCCAGCGCATCGAACCAGGGCAGTTCCGGTAGGCCGGTCCCGCCCGCGCGGTAGAGCTCCACCAGTTCGGCGGCGCTCGGCAACCCGGGTACCGTGCGGCCCACGCCGGGGAAGTTGCTGCCGTCGGCGAAGACCAGGAACCAGCCGAGTTCGACCCGGGGGTCGCCGGCGCTCCAGATCTCCCAGTCGATCAGCGCGACGGGCTCGGTGCCCGCGGCGATGATGTTGCCGAGCCGGTAGTCGCCGTGGACGAGGGTGGGAGTCAGCGGTTCCGGTACGCGCCGGCCGAGTAGTTCGAGCAAGCGGTCCCCGCCGGTGACCAGTTCCGGTGGTACCGCGTCGAGAGTGCGAGCCCAGCGGGCCAGTTCGTCGGCCGGGGTGAGTGCGGGTTCGATACCGGGGACCGTGTCGAGGGCGACCGCGTGCAGCCGCGGCAGTACCTCGGCCGCCCGGCGCATCCGGGCCGCGGCGAGATCGGGCGCCACGGCCGGCTCGTCGAGGACCGGTTCCAGCGATTCGCCGGCGACGAATTCCATGGCGAACCAGGCGGGTTCGCTTTCGTCGGTGACGACGATGCGCGGCACCGGCACCTCGGTCGGCGCGAGCGCGCGCATGATCCGGGCCTGGCGCAACATATCGTGGCGGCCGATGGGTTCGCGCCCCTCGGGTACGGCTTTCACCACATAGCTCGCGCCGGTCGTCACCGCCCGGTAGGTGAGTCCCGAATGGCCACCCGGAAGGCGTTCGAAGGCGGTGAGCTCGTGCCCGGCCTCGGCGGCCAGCCGGTCGCGGACCCGGTGTTCCAGCGTCATGGGCGTGGCTCCTTGGGCAGGCCGAGTACCCGCTCGGCGATGATGTTGTGCTGGATCTCGTCGGTGCCGCCGGCGATCCGGTAGCCCGGCGCGCCGAGGACGTGCTCGGTCCAGGCGTAGGTTCCCCAGCGTCCCGAATCGGCGACGAGGTCGCGGCCGAGCAGCAGGCGCACCACTTCCGACGTGCGCGCCATGGTGTCGGTGGCCAGCAGCTTGCCCGCCGAGGCCTCCGGCCCGGGGTCCCGGCCCGCGACCACCGCCGCGGCGACCCGCATACCCGCCACCCGCTGTACATAGCTGCGGGTCACCAGGTCGGCGACCCGGTCACGTTCCAGATCGGACAGCTCCCGACCCGGATTGCGGGCCAGCGCCACGGCCTGGTCGGCATTCGCCAGGCCCAGTGTCGCGCCGTCGAGTCGTTCGGCGGCGAGCACGGTCAGTGCGACCGGCCAGCCCTTGCCGACCGGCCCGAGCCGCAGCTCGTCGTCGAGCACCACGCCGTCGAGGTAGACCTCGTTGAACGAGCTGCCGCCGGTCATCTGCCGGATCGGCCGTACGGTGACACCTGCGGCATCCATGGGGACCAGGAATACGGTGAGCCCCGCGTGTTTGGCCGCCGCCGGATCGGTCCGGCACACCGCCACGCCGAGGTCGGCGACGCGGGCGCCGGAGGTCCAGACCTTGTGGCCGTCGAGGGTCCAGGTGCCGTCGGCGTTCCGGGTGGCCCGGGTGCGTACGGCGGCCAGATCGGAACCTGCCTCGGTTTCGGAGAAGAGCTGGCAGGCGATGAGATCGGTGCGCAGCATGGCGCGGACGTAGCGGTCCCGCTGTTCCGGCGTCCCCCACTGCTCGATGGTCGGCGCCACCAATTGCTGGGTGACCGAGAACATCTCGGTGCGCCGCGGGACCTCGAACTCCGCTTCGGCGCGCCGGAACGCGAGCACATAGGACATCGGCAGCCCGCGTCCACCGTATTCCGGGGCCCAGTTCAACGCCCCCCAGCCCGCATCGAATTTGGTGCGCTCGTAGTCGCGGATCGCGTCGGTGTGCCGCCGCTCCTCCGCGGCGGTCCAATTCTCGAATACGGCGACCGAATCGTCACCGTGACCCCAGGCGGCTTCGGTGCGGGGCGCGGCGACCCCGTGCAACCAGTCCCGGGCCGCCTCGGTGAACTCGGCGAGGTCCGGAAGTGTCGGTGTACTCACTGTGTCTCCTCGCCCTCAGACCGAAAGGACCGTGCAAGCGCTGATTCCGGGCGCGCCGTAGACATGGGTGAAGCCGGTGCGCGGACCACCCGGCACCTGCCGTTCGCCCGCCTCGCCCCGCAGCTGGGTGACGATTTCGTGGACCTGTCGCAGCCCCGACGCGCCGATGGGTTCGCCGTTGGCGATACAACCGCCGTCGGTGTTGATCGGCAGCCGGCCATCGATCTCGGTGGCGCCCGTGGCGATCAGTTCCTCCTGCGCGCCGTGCTCGCAGAACCCGCATTCGGCCATATGCATGATCTCCGCGCCGCTCTCGGTGTCCTGGAGCTGGGCGACGTCGATATCGCCCGGCCCGATCCCGGCCTGCTCGAAGGCCGCCGTGGCGGCGTCGGTGCTCACACTGGTCGGTTCCCCCGTGCCCTGGACCGCGGGGCTGAACACCTCGAACGATCCGAAGCGGCGGGTGCGATGGCTGATCGCCCGCAAGCGCACGGGGCGCCCGCCGAGCCGGCGCACGGCGGCCGCGCTCGCGACGACCACGGCCGCGCCCCCTTCGCCGGGGGAGCAGAACATGAACTTGGTGAGCGGATCGTTCACCATCTCCGCGGCGGCGATCTGCGCCGCCGAGATCGGCTCCCGCCGCCAGGCGTTGGGATTGCGGCTGCCGTTGCGGTAGGCCTTCTCGGCGACCTTCGCCAGGGTATCTGCGGAGATATCGTGCTCGCGCATATAGCGGCCGATCTTGGCGCCGAAGAACTGGGTGGTCACCATGAGTCCGGCGGTGCCGTACCCCTCCGGCAGACCCCAGTCGGCGGGGTCGGGATCGAAGGCTCCGCGCGGATGTTTGTCGAAGCCGACCGCGAGCGCGATCTCGGCGGCGCCGGAGCGCACCGCGTTGACCGCGGAGAACAGGGCGCTGCCGCCCGTCGCGCAGCCGTTCTTGACATTGGTGAACGGGATTCCGGTGAAGCCGAGCTCGGCGACCAGGGTGTCGGCCAGGCCGGACCCGTCGCTGCCGCCGAACGCGACCTGGATATCGGGCCAGGTCACGCCGGCGTCGGCCACCGCGGCGGTGATCGCCTCGACCGCCATCTGCCGCCCACTGACCCCGGGCCGGCGGCCGAAACGCGAGAGCCCACTACCGATGATCGAAACCTGGTCTGTCACCGGTCCTCGCTCTGCCGGGTGGTAATGGTGGCGAACCGGGGGACCGGTGTGACCGCGACCAGTCGCACCGGCGCCCGATCCAGGGCGGCGAAATCGTCGGCGCAGTCGAGAATCGCCTCGATCTTGATTCCCTGGGGGAGTTCGACATAGCCGACCGCGTACGGCGTGAAACCCTCGGCGGGAACGACATACGGCGGCGATTTCGGTGGGAACCGCTGAACTGTGTAGGCCCAGACCACCCCTTCGTCGCCGAGGGGCAGTGGGTCGGCGGTCGGCCGGGCACAGCGTGCGCAGATCGCGCTCGCCGGGTAGCCGACCGTGCCGCACACCCGGCACCTACTGCCTTCCAGTACGGGTTTCACCTGCTCGCCCATGTCTTCCTTCCGATGGTCGATATGCCTGGCCGGGTCAGCGACCGACCCACTTGGGTTCGCGCTTCTCGAGGAAGGCGTTGACGCCTTCGCGCGCGTCCTCGGACTGCAGGGCGTTGCCGACCGCCAGGTGCTCCATCACCATCAGCGACTGGATATCGGCGTCCAGGCCGCGATCGATGGTCATCTTGGTCAGCTTCATGGCGAATGGGCTCTTGTCGATGATCGGCGCGATGAAGTCGGCCACCAGGGCGTCGAGTTCGGCCGCCGGGGCGGAGGCATTGATCAGGTCGAAGGCCGCTGCCTCTGTGCCGGAGAGCAGTTTGCCGGTGAGCATCAGCTCCTTGGTCTTGCGGATGCCGATCATGCGGGGCAGGCGGTAGATCGGGCCCGCGCCACCGAAGAGCGCGCGCCGGATGTGGAAGTCGCCGATCTTGGCATCATCGGCCGCCACCGCGAAATCGCACGAGATCATCAGCTCGAAACCGCCCGCGGTGACGTAGCCCTCCAGCACCGCCACCGACGGAGTGTTCATCGAGTACAGGCGGTCACAGACCTTCGCCGAGAGCACCGCGACATCCATCGCGTTGGTCTTGCCGACGTAGTTCTCCCGCAGTTCGTCCAGGTCGAAGCCCGAGCAGAAGGTGTTGGCCCGGCCGCGGAGTACGAGGACCTTCAGCTCGGGGTCGTTGTCGACCTCGACGATGATCTCGTCGAGCCGGTGCAGCAGCTCCACGGTGACCGCGTTCTTCTTGTGCGGGCGGTTGAGCCAGACGCGGGCGATCTCGCCGTCTTTCTCCAGGACGATGTGGTCGGTGTCAACCATCGAGGGCCTCTTTCATTGTCCGTTATTGAACTGGATTCACTTCAGTTGTACTCGACGGCGCGGAGGGCGTCAATACGGAATTCCGTGCCGGTCGTGAGTTGTTCAGACGCCGATCAGATCGGCGATGCGAGCCCGATGAGTGCGTGAATCGCCATGTGCTGCTTCGTTTCCGAGCGCACGCCGGAAATAGGAGTGCACGGGATGCTCCCAGGTGAAGCCGACGCCGCCGTGTAACTGCACCGCTTCGGAGGCCGCGAGTACGGCCGCGTCGGTGCAGACGGCGCCCGCGACCGCGACGGCCAGCCGCGCCGAATCGGGGTCCTCGGCGTAGAGGGCGGCGGCGTACCGGGAGGCCGAGCGCGCGCGCTCCAGCTCGACCAGCAGATCCGCCAGCCGGTGTTTGACGGCCTGGAAGGAGCCGACCGGCCGCCCGAACTGATGGCGTGTGCGGACGTAGTCGACCGTGAGCCCGAGCAGGTGATCGACAATGCCGGTGTTCTCGCAGGCGGTGGCGAGGGTGGCCAGATCGTGCAGTCGCGCGATGGCGGCGGGTGTCGATTCCGGCGTCGTCAGCGCGACGGCCGGGCAGTCGCGCACGGTGAGATCGGCCTGCCTGCGCGTGGGGTCCAGGACGCGGCGTGGGCTGCGCACGGCCCCGGGGCCGGGCCGCAGGGCGAAGAGGCGGCGGCCCTCGGGCGTATCCGCCGAGGCCACTACGAGATCGGCGGTGTCGCCGCCCGGTAGGTGGGTGACCGTACCCTCGACTCGCCAGCCGGTGGAATCGGATCGGGCCCGCAGCGCGTCGGTCGCTGGATCGAGGGTGCCGACGGTGGCGAGCGATCGCCCGTCCAGCACCTCGGTGAAGAGGTCGGCGGTCGCCGCGGCGGCCGGCAGCAGTGCCTGAACGCCCAGGACGGCCGAGCTGATCACGGGTTCGCAGACCAGGGCCCGGCCGCATTCCTCGAGTACGACGGCCAGTTCGGCGGTGCCGTAGCCGAGCCCGCCGTATTCCTCCGGGACGGCGAGCGAGGTCACCGACATCTCGTCGACGAGGCGTCGCCACAGCGGTTCGGAGTATCCGGCCGCGGATTCCGCCGCCGCGCGTACCTGCTCGATCCCGCTGTACTTGGCGAGGAGCGCCCGCAGTGTTTCGCGCAGTTGTTCCTGCTCGGGACCGGGCGTGAGAGCTGCCGGTTCCGCCCGCGGCCAGGGCGCTTCGGGGGTAACTGCTGAGGTCGAGGACATGATTCTCCGGTTGACTTGAGTTCAATTCGGCAAATTGAGCCTAGCGGCTCGCACTCTCGACAAGAAGTGGTTTGCTGAACTAAGTTCATTTCATGATTTACGTGATCGAGGACTACTACGCGACCGTCGACAGCGGCGGATTGCGGGACGCGGTGGCGTTGCTGGCCGAGGACGTGGACTTCACGATGGTCCTGCCCACCGGGGTGAACCGGGGCCGCGGCCGCTCGGCCATGTTCGATTACCTCAGCGGCCGGCCGCCGGTGAACCGCAAGCATGTGCTGTTGCGGGTCGCCGCCGACGGGGACGTGCAGTTCGCCCACGGCGCCGTCACCGAGAACGGCACCGTGACCACCGGCTATTTCGTGGCCGCGATGCATCTGGACGCGACGGGACTCATCGACCGATATCAGGTCACGTTCAGCGCGGACTTCGCGCTGGTGGACCGGTCCTCGACCGAAGGAGAACGGAAATGACGACGGATGTGCCCGTGCTGACGCGGTGGTTCGGTTATATGGACTCCGACGATCCCGATCGGGTGCTCGGCATGATCTCCGCCGATTTCACCATGTCGGTGCAGTTCTCGAAGGGATCCGGGGAGAGCGCCGAATTCGTCGGGGACCGGGCCGGACTGGTCGCCTACCTCGCCCAGCGCGAGAAGAGCACCCTGATCCATCACATCGATGTGGGTGCGGTGGTGGGCGAATACGAACTCGTGCTCGGTCGTACCACGCGTGCCGGAGAGTTCGAGGCGTCGTTCAATGCGACCGCCCAGCTCGACGCCGACGGTGCGGTGCGCCGGCTGCTCATCGCCCGGACGCCCGAGGTCGCCTTCGCGCGCTGAACGGCGCGAGCCCGGCAGGCCCGACAAGGAGGACCACCGATGAATCGCCGGCTCTGTCTGGCCCGGCGCCCGGCCGGAAAGCTGAGCGTCACCGATCTCGCGCTGCTCGAGGAACCCGTGCCGGAACCCGGCCCGGGCGAGATCCTGGTGCGCAACACCTGGCTGTCGATCGATCCGTCCATCCGCATCCGGCTGGCGGAGACCACACCGGACGGGTACCTGCCGCCGCTGCGCCCGGGCGAATGTCTCAGCGGTCTCGCGCTCGGCGTGGTCGCCGAGACCCGCCACCCGGACTACGCCGTGGGCGATCTGGTCTCCCACACTCTCGGCTACCGCGAATACGCGGTGGTGGGCGCCGGCGCGCAGACCATCGGCGGTTACGGCGCACCCACCCGGATCGAGGCAGGTGATCTTCCGCCGCAATGGTTCCTCGGCCCGCTGGGCAGCGCCGGACTCACCGCGTATGTGGGGCTGGTCGAAATTCTCGAGCTGACCGCGGCGGACACAGTGTGGGTGTCGTCGGCCGCGGGATCGGTCGGTTCGCTCGCCGCGCAGCTCGCGGCCCTGCGCGGCGCCACCGTCCTCGGCTCGTCGGGCAGTCCGGACAAGGTGGCCTACCTGCGCGACGAACTCGGTATCGCCGCCTTCGACTACCACGAGCCCGCCCTCGCCGAATCGCTGGCCGTACTCGCGCCCACCGGAATCGACGCGTATTTCGACAATGTCGGTGGCGACCATCTGACCGCGGCCCTGGACGCGCTCCGCCCGCAGGGGCGGATCGCGCTGTGCGGGGCGGTATCCGGTTACGACGGCGCGGCCCCGGCCGGGCCGCCGAACCTCTTCACCATGGTGGCGAAAGGCCTGCGTATGCGGGGTTTCCGGGCCGGATCCTTCAATCATCTCGAGTCGGCCATGCGGGCCGAGGTCGGTGCGCATCTCGCGGCCGGACGACTGGTCCACCGGGAATCGGTATTCGAGGGGATCGAGCAGGCGGCGGCCGCCCTGGTCGCGATGCTCTCGGGCGCGACGACCGGAAAAACACTGTGCCGTCTGGCCTGAGGCGGCCCGGGTCCGGCGCTCAGTGATCGCGCTGGGCGCGGCCCATGTTCCGTTCCCGCTCCCGTTCCGCGGCAGTGGCGAGATAGTCGCCGAGTTCGCGCCGCAGCGTGGCGTCCAGCGACCGGGCCAGACTGGTGTGCACCGCGGCGACACCGAGTTCACGCATTGTATTGAGCATGCGGGTGGTGGCGGCGATCTCGTCATTGGAGTCCGGTAGCCAGCCGGGCCCGTGCTCGTCGACGATATGTTTCTTCGCCGCGTTGATGAGCAGCTCGCTGATAGCGTCGATCCGCGTGGCGACGTCGGCGTACACCGAGATGAGCGTGCCCAGCTCCACCCCGTACTCGTGGAGCTCGGTGAACGAGGTGAGCAGCTGGGTATCGGTGATCACCACCGTCTCGCCGTCCACCCGGACCAGACCCATCCGGCTCAGCTGTTCCACCAGCTCCTCGGTCTGCTCACCGAGAATGGTGGCGAGCAGTTCCCGGGGAACCTCGAACGTCTCCTCCTCCGACCAGTTCGCGGTGACGGCGTGCTGCAGGCCCAGCACCTCGGTGAGATCCTTGCCGGTCTCCCAGCTGGTGATGAAATCGGCGATATGCGCGGTGGTGAAACCGCGCTGGAGCAGCGCGTCGATGAGGCGGAGCCGCTCGAGGTGGGAATCGTCGTAGATACTGGCCCGGCCGTCGCGGTCGGCCGGGGGCGGGAGCAGTCCGCGCTCCTGATAGGCGCGGACATTGCGGGAGGTGGTGCCCGCGGCGCGGGCGAGATCGTCGATCCGGTATCGCGCCATGAGTCCGCACCTCCCTCGCCCGCCTGCGCCGGTGATCCGGCCCGAGAATCCGAGTCTAGCCCTCGGCTAGGGGATCGATGCCACCGTCGGCGCGATCCGCGGCTCGGCTGCCACCACCGTGTAGTCGTCGAGATCGACCTCGCGCAACTGGTTGCGGTACTGGGTGGCGAAGCCCGGGTACATGGTCGCGTTGAACCCGTCCTCGGTCAGATACCAGCTGCGGCAGCCCGAGTTCCAGGTGGTCGCACCCAGCTTGCGCTGGATGGCCGCGTTGTAACGCTCCTGGCGTTCGCGGCGCACCTCGAGCATCCGCAGATCGCGGTCGAGGATCAGACCGATCGCCCGCACCAGGTAGTCGATCTGCGCTTCCATGTACACCAGTGCCGAGTTGTGCCCCGGGCCGGAATTGGGTCCGAAGGTCAGGAACAGGTTCGGATAGCCGGAGACCGCGACACTGCGATACGCGAACGCGCCGCGCCGCCACTCGTCGGCGAGCACCCGGCCGTCCCGGCCGGTGATCGGGATCGGTGTCCCGGTTTTGGAGACCTCGAATCCGGTGGCGAACACGATGCAGTCGGCACGGTGCTCGATCCCCTCGGCGGTGCGGATACCGTCCGGGGCGATCCGGGCGATCGGCCAGGTGATCAGTTTGCAGTTCTCCCGCTGCAGTGCCGGGTAGTAGTCGTCGGTCATGAGCAGTCGTTTGCAGCCGGCCCGGAAATCGGGCGTGAGCTGTCGGCGCAGCCACGGATCGGCGACCTGGCGCCGCAGCTGTGCCCGGCCGACCAGTTCGACCACCCGGGTCAGCGGGGTGTTCCAGACGACGCCGAGCGCCACCGATTCGTGCCCGTAGAACCACGCCTGCCGCGCGAGGGTCTGCGCGCCGGGGACATGCCGGTACAGCTCCTTGGTGAGGGCGCCGGTGCGCCGGTTCACCCGGGGCAGGACCCAGCCGGGAGTGCGCTGGAAAACCTTCACCGAGCCGGCCCGTTCCACCAGCTCCGGGATGATCTGCACCGCACTGGCTCCGGTGCCGATCACCGCGACCCGTTTTCCGGCGAAATCGTAGTCGTGGTCCCAGCGCGCACTGTGGATCGTGTGCCCGGTGAAGGTGTCGATACCCGGGATATCGGGGTAGCCGGGTTCGGTCAGCGGGCCGGACGCCAGCACCACCGCACGCGCGCGGACTTCTCCGGCGCCCTCGATCGAGATCGCCCAGGTGCCGGTGGTCTCGTCGAATGCCATTCCGGCGACGTTGTGCCGTAACCGGATATGCGGACCGATTCCGGATTCGGCCACCATCGAGTCGATATAGCTCAGGATCTCACCGCTGCCGGAATAGGTGTGCGACCAGTCCGGGTTGGGTGCGAAGCTGTAGGAGTAGAGCCGGGAGGGAATATCGCAGGCGGCGCCGGGATAGGTGTTGTCGCGCCAGGTTCCGCCGACCGCGTCACCGCGTTCGAACACCGCGAAATTCGTGATACCGCGGTCGCGGAGCCGGATGGCCGCGCCGATTCCGGCGAATCCCGCACCGATCACGGCGACATCGAGCGGGGCTGTGCTGGTCGTGGTCATGCTCGTCCTCGTCACGCGGCGGGGGTGTAGGTGATTTCCTTCGACCAGCTCGGGTCCTTGCGCAGTAGCCGCCGCGGAATGGCCCCGGTGACCTTCACCAGGGTGTCCGCGAGCAGGTGATACGGATGACCCCGGTCGACCACCCAGTTACCGTGCATCTTCACGATCTGGTACATCGGCAACCGGCGGGCGAATTCGCTGCGCTCACCCACCTTCCGGTAGCGCTCGAGCGCCGAGTACAGCTTCTTCTCGTCCACTCCCATCGCGACGATGTTGTCGCGCATCTTGTTCAGCAGCGGCATATAACTCAGCACGCCGATCAGGAAGGTGGGTTTCACCCAGCCGCCGACCAGTTCGATGAGCAGTTTGCGCATCTCGGCATGGCCGAGCACATCCATCACCGCGAAATCCACCGCCAGGTGCCGGGACTCGTCGGCATTGATCCGCCGGAACGCCTCCTGGCACACCGGGTCCTCGATCTCGTCCATGATGAATTTGACCAGCGCGCCGTCGAGTGCCACCTCGAGCATCGGAATCACGGTTCCCAGGAAGGACAGCGACATCTCGTCGGCGTATTTGTCCAGGAAATCGATCACCAGTTTGACATTGATATTCGGCTGCGGGATCTCGTCACCCTCGAGCATGCCCCAGCGCCGCATCAGCGCGAGTTCGGCATTGGCGTGCTTCTGCTCCTCGGCGTGGAAATAACGGTAGATCTCCCGCAGGGTCTCGTCGGGGGCCTTTTTGGCCATGGCGGCGAATCCGCGCGCCCCCACGTTCTCGATCCACATCAGGTCCGACATGAACGGCTTCAGGCGCGCGTGCTGTTCGGGGGTGATCGTTTCCGCGCCCGGCGCGTCCCAATCGATATCGGCCAGTGCCCACTGGCGGTCCTTGATCTTGTCGAGCATATCCGCGAAGTCCATGGTCGCCATCTCAGACTCCTGTTCTCTGTGTAGTGGTCGGTACGGCGGGCGCGTCCTGCGGCAACAGCCGCTCGAGCAGACCCGCCACGGTGGTGTACGGTCCGGGAAAAGCGCGTTTGAGCAGCCAGATCAGCTGGGCATCGGGCTGCGGGAGGACGTGCAGCCGGCCGCGATCGTGCGCGTCGAGGGTGATCCGGGCGACGCGCTCGGGGGAGAAGCCGGTCCAGCGCATCAGGGTGTCGGCGAGGGCGCGCGAACCCGTGGTGATGCGCCCGTCCCGGGCGACATTGGTCCGGACGAAGGTGGGGCAGAGCACGGTGACCGCGATATCGGTACCGCTGAATTCCGCGGCCATCGTCTCCGACAGTGCCAGCACACCGGCCTTGGAGGTGTTGTAGACCGCCATCGCGGGCGCGGCCGCGAAACCGGCGGCCGAGGCCACATTGATGATGCCGCCGCGGCCGGCGGCCCGCAGCCGGGGCGCGAATATCTCGCAGCCGTGCACCACGCCCCACAGATTGATACCGAGCGCCCACTCCCAGTCGGTGAAGCCGATCTCGCCCACCGGTTTCCCGCCGATGCCGACGCCGGCGTTGTTGACCACCAGCGAGACCGGTCCGTCGAATACCGAATCGGCGAACCGGGCGAGGATCTCCACGTCTTCCCGGCGGGCCACATCGCAGCGGAAAGTGTGTGCGGCGCCGGGGTGTTCGCGTTCGATGAGGGCGACCGTGCCCGCGGCACGGCTCTCGTCGATATCGGCGCAGACGATCTGTCCGCCCCGGGCGGCCAGTTCGAGGGCGAGAGCGCGGCCGATTCCGCTGCCGGCGCCGGTGACGACCGCGCGGGCGCCGCGGGTGCGATCGGAGGTGCCGAACGGCAGGAGGTTGCGCAGGGCTGTCATCTCAGCTCACTTTCCGTGGGGTGGCGACCGTGAGTGCCGCGCACAGGAAGTCGGCGGCGCGGCTCAGGGCGGCGTCGGCTTCGGGGGCCAGGCGCGGCAGTGCCTGGAACACGTGCACCTGACCCGGCCAGATCTCGAGGGTGCAGTCACCGCCCGCGGTCCGGACCATCGTGTGCAGGTGGCGGGCATCGGCGCTGAGCATCTCGGCGCCGCCGGCCTGCACCAGTATCGGCGGGAGCGCGGTGCCGGCCGCGACGGTGAGGCGCAGTCGCGGGGTGTCGTCGGGATGTCCGCTGGTGTAGACGCGGGGGAGCCGGCGAGCGGCCCGGGCCGAGATCACCGGATCGCGCCGGCGTCGCTCCTGCTCGGTCGCCAGGGCGAAGGTGAGATCGATCAGCGGCGAGAACAGGGCGACGGCGGCGGGTTGCGCATCACCGCGGGCGGCGTTCTCCAGGAGCAGATCGAGGGTGAGGTGCCCGCCCGCGGAATCCGCCGCGATCACCAGGTCGTCCGCGGCGAAGCCCTGGCCGAGCAGCCATTCGAAACCGGCGGCGATATCGTCGGCGGCGGCCGGGAAGCGGTGTTCGGGGGCGAGCCGGTAGTCCACGACGAAGACGGGCAGACCGGTATCGCGGGACAGCCGGGAGGCGAGGCCGCGATGGGTCCGGGCCGAACAGAGCACATACCCGCTGCCGTGCACGTAGTAGACGGCCCGGCCGCCGGACTCGACCCCGGGAGCGCGCACCCATTCGCCGCGGACGTCGCCGGCCCGGACTTCCTGGACGACTGTGCCGCGCAGCGGTGGGCCGGCCAGTTCCATGATCGTCGCGATGAGGGTGCGGGCGAACAGGACACCCGGTGGGTTCATCGGCACCGCGCAGTTGATCGGGCGCAGACCGTATTCCGCCGCGGTGGCGGCCAGTCGCGAACGCAGGGAGGGGGTGCGCGGCACACCGGTGCGCGAGGTCCTCGTCGACCTAGTCATGCGTTCAGAATCATTCACAAATGTGCCATTTGTCAATGGCGGATTAGTGACCCCGTGGCGACAGGGTCCGCGTGGCGCCCCCGGCCGGTACGCGGTGGTGCGGCACGATGAGGGGATGAACATCGACCTCTCCGGACGGCACGCACTGGTCACGGGCTCCAGCCAGGGCATCGGCCTGGCCATCGCCACCGCGCTGGCGCGGGCGGGCGCGTCGGTGATCGTGAACGGCCGCGGCCCGGACAAGACCGAAGCGGCCCGCACCCGCATTCTGGAGGAAGTCCCCGGCGCCTCGGTTCGCGCCGTCGCCGCCGATCTGTCCTCCGCGGTGGGTGCCGGAATTCTGCGGGAGAAGGTGCCCGAGCTCGATATCCTCGTCAACAATCTGGGAATCTTCGAGGCGAAACCGGTGCTCGAGATCGACGACGACGATTGGCGGCGCTACTTCGAGGTGAACGTGCTGTCCGCCATCCGGCTCATCCGGATGTATCTGCCCGGCATGATGCAGCAGGGATTCGGTCGCGTCATGAACATCGCCAGCGATTCGGCGGTGGTGACGCCGCTGGAAATGGTGCACTACGGCACGACGAAGACCGCGCTGCTCGCCGTCACCCGCGGATACGCGAAGGCCGCGGCGGGCACGGGGGTCACCGTCAATTCCGTGATGGCGGGACCGACCCATACGCCCGGCGTCGAGGATTTCGTCCGGGACCTGGTCGGCTCCGAACTGCCCTGGGACGAGGCACAGCACCGCTTCATGCGCGAACACCGCCCGCATTCGCTGCTCCAGCGACTGATCGAACCCGCCGAAATCGGCAATATGGTGGTCTACCTCGCCTCGGATCAGGCCTCGGCCACGACCGGGGGCGCGGTCCGCGTGGATGGCGGCTATATCGATTCGATCCTGCCCTGATCGCGATCGCTCGCCCCCCGGACCGCGGCGGCGCGGGCGTCAGCCGATCTCGAATTCGGCGCTGGTCCCCATGATCGGCTGCAGTCGCCGATCGGGGGTGAGCCGATCGGCGAAGTGCACGAAACGATGCCGCCCGGGCACGGTATCGGCGGGTATGTCCCAGGTGAAGGAGGCCACCGAGGTACCCGGGCCGCGGGTGCTCCAGTGGAAGCGCACGGCCCACTCGCCTTCGTTGGCGACCCGTACCCACCTCCCTTCCACCAGCCGCTGTACCTCGAGGAAGGTGCCGTTGCGGCGGGGATTGTGTTTCGGGTGGGCGGAGACGAAGGCCACCTCGGCTCGGGTGCCGCGGGTGTAGTGCGTGGCCGGCTGGGTGAGCGTCGCGCCGAAATCGTGTCCCGGCAACGCGATATCCGGACCCGGGGCGGGGACGAAGTTGGGCTGCAGATGCGAGAGGTCGCGTGGTGCCGGGCCCCGGTCGACCGCGGTACCGGCGGCGAGCGCCGTGGCCAGCCGCGTGAACTCCTGCTGATAGGCGGGCAGCGTGTACCGGCCGAACAGCGTGGACGCGCCCTCGTACTGCTGCGCGTCGTATTCCTCCGGGGTGGTGACATATTCGTGGTAGGCGTTGGCGTAGCCCTGGAGCAGGACCTGATCCAGCGCGACCCCGAGCGCATCCGCCACCGCCCGGCGCACCCGCAGGCCGGCCACGATGGTGAACTCACCACCGGCCGCCGCCAGATACAACTCGCCGAGCCGAACGATCTGGATCGGCACCACACTCGGCACCCACGGCGCCGGCGGTAGCAGATCGAACGGCACCGCGATCACCTTGGGGGCCTGGGCATCGGCGAGCCAGCCGGGAGCGGGACGGTGCGGATCGCCGAGGAAGTCGAGGAAGGGGTTACGGACGCCCTCCGGAATCGGACCGCCCGGCAGACCGGGGCCGTCCTCCACACTTCCGGCGAGCAACGACACTCCCGCGGCGGGTGCGGCCGTGCGGCGGGCGGCGCCGTCCGGAGTGTATCGACCGTCGATGGCGATATCGGAGAGGTCGATATAGCAGAACACCGACCCCACCGGGCCGTTCATGGGGATCGCGGCCGCGACCGCCGTGCGGGCGGCGTCGTGCTGGCGCTCCCCGAGAATGCGGGTGTTGTCGAATTCGTTGCCGGTCGGGCCCGAACCGGGCCGCAGATCCAGGTTGGGCGACATATCACCGGCGTTGGTCTGGGCGAAGGCCGCGACGTAGCCCGGTGCGCCGTCGAGATAGCGCACGCCGTGATCGGTGTGCTCGCAGGCGAATGCCGCGTAGCCCTTGTTGTCCGAGCTGATCAGCCGGTTCGTGTTCGTCATCGAGGTGTTGTGGGTGGCGAACCAGGTGATCGCGCCGACCTCTTCGCCGCCCTTGCCGATCGAGACCGTGGTGACCGCCGGATCGATGGCGTCCGGGAAGTGTGCCCGGTCGGCGGCGGGGTTGCGGTCGAAGGCGACCCGGGAGCGGTTGACGCTGGCATTGCGCAGTTCGGCGCGGCCGAGGGCGAGCGTGCCGGGGGAGAGGTCGGCGTGCGCGGCCGCGATGGCTTCGACGAGACCGTTCACCTCGGCGTCGTACACCTGCTCCTGGAACCCGAGAATCGACAGGTTGTAGGCGTAGTCGTGGGCGGCTCCGCCGCAGACGGCGTGTGAATGTGTGGAGGTGAGAAGGACATTGCGTTCGGTGTACAGATCGCCGAAACGGCGCGCCAGTTCGGTGAGCACACCGCGATGCACCGATTGGAAGATCATCGCGTTCTCGGCGACAGCGAAGACGACCCGCTCCACCCCGGAGGCGAAGACGAACGCGCGGGCGCGAGGACGCAGATGGATACCCGCGGTGGTCTGATCCTGCTGGGAGTAGCCCATCATGCCGCATTCCGCGGCGGGGCCGGTGATATCGGAGATTCCCAGCCCCACGAGATAGCCGCCGGGTTCGGCCTGTGCGGTGGCGGCGAGTCGCTCGCCGAGCCCCGGCGCGGTCGCGGTGAGTGCGCCCAGCGCGACCGTGCCGGCCGCCGCGCCCGCCAGTACCGTGCGACGGGGGAGCGCCGCCTGCTCGGAATCCGTGGGTCGCGCCGCGGCACGCGTTTTGGAGGTTGCCACCATCGAGATGTCCTTCCTGCTCGATTGGCAGCGAACCACACTGTTGAACAAACGTCCAGATGCGGCACCCGCCGGTCGCGGGTTCGAATGCGTACCGCGCCCGATGCTCTCGGCGAGCAGTGGTCTCGTTCGCAAGGGTCGGCGGCAGTTTCGTCCGGCTCGAACGGCAATGGTCTCGACCCGGTTCGTGCAGCGGCGGTCCCGCCCGGGCTCGGACAATGACGGTCCCCGGCGGGGCCGAACTGCGCCGGCATCACGCCGGGCCGATCGGTGATCTGCTCGGATCAGTCCGGGAGCAACGGCACCGACAGACCTTCGCCATGCCGCAGCAGCGCGGCGCGGGTGACTGCCCCGGAGCCGAATCTGATGCGCAGTGCGTCCAGGGTGGTGTCCAATGCCGGAGTGGGCCCCTGGCCTAAGGGCAGGGTGAGTTGCCTGGGGTCGGCGTTCTCCAGATTCGTCAACGCCAGTCCGATCAGGGTGAGGCCGCGTGCCTCGATCATCGGCATCGCCTCGGCCAGTAGGCCCCGGGCGGCCCGCAGGATCGTCTCGGTGTGGTCGGTCGCCCCGGGCAGGGTGTGCGACCGGGTGGCGCGGGTGAAATCGTCGAAGCGCATCCGCAGCACCACCGTGCGGCAGCACCGCTGGGCGGCCCGCAACCGGCGGCCGAGCCGGTCGGTGAGGCCGTGCAGATATGCGTCGATTTCCGCGGCCGGGTACGGCCGACGGCCCAGTGCGCGCTGCGCGCCGAGGGACCGTCGCCGCCGCCCCGTCTCCACTCGCCGTGGATCACGCGCCCAGGAAAGTGCGTGCAGATGCCGGGCCGCGGCCGCGCCGACGATCGGCCGCAACCCCTCTTCGCCCAGCTCCGCCAACTGCCCGATCCGCTCGATACCGTGGGCGCGCAGGGCACGTTCGGTCACCGGGCCCACACCCCACAGCCGGTGCACCGGCAGTGGATGCAGGAATCCGAGCTCGTCGGCCGGTTCCACCCGCAGCAACCCGTCCGGTTTCGCGACCGCGCTGGCCACCTTGGCCAGGAACTTCGTCCCCGCGATGCCGACCGAGATCGGCAGGCCGACCTCCCGCCGCACCCGTGCCCGCAGCTCGGCGGCAATGGCCTGCGGTTCACCCGCGATCCGGCGTAGTCCCGCGACATCGAGGAACGCCTCGTCGATCGATATCCCCTCCACGATCGGGGTGGTATCGGCGAAGATCTCGAACACCGACCTGCTGGCTTCGGCATAGGCCGGCATCCGCGGCGGGACCACTGTCGCGTCCGGGCACAGGCTCAATGCCTTGCCGATGTTCATCGGCGTGCGAACGCCCACGGCCTTGGCCTCGTAACTGGCGGCCAGGACGACCCCGCCGCCGACCAGAACCGGTCTGCCGCGCAGCCGCGGCTGGTCCCGCTGCTCCACCGAGGCGTAGAAGGAATCCAGGTCCGCGTGCAGGATCGACGCGTGATCCCGGGC